>NZ_JARFYN010000017.1 GCF_030272695.1 Martinezella calliandrae
AGTCGTGGACTTGCGCGGGAAGCAGGAACCAGACAACAAGGCGGCGGCGTAGCTTTAATCAGCTATGCACTGGTTTGTTTAGGTTCTGGAGAGCGGTTGAAGGATGGACGATTGTATATAGCATGACCGTTTCTGAAGAACGGCTTGAGGATTGCCGCGACGTCATTGAGCCCGACTTACAGGACCTGATCGAACGAACGATCGGCTCTGGCTTCTCCCGTGAGGAGGTGTTGATCGCGATCAGCGAATTGGCGGCCGAGGATTTTGCCGCAGCCGCGAAGTTGCCAAGCGTTCACTAGGGCTTAGTGCTGCAGGAAACGCCGAATCTTCTTTAGATCCTGGGTAAAGGCCAATCGGCTCCTCTCGTTCTCATCCGGCTCCCTGATCCTAAGGCACGGGCATCATCCGCCCAACAGGCTGCGGTCAGCCAGGTCCATTCGTCATACAATCTGCAATAGGTCCTTTAATCGTTGTGGGACCTTAGTCCCAACGAGGTGAGACCAAGGTCCCAATACACTCCGACTGAAGCCTCAAACCCGGAACTGACACGGCTCCCAATTGTTTGTCTTAGACGCCGCTACCCGCGGACGAATAGGAAACTCAAAGGAGAATCTGATGAAAGCGAAGGTACTTGGTATAGCAGCCATCTCGCTTGTATTGGCGAGCGGCTCTGCTTTTGCACAGTCGTCGACCGTTACTGGCGCCGCAGGCGGCGCAGCAACAGGTGCCGTCGTGGGTGGTCCGGTTGGGGCCGCAATCGGCGGTGTTGCGGGCGCTATTGTCGGTACCGCTATCGATCCGCCGCCGCAGAGAGTTGTGACCTACGTAGAAGAGCAGCCAATTCCTGACGATTCCGTTGTCGTTCGGGAAAAAGTCGTAGTCGGCCGGCCGCTGCCGGAAAGGGTGGTGATAAGACAGATTCCGGAAAATCCGAAATACGCCTACGCTGTGGTCAACCATCAACGCGTTATCGTGGAGCCTCAGTCACGGAAAGTGATCCGGGTACTCGAATAATCAACTATTGGAGCGCCTGACTGCTCTCCAACCACCCTCCCAAGACGCGAGCCCGGCGCCTCCCGAGCGCCGGGCGGGCCCGCTGGCCAGAACGACGAAAGACTGAAGGCACGTCTTACAGCATGTGCGCCCGGATCGTGCGCGCTGACAACGATAGCAGGTCCGACCATGCGCAGGTTCCGACCATGCCTTGTCGGACATGCGCAGGTCCGACCATGCCTGGTCGGTTGCGACCACAACCAGCTACAGCTTCGGCTATGACAACGCCGACTATCACTCCAGATCGATGCATCGCGTCCGAGGCAATGTCCACCATCATCTCCATTGCAGGAGCGGCACCGCGCCAACACATCAAGCCCGGCTCATCGTAAAGCAACAGCGCAATTGCCGTGGATTGGCATATATCCTCGAGGCCTGATAAGGCCAACGGCATCGACGTCCATTGAATCGGCCATCAGGACGCAGGATGTCTCTCGCGCTCATTCAACAATGCTGAATATTGAAGCAACGGCTACGGGCTTACACTGGCCCAAAAACCAGTCGGCGCGCGCGAGTTCGGCCTTCCGAACGAACGGAGAGCCGCGTCTCGGGTGCCGCATCTGCTACCATTTGATGCGATAATCCACCCTGACGTCGCCGGTAGGCGTCAACGTCAGGGGATCGTTGAACGAAGCGCTTAGATTGAGATTGGGGGCGATCGGCTGGTTGAACCCCAGCGTGCTGGAAAAGGCGCCATCGCGGTCCTTCACTGCGCCGCTCGCCGAAATCGACGTCCCGGTCGAAGCAAAGATCATGGTCACCCCTTGCGACGCGGTGACGGAAGCTGGCTCTGCCCGCGTCGCCACATAGTTCAGGTTCAGCGAACCCAACGTCTGCATGTCGATATCTTTCGAGAAGATCCAGCTTTGTGAGCGGCCAAGGTACAATGTTCCATCGCCCTTTAGCGTATCCATCCTCAGCGCCACCTCGCTTCGCAATTGGCCCGCAAGACTGCGGCGATCGTCGACTGCTTTTCCCCACAGCGTGGCAAGCTCGGAACCGCGTAGGATCTTTCCGCCGGCCGCGCCTGCGAGGCCGAGATCGGCACCGGCGCTCATCTCCCAGGCCATCGGCAGTCGAAAGCCGATTGTCGTCTGATAGGTTCGCGGGGCAAGCTTCACTGGTGACCAGATCACCAGATCGCTGGCGCCGGCCGTCTCAAAAAGCGGCGTGGTGCATAGCTGAACACAAAGAAAAGTGCGTGTTAAAACAAGTCTCATCGCAAAACCCAATTGTGCTCATGTCAGCGCCGGCACGCGAGGGCGCTGTATCGACAGCCGAATACAATGCGAAAATCGCATTCCGGCCTCGGATTGGTTTGGTTGAAAAGCGCCTGTCTGACGGTGCATTTCCTGCCATTTAGGCATTTGCACCATCGCGCATGGCAAAGGGCCTGCGCGCATCAAGCAGCTTTCATCTGCAAGGTTCCCATTCAAGGGATGGCTTGTAAACCCCACGGACTGAAGTTTTTTGCTGCGGTGCACATTTGCCGCACCTGTCTCGTCTTGGTGACGCGGGCCGGGGCGAGAGCGGTTCTATCTCTGGTCTTCCCGAAGATAGACCCGGTCGGCGCCGGCCAGAAGGGATTCAGTCACGCCAGCATCGCCTCGCGGATCGCCGGGCGCCCAACACCGAGAATGCCGCCGCTGCCGGCATATCCTCCGTCAAATACAACCTCAATATTATCGGCATTCCCCACACCGCATTGGAAATTGGCCGCGGCTAGTCGATGAATGAAGCATTTCGCTGGGAAAATGCCGACCACGACCCGCCGCCCTCGATCGCCGGCATTCTCAGCCAGGAGAAGAATTGGGAGCGCATCGATTATTTTCTGTCGCGCGTCGTTCCGGTTGCCCAGTCCTGTAAGGTGCGGCTTGCCTGCCATCCGCACGATCCGTATGCGCCACCTGGTTATCGCGGGGTCACACATATTCTTGGAACCGTCGAAGGCTTGAAGCAACTCGTGCAGATGCACGAAATTCCCTATCACAGGTTGAACTTCTGCCAAGGCCAGACGGCCGTGCCGCGTGTTGATGATCGACGGGGTTGCCAGTGGCATCGTCTATGTCGTCAAGCATGGCCCGCCGGCATATCGCCCTGTGCTGGCCGTCATCCTAGTAATTCTTCGCATCTTGTATTAGCATTTAATACTCGGTTGGCTTGTCCCTAAAATGTCACGCTATCTGGAACCAATTCCGAACTGGACATCCGACGAGCGGCCGCGAATGCCAGGCTCGCCGTCGACGCCGTACCATTCGCCAACGGCGAGATTGGCCTATGCGTTCGTGGGTGTGCTTGTTGGCATAACCGGCGGCCTCGGCAATGCCATGGTGTTGGCGAACCTGCCGCAGATTCAAGGCGAACTGGGGCTTACGCCGATCGAAGGCGCGTGGCTCCCTGCCGCCTGGGTGATGGTCAATGTTTCTTCCAATCTGATTCTGTTCAAGTGCCGTCAGCAGTTCGGGATACGTCGGTTCGCCGAGCTTGGGTTGATGGCTTATGTTTTGGCGACCGTTCTTCAGCTTGCCGCCCACAACTATCCGATGACCTTATTTGTCCGCGCAGTGACAGGGTTTGCATCGGCGCCCATCAGCGCACTTGCCAATTTTTATGTGATGCAAGCGTTCCCCAAAGCCAAGCTTGGAGCGGGCATGTGTATAGCTCTTGGTGTTAGTCAGCTTGCGACGCCTCTCGCGTGGATCCTGTCTGTGCCGCTACTCGATATCGGCGAGTGGCATGTGCTTTATGTTTTTGAGCTCGGCCTCGGTCTCTGTTCTCTTGCCGCCGTCGTCGTTTTGAAGTTGCCACCCGGTATTCGAATAAAGGTTTTCGAGCCTCTTGATGCCTTGAGTTTTCTGCTGATTTCCCCAGCCTTGGCGCTCATTGTCGCCGTGCTTGCGCAAGGTCGTGTTCAATGGTGGCCGGACCAGCCTTGGATGGCGCAAGCATTGATAGCTGCTCTGCTCCTTCTTCTGTGCGCATTCTATCTCGAGCATCACAGGGAGCGGCCACTGGTTCGCACACGCTGGCTGGGGACATCCGGTACGATACGCTTCACCTTGGGGGCGCTGAGCATTCGGCTGCTTCTGTCGGAGCAGACCTATGCCGCAACGGGATTGATGCGAACTTTGGGAATGGGACCCGATCAAATGCAACCGCTTTATTCGGTGATATTCATCGGAACGCTGACAGGCACCATCGTCTCCGCTCTGCTCTTCGGACCTAAGACGACGCTGCCCCTGATCTCCTCTTCGGTCGTCCTGATCATCATCGGGGGGTTGATGGACCGGCACGCCACGAGCCTGACCCGACCGCACGACCTCTTTGTCAGCCAGTTCTTTGTTTCCTGCGCTGCAGGAATGTTTATCGGACCGTTGCTTCTCTTCGGCGTCAATCGCGCCCTGGCAGAGGGCGCAGATCATATGGTTACCTTTATCGTGCTCTTTTCGATTACCCAGGGGATCGGCGGATTGGCGGGGCCGGCGCTATTCGCCACTTTCCAGCAATATCGCGAGCACGAATACTCGGCGCTTATAACTGCCCATACTCAGAAGACGGATCCGGCCGTCGCATTACGGCTGGCACTCCAGTCGCAGGTCTACAAACCCGTGGTCACGGATCCTGCGCTTCGAAACGCGCTCGGTGTGGCCGCGCTCTCGCAAATAGCCACGCGCGAGTCGAATGTTCGCGCGTACAACGACGTCGTTGTCTTGAACACGTTACTGGCGGTCATTTTCCTCGCTTGGACGATGACGCGCACCATTGTCCTTGCGCGCGTGGCGGCAGGGTCCAGCACGGCCTCAATCGAAGGAGTGCACTCGAGATGAGAGATCGCAAACCAGATGCTTTCGAAGAGCGGCCGTCGATGGAACCGTTGCGTGGCGCTCCGGTGGGCCTGGATCCGTCGCCTGATGGCGGCAAGGCACCAAACTGGCCGGGAGGCGCGGAGGGTTCGGCGACGGCGCCGGAAGCAGCCGTCGCTTTTCCGCCGAAGAAGTTGACCCCCCAGCCCCTGACGGTTGCCGCAATGCTCGTGGTGGCGATCATTGGCGTCACCCTCATCCTTTTCGCGTGGGGGCTGTGGCCCTTCGCATCAAGCATCGTGACGACCGACAACAGTTTTATTCGCGGTAAGATCACCGTCCTGTCTTCGCAGGTGAGTGGCTATGTGATCGATGTGCCGGCACGCGACTTTCAAAGGGTTCATGCCGGCGATACGCTGGTCAGGATCGATGACAGGACCTACAAGCAGCAACTCGAGCAGGCTCTGGCCCAGCGCGATCAGGCGATCGCAAACCTCGCCAACGTGGAACAGACGACGGCGCAAAACCGCGCTGAGATCGTTGCGCGCAAAGCGGATCTTCTGCAGGCCCAGGCTGAGCTGCAGCGAGCAGCGGCGGATACCACTCGCGTGGAAGCACTTGGTCGCCAGGGAGTTACCCCGCAGGCGCAGGCCGAGCAATCACAGGCGACCCTAAGCGCCGCCGAAGCGGGCGTTAAGCGCGCCGAGGCCGCCATCGCGATCGCGGAGCAGACACTGACATCCACGGAGGTTTCCAAACAGGGACTTCAGGCAGCCTTGCGGATGGCCGACGCGCAGGTCAACGTCGCGAGTATCAACCTATCGAATACGGTCATCACCGCTCCGAGAGATGGCCAAATCAGCGAGGCCTCGGTGCGTCTCGGGCAATTTGTGACGTCCGGATCGCAGTTGATGTTTTTGGTACCAGCGGACCTGTGGGTGGTTGCGAACTTCAAGGAGACCCAGACGAACGACATTCGCGTCGGTCAGCCCGTCTGGTTCACTGTCGACGCGCTCAATCGGGCGCGGCTGACAGGCAAAGTGGAAGAATTGTCGCCCGCAACCGGTTCCGAATTCAGCATATTGCGGCCGGATAACGCGACGGGAAACTTCACAAAAATCGTCCAGAGACTGCCGATTCGCATAGCCATCGATCGTGGTCAGCCCTTGGCCGAAAGGCTGCGGCCTGGAATGTCGGTCGTTACGCGGGTGGACACGTCGGAGCGGTAGACGGTTCTGACGAAATCAGCCGACTTGGATGTAAAGGCTGCGATCTGTTGGCGGAGAACAGCTGTCGACGGTGCCAAGTCCGAAAGATACGGCATTTTGGCTCCAGACATTCCCGGGTTCGGATTTAATGTGGAATGAGCCTCGTCCCTTATGATCGCTCATCTGCCTTTTGCCGAGCAGCATGATGATCGGACGCCCTTAGCCGTCACATACAGTGTGAAGCTTGGAATTCAGTCCATCTTTGGTTCGCCCTTAATGGGTCCTGAGCCCTAGAGACCCGATCGGGCTGCCTGCACTTCCCATCACCCCGCGCAGCTGAGACGCCATAGTGCGCGTCTAAAGACCTCAAGCCCGCTGAGCCGGTTTCTTGACGAATTCGATGAAGGCCCTTAGCGGCGCGGGCACGAGGCGGCGTCCGGGATAATAGAGGAACGGGCCCGAGAAGCGCAGCCACCATGGTTCGAGGATAGACTCGAGTGTTCCGCTGTTAAGATGCGGGCGCAGCCAGTCCTCGAAGAGGTATACGATCCCTGTACCGGCGATAGCCGCATCGACGGCAAGATCTGTCGCGCCGCCCAGGCGGACGATTAGTGGTCCTGTGCAATCGACCCGCAGCACCTCGCCGCCGCGCTCGAACTCCCATGGCGTCGTCATCGCACCGCTGGCGAAGCGGCCTAGCAGGCAGGCATGGCCGAGCAGTTCGCTCGGATGCTGCGGCCGGCCATGACGATCCAGGTAGGCCGGCGAGGCTGCGGCGGCGTAGCGCTGGACGCGCGGCCCGATCGGCACCGCGATCATATCCTGCTCCAGCCGCTCGTCATATCGGATGCCGGCGTCGCAACCGGCAGCCAGCACGTCGACGAAGCTCTCCTCGGTGATGACCTCAAGCCGGATGTCCGGATATTCGGCAAGGAATGGGGGAATGATGCTGGGCAGCACCAGTCGCGCTGCGCTGACCGGCACATTGAGGCGTAACGTCCCTGCCGGCCTGTCTCGAAACCTGTTGACGACGTCGAGGGCCTGCTCCACCTCGGTCAACGCCGGGCCGAGCCGCTCCAGCAAGCCTTTGCCCGCCTCGGTCGGAACGACACTGCGCGTGGTCCGGTTGAACAATCTGACGCCCAGCTGCGTTTCGAGGCGACGAACCGCTTCACTGAGAAAGGAGGGACTGCTGCCGCTTGCGCGCGCTCCCTCGCGAAAGCCGCCAGCATGCGCCACCGCCACAAAGGCATTGAGATCACCGAGATCGACTTTCATTGTTCGCCACTTCGCACAACCTGTGCCGGTTGTATCCGATTTTCATGCAGTGCGACAGCGCCTATCTTGCGGTCATCTCTTGGAAGGAGTTAGTTCATGTCCATCATCGATCAGTCCGGAACGTTCAATCTCGGCGAGCGCAGAGTGAAGCGGCTCGGCTACGGCGCCATGCAGCTCGCAGGGCCCGGTGTATTTGGCCCGCCTCGGGATCATCAAGCGGCGTTGGCAGTGCTGCGCGAGGCGGTCGAGAGTGGCGTAAACCACATCGACACCAGCGACTTCTATGGCCCGCATGTTACGAACCACATCATCCGCGAGGCGCTCCACCCCTATCGCGACGATCTGATTATCGTCACCAAAATCGGCGCGCGGCGCGGCGGGGATGGATCATGGAACCCGGCCTTTTCCGGCGAAGAGCTGACGAAGGCAGTTCACGACAATCTCCGTAATCTGGGCCTGGATGTAATGGAGGTGGTCAACCTTCGGATCATGTTCGACGTGCATGGCCCTGCCGAAGGGTCGATCGAAGCGCCTCTGACAGTCCTAGCAGATCTCCAGCGGCAAGGTCTGGTCCGTCACATCGGGTTGAGCAACGTCACGCCCAAGCAGATTAACGAAGGCCGCGGGATCACCGAGATCGTCTGCGTGCAAAACCAATACAATCTGGCTCATCGAGCTGACGATGCCCTGATTGACGATCTTGCCCGCGACGGCATCGCCTATGTGCCGTTCTTTCCGCTCGGTGGGTTCACGCCGCTGCAATCGTCCACGCTGTCCAATGTCGCCGCACGCCTCGGCGCCACGCCCATGCAGGTGGCGCTTGCCTGGCTGCTGCGTCGCGCGCCGAACATCCTTTTGATCCCCGGCACCTCGTCCGTCGGTCATCTGCGAGAGAACCTCGCCGCCGCCGGGCTCATGCTGCCGGATAATTTTGTCAAGGAACTGGACCACATGGCGAGCATCGCCTCCTGAGGCTATCGATAAATCGCGGCCGATCCGATGCTACGCCAGGTCCTCGCCCGTGGCGTAGCGCAGGCGCCAAACTCGAGGGCGCAGAACACAAAAATCCTCTACCGCATCCCTTCCCCATTGATGCCTTTCGCGCCGCCCCTAGATCCAAAACATGGAGAGCACGATGCGCATCGAACATGCCTTTCTATTCGACCTCGACGGCACGTTGGTAGACAGCGTCTATCAGCACGTGCTTGCCTGGAAAGAGGCCTTGGATGCCGAGGGCATAGATCTCTCGATATGGCGTATCCATAGGAAAATCGGCATGAGCGGCGGACTGTTCACCAATCAGTTGCTCCGTGAAACCGGCATTGAGATAACTGACGAGAAGAATGAGCGCTTGCGGCAGCTTCACGCCGAAGCCTATCGCCGCCTCGGCGCCCAGATACGACCTCTGCCCGGCGCAAGCGAACTCCTTCAATGGCTTTCGGACGCGAAGATTCCGTTCGCGATCGCCACAAGCGGTCGCATGGAAACGGCAGCGGTCAATATTGCCGCCTTGGGAATTGACCCGGAGGCGTTCCCGATCGTTACCCGAGACAAGGTCAAATATGCCAAGCCCGACCCCGACCTCTTCATCGCCGCAGCAGAAGCCCTCGGGGTTGCGATAGAAAGTTCGGTTGTCGTCGGGGACGCCATTTGGGACATGCTTGCGGCGACGCGTTGCAAGGCGCTCGGGGTCGGGCTGCTGAGCGGCGGCTATGGCCGCGAAGAACTCAAGGATGCCGGCGCGATCCGCGTCTATGAAGATCCGGCCGACCTTCTCTATCACATCGATGAAGTGGGAGGACGGCGCTAAGCGACGAATTAGTTCCTCGCAGGCATATTGTAGGGCGTGATAATTTCCACTGCCGACAGCAGCGCCGGCGCGACACGCTCTTTCACCAGCCCGCTCATAATTGCCCGAAATGCCGAACGAGCGTCTGTTCGCAGGTCGTGATGCAGCACAAAACCGATCTTACCCGCGGCAAGCAGTGCACGATTGTCGGCATCGAGATCATGCGCGACAAAAATGCGGATGTCCCTGCCGGCCTCCTCGAAAGCGGCAAGCACGGCCCTGTTTCCGCCACCGATCGAATAGACAGCATTGATTGCTGCATCCGCCGCTATAGCACGCGCCGCAAGGATTCCGGTGGCCGTGTCAGCGCCGTGACCTTCGCTGATCTCGGTAACGCCGATCTCAGGAAAGCGCTCGCGGAGAACGCGGCGAAAGCCGATCTCCCGCTCCTCCTCGCCGCGAAACCGGCCACTCGACAACGTCACAAGCACCCTGGCGGCTGCTCCAGCAAAGCAGTTGCCGATCAGGTAGGCGGCCGTCTCGCCGGCGGCACGATTGTCGGCGCCAGCGTAAACCGCACGGGTAGAATTCGGCAGGTCCGTCACCAAGGTGACAACGGTGATCCCCGCCTCGGTCGCACGCTCGACCGCAACCACGACTTCGGGAACATCGGGAGCCTTCAAGACAATTCCATGGGTGCCTCGCAGTCGAATGCGATCGAGCAGTTGCGCCAATTCGATGGGCTTCATGACTTCAGCGAAATGAAAACGGCAGCGGAAGACCGTCGGCAGAAAGGTCGTCACTTCCACTTCGAAGGCGGCCCGGACTGCATCGGAAAAACGCTCCGGTGTCTCCATGACGATATCGATCGCCAGCGTCCGCCCGCTTGCCGCAACACCCGCCTGCTGTTTTTCCAGCTCGGCGATCGCCGCCTTCACCCGCATCGCGGTCTGCCGGCGAACACCTGCCCGTCCATTTAGCACCCGGTCGACGGTGGCGGTGCTGAGGCCGGCTTGAAAAGCGATGTCCTTGACGAGAAATGGATGTGACACGCGGTTCGATCTGATGGTTTTTTGATGGATTTATGATCTATAACACACCTGCATCTGCCATATAGTGCCTTCATCAGGGATGGAGGAACATCTGATGAAAGCCGACAATCTTCAGAAATTGCGGGCTGTTCGCGTCTGGTTGACCGAGAATGCGTGCGACCTCGGCGAATTCCGCGCGGCTGCCGAGAACACAACTTTGCTTTCTAACTATCCGACCGCCGATCACGTCGAGAAAAACGTTCTGATCTACGATAGCCGCAAGGTCCTGGCCGATATCGCCGATCCCCAGAGACGCCGCGCCGTGCTCGCCGAAATCTGCGAGGCAATCGGGGACGGCCCCGGTGTCGCCGTCTTCAAACATGCCTACGAGGATCTTTCCGTCATCGACCGCGCCAGCGCGATTTTCGAGGACATCATCGAGGCGCAGCACCGCACGGCCACCGGCGGCGGGGATCATTTCGCCAAGCCGGGCGCCAATGATCGCATTTGGAATTCGCTGGAAAAGCATTGTCTCGCTGATCCCCAAAATTTCGCGGAATATTACAGCAATGCCATTGTCGCGATTGCCAGCGAAGCCTGGCTCGGACCGAACTACCAGATGACGGCGCAAGTAAACCGCGTCAATCCGGGCGGTGAAGCACAATCCGCGCACCGCGATTACCACCTGGGTTTCCAGTCGTCGAAATTGATCGAGCAGTATCCGGCCCATGTGCACAGGCTCTCGCCGGTTCTGACCTTGCAGGGCGCGGTTGCCCATTGCGACATGCCGCTCGAAAGCGGACCGACGCTTTTCCTGCCGCATAGTCAGACTTACGTGCCAGGCTATCTTGCATTGAAGCGCCAGGAATTTCGCGATTATTTCGATCGCAACCATGTTCAGCTTCCGCTCGAAAAAGGCGATGTCGTCTTCTTCAATCCCGCACTTTTCCATGCGGCCGGCAACAACCGCTCGGCTGACATCAAGCGCGTGGCAAATCTACTACAGGTTTCCTCTGCCTTTGGCCGCGCCATGGAGACGGTCAATCGCGAACGCATGTGTGCCCGCCTGTTTCCGGCGCTGAAGGTGCTGAAATCTGAAGGCAAGCTCTCCGATATGGAAGTGTCGAACGCCATTGCCGCCTGCGCCGAAGGCTATTCCTTCCCCACCAACCTCGACCGCGACCCGCCGCTCGGCGGCCTTGCGCCGAAGACGCAGGCTCAACTGATGCATGAGGCGCTGCAGGAGAACTGGAGCGACGAAGCTTTTACCGAGGCTCTCGCTAAGCAGGCCGAGAAAAAACTGACCTGACTGCGCCGGAGGCGCCGGGTCATACACAACACCAAAGCCTCTTGCCACGCGAGGCGCTTTTGCAAGGTCACACCGGACCAATTTAGGGAGGAAACCACATGAGCACAGACCACAGCCGTCTCGACGGCAAGATCGCGATCGTCACCGGCGGCACACAGGGGCTCGGCGCCACCATTGCTCGTCTCTTTGCCGACCGCGGCGCCAAAGGCATCGTCATCTGCGGCCGCAACGAAGTAAAGGGCAAAGCCAAGGCTGAGGAGATTTCGGCCGCAACAGGCACCGAGGTCGTCTATGTCAAAGCCGATCTCGGCAAGGTCGAAGAGGCACGCAATGTCGTGCATGTCTGCGACCAGACCTTCGGTCGCGTCGATGCGCTGGTCAATGCCGCCGCCATCACAGATCGTGGCACCATTTTGGACACCAGTCCCGAGCTTTTCGACGCCATGTTCGCCGTCAATGTCCGGGCGCCATTCTTCTTGATGCAGGAAACCGTCAAGGTCATGCGGCGCGAGAAGATCGAAGGCACGATCGTCAACATCGGCTCGATGTCGGCCAAGGCCGGCCAGCCCTTCATCGTCGCCTATTGCGCTTCCAAGGGCGCGCTGGAAACACTGACGAAAAACACCGCCTACGCGCTGCTGCGCAACCGTATTCGCGTCAACGGCCTCAACATTGGCTGGATGGCCTCAGAAGGCGAAGACCGGATCCAGAGGCAATATCACGATGCGCCGGCCGACTGGCTGGAAAAGGCCGCAGCGAGCCAACCCTTCGGTCGGCTGGTCGACCCGCAAGAGGTGGCCCGCGCCTGCGCCTATCTGTCGTCGCCCGAATCCGGTCTCATGACCGGCTCGGTGATCTGTTTCGACCAATCGGTTTGGGGCGCTTACGACGGATCACCGCACCCGATGGCCGCGCTTTGAACAAAACGCGAAAACTATCGGCGCGCGGGAATGCGCGCCGACTTCTTTGAATGCCGTTCCAGATTGTCGTGCGGATATGACGCACGCGTCCCTGCCCCGTCCAAGAGTCATCATTTCTATTTCAAAGTTCATCCGGATCTGCAAACGACAGGATCGGCGGCTGTGCCAGCGCGTCTAAGAGACTCATGCTAGACATGGTCTCGTGGAAGCTTTGTTCTGTACCTCTCGATGCTTTGCTCATTGCGTCATTCACAGGAACAAGGCAGCATATTCTTCATTGGCGCGGCGGCAGGCCAATAGACCCTAGTATTTCTTTCGCAATGCTACTTATCGCAGTGACCTTGGCACGAAGGGGACTGACATCGCAATGGTGACACGCGCTCAGCAAATCGGCGTCATTATCGGCTTGGCGATTGTCGCGGCACTGACAATTCTGCGGGCAAGCGATCCCCAGTTGCTAAAGCTCGCCCGTGAATTGACATTCGACCAGTATCAACGCCTGGTGCCTCGCACCTTCGAGAGCCAGCCTGTGCGGGTTGTCGACATTGACGAAGCGTCGCTGCGAGAGTTCGGCCAATGGCCATGGCCAAGAAATCGGATTGCCGCCCTTGTGGACAGGCTCTCCGATATGGGTGCAGCCGCTATCGCTTTCGATGTTCTTTTCGCCGAGCCCGATCGCCTTTCGCCTCGCAATGTCATTCGTGACGTGACTGGCGTTGATCCCGCGTTGCTTGGGCAATTACCTGATAATGATGAGATTTTTTCGCAATCGCTGTCCGGAAGGCCCGTGGTGCTGGGCTTCGGCCTATCCAACGAAGGAAACTATCTGCCGCCCGTCAAAGCCGGATTTGCGTACACGGGTGAAAGTCCTTTCGGCGCGCCGCCCGCGATCAAGGCCGCAACTCCGCTGCAGCCGCAGCTGGAGGCAAATGCAGCGGGCATCGGGCATATTAGCCTCAATCCGGGCACGTCATCCGCGGTCGTACGCGCGGTTCCGCTTTTCCTCAGTGACGGCAAGCAGCTTTACCCCAACCTTGCGATCGAGGCGCTGCGCGTTGCACAGGGGGCCTCCACTTACATATTGGACAGTGCGCCAGACGCGCCGAACACGATGACGCGGGTCAAGGTCGGGGAATTCGTGGTGCCAGTCACCGCGGCGGGCGAGCTCTGGCTCTACGTGAGCCGCGACACCAAGGAAAGATATATTTCCGCAAGCAAGGTGCTCACGGCCGGAGACGTCTCCGCCGATATCAAAAACGCCATCGAAGGCAGCATCGTGTTCGTCGGGACATCTGCTGCGGGTCTGCAGGATATCCGCACGACCGCCCTGGATGAAAACGTGCCGGGTGTCTCCATCCATGCGCAGGTTGTCGAGCAAATCCTTTCAGGTCGCTTTCTTTCCCGACCGGATTGGGCAAATGGACTGGAAATCCTGTCCATCGCGGTGCTGGGCAGCCTTCTGGTGATCCTGACCACTTTCGTCACTCCAGCCGTCGCGCTCGCTTGCGGTCTGCTGATTACGCTTCTCGCTCTCGTCGCCTCCTGGGTGGCCTTTCTCTATGCGGGACTTCTCTTCGACCCGCTGGCACCGATCGTTGCGGGATCGATCACGCATTTCGCCGCGACCGCCTTCCGCTTTCTCGTGACCGACCGGGAGCGGCGCGACGTACGACGGGCTTTCGGCCATTATCTTTCACCTTCTCTGCTTTATCGCATAGAGCATACGCGTGATGCCCTGCGTCTCGGAGGAGATGAGCGCGAATTGACGGTCATGTTCGTCGATGTCAGAAACTTCACTCAGATCAGTGAGCAGATGACACCGAGCGCCTTGGTTGCGTTTCTCAACACGCTGCTCGATGCGTTGAGCCACCATGTCATCGCGAATGACGGCACGCTCGATAAGTTCATCGGGGATTCGATCATGGCCTTTTGGAACGCTCCCATTGATGTGCCCGACCATGCTTTCAAGGCCGTGCGTGCAGCCCTAGGCATGCGTGAAACGCTTGCGCGCCTTAACAAGAGCGATGCGTTCGGTTTCGGGGATGAACGACAGGTCAGCATAGGAATCGGCATACACACCGGCCTTGCCTGCGTAGGCAATATGGGCGCTGAGACACGCTTCAACTACTCCGCGGTCGGCGATGCCGTCAACATTGCAGCGCGAATCGAATCCACCTGCAAGGACATCATTTTCGACATTCTGGTGTCCGAACCCACGGCAAGCTTGCTGTCCGATTGCGCGCTGCTCGAAGCGGGAGCGTTGACGCTGAAAGGCAAGAGCATGCGAACCAACCTGTTTGCTGTGGTCGGCGATGCGCGTCTGGCAAGATCTGGCGAATTTGTTGAGCTTCACGCAGCGCACAAGCGGCTTGTCGAGGCCTTGCGAACACATCAGACGGGGACCCGCAAACTCATCGGCATCGCAAAACTCAAGGCGCAGGCCGCGGCAGCGGGATTGCTGCAGGAGTTCTATGGTCAGATCTCGCGCAGAGCCGCGCACTTCGCCGACGAGCACGCCGATAGAGCCGATCATGCCGACACATAATACGCATCGCGATCTCTGAGACTATTTCCTTGCGCTCTAAGGCTACCGATGATGATGCCCGCCATCATTGTCGCCATGATCATTGCCTTGGCCGTTACTGTCGCCGTTGCCCCAACTGTGATCGCCCCAGTGATGGTCATGATGATGATCGTGATCATCATCATGATCATCATGCTTATCCGGCCTGTCAGGCGTGCTCGGCGGGCTCGCAACATCCGGCGTACTGGGAGTTTGCTGCGGACCCGGCGCGGCCGGCGCCTCGGCGCGCGGTGATTGAGGCGTGCTCGGCGTGCTAGGCGAACTGGGAGTATCGGGCGACGACGGCGCAGGACTATGTGCCGGATCGCTGTGTGGGGATGTACCGTTTGGCCGGTCTCTCATCGCGGTCGATAGGCCACAATCGCCGCCGCCGGCAAAGGCCATTCTACCCGAAAGCGTTTGATCGCCAGACAGGAACGGTAGGGCTCGCTGGTTGCCGAGCGTCTTGAGAATATCGCGATTGACCCGGCGCGGATCACTTATCTCGCCATTGCGTTTGGCGACCACGCAATCGCATTGCGCCCTCAAATTCCTGCAGCCGCCCGCACCGCAAAATTGAGCGGCGCCGTTCAACAAAACGACCGCCGTCGTGCCGTTGGGGCCGACATAGAAATCAAACGCTGTTCCGCGCACACCGATCGTTCCGGCCGGCGTCACGATTTGATAGGCCGAGTGGTTCGAATTTCCGCTCATCCAGCGGAAAGTACCCTTCGCGGCGTTAATGGTGAGCTTTTTAACGGAACCCGAGTCGTCGAAGACGAACTTGTCGATGACCACCGAGGAGCCGGCTCCGACAGCCAATTTCGTGCCATCTCGAAAGGTGAACTGACCGAGGCCGGAAATGGATGTGCGAATTCGCTCGTCCCGATGGACCGGATCATCGACCGCCATGGGACCGCTCGCGCCGGAGACTTCAGTTTTGATCAAGACCGCCTCGCCGACCTTCTCGTCGGCTTTCGAAGGTAGCGGAGCGAACAGCGTGACGCTCAGCATAGCAATTGCGGCGTCACGCAGATACACCATCCAGACCCCCACAAAGATTATCTATGTGTTACCATAGGATAGCCGTTGGGGCCCATCATCCATTCTGAGTATAATATATGTAGCCAGCGCTACTGACTGGTATGTTTGCGCCTGAAACTGAACTCCAAAATAGTTATTTTTGCGCTTCTTTGGAAACTCTTCCTCGCAACTATCACGTTTGTATTATTGGAGTCGGGTTTTCCGTTTCAGTGGAGGTCGCCCTCAAATCGGCCGTCGTTTGTCGAGATTTGACACGCCAACGCTAAACACCGCGTTTGTTACCCCAAAGCAGAACATGCAGTTGCGGTAGTACCCGTGCCTCGAACCATCCATCATTCGTCACCTTGTCCACGAGCCACCGCATCCGGTCCATGATGCCGTCTATATCGATCATCGCGTCGTCCTGATCGGGCGGAGGCGGCGTGTGGTTGCCAGGCTGCAGATAGATCGACAGACGCGGATAGCGGGTTGAGGCATCGCGCGCATAGGCATAGTCGCGGTCATCGAAAACGACGATCTTCAGTGCGATCTGCGGTCTATCGCCCGCCTGACGGAGACAGTCGTCGAATGCATCCCAATCCGTTACCATACCGCTCGAAGGCGGCTTCGGGCTAAGCACCAGCACATCGAGTTCGGCGAACCACTCTTTCGCGATGCTCGCCTGGGTTTCCAACGCAAAGCTGTAGCCTTGATCATGGCCGCGGGCGATCAGCGGACCGAGCGGCTGGATCGCCGGATTGCCGCCTGAAAGCGATACCGTCAGTGGTCTGCCTCCGGAAAGGCGGGTCACCTTTTGCCAGATCTCGTCTACCGACATCTGCTGCCATTGATCGCGATTGTCGCTGTCGACCGCATGCAGCGTATCGCACCAGGAGCAGCGGTAATCGCAGCCGCCCGTCCGCACGAACACCGTCGGAAGGCCGATCAATATTCCCTCGCCCTGGATTGTCGGCCCGAATATCTCGCTGACGCGAATCCGGGTTTCGCGCGCCTCGCTCATGGTCGATATTCCGCCCAGGTCTTCGGTGTCTCGCTGACACGCACCGCCGAAGTCTCGGGCAGCCTCTGCTTGCACCAATCATAGAAGTGCTTCGCCAGATACTCAGACGTCACGCGGTCATGACCGAGAACCTCGTTCAGGTGCCGATGGTCGAAACGCTCGTCGATGTAGCGCTTCAGCGGCGCGAGCTCGTGATAATCGCGGACAAAACCGTCAGCATCGAGCTCGGCAGCCGAAAGCTCCACCTCCACGATATAATTGTGCCCATGCAGCCTGGCGCACTGATGGTCGGCAGGAAGGTGTGTCAGTTGGTGTGAGGCCGAGAAGTGGAATTGCTTGGTGATGCGGAACATCACTTCACCTCCTCGGCCGAAAAGCCTGCCGTCGCCGCAACCCAGAAATCCGGATCGTCATATACCGTCGGATCTTCAACGCCAGCGAGATGGAAGGCCTCGCGCCGTTCCACGCAGGTGCCGCAACGGCCACAGTGATGTATGCCGCCCTTGTAGCAGGACCAGGTTTCTTTAAACGGCGTGCCGCTTTTCGCGCCGTCGGTCACGATGTCGGCCTTGGAGATGTTGACATAGGGTGCATAGAGCGAAACGCTGGCGTAGCCGTCCAGGGCGTGGTTCTGCATCTGCTGAAAGGCATCGATGAAGCCAGGCCGGCAGTCCGGGTAGATGAAATGATCGCCGCCATGAACGGCAACGGCGACGGCGTCCACTTTCTGCGCGGCGGCAAGGCCGAAGGCTATCGCAAGCATGATTGCGTTGCGGTTCGGAACGACGGTCGCCTTCATCGTTTGCTCGGCATAGTGTCCATCCGGCACCTCGACGTCGCCGGTCAGGGCCGATCCGGTCAGGTGCCTGCCGATGGCGGTGATGTCGATGATATGATGCGGTACGCCGAGGCGCTTGGCGCAGGCGGCGGCAAAATCCAATTCCTTGCGATGCCGCTGTACGTAATCGAACGAGATGAGTCCGATGAGTTGATGTTCCGCAGCGACCTTGTGGGCGAGCGAAACGGAGTCCAATCCGCCGGAGCAGACGACGATAGTCTTCATAGTTTGGATCCCTTGTTTTGACCGGGTGGGCTGCGACCGGTTATTTTAGCTTTCTAAAAGCTATGCGTGGGTCAGTAGCAGCAGAACCCCCGGGAAGCAAGGTGCATGCAATCCCACAAATGAGATTCGCGCTGACGCCGTCAGGATTAAACCTGGAGAAGTGTAGATCTCAGTCAAGATGGGGGATAGCCGCAAGGGTTGCCCTTGTTGGCGCTCTCGCTTTGGCGGATGCCGCATGACACTAGCACAGGATTCGACAGCCCGATATTTTCGACGCCTGCTTCGGGGTAGACGATGGGGCGCCGATCCTCAGCAAACCTTCGCGTACACCGCGACAATGCCGGTTAGCCGCTGTCGCAGGGCCGCCTCATCGAAACAAATGTCGACAATGCTCTGCTTGAAGCCATGAAGACGAGACCTGCGACCACCGTCACCGTGACCACTCTGGACAGGAAAAGCATGCCGATCAAACTAATGCTCGACGCCCTTCCAGGAGCATTCGCAGCGATGAAAGCGGCAGACCGGGCGGCAAGTCATACTGCCTTAGCCAAAGCAGTCGCCATCCTCTTGGATCGCAATCGCGACAGGCACAAGTACCTCACGTGATATCTTGTTTGGAGCGTTACGCTTGCTTCTTAAGATTAACAACGCATCTTGGAAGGCAAAGAAAACCAGAGTATTTATGCGGGGTGTATCGAATATTAGGACTAAGCTTTAGCCCGTTCTAAAGTAATGAAAGAGTGCTGGCGCTAATGGCTTTCACGGCAAAAGAACTCAGTCGAAACGAGAACTTCCTATCCGCTATATTACACAGCGCGAATGAACTGATGGCGATCTACAATGAGAATCCTCGCATCGCCTCGATTTTCGCCGCACAGCAAAGATGGCTTCTAGCGCATGCCGGCTATGCCCTGTTTCTCGGCTATCCGGATCATCCTGTGCCGGGACTCTATGCGGGTCGGTTTGTCGATTTCGCGGTCAGGCACAAAATCGCGAGCCGTAACACCGCGGCGGCGTTCCTGAAGGAAATGGTTGCCTATCGTTACGTTCGACCGATCGCCGGCAGTTCCGACCGCCGCATTAGGTTGCTTGAACCGACCGAGACGACCAACGAATACATGGCCCGATGGATCTATACGCATTTGCTCGTCCTCGATACGCTGGACGGCGGCAACAGGATGACCAGAACGACCGCTAGCGCCGGCTCAGTGCTGCGAATGCAGCCTGTGATCGCCAAGATGATCATGGACAGCGAAAGCCTGAGGAATCCCGGCGTGACCTTCGCCCTATTCAACTGGGCGACCTCCGGCGGCGCGGTGATGGACTATCTCATCTCTCGAATCAGCAAGATCGATTCCACCTCGGACAGAGTCTTGGTCGGCGCAATCTCACCGAAAGTCATCCAGAGCCAATTCATGATTTCAAGTGCTCATCTGAAGCGGCTTTTGAAGCAGGCAACAGAACTCGGAAGCGTCGGTTGGGTCGGCGTTCCGGGCAAAAGCAGCTTCTGGCTTTCCCGAGACTTCGTCTCGGAATATTGGAACTACCAAGCCGAGAAATACGCAATCGTCGACACCGTCAGCCAGGCAGTCCTCGGCCAACTGGGCGATCCAGCCGAATCTGGCGAAGAGTTTCTCGCTCTCGCAATTTCCGCGTAAGAGTAGCAACCCTCAAAGCGAAGCGGCTGCCACGCCTTCCGATCGAATATCGGGCAATTGTTCCGTGAAGTGGGTGCTTGCCCCGCATTTCAAGACGGCTCTGGCACCATCTGAGGACGGCCGGGGCAAGGATCGATGAGCTCAGCGCTCGTCGGCGGGCGTGGGGACGATCTCGTCGGCTGGGTCGATCTCCGGGACAGCCTTAAACGGTGAGCGCTCGACCTGTACCAGCCGCCACTCGCTTTCCAGACGATCGACTACATGCGCGGGTATTTCCGTCCGGACGGTATCACGCTCTTGCATTAAGGCCTCCCTTATAAAGACATTAGCTGAATGCCACGCGAGAAATGCTTTGTAAATCACAGCATTAAAAAGTTTAAACGATTGAATTTATTTTAATCGATTAAAGCCTCCCCGCTGCGTCCAACCCTTGCACTCTTCCTGTCGCGAATCGAACAAATCAAGAAATGAGCCGAACGCTGCGTCGCCATTGCGATGTCGGCGAGAGTGGGCCGGGTTGGTGGATCAGGTCCGGTCGCGCCGCCAAGCGAAGGCCGACACGGCTATAGCGCAGAGCATGCAGGCCGCGCCGGCGGCGCCGATCCAGGCTACCGAAGCCAGCGTGATAACAACGGACCCCAAGATTGCGCCGAGTGAGAAGCCGAGATACATGAATGAAGCGTTGAGCGAGAGAACGACCGGCGTATGGCTGAGGCCGGCAACGCCGACAAGCCGTGCCTGCTGTGGCGGGAAGAAGCTCCAGGCGCTCAGACCCCATAACGCGACCAGCGGCAGGATCGCCAGGAGTGCGTGGGGCGCCCAGATCAGCGCTACCATTGTCAGACTCGCGAAGGTCAATGCCGATATCGGCAGGGCAACAGCCTGAGCCCTTCGAGTGCCAAACCGATCATTGGCGTGGCCACCGAGCGTCACCCCACCAATGGCGCAGATGCCGAGCAATGTCAGAACGAGACCAGCCTGTTCGGGTGCCAGGTCCGCAGCAGACACCAGGAAAGGCGACACATAGGTGTAAACAACGTAGGCGCCGGTCGCCCAAAGAGTCGTTGTCAGCAACGCCGAAAACACGCCGGGCATCACGGCGACCGAGAGGCGTTCCCTCAGCCCAGCGGGCGCGCTGGCTGCGATTTCGCGTGGAAGCCTGATGCCGAGCACCGAGAGAGCAATCGCCGAAAGGCCGGCAACGCCGACGAACGTCGCCCTCCAGCCAAAATGTGCGCCAACAAGGGCACCGGCCGGAACACCGAGCGCGACCGCGACGGTAATGCCGCCATTGACGATTGCCAGAGCTCGGCCGCGATATGCGGCAGGCGCCAGCGCGCTAGCGACGGCATTGGCGTTCGGCACATAGAGTCCGGCCGCAAATGCAAGCAGGACGCGAGCGCCCGCCAGCCACCAATAGCCGGGGGCCGCTGCCGCAATCAGATTGGCAACGACAAACCCGGCGAGCGATACCATCAGAAGGCGGCGCCTCGGCCAGGCCGCCGTCAGCGCGGTCAGGATCGGTGAACTCAAGGCGTAGGTCAGAGCGAAGATCGTCACGAGCTGGCCTGCAGCTTGAACGCTCGTGCCCAAGGAGGTCGCGATCGACGGCAGGATCGCCGCAATCATGAAACCCTCTGTGCCAACGGCGAAAGTGCCAAGCGCCAGCGTGTAGAGTGTGCCGCGATCATAGTCCGGTTTGGCCAGCGCAGCCTGGTTACGGCAATGCTTGGCGCTTCCGCTGGTCGAGGTATCTGCTGTGACTGCGCAGTCGGAAGAACCGCTCATCCCGTTCTCCTGAAGATCGTTGCACTGGGCGCCGTACTGGCGGCCGGAACGTCGTCGCGCCGAGGCCGTCATAGAGGCCACCTGCACGGCGTTCTGCTTTGCACAGTCAATTTGGACGGGACAAAATAGATCCGCTAGCGGCTGATTTAGGCTAACTTCTATGTATATAATACATTAATCGCGTGGAGCCGCAGTTGGCGGGCTCTGAAAGGAGCCGATGTAATTTGATCAAGGATAATTTCGCCCTTCGCCTCTATACGCGCGTCGCCCGTCTCGGCAGCTTCTCTGCCGCGGCGCGGGAGTGCGGCTTGTCGCAATCCCAGGCGTCGCGGATTGTGGCCGATCTGGAGGCCGAGCTCGGTGTCAGATTGTTGTCGCGTACCACGCGGGCCGTCGTGCCGACCGAAGCCGGCGGAGAATTCCTCGCGCGGGTCGAGCCCATTCTCGCGGCGTTAGACGAGGCGGAGCATAGCGTGCGCGAGGGGGGCGAACTGCGCGGGCTTCTGAGGATGAGCATGCCGACCAGCTTCGGCATTCGCGATGTCATCCCGCGCCTGGCCTCTTTCGCCGAAAGGCACCCGGATCTGCGTATCGAGCTTCAGCTCGGCGACCGGCGGCAGGACCTCGTCCGGGATGCCGTGGATGTCGCCATACGGCTTGGTCGGCTTCCCGATGCTACTGCTACGGCGAAGCGGATCGCGACGATTCCGCGTGTGGTCGTAGCCTCGCCTGAATATCTTGACCGATTCGGTGCGCCCGAGACACCAGACGATCTCGTTCGGCATCGCATTGTCGGCGGCACCGCCGCTGCAGTGCCGACAGCCTGGCGGTTCGAACGACATGGCCAGGAATCGGCCATAAAGCTCGATCCGCATTTCTTGACCGACGAGAATGAAGGGGCCATTGCGGCAGCGGTTGCGGGATTCGGCATCACCTCGACAAGCGGCTGGGCCTGCCGCCGCGAGTTGGAGAGTGGGGCGCTGGTGCGCCTGCTTCCCGATTGGACATTGGCCGGCATCCCCGTCCACGCCTATTTCCCGATGGGGCGAGCGACACGCGCCGCAGCGCGTGCCGCGATCGATCATCTCGTCTCTGCCTTCGAACGCAGTCCATCGGTCGTGCCCGGCTGAATGCCTTCAAGATTGGACGGCAATGGCGCAAATACTGGGCGCTCCTCTTCTGATTGATGTATTTCATGCATAGAAATTAGCGGAATTTTGAAGCTACCGGCCAGAACCGCCACAGACGATGTTCGCCCTCACCAACAATCAAAGTGAGGGCTTTCGATTATGACCCGCTCCGTCCGCATCCACGATTTCGGTGATGCCAACGTCCTCCGCATCGAAAATGTCGAGGTCGGGGAGCCGGGCAGAAGCGAAGTCCGCCTTCGTATCCGCGCGATCGGCCTCAACCGCACAGAGATTACTCTCCGTTCCGGTCGGTCGCCTGCGAAACCGCCGTTGCCTACCGGTCTTGGCTTCGAAGCGGCCGGCGTTATCGAGGCGCTTGGTCCGGATGTCACCGGATTTTCGGTTGGCGATCGGGTTGCCCTCGTGCCGGCCTACGGCGCCGCGCAGTATGCGCTCTATGGCGAAGCCGCGATCGCGCCGGCCCGCTCGCTAGTGATGATCCCGGACGATGTAGGCTTCACCGAGGCCGCCGCGACCTGGACCGCCTATGGCACGGCCTGGGGCGGGCTGGTGGCTGTCGGCGCGCTCAAGGCCGGCCAGAGTGTGCTCATTCCCGCTGCCTCTAGCGGCGTCGGCCTAGCTACTATCCAGATCGCTCATCGGCTGGGTGCGCGTCCGATCGCGCTGACCCGCACCTCGGCGAAAGCGAACGATCTTCGCCACCTCGGTGCCTCAGCGGTCATCGCAACCACCGAGCAAGACGTCGTGGCCGAGGTCAAAGCCCTCACTGGGGGCAAGGGCGCGGAACTAGTCTTTGATCCGGTCGGCGGTCCTGAGTTCGCGACGCTTGCCAAAGCCACCGCCGCTGGTGGCACCCTCGTGGTCTACGGCGCTCTCGACATACGGCCGACGATCGTGCCGCCTTTCGAGATCTTCGCGCGCGATCTGGCGATACGGGGCCTCGCCCTGACCGCCCTCACGCGCGATGACCCAAAACTCGCATCGCTGAAGCAGTTCGTCAGCGAAGGCCTAGTCCAGGGCGCCTTCCATCCGACGATCGCGCGCACCTTCACCTTCGACCAGATCGCCGATGCTCACCGCTTCATGGAAGCCGGCGAGCAGATCGGGAAGATCGTGATCACCCTCTGACCCCTCGCTTTCAAAGGAAATCTCTGATGACTACCCAGCCTCTGTTCACTCATTATCGCATGGGCGATCTCGTTTTGCCGAACCGGATCGTCATGGCGCCACTCACCCGCATGCGGGCTGGCACACACGACCATGTACCGACGGCCCTACAGGCGGAACATTACGCCCAGCGGGCGAAAGCGGACCTAATTGTCACCGAGGCGACCGCGATCAGCCCAGACGGGTTCGGTTGGGCCGACACTCCTGGCTTATGGACCTCGGATCAGGTTCGTGGCTGGCGCCGCGTCACCGACGCCGTCCATGCCGCGGGCGGGCGTATCGTCGCCCAGCTCTGGCACACCGGCGCTATCTCTCATCCCAATTTACGCGGCGGAGCGCTCCCACTGTCGGCCTCTGATGTCAATCCGGAGCAAGTATCCGTCACCGCTGCCGGGCGCGTGCCGACCGTGACACCGCGTCCAATGACCCGAGATGAGATCCGGCAGACCGCCGCCGACTATGCCCGAGCGGCGCGCAACGCGCTGGAGGCCGGCTTCGATGGCGTGCAGATTCTGGCCAACTATCTCTATCTGTTGGCTCAATTCCTGAACAAGACGACCAATCGGCGGACCGACGATTATGGTGGCGAGATTGAGGACCGTGCTCGCATTCTGTTCGAGGTTGTCGAGGCCGTCCTCAACGAAGTCGAGCCGTCGCGTGTGGGAGTGAAAATCAGCCCGATGCACGAAGGGGGCCCCTTTGCCGCAAATGACGAGACGCTGCCGATGGCAGAATACGCCATTCGCGAACTTAACGGCTATGGCCTCTCGCATCTCCTTCTGATGGGCGCCACCACCGACTTCACTGGCACGCCGCTTGAGCCGCTGATGGGCGATGGAATGTTCCGTCATTTCCGCCCGATTTTTAAAGGAACGCTCATCGCGAACGTCCAGATGGATGCCGAGCGCGGTAATCGGCTGATAAACGGAGGCCTCGCCGATCTCGTGGCGTTCGGTCGGCCGTTCATCGCCAATCCGGACCTAGTCGAACGTCTGAGGACCGGCGCGCCGCTCGCCGAGATCGACTGGACGACCGTCTATGCATCGGGTCCCAACGGCTATTCCGATTACCCGGCTCTGCAGCCGGCGAACCTCTGAACCATCACCCAATCCGAACACGGAAGGAATTGACCATGTCCAAAACCACACCGGAAGAAAACAAGAGGCTTATGTTCGAAGCCTCCGACACGCTCTTTAACAAGCGCGACTATGCAGCCTCCGAACGCTGTTGATCGGATCACTACATCCGGTATAGCGCCCATATCGCGCCCGGACACGGGGGACTGTTCAACCTGATCGGCATGCTCCCGGACACGCTGCGTGACGAGAACCAACTCATCGTCGCCGTGGGCAATTACGTGATTGCCCACGGCCGGTTCTAGGGCAACGCCCGACCCGCCGCCGATATCGTTCGAATGGAAGACGGTGAGCTCGCCGAGCACGGGGTATGCTCCAAGACGAAGCACCAAAACCAAACCGCCACCAGCAAGGTGTTTCTCGACCATGCGCGCGCAGCGCTCGTTCAAGTTGAGGCGACGATCGAGGCGACGCGACGTGCGGCAGTGCCAGCCAAAGCGTCTTTGGGTCTCGACTTCCTAACCGGCTACGAATTTGACTGGCTGCCCGCGATCATCCGCATCATGTGTGACGAGCTACGCCATGTTGAGATTGTCATTCTCAGCCCCTCATCGCCCGATCTTGTAGACGACTGATGCGGGGCAGGAATGATCTTGCCTCCCCCGGCATGAGCGCAATGCGCCGAGAATCGTCTCCACTCGGCTGACCGACGAGCCGCCTATCGTGTTGATGCCAGTGGAGTACCATCTGACGGAGCGCAGCACCATCACCCCGATAACGTAACGGGCGGGCAATTTGTCGGTGTTCTCCATGACAAATCGCCAGCGTTGAGAGCGGTGGCTGACGCCTAGCGGATCAAGCTCGGTATTGATCTCACCTCTGATCAATACCGAGCTTGACCCGCGGAATTGCTCCGATGCCGCTCTACGCGCTCGATCTGTCGCCTTCCACCGTCGTCAGTAGACCGCTTGCCGGCGTACCGCCGACGATCGACCTCTCACTCGGCGACAAAGAAGCCAACACGTCGCCCCTTCCAAAAGCCATCGAATCAAAGATCGGCGAACTCAAATTCGCCGATCCTTGGCTCTTGCGTTCCCTGAGGGGCGACCGGACATGGGCGTAGCGTAAGCGGAGACGCTGCGGAACCACGCCTAATTCAGCCGTGCTTCTAGATGCATCAACCCAGAAGCCGGAAACGGCAGTCGATGCCGAGCGCGCGGTCGCCGAATGTCGCCTGATAGCCGGGAGAGTTGTACCAAGCCGTCGCGGTCTCGCGATCAGCGAAACGAATGATGGCACCGTTCGTAAAGGCTGGCTCGCCGGTCAAAACATCCCAAGCGCCGCCAGCGATAAACTCGCCGCCATATTCCTTCAGAACGGGACCCGCTGCGGTGGAGTAGCGATCCTTTGCCTCGGGGTCCTTCACAGTCAGTTCGACTACAACATAAGCACTCATTTCGTTCTCCGATCTTCAAATCTAAAGGGAATCGTTGTTACTGAGTCGTCTGGAGTTCGACTCGCTACCCGGCTTAGGAAGCCGAGTGTGCGGTTATGGCGGGCCGGGCTACAGCCCGGCCCTGGCTTTCTGGGTCAGCCTGCTGACTTACCGCCGTCGACGGTCAGGATATGACCGGTGACGAAGCTGGCGTCGCCCGAGGACACGTAGAGGATGGCCCGTGCGATCTCGTCAGGCTGGCCGACCCGCTTCTGCGCATTGAGGCTGGCGAGATACGCCTTGACGTCCTCGCCGCCTCCAGTGAAGCGGTCAAGCATGCCGGTCTGGATCGGCCCCGGCGCAACCGCGTTAACCCGGATTCCCTGCGTCCCGACTTCCAGCGCGACCGACTTGGTCAAGCCTTCCACGGCATGCTTGCTAGCGGAGTAAATCGATGCGCCAGCACCACCTTCATGACCGAAGGTCGACGAGATGTTGACGATGCTCCCACTGCCCTGAGCCTGCATCACACGCAACTCATGCTTCATGCTGAGGATCGTGCCGAGGACATTGGTATCGAAAGTCGCGGCATAGGTTTCCGCGGTCTGCTCGACAGCCGGGCCGGGTTGCCCCTCGGTGCCGGCGGCATTGACGGCGATGTCGAGCCGGCCGAAGCGCTCGACGGTCGCATCGACGAGCGCACGAACATCGTCCTCATGACGGACATCGGCGCGAACGAATTCGGCCTCCGCACCGACGGTGCGCAACTCGGCGACGAGAGCCGCCCCAGCGTCGTCATGGCGGCCGGAAGCAACGATCTTAGCTCCCTTCTGTGCAAAGGCGAAGGCGGTGGCGCGAGCGATGCCTGTGAGGGCGCCGGTGATCAGGACTACGGGCGTATTCATATTCATTTCCTTTCGAAGCGGCGTTCTAGTGGCCATGCCTGAGTGGTCTGGATTGGTAGCCGCGTGGTTTGGGACGTGAGTAAATTCGGCTGGAAAACCTAGCCGGTGAAAAGGAAATAGGACTTGAAGGCTCCCGTGAGAAAGACTTTGTTTCTTGGACTCCATGCCTGAGAGGTATGATCGTGGATTTACGCCGCCCCCCGATATTTCATTGCCGTCGCCGAGGAAGGCAGCCGGAACACGCGCCGATTGCACGCTATTATCGGCGGAGCAACGGATAGAGGGACGAAAAGGGCGCGATCTTCACATTGGGAAGGTGCGCCTGCCATCGCTTGTGATTCTTCGCGATACCATTCTGGCGAGCGCAGGCGCCGCCTTGCTGGCAAAGTTCGTAGCCGCTGACGACATCGAGGTGGGCCGACCCGCCTACTGGGGAACACATGCCAGCCCATTGGTCGAGATCTGGGCGCTCCAGAGCTCGCGCCGTCTCATCGGCGCTAAGGCTCGTGCTTTCCTGGACGTGATCGAAAAGGCATTCCCGGAGAAGATCCTTATCCCTCCAACCTGAGGGAGGGGTGGATCGCGGCGAAAGCTAAGCCGCCAACCTTGGAATGGTACACTCGAGCGATCTTAAGAATCGGGGCTGGTCGATATGACGACCGATTAGCAGACAGGTATTCAAACTCCGTGTTGGAGATTCCAATTTTTCGATGAGCTTCGATGTTGCCGCGCCGCTGCTTGGCAACTTAGGACAGATCGGCCGCCCACGGGGCCGCCCCTGACTGAGCGCAAGCTATGATGGTCGCGCCGTCCGGCAAGACCACGTCCGATAAAGGCCGTGGATCAAGCTTCGCCCGTGGCCGCGTGACAAGCGTGCTGGCCAATCGTCTCATCATCAGCCGCACCCAGTTCTGTGCAGTGAAGGCCTACATGTTCGCTCCCGAAACCGACAACGCCGACGTAAAGAGATTTACCGATCATTGAAAGGACCGCCGGTACCGTCTCTGGTGCGGCGGCGCGTCCACGTCAACGTGAACGCCCGAACCGCTTCCAACCGATGGAGGATCATGTTCCGAGTTGATCAGCGGGCTGAGCCAAGCCAGCTTCAACTCACCTACGTTCCAGCTGGGTCTACCGGCGTGGTTGATACCATACTCCGAAAGCATGGACGATCGACCTACAAAGTCTTTTCCAACGCAAACACGGCTGCCTATGTTGATGCTTACAGGGCGTCGAGATAGCGATGCCCCCTAACGCAGAGAAAGGGAAATTATCATTTTTCTTCAATCATCTGTGGTTTCGCTGCTGCTATCATCTTTTTTGTACTCACACCCTCCAGAGGCCCGCAGCCCGCTCGTCTGTGGTCACCTCTCGTCATACCTGCTTCGCATCAGCGTGGCATCAGAAAGGAACAATGAAATGAAACTCTACCACTCCAAGGGTTCACCCAATTCACGTCGCGTCCGCATCCTAATCGCTGAGAAGGGTCTCGACGTCGAACTTGTGCCAGTAGATCTCGGGATCCGGGAGCAGGCGTCAGACGCTTATAAGGCGATCAACCCGCGTCAGGTCGTCCCGACGCTCCTTCTCGACAATGGCATCGCGATCGGCGAAGTACCGGTCATCCAGCGCTACCTTGAGGAAGTTTCTCCGGAAAAGCCGCTCTTTGGAACGACGCCGGAAGAACGGGCCGTGGTCGGCATGACTGACCGCCGCATCGAGGCGGAGGGCTTCGCTTCAGTCATGGAGGCGATCCGAAACACCGTGGCCGGGCTCAAGGATCGGGCGATCGCCGGCCCGCACAGCTACGCTCAGATTCCCGACCTAATTGTTCGCAGCAAGCAGCGTGTTGCGAACTTCTATTCCGACCTCGAAGCGTCACTCAAGACGTCTGCCTACGTCGCCGGCGCTGATTTCTCTATTGCCGACATTACAACACTCGTGACGATCGATTTTGCGACGAACGCAATCTCGATGCCAATCCCGGAGACCGCGGTGGCGGTGAGGGCCTGGTACGAAAAGGTCGCGGCACGTCCCTCATCGCAGGCCTAGTCGGTGGTCCTGTCGGGAGGTTGGTCGGCGTACGCAAAAAGTCCGACCTCTCGACATCCAAGGAAGTCAGCGCAGCACGAGACACGCGCTTGCATTGCATAAAAACAATATAGCTCGTTTTGATTGCGAGCCTTCTGCATCGAGCCTTTTGAAGATTGAAACGGCCCTCTGTCGGAGTACTTCGCAGTTCCGCCATGTCGTACGTTTGAGTGTGGCCTTGACACCTTGAGTTAGGGATTCGTTATCGTTCCCAACCGGTCGCTCAGCACTCCACCGCCAACAACGAGGGAGGCAAGAGCGAGCAGGCAGGCGCTCGAGAGCCATTGCACGGCGGAAAGCGGCCCGGCAAGATCCAACTGGATGGTCGGCAGCGCGACGTTCACGATAGAGGCGTCGACAAAGTCGATACTGTTGCCGAAGATGCTCACCAGCAGTGTCAGGGAGTTTCTCGAACTGGTAGGAAGCCACCCATCGGGGGTGGCCGCCTCATGAGGCAAGCTGTTTTCCGTTCCGATCGTGATGAGGTTGGCTTAGGCGGCGGCGCGGGTCAGGCCGTGGGGAATCTTCAAGCTGTCGAGAAGAGCCTGCGGCTCGAAGTACGCTACCCAGATGTTTATGGCTTTACCGTCCCGGACTGTCCAGTGCTCCGAGATCTTAATCATCTCGTCCCGACCGGTGAGACCGAAGTTCACGAGCGCGATGGCGTTCTCGCCGTTGGCGAAGAAGACGTCGTAGCTGAAGCGGCCGAAGTCGAGAACGTCCGGCAGGTTGGGGAGCACCTGCTCGCGAAAGAACGCGCCTCCATGATGGACGCCGCCCCACGGGAGGTAATTTGGTGCAGTGGTGACGAAGTCATCGTGGAGATACGAACCGAAGTCCGTGAGGCGCTTTTCGACGCCGGCCTGGTAATAGGCGTCCACGACTTCAAGCGTGTTCTTGGTGGTCGAGATCATGTCCATTCCTCGGTCCTTTCTGATCGATCTGGAAGCAGAATCCGGACATGACGCAACGCGTCGTCAGGTATTCTCGATGAACGATGTAGGCCCTGACGGCACTGTTTTATTGAAAGCTTGTGCAGGTTTTGAAGTTTCGCGATCAAAATTCGGAAAACGAAAGCACTACGACTGCAATCGTTGCTTACTCGACCTCACGGCACTATCCCGTACTAGGACTTTTGAGGATTCGAGCATGGACAATTTCTCAACCACCCTATGGGCGCTGGTCGAGTGGGGACAGCCTGCGATGGCGCTCCTAGGTGTAGGCAGCCTCACGATAGGCACCGCTACAACGGTAGCATATGGCCTCTTCAAGTGGCTCGGCGAGAAAAGTGGATCGATCAGAAATTGGCAAATCAGCTCGAACTGTTCAAAAGTGAGCAAGCGCGGGAGCTTGAACACTTGCGATTGAAGATCAACCGCGCTTTTCGAAGAAAGGGGGCGAACTATTGGGCGCCCTACCTACCCGACAAAAGCATCGGTGTGTTCTCGATGACTAATTCCAACTGCGCATGCTCGCGGCTTCCGATTTTCGGAATTCTCTCGAAAGCCCTTCGTAAGACCTCGACGCCGTTGATAGTCCCAGCGGTCAGCATGAGGTCCGCGAAATCCACGACCCAGGCCCACAATTCCGGGCGCTTGAGTATGGAGGCCGAGACTGCCATGTAAGTGTCGAAGCTCCCTTCTCGCCCCAGCTCAATGAGGTGTGGCTGCGCTTGCAGGCGATAGTCAAAATGCCCGAGGGACATCTCGTCCGATCCCCCGTTAACGCTACCCCAGTGCAGCAGATCAGCAGCCATTCCGGCGCTGAAGACGAGAACCATGGCCGAGCGGGATTCCTTAGTAAGGATTTCGGCGGTCTGCCACCTCACATGACCGCGGCCATGCTCGCTTTCCTCGATGCTCATTACGGTGACATGGAAGCCGCATGCCATTGCCATAACCGCATGGCCAGCTTCATGGTAGGCGGTGATGGTGGACTGGTCTCGTTGCGATGCCATTTGTGTTCTTCCAGTGAGTCGGTGCTTCCAGTGTCTCACAATGGATGTCGGCCATCTTCAAAATCCGCAGTTTCTTTCAATCAGGCCCGGCCCCGTTAGACTAACTACGTTACACAGAATGCGGTTCAGCGCGAGCTGATACCTGGAGGCGATGCGATGAACATCTCAGTTGTCGCGGGAAGACCCCGCCCATTTCTCGGAATGCCGATTTTGAACGCACACCAGCCTATGAAGATCGTCGGTCTCGCCGGCAGCCACAGCAAACCGTCGAAGACGCTGGCACTTGTCGACTACATCTGCACGAGAGCCGAGACCCAGTTCCGTCTTGAAAAGACGACGTTCGACATGATGGGCGTCGGTCCCTCCCTCGGGACGTCGATGAGCTTTGGCGACCTCGACGCACAGGCGCAGTTCGCCGTCGATCTGATGCTGGCTGCCGACGTTCTCGTAGTCGGAGCGCCGACGTACAAAGGCAGCTATCCTGGCCTTTTCAAACATCTGTTCGACTTGCTCGATCCAGCCAGTCTGCGTGGCAAGGTGATCGTTATCGCGGGTACGGGCGGCGGCGACCGACACGCCCTAATCGTCGAACACCAGCTCAGGCCGCTTTTTGGCTTCTTCATGGCCCATACCGTGGCGACGTCTATCTACGCCTCCGACAAGGACTTCGAAGCTTACACCGTCCGATCGGAAGCCTTGGCGAGCAGGGTCGACGAAGCGATGAGCGACATCGCCGCCTTCGTCAGACCGGGCACGCCAAGGCGTCTGCTTGATCTCGGGCCGCTTGCCTAGACTTGAGGGGAACTAAATTGCGATCGGCGCCGGGGGGCGAACGAAACGCAATCCGGAGAAAGTAGATGAATCATATGCCGTTGTCGTTTCCGATCGGCGGGCAGCGCCCGGCCAAATACGAGATTGAGGACCGTATCCGCAGATGGCGGGCGGGGCCCGAGCTCTTTGCCGTCCAAACAGTGACGCAACTACGCACTTGGTCGGATGATGCCTTGGACGCCTTGGGTGAGATACCTCTTCCCATGAACTACAACGCCGAAACGGACCGGTTCGAGGTTCTCACCTGGGCTGAGGCGGTGCGCGTCGTCGGGGACGAACTCGACGCTCTCGAAAACCCTGATCAGCTCTCCGTCTTCGCGGGTCCCGCGATCTCGAAGGAGATTGCGTTCCTGCTCAAGATCTTCCTCAGGGCTTTCAGATGGCGATCGGTGCCACCGACCGTCGACACGCGGGATACTCAGCTTCTGGAGCCACGCCATCGACATCTGGTAAGGGCTGTTTCTCATGTGGGGGAGCGCTCTGCCGGCAAAATGCTTGTCGACGCCCATAGCTCGGAACTTGATCTCGCTGTCCACATCGACGCCCGCGTCAACCGCAACCATTTGGTCGCAGCCAAACATTCGGTGATTCTACCGGCGTTCGAGTTCCTTGAAACCCCGGCGACGGAAAGCGACCATCGGCTGACTTTCGCAGAAATCCATCGCGAACCGTGCCTCGCCTATCTTCCTTACCAGGCTGTGACCGCAAGGCGGGACCCGAAATCGTCGCGACGATCGCCTTGACCACGGCCCGCACTCGCGGCGCTTTCGAGTGGCAGCGCATGGCCGACGACTTCGACGAGATCCGCGCTGAGATGGCGAAAACACGCTCCTCGACCTCATGCCTGGGGTTACGAGGCGTAGCGGTCGGCCGCTGACGCGATTCTTCGCTCGCCATGCCTGATGGGCATGCCGGTCCATCTTACAAAGTCTTTTTCAACGCATAGGAGACGACCTAAACCTCTCCCCGGCTTATAGACACCATGTCGCACGCACGATCGCCGGCACCGCTGGTGATGCTCTCGCGGCATGCCATCCTGAGAGGATAGGTGTGATGAACGTCGTTACGAGAAACACTTCGCCACGCGCGATGGTCCTGCCGCCCTCCCTTGGTTACGTCTTCTCTGCTCCGTCTGACGAGTATCGCGAGATTTGTCGCCACAATGGGCCTACTTACCAGGGAGCGACCGTCGAGAAGCGGCACGCGCACTCATGGGACGGCGTTTCCGCATCGCTCGACAACGTCGTCGCCGAGGGCGGCTACGGGGTATCGCTCGACAGCGAGCATCCAGTCATCGTCATCGTTCTTGAAGAGGTCGGAGGGGTTCTACAGCTCTTGGATAGAGCGTCGGTTCCCCGTCACACGGCGGCTGAACATGGTACGATCAGCGTGGTTGCGGCAGGGGCGCAGGTCGACATCGCGACAAAGGAATTGCGCTATCTCCGGCTTCTCACTTTGAGCGTGGACCCTTCGATGTTCACGCGCCCGGTTCGCGACGCGGTCTCGTTCCTGAATAAAACCAGACTGTCGTTCGGCGATCACGACGGCCTCGCACTGGCAGAACTGATTGCTGAAGAACTTCGCGCGCCAGGGGTGAACGATACCCTTTATCTGGAGAGTCTCACGTCAGCCCTGCTGGTGGCGCTATCGCGCGTAGACGCCCAAAAGACGAAACCTCGCTATGTCCGCGGCGGCCTGGCTCCGACACATTTGCGTCGGGCCCAGGAACTTATGCTTCAAGAGGACGCCCAGCCGCTGAAACTGCAGGACGTCGCCAAGGAGCTCGACATATCCCAAGCGCATCTTTCCAGAGCGTTCAAGATGTCAACTGGGCAATCTCCGCATCAATGGCTCATCGAGCGCAAGATCGCGAAGGCCAAGGCCCTCCTGGTCGAGGGAGAAATGGCTCTTTCGGAGATCGCCTTAAAGTTGGGCTTCTGCGACCAGGCCCATTTCACGAGAGCCTTCCGAAAGAGCACCGGATTGACGCCGTTGGCATGGCAGCGGTTGTAAAAGCGGCCGTCAGGCCGCAGTCAGCACGTTGACAGTAATTCTCGCCAGGGCCGGTTTGACTGTGGCAAGAAACGCGTTGAGATGAGCGGACTTCATGTGGGCGTCGAGCTTTTCCGGCGCTTCCCACTTCTCGATCACCAAGAACCTGTCCGGCCCAATCTTGTCTCCACCGTCGGCGTCGACGACGGGTTCGTATTGGATGCAACCGTCTTCCCTCAGCGTCGCTGGGCGCATCTTCTTGAATTCTTCGAGAATGAAGTCCCGTTTTCCGGGGTTGGCAGCAAGCGTCGCGACGACGTGTATCATTGAGGCGTTCCTTCAGTTATTGGTCGCGTGCACCTATACCTGTAGAAACCGCGCGTGGATTGCAGGTTCTTGATCCAAAGGCGTGGCCTCAGGCGACCTCGAGGTCCTGGTTTTCCAGCAGAGCGTTGCACTCGACCGCGCCGAGATCGTCCGATAGCTGCCGTTCGTTCACAGTCGCGACGGCGATGTGTTCTCCGAGCGCAGACAGGAATGTTGCGATACGGGCATCTCGCCGGCGCGTCTCTAATGAAAGTTTCGAGGCCCAACGAATGACGATGGTTATTTCGGGGCCATGTTCCAGTGGCGGGTTCAAGGCGTCGGTGACGAATCCAAAGTGCAAGCAGTCCGGATCCAGCCGGACAGGTTCCACGACCGCCTCGAGATACCGAAGCACCACCCCCATTCTCTGCCGTCTGACGCGAACAGTCGCAACGATCTCGATCATGTTAGCGTCCCTCGTTCGATTGGTGAAGCCAAGCCGGTTCGAGGGCCGGCTTCTTGTACCATTCTGAGGTGAAGTCCAGACGAAGGCTCAGGCCTTCTCGCCGACGCGCAGGCTTCATGCTCGAATTGTTCTACGAATGTCAGCATTGCGCAATAAGGACGACCGTCTGGCCCATATTTCGCGTTAGCAACCAACAGGGTTCATGCGAATGATCTCGCTCTTGTAACCGGCAGCTTTGCTATGAACATCACTTTCGGACGCTCCGCGAGCTTCCTCATCTCGGGAGCGGTTGTCGCCCATACTCTTTGGACGAGCGCCGCCCCTGCAATGACGTACCCAATCTACGCCAGGGAATGGCACCTTAGTCCCGCGGTGACCACCGGGATCTTCGCGATCTATCCGGTCGTGGTCGTCCTCGTGCTGATCCTATCTGGCGACATCTCGGATTATATCGGACTGCGGGCCACGATGCTTTCCGGCCTTCTCTTCTCGATAGCGGGAGTGCTGCTCTTTGCACTCGGTCCGAACGTTGTCTGGATTTATGGAGGCCGCACGCTGATGGGGGTCGGCGTCGGGCTTTCGGCCACGCCGTCCGCCGCCGCCATGGTCGAGTTCGCCAGCTTGCGCGGAAAGTCTTCGGCCAGCGCCGCAATAGCCGCCTGTCAGGGGGTCGGCCTCGTGGCTGCGGCACTGGTGGGCGGTGCGTTGATCCAATATGCGCCCTACCCCACCCGTTCAAACTTCTGGGTCTTGTTTGCCGTTCTGTCCACGATCTTTGCGTTCACGGCCGGTCTGCCGAGGCACACTCCGAGTGAAGAGAAAGGGCCGTGGAAAATCCGGCCCGTCTCGGTGCCGAAGTCGCTGCGGCCGGTCTTTGCGGTTTCAGCCTTTGCGATGTCGCTGTCGTATGCCCTGGGCGCGATCACGCTTTCCCTGGGTGCGCAGATCGCCATCGAACTGGTAGGATCGACGAACTCCCTCGTGAACGGCGCCATCATAGCGTTGTTCTCTTCGACGTCGGCGGTCGTCTCGGTCGCAGGGCGCAAGCTGCCTCCCAGCCTCGCTATCCTGCTGGGCTCGATCGCTTGCATCTTATGCGGCGGGTTTCTTGTCCTCTCCTCGCTCTCCCATTCGCTGGCCCTCTTCACGTCGTCGATGATCACAGCGGGCATTGCCTACAGCATGCTGTTCTCCGGAGGGCTCGGCCTGATCTCGGCGCATGCCCCCGCCCATCACCGTGGCGGCGCCATATCCGCGCTTCTCCTGTCGGCCTACCTCGTTCAGGGCTGCATGGCCTTCGTACTCGGCCTACTGGCCACGGCAGCGGGCCTCACCATCGCGATCGAAGCCGGAGCCGCGGTCCTTGGGGTCATCGCCTTTGCAACTATCACCCTGGCGCTCGCGACCGGCCCGGGCAGAAGCAGCGCCTACTAGCACGGGCGGACCTACACAACGGTCCGCCTTCACCTCAACCTCGAAATATCAGGAAAACTGCTATGTCCCAGACAGTTCTCATCACGGGTGCCCTTTCCGGCATCGGCCGCGAAACCGCCATCGCTTTCGCACAGGAAGGCTACAACGTCGCCGTCTCCGGCCGTCGCCAGGAGGCCGGTGAGGAGTTTGCAACCGAGCTTCGCCGGCTGGGCGCGGCGGCCGAGTTCGTGCTCGCCGACGTTTCCATCGACGAGGGCGTCCGAAAGATGGTGGACATGGTCGTCCATCGTTTCGGTTCGATCGACATCGCCATCAACAACGCTGGAACGGAGGGCAAGCCGGGACCGATCGTCGAGCAGACGCGGGAGTCCATTACCTCAGTATTCGAGACGAACGTCGTCGGCGTCCTCCTGAGCCTGAAGTACGAGCTCAAGGCAATGATGGAGCAGAAGCGCGGAAGCATCATCAACATCTCGTCGACGATGGGCCGGACCTCGTTCCCAAACCAGGGCGTCTATGCGGCGAGCAAGCATGCGGTCGAGGCGCTCACCAAGACGGCCGCCCTGGAAGGAGCGCCGTTCGGTATCCGGGTCAACACGGTCGCTCCCGGACCGACCGATACCAACATGCTTCACCGTCTTACCGGGGGTGCGGACGGCATCGCGAAGATGACCGCCGGTATTCCGCTTGGTCGTGCAGGAACGCCACGGGAAGTGGCGGATGCATGCGTCTTCATTGCGTCCGACAAGGCGAGCTTCATCACTGGCCAAGTGCTCGGCGTGAACGGGGGCCGGCTGTTGGGCTAAACCTTGCCACGCTCTTCGATCATGCTCGTGAAGCATGGCTACAAACATACAAAGTCTTTCACTAACTGTCTGCGAAGTCATACCTTTCTGTTCAGGGAAGCCACTCCGGCATTGCCTCCATATATAGAAAGGAACTATCGCTATGGCTAAGTTTTCAGGTAAGACTGCGCTCGTTACGGGCGCGTCGCGTGGCATCGGTCGCGCAGCAGCACTCGCTCTCGCCGAAGGTGGCGCGAAGGTCTTCGTCCACTACAGCCAAGGCGTCGACGAGGCCGAGGCCGTCGTCAACGAGATCCGCAGCAAGGGCGGCGAAGCAGAGAAGTTCAAGGCTGATCTTTCCGCCGCAAATGGACCGCACGAGCTCGCCGAGCAGGTAAAGAAGGCGACCTCGAAGCTCGACATCCTGGTCGCGAACGCGGGTATCTCCAAGGCCGCCTCAATCGAGGAGACGCGGGTCGAGGATTTCGACAGACAGTTCGCGGTGAACGTGCGCGCGCCGTTCTTCCTCGTGCAGCAGCTCCTTCCGATCCTTAGCGACGCCTCGAGCGTGGTGCTCGTGTCCTCGCTGGCTGCGCGTGCGGCGGTCGGCACTCTCTCGGCCTACGCTGCAACCAAGGGCGCGATCGACACCCTCGTCAAGCATTTCGCGTCGGCTCTGGGCGAGCGCGGCATCCGAGTGAACGCTGTTGCTCCCGGCGTCGTGGCGACGGACATGTCGAGCTTCGCGAAAACCGACGCCGGCAAGGACTTCACGCTAAGCATCCAGGCGATGAAGCGCGTTGCCCAGCCGACAGACATCGCCGGTGCTATCGCTTTCCTGGCGTCCGATGACGCACAGTGGGTCACGGGGGATACGCTCCGCGTCGACGGCGGCTCGAAGCTCTGATCTGAAAGAACAAAAACAGGCGCCCTTCCACATGCGGGAGGGCGCCTGTTTCACGGACGTCCTGTCCTACCGGCAAGGCGCCGGGCGATCACGGCTCCGTTGGCGGACGAGCGAGCCGAATCCTTGGAGGTCGAGGGGGGCAGCCTCGGGACGCCGCGTAGCCTGGGCCACGAAAACGAGGATAGGCGCAACTGCATTGAAGGCATTGAAGGATTCGAGCTCATTTTGTGGAAAGCCGATGGAAACAGTCGGGACTTCACGGCTATGCCCAGCAGCGGCAGTCGTCGCTTCCGAGCCGAGTTGCAAATCTGCTGGCCGGCCGCATCTCGGTTTCATGATACTAGATGCGCCCTCTGGCCCACCGACTGGCGGAGCAAACCCGGTACGGGGGATCTCACCGGAAGAAATGTAACTTCGGAACGCTAATCTCGCTGCGCATTTTTATGAGCGCCTTCATAGCTTGAGCGGAATCGCCCAGTTCACGGTGATTGGAAACCACAAGTCGGATCAGGACGTGGTCCGTCCCTATCCGAACCATCAGGTCACCCGGAACGTGCCGGCTTCTTTTGGTAGTAAGGCGAGGCCATCGTGAAGGAGCGCGACGTCGTGGGCGTATCTAATCCATCGACAGGGTATCCCAGGCAGGCCTTCGGAGTTACGCGTTCCGATCGTAGAGGTTACGGTCTTTTTCACGGAGAAAAAGCTGAACGAGATGCGGGACGCTGACCGCGCCTCCGGCCCGTCGCACTAGGCCAGCGAAGATCAATCTCGTGATAGCGGCGTGGTCGCTGGAAGTCTTTCCTCGACTAAGCATAAGCAGCTCCTTCCGATCCGCCGGACGAAGGATCGCATAGCTCCATTCCAGAGCCGCGCTCATGCTCCGATGACGCGGATGCGCAGTTCGCCTGCCGCCCGAGAGCACATCGATGCCACCCTCCGCCTGAGCAAGCACTCCATCGAAGCCCAGCTCCAGAACTCTTGCTGCTGCAAGTTCGATAGCCAACGGGTTCCCGTGCACCAGTCTGCAGATCTCCAACGTTGCAGTAATCTCCTCGTCCGTGAACGAATTGCTCCCCACCACCGCGGCGGCTTCTTCCAGGAAGAGTTCAACAGCCGGCCCGTCGTCGTCGACGGGCAACGGATCGATCATTTGCACGACCTCCCCGTCGAAACCCAATGCGACTTGACTGGTTGCAATCACGATCGATTCCGGGGATCGTTGACGGATCGCCGAGACCAGGCGCACGGCGATGGGTACGACATGCTCGCAGCCGTCGAGGACAAAAACCGCCCTCTTCCCAGCCAGAGTGGTCTCCATGTCGTCCAAGCGGCCGCTGTCGTAGGCGTCTTCGATTTTGAGGGTGTCCTGTTGCCTCCCATCCAAACGCCAAACCGACATCGCTTCGAAATCGAAGACGATCGTCCCGTCTGGATATTCGCTCGCAATCCGTTCGGCTGCCGCGAGCGCAAGCGCTGTCTTCCCAACGCCACCGCCTCCGCTCAAGGTTACGTTCCCACGTATTTGGAGGTTCGCCACGGCTTCCTGAAGGTCGTCTTCCCTTCCGACAAGTCGAGTCAACGGAGCCTGCTCGAGGATGATCGGCGGCGCTACGTCGAACTGCTGGATTTCGCCTGAGAAACGGTAGCCCTCGCCCTGAAGGGTCACGACATAGGACGTCTCCAGGCCGTCCTGCTCGAGAGCTCTTCGAAGGCGCGCGACGTGGACGCGCAACAATCCTTCAGAGATTGGCTCCCCAGGCCAGATGGCTTCAGAAAGTTCGGCGGCTTTGACGACGGCACCGCCCTGGCGGATCAGAGTGACGAGGATGTCGAACGCACGCGCTCCGACCGGCACCGGTCTGCCTTCATGCTGGAGCCGCCTCCCCGGAACTGAAAGAACATAAGGTCCGAACCGGAACTCTTCCGCCACCGCAGTCTCCTTGACAGGCGGAGGAACGCCGGCAACTCGCCATATGTCCAACAATCATCTGGTCTGGGGACTGCGCAAGAAACCACCTGCGCCACTTTTTCCAGAGAATACCGCCGCTTGAAGGCGTTTTCTCACAGCCTGCTGAGGCCGTTTAGAAGATTTTTGAAGCTTTAGAATGAAACAATACAAAACGGATCTGCGATTATCTCGCCCGCTGATGCCGACGCCGCCATTGCCCAGGCGGCATTCCGATCCTGCGTACAAATTCCCGTCCAAGATGGCTCTGGTCCGAGAAGCCGCAGGCCAGCGCAACGGCGTTCAGCGGCTCCGAGGTGCGGTCGAGCATATCCTTGGCCATCGCGATCCGAAGCTCGGACAGCCAATGGTGCGGCGGCATTCCCATGGTTTCGCGGAAGGCTCTGACGAAGTAGCTCGATGACAGCCCGCATTCCTCGGCGACCTTTGCCATGGAGACTTTGGAAAGCTCCGCCGCGATGAGCTCTTTTGCACGCTTCTCCTGCCACGGAAGGAGCCCGCCCCTCTTGCGAGGACTTGCAATGGCAGTCTCATTGTAGTTGTGAAGCAGATGCGTCTGTACGGCGATGCCGAGCTGATCGAGGAACAACTGCGGCGCCCGGTCGGGGTACTGGAAGCAGGCCGCGACGGTCGAAGCGATCCCAGAGATGATCGGATCGATGGTGCCGATCGGCGGACGGGTGATGCGTACGCTCTGCTTGTGCCCCATCTCGCGAGCGGCGTCCTGAAGGCTATGGCGAGGAAAATGGAAACGGATCATATCGAACCGCGTGTCCATCTCCATCATCTGGAGATCCGCGAGGTCGTAGATCGCGATACCGGACAATGGGATGTGGTGCTTTTGCTCGTTCGCCCGGCCCGGTGCGATCCGGAGAAGCCCGTGGGAGATGCAGTTGACGTGCAACGAGTAGGCGTCTTCGGCGCTGATGTCCCCGAGCGAAAAACTTGGCGGGGCGATGAGCCTTGCGAATGCGACCGCCGCGCCCGTAGCAGACTTTGCGTTGAGCCTTCCGGACAACGCTACACCAAACCTCCTGACGGCAAGCTCGCCCACCCCGCTATCCCGCGTCAAGCGGTCGCCGTCGGCGAGGCTATCGCCACCCTGGTTTTCGGTTCTGTCGCTAACGTCGAGCTGAATCCCGGTCATAACCTTTCATGGCATATTTTCAGGTCAAATGCGACCTCTGCCATGCCAGAGGCGTCGTTCCGACCGCTTTCAGAAATGTCCGGGTCAGGTGCGCCTGATCACAGAAGCCCAAGGCTATTGAAATCTCCGCTATTGGAAGCGTCTTGTCGAGCAGCAACTGCTTGGCTTTGTCGATGCGAGCGGCGATGAGCCACTGATATGGCGACTGACCGGTCGACGACTTGAAGGCACGTGAAAAATGCGCCAGCGAGACGCCCGTCAGCTCGGCGAGCGCCTGTAGCGATATAGAATCGGCAATATGCTCGATCATGAAGCCTTGCGAGCGACGGAGCTGCCATGGGGCCAGTCCGCCTCGCGAAAGCTGCTTCAACGGCTTCCGACGCCAGCGTGTCAGACCTACCATAAGCGCAAGGATGAGACCCTCCCCGTACTGGCCGCTGTTCGTGCCTGGATCGCAACTCTCCTCCGCAATCAGCCGGCAAAGGTTCTCGATGCGTTCATCTGAAACCATATGATGCGGAAGCGCGAGTTCCCTGCGCGAAGACGGTCCGCCCGCATCAGAAATTCGTGACAACTCACCGGCGTCGAGCTCAATAACGACCCTCCTGAAGAGCCTGATGGTCGCCGCGCTTCCGGAAGCGAAGAAGCCCTTTGGCAGAAACGTCACGGGTCCCCTTCCTGGCTCCGCTGCCTCCGGGTCGCCCCGGTCCATGCCATGGAACTCTAGCTTCCCGCCGACCTCGTCCATCATGAAGACCAGCGTCGGACCTACGGCGTCGATGCTCATGTCCGTCTCGCCGTCACACTGCATGTCGTCGACAGTAACCTTCGCGAGTCCCCACGTCTGCGTTCGGCGCTGCAGAAGCCTTCCGGTGTCCTGGAGCTCCATCTCCGGCTGTTGCCGCGGAGCGTTCCCGACCAGAGACACTGATGCTCGCCGAGACGTTCTTGCGCCAATGTTCGTCGGTTGGGGAGCATCTAGTATATCGAGCATCGCAGCACCTCTTCGGATTGCGACGCAGCATCGGACCAACGCCGACCCGAGCCAAGTTAATGCCCGCTAACGTCCGTTAAATGAGCATCGGCTCACTTTGCGAACAAAAGCGGCTTTGGCGGCCGTTTTCGTGATGGCAGACCCACAGTGATGGGTCGACGGTGTTGCACGCTGCCAAGTGCCGTCTCGTTGCGCTCCTGGGGGCACATGCAAGGTCGGACGATCTCTTTTAGACGTAGCCAAAATTGGGTTTGATGGAAGCCGCATCGAGGCTCGAATTAGGCTTTGACGAAAGCGAAAGGTCGTGGATCTACGACTCGAAAGCAGGGGGCACCCGGGCCGTCTCACATTCACCTAGTCGCCAACGTCCGGATCACTTGTTGTCGAACCAAAATTCGTCCGGACAAAGCCGCTCTGCCGCAAGCGTCTGATCCGCAAATCTTTCAGCCAATCAAAATCGGCTTCAACAGTCTTCGATGAATATCTTTACGAGTAGGGCCGCATGAAGCGGCCCATCTCTTTCACTCTGCGGCTTCCGCCTGCAGGAACGGGTAATCGACATACCCCTTTTCCGTTCCACCGTAGAAGGTGTCGCGGTCATAGCTGTTCAGGGCTGCGCCGGTGCGGAGGCGCTCCGGCAAGTCCGGGTTCGCGATGAAGCTTCTGCCAAACGCCACCAGCTGGGCATCGCCGGCCCCGATGACTGCCTCGGCCTTCGCACCGTCGTAGCCGCCGGCCGATATGATCGGCGCCTTGAAGAGCTTGCGCAGTCGGTTGGTGGCGATCGGATGTTCCATCCCCTCAACGTCCTGCGATCCAACTACGCGCGGCTCGACAATATGAAGATAGGAAAGCTCGCGCTGATCGAGGCTCCGCACAACGTGGTCGAAGAGCGCGTCCGGATCGCTGTCGCCCATTCCGTTGAAGACGCCGCTGGGCGAGAGCCGGACGGCATAGTGGTTTGCGCCCCAGACCGACTTCACGGCGGCGGCAACGTCAAGGAGGAACCGGGCGCGGTTTTCGATCGAGCCGCCATAGCGGTCGCTGCGCTTATTCGAGATGTCCTGCAGGAACTGGTCGGGCAGATAGCCGTTCGCCGCATGGATCTCGACTCCGTCGAAGCCCGCGGCCTTCGCTCGAATGGCCGCGGAGCGGTAGAGCTCGATGACTTCCCCGACTTCCTTCTCCGAGAGCGCGCGTGGAGGCGTGGCCGGAACCCAGCCGTTCCTGGTGAACGCGAGACCGTCGTACGGAATGGCGCTTGGGGCGACGGGGATATGACCGTTGCTGATGTCAGAATGGGCCGTACGGCCAACTTGCCAAAGCTGTAGGTAGATGAACCCGCCCTTCGCGTGGACGGCGTCGGTGATCCTCGCCCAGCCTGCGACCTGTGCGTCGCTGTAGATGCCAGGGGCGCCAAGGTAACCCCTATTGTCCGGCGTGATCGTCGTGGCTTCGGTGATGATTAGCCCGCCCTTTGTGGCGCGCTGGCTGTAATATTCGAGCATGAGGTCGGTCGGCACATCACTGTCATGGTCGGCACGCATGCGCGTCAACGGGGCCATCACGACACGATGCTGAAGATCCATTTCGCCGATACGAACGGGCGAGAAGAGATGCGTGGTACTATCGCTTGTCATTGGTCGAATCCTTTTGGTGGGAATGCGTGCCGTCGGCACGACACCGCGGGAATTCTTGTGGAAGCAGGGGCGCCTGGATTGTCTGAAAGTCGCGCCGTAGAATATTCCGAGCGTCAAAACGGACGATCGATACTGGCCGGAGTGAGCATTAGACTTTCATGATCTGGCGCTTCGAAATCGATCCACGAATGGCGCCATCGACGTTGACCGCCAGCTCTTCGACGCCGTCCGAGATCATGCGCGACAGCGCTTCCCGAAGGTTGGAGTTCGCCGTGATCGGGCGTCCGCTGTTTTCGATCGAATTCTGAGACATTACGTCCACGACCCTGAAAAGGCTCAACCTTCGCACCGCACGGTCAGCTCCCACAAAGTCTTCGACGAAATCGTTGGCCGGCTTCGAGAGGATCGCCTCGGGGGTATCGTACTGGATGAGCTCACCCGCCTTCAGGATGGCCACTCGGTCGCCCAGCTTGATGGCTTCGTCGAGATCGTGCGTAACGACAACGACGGTCTTGCGCACCTTCGAGAGGACATGGGTCAGCTCCTCCTGCAACTTCGTCCGGGCAATGGGATCGATGGCGCCGAAAGGTTCATCCATGAGAAGGACGGGTGGATCTGCGGCGAGGGCCCTCGCCACGCCGACCCTCTGCTGCTGCCCGCCGGAGAGCTGCTTGGGATAGCGCGAGCCGAATTCGCGTGCGTCGAGCCCGATCGTCTCGAATAGTTCCTCGACACGCTCGGCGATCCGCGCTCTGCTCCATCCGAGCAGCGACGGGACGGCGCCAATGTTCTCGGCGACCGTCATATGTGGAAAGAGACCCACCTGCTGGATAACGTAGCCGATCCGACGTCGCAGCTCGGACGGGTCCGCCGCCGAAATGTCCTCGCCGTCGATCTCGATGCGGCCGGACGTCGGCTCGATGAGCCGGTTGATCATCCGGAGCAGAGTGGTTTTGCCGCACCCCGATGGCCCGATGAGCGCCACAGTCGACCCTTCCGGCACCGAGAGGGTGACCCCTCTGACCGCAGGCGGGGAGCCCTCGCCGTAGCGTTTGAAGACGTCCGTAAGTCTGATCATGAAGCCCTCCGGCTGAACGCCAGGCGTTCCACGAGTGAGAAAAGAAGTTCGGAGCCCAGGGCCAGAGAAGCGATCGGGACTGCGCCGACGAGGAGCTTCACCGGATCCATTGCGCTGATGCCCGTGGCGATGAAGTCTCCAAGTCCGCCTCCACCGATGAAGGGTGCGAGTGTCGCGCCCGAAAGGACCTGAACCGCCGCCGTCCGCGTTCCGGCGAAGATGGCAGGATACGCGAGCGGAAACCGAACCTTCATCGTGGTCTGACGCCTCGTCATGCCGATGCCGATCGCCGCCTCTACTGCGGCGGGGTCGGCGTCGCGAAGTCCAATGAACGAGTTGATTAGGATCGGCGGCAGTGCCAGGACCGTCAGCGCGACGACCGATGGTGCAAGGCCAATGCCCATCAGCGGCATGGTAAGGGCGAGGATGGCGAGACTCGGAATTGTGCGGAGCCCATTCACGACCGCGATCCCTATCGACGCGATCTTTGCCGAGCGGACGATCGCGGCCGCCACTGGCACGCCGATCGCAAGCGCTATCAGCATGGCGATTGCGGACATCTCCAGGTGACGCGTGAGCGCTATCCGGAAGTCGTCAGGATGGTTTCGTACCCACTCGATCGCGGCAAGGAACATCGGCTAGACCTCATCGCCAGCGCACGAACAGTTGCTCGGCAAGTTGCAAGGCCTTGTCGAAGAGCAACGCAAGCGTCGAAATGAGCACGCAGCCGACGATGATCTTCTCGGCCCGGTTCTGGTCGAGGCCGGTGAGAATGATGGTGCCTAGGCCGCCGCCGTCGATGAACGCCCCGATCGTCGCGATGCCAATGACGGTAACGGACGCGATGCGAAGGCCCGAAATGACGAACGGCGCCGAAAGCGGAAGTTCGACACGAAGCCATAAGTCCTTCGGGCGAAATCCCAACCCCCTCGCCGCCTCCATGGCGTCCTGCGGCACGGCGTTCATACCCGTCACCATGTTCCGGAGGAGTATAACCAGGCTGTACGAGGAGAGCCCTACGATAACGGGCTTCTGCCCCAAACCGAGGAAGGGGATGAGAAAGGCGAAGAGCGCCAGACTTGGGAGCACGAATAGAAGGTTGGTCAGCACCAGCGCGACTGCGTAGGCGCGCGGTCGGTGGGCGCAATAAACTGCGATCCCTGCTGCGACCACGAATCCGATCACCACCGACACCCCGGAAAGCCAGAGATGCTGTGCAGTCGCCAGCAGGATTTCCGGGATATGGCCCAAGGTCCACTTCATGCGCCCATTGCCCTGTTAGAAGCCATTTTCCGAAAGGAACTTGGCAGCCACATCCGCCGGTTCCTCCTCGTCGCGATCAACTTCGGCGTTAAGTTCGCGCATCCTCTCGCTGGTCAGCAGCGGGTCGACCTTGTCGAGAACCTTTGCGATCATGGGGTCTTTTGCGACGGCGTCCTGCCGCACGAAGGGAACGAGATAGTAGGGCGGAAACAGATGCTTGTTGTCTTCCATGACGACGAGGCCTTGGTCCTTGATCTGCCAGTCGGTACCGAACCCGAACGAAACGTCGAGGTCGCCGCTCTGGAGAGCGGAATACCTGAGGCCGAGCTTCGCCAGAACCTTGTAGTCCTTGAACTTGATGCCGTAGATGTCGCGCAGACCGATCAGGCCGTCCTTGCGATCCTCGTAGCCGGCCTCTGCGCCGAAGACGAGCTTGTCAGACACGGGACCAAGATCGCTCAGGGTCTTCAAATGATATTTTTGAGCGGTCGCCGGCAGCATCATGATTGCGTAGCCGTTGTCGATGTTCGAGGACTTCAACAGGGTGACCTTGAAGTGGTCCTCGTAGTACTTCTTGACGGTCGCATAAATGTCCTCGGCGCTTCCCGAAAGATCGCCCTTCACCACGTCCGCGAGAGCCGTTCCCGTGTACTCGGGGTAGAGGTCGATGTCGCCGGACAGCAGCGCAGTGTGCGCGATCGCGGTGGTCCCGAGATTGAAGCGGCGCTCGACCCTGACCCCAGCCTTTTCAAGCGCCTGAGCGTAGATCTCGGAAACGATGAATTGCTCGGTGAAGTTCTTACTTCCGATCTTCACCGCGTCGGCGGCGTGCGAGACGCCGGCGGCAAGGACCGCGATCCCGATCGTCAATACGTACTTGATGTTCATGGTGACTCTCACTTGTCGGAACTGTCGAAAAGATTGGCAGGCTTCTTAAGCCTGAGGCGGTCCCGGAAAGTTCCGGCCTCGTACTCAGTGCGGAACAGGCCGCGACGCTGCAGCTCGGGCACGACCTCCCGGCAGAATGTCAGCCAGTCGCCAGGCAGTAGAGGGAACATGAGGTTGAAGCCGTCGGCCGCTCCGCTGACAAACCATTCCTCAAGCTGATCCGCGACCTCGATCGCGGTGCCGGCGATCGTCGGTACCGCGCCCGTGTTGGCGAGGGTCGTCGCGATCTCCCGGATCGTCGCCCCGGTCTCGGCCATCTTTCGAACCCGGTCGAGCGCGGTGCGGCCGCCGTTGTAGGTGGCGTCGTCGGGGAGCTTCGGCATCTGGTCGTCGGGCGAATAGCCGCTCAGGTCCACGCCGCTCCAGCTAGACAAGAGATCGAGCTGCATCCGGTCCGGAATGTAGGTTTCGAGGAACGCCTGGCGCTCAAGCGCCTCCGAACGGGACTTCGCGACCACTGGCAGGATCCCAGGAAGAACCTTGAAGCTCTCCGGCGCTCTGCCGCGGGCGGCGAGCCGCCTGTCGATGTCGGCGCGATAGGCGGCACCCTCCTCCTTGCTCTTGAGGATCGCAAAATGGAGATCGGCATGCTGGGTAGCGAAATTCTTGCCGTCATCCGAAGAGCCTGCCTGCACCACGACCGGATGACCCTGCGGGGGCCGTGGAACGTTGAGCGGTCCCCGCACCTTGAAGTGCTCACCCTCGAACTTCAGGGAATGAACCTTTTCGACGTCGGCGAAGTCTCCGGACGCCTTGTCGAAGAGCATAGACCCGTCTTCCCAGCTATCCCAAAGGCGCTTCACGATCGATATGAATTCGTGGGCTCGCTGGTAGCGGGTAGCGTGCTCTGCATTGCCGTCGCGTCCGAAGTTCATCGCCTCTTCCGGCATTGCGGACGTCACCAGATTCCACGAAGCACGGCCACTGCTGAGATGGTCTAGCGAGGCGACCTGGCGCGCGACGTTGTAGGGCTCCCAGTATGAGCTCGATATTGTGGAAATCAGGCCGATGTTCTTCGTGACGGCTGACAGCGCCGACAGGAGCGTGATCGGCTCGAGGCGCGGGTTGGCGAAATGCGCCAGGCCGCTCGGGAGTATGTCCCAAATGGCCACGTGATCGGCGATGAAGATTGCGTCGAGCCTCGCGTCCTCGGCGGCCGTCGCGAGCTTCTGATAGAAGGAGAGGTCGAAGATCTCGGTGGTCGGCGCTTCCGGATATCGCCATGACATCCTGTGGTCGCCCTGGGGGTTGAAGAAGAAGGCGCTCAGGATCATGTAGCCGCTGGACATAAAGAATCCTTTCAAGGGCTCGAAATCTATCGATTGAGTGGCTTTTAAAATTGAAGAAAAAGAACGCCTTGGAACAAAGCTGACGCTAAGTGATCAGCCGAGCATTACGAAGACTATCGTTGCTGGAACATCGCCCAGGTTTCGCTAGCCGTGACGCGCTCCTGCTGAACGACGATGTCGCCGGCGTGGATGTCGCGACGGTCGCCGCCGTCAAATTCCAACATCAGCACGCCTTCCCGCACAATCGCGTAGTCCAGCGTAGGCGTAGTGTGCATCTTCGAGCCGTCGTATTCGAAAGTGTCCGCGAGGCCCGGAAGTCCGTTCGCCTATTCCTGCCCGATCTCGGCCGGCGCCGCCGTCGTCTTCGCCCGCTCCGCTGGCGGCGGGAAGTCGACTATCTGCGCGAGGGAACCGTTGGCTCGACGAAGTGCGGACTTCTGGGTTTCTTCGTCCCCGGTCAGCGGCTCTCCTTCGGCGATCCCCTTTGCAGACCAGACATAAGCCTGCTGTAAGCCCTTCACGGTCTGGAAGAAGTACGCTTCTCGGCTTTCGTCCCGGACGAATACCGACTTTCCGTTTTTGTTGCCGGTCGCGACGCCGCGATGGATCTTTCAGTTGCTAGTCATTCGAATTCCTCCGGCCGTACCCGGCCTCTATTAACCATGAAATGGACGCCGCCTCTTGGGTGTACGGCGTCCTCGCAATTCAGGCCGTGGCGTCTGCCTGGGCGTGAGTGTGAACTCGGCCAAAAAGAAGGATCGAGACCAGGGAGAGCGCGGACATCACGCCGCCAAAGTACATCGCGTCGAAGAGACCGAAGCCGTCAACCACGAGACCGCCAACGAACGAACCGACCGCGATGGAGATCTGGAAGTTTGCGACGAAGAGGGCCATGCCGCCTTCGGCGACGTGGGGCGCCGCCTTGGCCATCCACATCTGCAGGGCGACGGGCATCGCTCCGTAGGACAGGCCCCAGATGGCGAGTAGCAGGAGAACACCTGCCTGAGATACGCCGACGACCGGCAGAAGAAGCATGGGCAGCATCAGGAAGACGATGGTGACCATGAAGGTCTTGTGGATGCTGTGCGAAGCGCCCGCCCCGCCGACGAAGTTGCCGAGAAGCCCGATCGCGGTGTAGCCGAGAAGGATGGAAGAGATCGCGGCGCCGCTGAAACCGGAAACCTGAGCGAGGAAGGGCGTGACGTACGTGTACGTTGCGAACTGGCCGGTGAGCACGAGGAACATCGCGATCAATCCAATGCGACCCTGCTGTGTCTGCGCAATGCCGAGGAGGTCAGACGGACGAACGCGCTGCTGAACTTCGAGCTTAGGCAAAGAAATGACCTGCGCCAGGAACGCGAGCACTGAAATCGCAAGTGCTGCACCGAAGGCCGCGCGCCAGCCCACGAGATCACCGATGATCGCGCCGGCCGGGCCGCCTATCAGCATCCCGAGCGAGACGCCTGCGAAGATGATCGAAGTGGCCCGCCCGACACTGCGTTCGGCGACGAGACGGCCGCCAAGACCCGCGCCAATGGCCCAGAAGCCGCCGAGACCGATGCCGAACAGCACGCGGCCAACGATGAGCGCAGCAAAGCTGGGGGCGAGCATCGAAACCAGGTTCGACAGGACCAGCAGGAGGGACAGGCCGAGCAGCACCAGGCGCCGATCGTGATTCTTGACGGCGACCGTCACCACCGGGGCTGCGACCGCTGCAAGCACGCCGGGCGCGGTGACCATCAGGCCCGCCGTGCCCTCCGAGACGCCGAGGCCTTCTCCGATATAGCGGAGCACGCCGACTGGAAGGAACTCGGTGGTGCAGAAAACTGTGGCGCTTAGGGCTACGGCGAAGACGCCGAGCCAGTTTGATTCTTTCTCCTGCGACATGGCAGAATCCTTTCCTTTTTGACGTTCGAGGAATTCGCTAGAGTTGCGAACCTCCATCGACCGGAACGACCTCACCGGTGATCCAGCGGGCTTGGTTTGAGGCGAGAAATGCGACGACGCGGGCGACGTCCTCTGGACTGCCGATCCGCTTGAACGTCTGCATGGCGAGTGTGTGCTCACGGCCCTCGCCCGTCTTCACAAAGGCGGCGGCGTCGGTTTCTATGACGCCGGGAGCGACCGCGTTGACGCGGATGCCGTGCGGACCGAAGGCCCTGGCCAGATACTTTACCGTGGTCTCGAGAGCGCCCTTGCTGGCGGCGTAGGCCGCGAAGTCGCCAATGGTCGCCCTAGCGGCGAGAGACGAAACGAAGATCACGTTGCTGCCGGTGCACATAATGGGCCTGAGCTGCTGCACTAAGAAGAGCGGAGCCCGGACGTTGACCGCGAAGAGCTTGTCGAACTCCTCGACGGCCAGGTCGTCGATCGACGAAGGCAAGAAGACGCCAGCATTCGCCACCAGGATGTCCAGGCGACCACCGATAATCTCCTTTGCCCGCTTCGCGAGCTTGTGGGGACCGTCTGGCTGGGCCAGGTCCGCGTTAATCTTCTCAGATCGCGAACCCATTGAGCGGATCTCTGCCACCACCTGGTCGGCTTCCCTCGCATGCCTGCCATAGTGGACCAAGACCTGCGCGCCCTCCTTGCCGAGAGCAAGGGCGATCGCCTTTCCGATACCACGGGAGGCGCCGGTCACGACAACGGTTTTCCCTAGAAGACTTCTTGCCATTGCGCGCTCCTTCCTTGGTTGTGGGACGCACCAAGCCTTCCTGGCCATCCGCGTGGATGGCCAGGGCGTCCTGCCTAAGACTTGCTAGTGGGGCCGGCTCTTAGGCGGCGTCGAGGAACGTCGAGACGTGGGTCACGAACAGTTCCGGGTACTGGTACTGCGAGCCGTGGTTGCTGTCCGGATACAGGATGAGTTGGGCGTCGGGGATGTTCTGCTGCAGGATGTATGAGTTCACCGAGTAGATGATTACGTCCGTGCCGCCGTTGACAACCAGGGTCGGCTGCTTAATGGCCTTCAGGTAGTCGTAGGGGTTTTCACGCGGTGCTCCCCACTTGCCGAGAGCTTCGATCTGTGCGGGAGCGACTTTCTCGTTCACTTCCGGGTCGCGGCCTTCGCTACGCAGACGAAAGCGCTTGAGGAACTCGCGGCCTGCAGCCTGGCTATTTTCGGACGGCGTGAAGAAGACGCCCAGCCAAAGGTCGTCGGGGTTCTCGTACGCCGCACCGAAGACTGCCTGGGCTTCTGGAGTCAACGTCGCCATGCCCTCGCCGCTGCGGGGACCGGTACCGACCAGGATCAGCTTGCGGACGAGGTCAGGCTCGGCCAGCGCGATTTCCTGGGCGACGAGACCGCCGAGAGAGAAACCGAGGACGTCCACCTTCTTGAGGCCGAGGGCCTTGATGAAGGAGACTCCGTCCGCGGCCATACCCTCGATCGTCGTGGGGACTTCTCCCGAGGTGCTCGAGATGCCGGCGTTGTTGAACAGGATGACTTCCCTGCCCTTCGCGAGACCGTCGGTCACCAGCGGATCCCAATGATCCATTGTCCCGGTGAAGTGCATGTTGAGCACAAGTGGAACGCCTTCCGGTTTCCCGAAGCGGCGGTAGGCGAACTTGATACCGTTAGCTTCGACGTACTGTGTCGGAGCGGTCTGATGCGTATTGGTCATAGCAGTGTTCCTCGTTGAGTTCTTACTGGGTCTATCTGTCAGCCGGCGGTCTTGCCGCCGTCCACGGTGACAACCTGTCCGGTGATGAACGACGCTTGTTCCGAAGCCAGGAATGCGATCGCATGCGCCATCTCGTCAGGCTTGCCTATGCGGCCGAGCGGAACGCCGGAGGCGAGTTTGGCCTTGTTCTCATCGGTACCGGTGAAGCGGTCGAGCATGCCGGTGTCGGTCGGGCCAGGGGCCACCGCATTTACGCGTACGCCGGAGTTCGCGACTTCCAATGCCGCCGACTTCGTCAGGCCTTCGACGGCGTGCTTGCTCGCCGAGTAGATGGACGCGTAGGCGGCGCCTTCATGACCGTAGGTCGACGATATGTTCACGATGCTCCCTGCGCCCTTCTCCTGCATGGCGCGGATTTCGTGCTTCATGCTAAGCAGCGTGCCGAGGACGTTCGTGTCGAAGGTCGCAGCATAGGACTCTGCGGTCTGAGCAGTAATCACGCCCGGCTGCCCTTCCGTGCCGGCGTTGTTGACGGCGGCGTCAAGCCGGCCGTAGAGGGCCACGGTGTGGTCGACAAGGTTGCGGACTTCTTCGTCGTGGCGGACGTCGGCGCGAATGAATGTAGCAGTACCGCCGCTTGCCTTGATTTCCTCCGCGAGGGCATGCCCTGCAGGTTCATTGCGGCCAGAGATGACGACCTTATTGCCTTGTTTGGCGATTTCAATTGCGGCCGCGCGGCCAATGCCGGTTAGCGCTCCAGTGATGAGTACAACACGTTCTGACATTGGATCAAATCCTTGAAAAAGTTAGCTCTGAACGGCCTGAGCGATTTCCATCTAGGAGTTGTCATCGCCTCCGCTGGATATTGATTTAAGCTCCTTCCTCACTATTGAAAAAGACTTTGTAAGTTGGTAGATATACCTGCTAGGCATGGGAGCACGGTAGGTGGAACTACGACATCTTCGATACTTCGTGGCAGTCGCCGAAGAAGGTAGCCTCACGCTGGCGGCCGAGAAACGGTTACACACGGCGCAGCCCTCCCTGTCGCGCCAAATCCGCGATCTCGAATATGAAGTCGGCGTCCCGCTGTTTTCGCGCAGCGCGAAGGGCATCGAGATGACGCCTGCAGGAAGAGCGTTCCTCGACCATGCACGGCAGTCTCTTGCCGAAGCGCAAGCCGCCGTCGAAGCCGCAAGGCGTGCCGCCGAGCCCGACAAGCCCGTCTTCTCGATGGGGTTCCTCACCGGCATGGAGGTCGAGTGGCTCCCGATCGCTTCGCGCATCCTTCGCGACGAGCTGCCGAACATCGAGATCCGAGTCGTAAGTCAGTACTCGCCTCAGCTCGCCGAAGACCTGCATCGCGGAAAGCTCGACGTCGCCTTCCTGCGTGCCGAGGGAAAACCGAACGTCGAGTACAAGCTGGTCGCAAGCGAGCCGCTCGTTGTCATGCTTCCGAGCGATCATAGGCTCGCAGCGCAGGACGCAATCGATCCCCACGAGCTCGTGGGCGAGATTTTCATCGGAATGTCGGACATCCCGCACGTCCTGCGGGACGTGATCAACCGCTACTTCGACAAGGTCGGAATCTCGATCAAGCCGACGCATCTCATCGACAATTTCGCGATGGCGATCTCGCTCGTCGCCTCGACGCGCGGCGTCTGCCTGCTTCCGGCTTATGCGGAAAACTTCCTGTCGTGGTCGGTCGTCAGCCGTCCTTTGAAGGGCGAGGTCCCCTCCATCGATCTGATGCTCGGATACAATACTTTGAACACGTCGCCACTTCTGAAGCTGTTCCTCACGCGGATGGAGAATCAGGGAACGGCCGTCGCAAGCTAATCGTCTTTCCGGCGTTGGATCTGCAGTCACGGCGGCCTCGTGTATGTTCCAGTTGGGCATCCGCTAGGTAGTGGCGGCCGCTCACCGCGACGCGGAGACCATGGCGCGGCGGAGAGCGGCCGGTCATGATCGAGGGAGGGCGCGCGACCATGACGATGTCCGGTATGCCGCCTGACAAAAACACATAGCTTCACTGGGAGATTGGACGTTCTAAGCCGTTTTGTGAGATCCTGCGCAAACGTCGAAACAGCATGGGACCGCTTGAGACCTCATTTGGGACGCATCGTTCCGAGCCTCCGCTCAATCCGCGACCGCTGGGTTTCAAGCCACGGCGGCAGCACGATCGACGGTCCGGCGGGATTGTCGTCCAGTATGAGGCCGCTCGATGTGTCTGCCGCCAGCCCGACACGAACACCGCACGGGATTTCGAAATAGATTGCCTTGAAATAGTATCGGTCGAGCACCGGCGTCACGTCGAGTCCGAACGCCACGACGCGGTCGCGGAACATCTTCAACCGCTGCAAGTCGCTCACCTTGAACGCGACGTGCGTTGCGACGCCCGCGCCATGCGTCCCCCGTCCGTGACCAGGCGCCGACAGCAGGTCTATCACGGGTCCGCCAAAAGTCGTGGTGTCGGCAAAGCGCGTCACCGCGCCCTCCCGATCGACCTGGGCGAAGCCGAGTATTTCCCTGATGAACCGCGCCGTATGCTCGAAACCTTGCAGATGGAACTCTACTGACTTCAGCTTTCCGATAGCGAGGCGTTTGTCGGCTATGGCGGAATGGCCGCCGCGGTCGCACTCGACGAGCGAGATCGACAGACCATCCGGGTCGGAGAAGCAGAGGCAGCGCTCGCCGAAGCTGGAGGCGAACCCGGTGACGTCGACGTCGCGCCTAGCCAGCAGCTCCGCCCATTGTTCCAGCGTACCGGCATGGACTATGAACACGAGATTGCTGATCTGGCCTGTACCTTGCACTCCCTGGGGTGACGCCGGATTGACGGTGAACGTGATGATCGAGGCCGGAACGCCAAGCGATCCCCCAAGCTGGATCTCAAGCATGGTGGTCTGGTCGTAGTTCACCGTTCGGCGTAGCAGGCGCATTCCGAGGCCGGCCGTATAGAACTCGGTCGTGCGCTCCTCGTCCGAGCAAACGGCCGTCACATGGTGAAAGGCCAGTTCAGTTGGCATTCTGATTGTAACCTCGCGGTGCTTACCAGAATTGAGCACTACCACAGGGCGTCGGAGTGCCGCGACACAATTGATTCGTCGAAGCAAATTTGAGGTTGGAATGTTATACGTCGGCGGGAATCTTCAATTGCCGCCCGCAATTAACACTGCGTAACTTTCCCCTGAGCATGGACTCCTATAACCGGTGTTAAGAGCGCTATCGCGAGGAGAGGCGAGTGAATTCGACGACACGCGACTGCAAGGACACTGATCGCCTATTCGAAGACTTTGACAATCAACCTGTAACAAGGTTGCACGTCTTTGCCCTGGTGGTTTGTGGCCTTGGTTTTTCTTTTGACCTTGCTGAGATAGCCTTCGGGAATACCCTGTCCGCCGTCTTTTCCGCTCCGCCCTACTCTGTCGGAAGTTCGGAACTCTCCGTTCTGCTTGCCTCGGTCTATATCGGCGCGGTGGTCGGCGCACCGCTGCTCGGACTTCTCGCCGACCGGTTCGGAAGGCAGCCGGTTCTTTCGGGAACCATGCTTCTCTTGACCGTCGCCTCCGCACTGGCGGCGTCCGCGGCTAGCATCGGGGCATTGACTGCGTCGCGCGCTCTTGGCGGCATCGCGCTCGGCGCCTATCCGCCGCTGATGTTCGCCTACCTCACGGACATCCTACCGGCCGCAAGGCGTGGCAAGCTTGCGGTCGCCAGCACCGCCATCGGCTATATCGGCCCGCCGACCTTTATCTTTCTCGTGCGCAGCCTCGGGGAATCTTCTCCTCTCGGAATCGAAGCTTGGCGATGGGGCTTTTGGATCGCTGGGGCTGGTTCGCTTCTGTGCTTTTTTCTTTTCATCTGTCTACCGGAATCGCCTCGCTGGCTTGCCATGAAAGGACGGCTGCCAGAAATGGAGCAGGCACTCGAGAAGTTTCGCCGATCCGCCGTCATGCTGGCGTCTATGCCACCGCGACCCGGTCGAAAGGATGCCCCCGCCGAAGTCAAGGACGGCCCGGTGCTTGGTCGCGCGATAAGCCTTGTGGCGTTGTATTTTCTATCGCCATGGGCCGCCGTCGGGTTCACCGTGCTGTCGGGCGCGGTTCTGGTTCAGAAGGGCATCAATGTCCGGGACTCACTCTTCTACCTCGGAATATCGACGCTTGCCCCAATCTTCGGCGCCGTCTTTATAAGTTCGTTCGTTGACAAGATGCAGCGTCGAACATTCCTTGTTTTCTGCTCGATCGCAATGGCTGTCCTAGGCATAGCGTTCGGCGGTTCGAACGAGCCTTGGGTGCTCATTACGAGCGGACTGGCTTTCAACCTAATGGTGACCCTCTACATGCCGGTCCTGGTGCTCTTCGCGACAGAATCGGTCCCGACGCTGCACCGCGCGGGCGTTACCTCTTGGGCATGGGCGTCCAACCGACTTGGATCGGCGCTGGTGCCACTGGTCCTGCTTCCGCTCCTAGTGAACTTCGGCGGTCTTGTAATGTTTTCGGCGATAGCGGTGACTTTGATCGCATTTGCCGTGTTCGTCGCTCTATACGATAGGAGATATTTGCCGCGCAACGTTAAGTAACGTTCGCGCCCATCCGATATACTATGATGTGGCTCCTATCGCCGTCTGTTTTGTTGTTTTTATTGTGACGCATAACATAAGCGTGCTAGACATTCGGGTGTTGAGCTTGGGAAAGCGCGGATTCCATTGATGGACGCTGACGGAAATGTTGCCTCGCTCGGGCGTCGTTCGGGCTCAATGCGGCCAAGCGACGCCAGCTTGGACGAGGGCTACCTGTTCGACCGCTTTTGCTTTTATCCTGGCCGTGGCGCTCTTCTCGAAAACGGGAAGGAAGTGAAGCTCGGCGGGCGGGCCGTCAAAGTGCTGGCGACGCTGGTGGAACGTTCGGGCGAGGTTGTCAGCAAGGAAGAAATCATTCGCGCCGTGTGGCCGTCCACCTTCGTAGACGAAGGTAATCTCCGCGTTCATATCGCCGCCCTCCGCAAGGCCCTCGGCCAAGACCGCGAAAATACGCAGTTCATATCCAACATCGTCGGTCGGGGATATCAGTTCACCGGCAGGGTTTCGAAGGTGCGGGGGCCGGTGAGCGCCAACGCCATCCAGCTCCGCCTTCCCGACCAGCTCTCCAACGACACTCTCCCTGTCCCGCTGGCGCGAATCGTTGGCAGGGCGGAAGCCATCGACGGTATCGTACAGCTTGTCAGCAGACAGCGCCTGGTCACCATCGTAGGAGCGGGAGGCATCGGGAAGACGACGATTGCACTTGCCGCCGCCCAGAGGCTCTCGGCTAGCTTCAACGACGGCGTGTTCTTCGTCGATCTGGCGGCCGTCTCCGACGCCGGGCTCGTACCGTTCGCGGTCGCTGCCGAACTGAACATATCGGCAGAGGCCGCCAATCCTATTGGAAGTCTTGTTGCCCACGTCCGGCAGCACCATGCGCTTATCATTCTTGACAACTGCGAGCACGTGATCGGAGGCGCTGCGGAACTGGTGGAAGGCCTTCTTCGCGGCGCGAAGGGCCTGCGAATAATCGCCACCAGCCATGAACGCCTTCGCTCCGAGGGCGAGTGGCTCTACAGACTGTCGCCGCTCGAAGTGCCGAAGGCTGCGGAGGACCTGCTTCTTGAGGAGGCGATGAGCTACCCTTCCGTCGAACTCTTCGTCGAACGGGCCACCTCGGACAATCCCGCAATGACGATTGGAGAAGCAGACGTTCCGTTCATCGTCGAGATCTGCCGCAAGCTAGACGGCAGCCCGCTGGCGATCGAGATCGCGGCTGCACGCGTCGAGGTTTTCGGCATAGCCGGACTTCTCGAGAACCTAGAGGATCGGCTCGACGTCCAGAACGGTGGCAGACGCACCGCCGTCGACCGGCATCGTACGATCCGGAGCATGCTCGACTGGAGCTACGAGATATTGGACGCCGACGAGCGCGTCGTCCTCCGCAGGCTCTCGGTCTTCGCAGGCTCGTTTTCCATGGATGCGGCCGTACAGGTGGCCGCGTGCGAGATGCTTACGCCGCAGGCCGTAATGGAGGGCGTCTCTGGGCTGGTCCGGAAATCGCTTCTCTACTCGAGCATGGGGCTGAAGACAGTCAGCTACCGCTTCCTCGACAGCACGAAACTCTATGGCCGCGAGAAGCTGGCAGATATGTCCGAAACGTCGAGATCGAAGCGGCTCCACGTAGAGTATGTCATCGACATGCTCATCGAAGCCGACGCGAAGTGGAAGGACACGGGACGATCCATCTGGATCGAACGCTATTCTCCCCTCCTCGACGACATACGCGATGCGATGTCCCACTGCTTCCATCCCGAGGCAGACCACTCCGTGGGCGTCAGGCTGACGGCGCTCGCAATGCCGCTCGGACTGCAGCTCGGTCTGGTCGACGAATTCAGGGAGCGTGCCAGGACGGCTATGGCAGCGGCTAGAAGTCTGCCGAAACCAGACCTCGTGTCCGAAATGCGCCTCAACATCATCTACGGCATTCTCGTTCAGAACCAGCACCAGCCTACGGACGACAACATCGTTGGCCTGACTCGAGCCGCGCTCCTTTCCGAAGAGATCGGACAGGACCGTCACAGAATCGAGCCCCAGATCGTGCTCGCCGCGTTCAACATGGGCATGGGCAAGTACGCGCCGGCCATCACACACGCGGAGCTGGCAGAGCGGCTCGGGCAGAGCGTCGGCGACGACCTCGCGGTTGTCGCATCGCAGCGCATCCTTTCGCAGGTCAACCATTTCAACGGCGATCACGCAAGGGCGTCAAAGCTCGCGAAGACCGTCCTTGCCCATCCTGTAGTCAACATCCCGACTGCGTATGGCGGCCTCCAGACGGACCGGCGCGTCTCGATGCGGATAATCCTGGCGCGCGCCCTATGGATGACAGGCAAGCCCGATCAAGCGGTCGAGGTCGTCAGGAAGGCGGAGGAGATCGCCCGCGCGGACGGGCCGCTCGCCCTCTGTCAGGCGCTCGCGCTCGCGGTCTGTCCGATCTTGCTATGGCGCGGCGACGACGATCTCGCACGACAAGCCGTGGCCGATCTGCTGGAGCAGTCGTTGCGCTTCACTCTAAGTCACTGGCATTCGTGGGGTCGGATGTTCGAAAGCGTGTTGCAGCACCGCGCCACGGGCGAAGACCAAGGCCTTCCGGTGATAGAGACGCAGGGTGACCTTCAGGCGCAGACGCTGGCGACGCTGACGGGTCAGCTAGTCGGTCTCGAAGCCGACGCCGCGGGCGAAGACGGCTGGTGCGCTCCGGAAGTCATCCGGGCCAAGGGCGGGCGAGCCGTCGCCGAAGGAAGGTACGGAGAAGCCGAACGACTGTTCCGGCGTTCCATTTCGGTTGCTCAGACGCAGGAAGCGCTTTCGTGGGAGTTGCGAAGCGTCACCAGCCTTGCGCGGCTTCTGGCTTGCCAGGGACGCGTGCAGGAAGCGAAAAGTGCCGTACGGCTCATTCTCGAACAGTTTTCCGAGGGGGTCGACACGCGCGACTTGGTCGACGCCCGGAGCATATTGAGTCTTCGGTGAGATCCACAGTCGCTGCATCCTCGTGATGTCGCCGCTATGCCGCGACGCGCCTGGTCCGCGCGGACTCCCGAATAGCACTTGTATCAGTTTACTTCAAAGATCGACAAGCGCGTCCAAGACCTGGTGCTTGATAGAGCGGAAAACGTGGCAGATAAGCGCGGTGGGCGCTCGCCCGCCTGACAACGCCCCTCGATGGACATTCATGAACGGAGTACGGCTATGGCAGATCAGGTGACGACCAGAACCAAACGGATGCCTGGCCCGGATCATCCGATTACGATCGAGGCAAGCACGTCGCGGGTCGTGGTGAAGGTTGGCGGCGAGACCATCGCGGACACGAGGCACGCCGTTATTCTGCGTGAGGCGAACTACGCGCCCGTGTTCTACATCCCGCGCGAGGACGCCCAGATGTCGACTATGCGGCGGACCGATCACATGACGTATTGCCCCTACAAGGGCGAGTGCGCGTACCTTTCGATACCTGCTGGTGGCGGACGATCGGTGAATGCCGTCTGGACCTATGAAAAGCCCTACGAAGCGGTGGCCGAGATAAGGGGCTTTCTCGCGTTCTATCCGGATCGGGTGGACTCGATAAACGTCGGCGACTGATCCGAGCTTTAGCTCAAGGAGGGGGATCCGTTGGCTCATTCTCGACGCTGGCGAGATTATGAAGTGCGTCTTCTCTCGCCACCCTCCAGAGTATCATCGGACCTCTAGGGATAACCTTGCTGGAAGAGCGAGCTTGCCGGCTTCCCAAGTCGCCGAGAATCGCGTTTTTATCAACTTCCACAAGAGCGGGATGAGCGATGCAGGTTGTATTTAGAGGGCGTGCGGGTCGGTCGTTGAGAACCCCAACCGACAGCGGTGACGTTCTCGAGCTCATCGAAAATGACTGGGACGATTACGGGCACGCGACGACCTTCAACACCGCATGCCGGATAGGGGGCGAAATCCTTGACCTCGGCTCCGTGAAGATTTTGTTCGACGGCAAGACCTCAAGCCGCGGCGTCCTCCGGGAAGCGGTATCGGCGGGATGGGATGGCGTGCTCCCCGTCCCCGATCTTTCGTACGTCTCCGTCCCTTCTGAGATTTCGTTCTACGAGCAGCTCGTTTCACTGCTTGGTGAGGAAGGAGCAAGCGAGGTCGCAATCGCCCTTCGGGACGCCAGCTATCTTATCAATGTTAGAAATGACGATGAAGCAGTGCGGATGTCGAAGGCGCCTGGGTTCGGGTCGTCGCTGCAGCGAGAGCGCGGAGCGCAGAACGCTTTCCAGGACGGGTGGAAGGTTTTCGCCCAGCAAATGGCGACAGCGAATAATCTTGATTTCCGTTACCTCGACGCAAACGGCGTCATTCGGGAAATTCTTTTTAGGTATCAGTCACCGACGCCGCTTCCTCATGACATCAACGTGCTGATTGGTCCGAACGGGATTGGAAAATCTCAGCTTCTTCATCAAATCGTCAAGGATTGGATCGATGACGACGACAGCAAGCCTGCCGAGTCGCCTGGCTTCATCACAAGACCGAGCCTCAGCCAGATCGTTGTCCTTTCGTACAGCCCTTTCGAACGCTTCCCGATCACTATGGAGAGGGAAGACTTCCAGGATCAGGACGCCTACAGATACTTTGGACTTAGAGGGCCTGCAGGGGCGGGAAACGTCCCTGTGAACGAAGACGTCCTCAGCCTTGAAGTTCCGAAGGAGGCGACCGCCCGATCGCTGATCTCATGTGTTTCCGACGACGTCCGATTCCGCGCCATGCGCGCATGGGCAAAGAAGTTGGCGACAGCGGAAGAGGTTCTGAGGTCCGCGTTCTCCTTTGATTTCGCAGCGGTAGAAGTTGAGAGGGGCGACCCGTCCACGTTCGCGAGTAAGGCGATAATGGGGCCACATCCTGTGTTCGATGGGCCAAACGGCGAGCAGTTCGTGCGCATATCTTCGCAGGAACTGCCCCAGCTAGTTCCAGACCGTATCGTAGACAGGCTCAGAGCGCGCACGGGTGTAGTTTTCTTTAAGGACGGGGCGCCACTCCACCTAAGTTCGGGGCAACGCCTCTTTTCTTACATTATCATCAACCTTCTGGGCGTGATCCGACGCAACAGTCTCATCCTGATCGATGAACCAGAGCTCTTCCTTCATCCCACGTTGGAGATCCAGCTTGTCGACATGCTGAAAGAGATCTTGAAACAGTTCAATTCGAAAGCCCTGTTCGCCACCCACTCGATCGTCACTGTGCGTGAGGTTCCAGCCGACTGCGTTCATGTCTTCGCCCGGACCGACGACGGCATAGTTGTTAGTACACCGCCGTTCCAGACATTCGGCGGCGACGTCCAGCGTATTACGTCATACGTGTTCGGCGATAGAGCGGTCTCGAAGCCGTTCGAGGCCTGGATAATGGAGCAGCTGCAGGAGCGCTCGGCCAGCGATCTGATTAACTTGCTTCGCGACGAGTTGAACGAAGAAATGATCATCCAGATCGCTGCGATGGGCCGTGCAATCTGATGGTCCATGTATTGACGCCGCCCGCGGTCGACGACATAGGCCTGATCGATGATGTGATCGCCGAACGACAGACTGGCGTAAACGCCGCGTTCTTCAATGGCATCGCCGTAGAATGGCGAGAACGAGTGCAATCTTATCTCGACGGCCGCGGTTCGCCCGCGGTCGTCGAGAGGTGGCCGGCAGCCGAAGCTCGCAAGAGCACACTGGTCGGCCTCTATACACATCCAGCCGAAGGTTCCGCCCAAGAAGCCGTCCTAAACAATCTCAGATCACATGAACTGGTTATATGCCCGGCGTGTGGAGAGGCAGGTCGGCCAAATACACTCGATCATTACCTTCCGAAGCGGCTCTACCCCCAGTTCGCAATCGTTGCCCATAATCTCTTTCCAATGTGTGACGCCTGCCAGAAGGCAAAACTGGAGGAAACGGGCGACGCCCAGAATCCCCGCTTTTTCATCCACCCTTATTTCGACAGATTCTCTGCGCCGAAACTCGTCGCGTTGAGGATCGAGCCTCCATTTTCGACACCACTTTTCGAACTCACGGCGAATCCCGATTTGCATGACCATGAACGTGCAATTGTTGCGATCCATGTCGAGAAGCTGGAGATCACGACACGGTTTGCATCGTTCTTCTCCGGAGCCTATCGCCGTGTTCTCCGACTCGCCGGTGAGATTCGTGGGGGCGGCCAGGACCTGGCGGCAATGTTCGGTTACTTTCGAGGAAACGCTGTTGCCATATCGCCCAATTCGTGGGACTTCATCGTCTACGATGCAGTGCTATCGAACCCGGAGCTGATGAATTTTCTGCAAAATGGAGAGCTACCGCCGCTCCTGTAGGCGGCTTCGTTTAAGCTGAAGCTAGCGCTGGCTGGCGGGCAAGACTTCAACGCCGCATACAAATATTGTGTTGACAGACCGGCAAGGGACGCAATGCTCAGATCCATTTCACACCCCTCGAATCGATGAAGTCGCCACAGTTCCTGCTGTGGCGTGTAAGGTTTACGAGTTGCGAAAGGATGCCGATTGAAGAAACCGAGCATTCGTGTCTGATCGAATGCCAGTTGCGTCTACGCCCGCTGTCAGAGCAGCTTGTTGTAGGCGTCAAAAATGGTCTGAGCTCTGTCGAGCGTGGTATTCACCGATGCTCCCTTTCCATCCAGTAATTTGGGGTTTCGTATCAACCAGGAGGCCGGCCTGAAATGGTCGAATTCCGGAACGCTGCTCGGCATGATTGCGAATGCGGCCTCGGCCTGCTTCACAAGCCGCTGCGTATCATTCTTTGCCTCGATCAGCTTGGCTGCTGTAAGCTTATGCTGATCGTCGAGCTCGTAGGTACCGTTTAACATGGACGCGAAAAGCTCCGGCTCGAACATGTCTTCGATGTCGGCTTCCGGCCGCTGCAAGAAGTCGGCCATGGTGAAAAAGTGTCCAGCTTGCAGAACTTCGGATTTCTTCAAATCCTCGACTTTCCGTTTGTCTCCCTGAGCCTGATCGGAGAGGACAGCAGTGTGCAGCGCGTTGGACGAGAACATCGCCACGAATGGCCGGATCTTGTCGATGCCGCCCGCAGGGCAGATCGTCCAGCGGCTGTCTAACCCTTCGCGGCCCCGGCGCTTAAGCGCGTCGGAAATTGCTTGGACGTAGAGGATGTCGCCCGGTCCCTCTACCAGGAGCGTGTGCTTGCCTACAAAAAGCGACTGCGTGATCTCGTAGCCGAGCGCACCTTGCAGCGGAAACAGGGTATCAGGATCGCGCGTCAGGACGTCAGACCTTACCTTGGTTCCTTGCGGAATGCGTCTTGGGCCCTTCATCTCGACTTGATCCTCGACGATACGAACGGACGCCAACTCTTCCGCCGGCACCATGAATGGCGAATGCGTCGAGTAGATGATCTGATGATGAGGCGCGAGCTTCTCCTTGAAGAAGCGGAGGAGATCTGCCTGCGCCTTGCCGTGGAGGGTGAGGCCGGGTTCGTCGAGCAGCAGCACGACAGGCGTCTCTTCCTTTTGGACCTGCGCGAACTTGACCAGGAAGGAGAAGAACCAGACGAAGCCGGCACTACGCTCCGAAAATGGGGTGTCGACACGATGGAGATTGTTTTGGATGCGAGCCCACGCGATCGTGCCGGTATTAAGAGGCGAAGGATCGCCCGACCGGGCTTGCTCGATCCTTACGACAACGTTCAGATCAGGGTTTTGTGTCCAGTACTCGAGTACCTGGTCGGTGATGTTGTTTGATGCCGCTTGAAGCCGCGCATTGAAGGTCTCGTACGTCGTCACCTGCGTGATTTTGTCGATCGAGACGCCGGCGTAGTCCAAAAACTCTGCAAACAGACGCGCGCCTCGGTGCGCGTCATTCTTAATCTGGCCATCGGCGATATACTGCCGAGTCTGCTCGAGCTGGATCGCCCCTTCCATCCTGTCGTACGACGAAAAATACATGAATTTCGGGAGGATCGACATGATCAGTCGCCCGACGTGTGTCGTGACTGCACCATTCTTGTCCAGATATGCCTTCAGCTTTTTGTGATTTTCGGTCGGGGAGGTGATTTTACTGAGAACGTCTATTAGCTCCGATGTCGTCGTCGCCGACGCAAGAACCGACCTCTCCGAGCTGTCTAGCTCGAATTTCGTGTAGAGGAATTCGAGCGCTGCCGGGAAATTCAAGCCGACCGTTACGTGAGGCTTTTCGCCGTAGCGACGCGTGATGGTCACTTCGTTTTTCGCAAGGACGCCTTTGCCGATCTGCTCGGACATATGCTCCATATCGTCGGCAGACAACTCCCAGGTCGTCGAAATCGCGAGCGCTTCCTCATCGCCATGGCGCTCTTCGTATTGCGTCAGGTGACGCCGAGGATAATCTCGTTCCTTGTCAAAGACCGCGGGGGTCACGTCGTGGGGATTGAGCGCCGCGAGTGCTAGCAAGATGGCGCTTTTTCCGGCTTCGTTTTTACCAACCAAGCACGTGACGGGATCGACTTCGAAGAGTTCGCTGTCGTCTACTGATCTGAAATTCGTCACATGGACGGTCTTAATCTGCATGATCGCCTCCCGGTTGTCATTTTTGCTTGAATTATTTCGGATCGGAGAACGTTTTTACAACTATGGCATCGGGTAAGATCCAAGAAAACCACAAGAAAATATGTGAACCAGACAGTCGCTGGGTCCACTCTTTCTTAGCGTGGCAGTTTTGTTCAAAGAACATCACGATTGTACAAGAGTAGACAGGCTCGAGAATCCTATCGCCCTTTCTCCACTCGCGAATTGAGAGCCGCCTATGCTTCGCAGAGATAACGACGTGACCACTCTATGGCCTCAACACCGGCACGAAATAATCGACTGGTTGGTCAAGGACGTCCACGAACAGAGGTTCATCGACAATCTATTGGTAGACTTGTGCGCACGTCTGGTAGCGACCGGCGTTCCGGTCGCCCGCGCAGCGCTCATGTTCCGCACCAACTACCCGCAGTGGCTGGGCGCCCGAATCCTTTGGCAGCGCGGCGCGAGCGAGTGCGAGATTCGCGGCGTCGAGTACGGGATAGAACAGACTCTTGGCTACATCGGAAGTCCCGTTGAGCAGGTTGAGAAAGGCGCCGACTTCGTCCGCCATCGCATCCTTGACGACAAGCCGGGTGCGTCACGCCACATCGTCTACGACGAGCTTGCAGCCGGAGGCATGACCGATTATGTCGCTCTTGTAATGCATCATACCTTGGGTAAACGTCAGGTCGTTACGTTTGCCACGGACGCGCCCCAAGGATTCAGGGACGACGAAATTGACCTTCTGAGGGATGTCGCTCCCCTAGTTTCGTCCGCGAGCGAAATCCGGATCAAGAACCACCTGGCGCGTATGCTCCTCGAGACATATGTGCGGAAGCAGGCAAGCAGTGAAATCCTTGCCGGTGCGACTAGGCGGGGAAGCGGATCAACAGTGCAGGCGGCGGTGATGGTCTGTGACCTGCGAGACTTCACTGCACTATCGGACGCTCTTCCAAGGGACAGCGTGCTCTCGCTGCTAAACGACTACTTCGATACCGTCACCGAACCGATCGAGCGCCACGGTGGCGAAATTCTGAAGTTCATGGGCGATGGCCTGCTCGCGATCTTCCCGTTGAGCAGGCCTACGGCTGCAAAGGATCTCCTGGCCGCTGTGAAAGACGCGAGCAAGGGACTTCAGGCCTTGTCCGCCGCGCGCCTGAAAGATGGTCGCGAACCGCTGTCCTGGGGCGTCGGCGTTCATGCGGGCGACGTGATGTACGGAAATATCGGCTCGGCAAGTAGGCTGGACTTCACGGTTGTAGGTCCTGCCGTAAACGTCGCATCGCGACTGGAACGGCTGACAAAGGACATTGGCCGACCGGTATTGATGTCCCAGGATTTCGCCGGCCTCCTGCCAGATAGTGATACGCTAGAGCGCCTTGGCCCCTTCCGGGTACGCGGACTAGGATCGCCGATAGAGGTCTTCGCACCGGTCAACGACCAATCCGCCAAACCGCCACCTGTTTCCTGACGGCGCGTGGAGCGCGATCCAGACGCGAAGGTCGGCATAGTCGACACGTAATACCACGAACCTGCCATTGGGCGGCCGGATCTCGTGATCGCAGTCACGCTCGAGATCGAGGACGGCATCGAAGTCGCCGTAAAGCATCAAGGCTCTCGGGAAACGTTCTCCGTCGCGAGCCCTGGCTCTTATTGTGCGATGTTTGCGGCTGCGCCGCTTCCGATCCGGATCGTCCAACGCCGTGCTCGCTATTTTCAATACCAGCCGTCAGCAGCGGGGTACGTCTTCACGATCGCGCCGGTCCCGAATTCGCATTGAAATTCCGAAGCGGCCGCGCCAAAAAGGAGAAAGCCGATGACGACCCCGGAAGAAAACAAGGCCCTTGTTCTGAAGGCCTTCGACACGCTCTTCAACAAGCGCGATTACGACACCGCTTGGGATTTTTGGTCGCCCCACTACATTCAGCATAGTGCGCACATCAAGCCAGGCCGCGAAGGCCTCTTCGACCTCATTCGCGCGGTGCCGCCAACCCTGAAGTACGAACATCAGCTCATCGTGGCCGAAGACGACTATGTGATCGTCCACGGCCGCTTCTCGGGAAATGGTCGCGGCGTCGCGTGGGTCGCGGCAGATGTCGTTCGGATCGAGGATGGCAAGCTTGCCGAACACTGGGACGTTCTGCAGGACGAGGCTACCCGTGCTGAATCGCAGAGCGGCAACCCGATGTTCGGCGGATTCTTCCCCGAAGAGCTGAACCCCGCCTGACCGCTTCGGCGTTTCGCCGTGCAGCACTTTCGAGGCGTCGTCGGAGTACCGCGACGCCTTTCTCCATGGCCTCTGAAGAGAGTTTGACCCAATCCGGTCAGTATTCTCCTAAAAAGCTGCTTTCCGACAATCGTTTCGGAATGGCGGGCCTACGGTAGCGGTCCGAATTCCCGCAGCCACCGCGGCCGCCGCGCAAAGGTCTCATCATGCCCCTCGTCCGTTTCGACCTCATCAAAGGTCGTTCCCCCGATCAGCTCGCAAAGCTTCTGGACCATGCACACCGCGCGTTGGTCGAATCGTTCCGCATACCCGAGAGCGACCGCTACCAGGTCGTAACGGAGCACGAGCCCATTCATGTGGTTGCGCTGGACACCGGCCTCGGTTTTCAGCGGACGAAAGATCTTGTCGTCGTCCAGGTTGTCAGCCGTCCGCGGTCGATGATGGAAAAGACGGCCTTCTACAGTTCCTTGGCGAAAGCCTTGGAAGACGAATGCGGCGTCAGTCCCTCAGACCTCGTCATCTCGGTCGTCGAAAACACCGACGCCGACTGGTCCTTCGGCAAGGGCGAGGCGCAATTCCTGACGGGTTCGCTCGCAGGCGTGAAGAACGAAGACGCCATCGAAGGCCCGCATTTCGGCGCCCGTCAACATCGAGGATAATTACATGTTCTCTCGCAAGCTCGCGTTGCCGCTGCTCCCACTTATGGCTGCACTCTTCAGTGCCCAGGCGTCCGCCCAGCAGGCCCCACCCCCGCCTCAGGTCTCCGTTGCTAAGCCGCTCGTCCGGGAAGTGGTCGACACCGACGACTTCATCGGCCGCTTCCAGGCGTCGGAACAGGTTTCAGTCCGCTCCCGCGTCGGCGGCTATCTTCAAAACATCGACTTCCAGGACGGCCAGCTCGTCAAGGCGGGAGACAACCTCTTTCAGGTCGACCAGCGGCCGTTCGACACCGCTTTGAGCGAGGCCAAGGCGAGCCTTGCCGTGGCGAATTCGACGCTCACCTATGCGAGGGCGCAGTTTGACCGGGTAGACGCGCTCGTGAAGTCGGGCAGCCAATCGGTCTCGACCCTGGACGACCGGCGTCGCGAGCTACAATCGGCGGAGGCGAGCGTCCAGGGCGCGGAGGCGAGCGTGGACCGCGCCAAGCTCGACCTCGTGTATAGCAATATCACCGCGCCGCTGAGCGGCCGCATCGACCGGCACCTCATCTCCGTCGGAAATCTGGTCCAGGCCGACCAGACGATCCTCACCACGATCGTGGCTCTCGACCCGATCGACCTCTACTTCGACGTGGATGAGCGGCGATTGCTCAGCTACGCGGAAACCGCCCGCACCCAAGGCAAGGTGCTTCAGGAAGGCGGCGGCGGCATCGCCGTCACGGTGACGCTTTCGGACCGCGACCATACCAAATTCACCGGCAAGGTGAACTTCGCCGAAAACGTCGTGGACCCAGCCACGGGCACGCTTCGCGTCCGCGCCAGGTTCTCGAACCCGGACTTCATTCTGCAACCCGGTCTCTTTGGGCGGGTCAGCATCGAGGGCTCCAATCCCTACAAGGCGATCCTCATACCGGACGAGGCGATCTCGTCGGATCAGAACGAGCGCATCGTCTACGTGCTGAGCGCGGACGGAACGGTCACCACAAAGGCCGTCCGGTCCGGCCCGAAGCTTTACGGGTACCGCGTTATCCGAACCGGCCTGACAGGCGATGAGAACGTCGTCGTCAAAGGCGTCGTTCGTGTGCGTCCCGGTGCTAAGGTCACGCCCGTCACGGTCGTGCTGCCCCAGGAAAACAACGAAGCGCCCTCCTCTAGTCAGGAAGCCGCTGCAGCGACGGAGACGACGAAATGAGGTTCGCGCACTTCTTCATCGATAGGCCGATCTTCGCGTCGGTCATCTCCGTCATCCTGATGATCGTCGGAACGGTCGCATACTTTCAGCTCGCGGTAACTCAGTACCCGGAAATTGCGCCTCCTACGATCGTAGTCCGGACGTCTTATCCGGGCGCCGATCCCCAGACCATCGCTGACACCGTGTCGACGCCCATCGAGCAGGAAGTGAACGGCGTCGAAGACATGCTCTACATGTCTTCCTACTCGAGCGCCGACGGCGCGATGTCGCTGACCATTACCTTCAAGCTTGGTACCGACCTGGACAAGGCGCAGGTTCTTGTCCAAAACCGCGTAGCCATCGCCCTTCCCCGTCTGCCGGAGGAAGTCCAGCGACTGGGCGTGACGACGAACAAAAGTTCGCCCGACCTCATGATGGTCATTCACATTCTGTCGCCTACGGGACGCTATGACCAGCTCTACACCTCGAACTACGCGCGTAACCGTATCCGGGACACACTCGTGCGCCTGCAAGGCGTCGGCGACGTCCAGATCTTCGGTGAGCGCCAATATGCCATGCGCATCTGGCTGGATCCTGAAAAGCTGGCGTCCTACGGGATGACCTCCGCAGACGTGGTGCAGGCGCTCCGAGATCAGAACGTACAGGTGTCGGGCGGATCGATCGGCGGGCCACCGGCAGGCAGTGACAATTCCTTCCAGTACACGGTCAGGACCGACGGGCGCTTCTCTGAAGCCCGGCAATTCCGTTACGTGATCGTCAAGTCGACGCCCGACGGCCGTCTCGTCAAGCTTGAGGACGTCGCCCGGATCGAGCTCGGCGCGCAGGACTACGTCACGAACAGCTATTTGAACAATCAAGCGGCGGTCGCCCTTGGCATCTTTGCGAGACCCGGAACGAATGCCCTGGATACCGCCGCTCACATCAAGCAGATCATGAGTGAAGCGGGCAAGAGCTTCCCGCCTGGCCTCGAATACCGGATCGTCTACGATACGACCGCCTTCGTCTCGGAGTCGATCACGGAGGTCTATCGGACCATTGGCGAGGCTGCCGTGCTCGTCGCAATCGTCGTCCTTATATTCCTCCAGTCCTGGAGGACCGCGATCATTCCGATCGTCGCTATTCCGGTTTCGCTCATCGGCACCTTTGCGTTCCTTTCCGCCTTCGGGATGTCGTTGAACATGCTGACGCTATTCGGCCTCGTTCTCGCGATCGGGATCGTGGTCGACGATGCGATCGTCGTCGTCGAGAACGTGGAAAGAAACCTCGCTAAGGGCATGAGCCCGCGCAAGGCGTCGCACGTGACCATGAACGAGGTCGGCACCGCTGTGGTCGCGATCTCGCTCGTTCTGATCGCCGTTTTCGCGCCGACTGCCTTCATCCCCGGCATTTCTGGTCAGTTCTACAAACAGTTCGCGGTGACGATATCGATTGCGACGGCAATCTCCGCGCTAAACTCGCTGACGTTGTCTCCCGCCCTCGCCGCGATCATTCTCAAAAAACACGTCCACCGGCAGGATCACCACAAGCGGAATATCTTCTCGCGCATCGGTCACGGAGCCGCCGCCGGCTTCAATCGAAGCTTCGATGCTATGAGCAGAGGGTATTCCTCCATCGTCCGGGTATTCGTCACCTCCTGGGCTGGACGCGGGATCGCGCTCCTCATCTTCGCTTGCCTGCTTGGCGCGACTTACTTCCTCAGCACCAAGGTGCCAAGCGGCTTCATTCCGGTCATGGACCAGGGATACGCCATCATCGTCGTGCAGCTTCCGGATGGCGCCTCGCTCGATCGCACTGACGCGGTTGTCAAGCGCGTTGCCGAGATCGCCAAGAACACGCCCGGCGTCGGTAACGCAGTAGAATTCGCGGGCTTCAGTGGCGCAACGTTCACAAACGCGTCGAATGCGGGCGTAGTCTTCACTCCCTTCAAGCCGTTCGAGGAGAGACTGAAGGACGGTCAGACCGCAACCTCCATCATCGGCAACCTCTACAAGAACCTGCGGAGCGAGCAGGAAGCCTTTATCATCGCTATCCCACCGCCGCCCGTCCGCGGCATCGGCAACTCCGGCGGCTTCAAAATGCAAATCGAGGATCTTGAAAACGCGAGCATGACGCGAGTCCTTGGCCTGACCCGCCAGTTGATGGCGGCTGCGAACCAGACGCCAGGCCTTTCGGGAGTGTTCACGACCTTCTCGGAATCCAGCCCCGAGTTTTTCGTCGATATCGACCGGGACAAGGCCCAGTTTCTGAACGTGCCGATCCCGAACATCTTCGACACGCTCGCCAGCAACCTCGGGATCTCATACGTGAACGACTTCAACGCCTTCGGACGCGTCTATCAGGTGCGTGCGCAGGCCGACAAGCAGTTCCGCATGGAGCGGGACGACATGCTCGACCTGAAGGTCAAGTCGGCGACCGGCGCCCTAGTGCCGCTTGGAACGCTTGCCGACATCCATGAGACTAGCGGCCCCCCGCTGGTGCAGCGCTATGGCATGTACGTATCCGTGCCTCTTCAGGGCAACACCGCGCCCGGCACGTCGACCGGAGAGGCAATCAAGAAGATGGAAGGACTCGCGACGAAGATCCTGCCGCCTGGGACGACGTTCGAATGGACCGACCTTGCCTACCAGGAGACGCATGTGGGCGGGAACGCATCGTGGATTTTCGTCCTATCGGTCGTGTTCGTCTTCCTTGCGCTGTCCGCCCAGTACGAGAGCTGGATCCTTCCTCTGTCCATCATCCTGATCGTGCCGCTGGCCGTCCTTGGCGCGCTACTGGGCGTCTACGTCCGGGGGATGGACAACAACGTCCTCACCCAGATCGGCTTCGTCGTCCTAATCGGACTGGCGGCGAAAAACGCGATCCTCATCGTCGAGTTCGCCCGCCAGGCCCAGGACGAAGGCAAGACCGCCGTCGAGGCGGCAATCGAGGCCAGCCATCATCGCCTGCGGCCCATCCTTATGACGGCGTTCGCCTTCATCTTCGGCGTGCTGCCGCTGGCGGTGGCCGAGGGACCCGGCGCGGAAATGCGCCGATCGCTCGGAACCGCGGTGTTCAGCGGGATGTTGGGCGTGACGATCTTCGGCCTGTTCCTAACACCGGTGTTCTACGTCGTGCTCCGGTCGGGCTACAAACCCCGCGTCCACGAAAAGGAAGACGAGGACGAAGTGTTCCCGCAGGCGGCGGAGTGACAGAAAGCTCGGCTACGCTCTAGCGAAGGTGTCCGAGGCCTTTCCCTCCCGCGGTTCGCAACCGCCAGCAAAGTGGACGACGCCGATGATCTACGCCGTTGAGTGCAGCTACAATGACCGCGCAAGCGAAGTCGAATGGAACGCGTTTTACAGCTTCGAGAAGCTGCCGGCGCTGATCTCCGTCGCTGGTATCAACACGTCGCAGCGGTTTAAAGCGCTCACGCCCGGATGTCCGAAATACCTGGCGCTTCACTCGGTCGCCTGCCCCGACGTGCTCCTGAGCGCCGAGTATCGATTGAAGGGCGGTGGGAACTTTGCAAAATGGCAATCCCACATCACGGACTGGCATCGCAACGTCTACGAGGGAATCGAGCTGATGCCAGCAGTGGGACCAACAGATCTCCTTGCCCTCTCTTTCGATGGTTCAAGCGCATTCGAGCATGATGACGAGGCATTCCGGCTGGAGGCGGTCGCACTCGATATGAAGCCAGCGTTTCGCTGGTTGCGAGTGTTCGACTTGGTCAAGGTTGATCTCGCGCGGCTCCGGCTGGAGGGCCTGGCATTGTACGAGCCCATGGGTAAGCGACTTATGCCAGGCGTCCGGAACGAATAAATGGTCCCGTTTGCCCAAGCCGGAAACCCGTCCGCATCCGAATGGTGCTTTGAGATCTACGTACGAAGACATTGAGGCAGCCATCAGGATCCGGATCCCGAATGCTCCGTTGATCCTGGCATGATTGCGCGACGGAAATATTCGGAACCACCATATCCGATCAAGGCGCCGATCGCGAAAGCGCCGAAGAAATCCTCGACCGTGATGAAGCTCTGAGCACCAGTCTTTCGGGACAACGTTATAGAAGCAATGATGCTCATAACAACTGCGGCTGCGCCTTGGACAAGCGAGATCAGACCGATGTCCGCTGGCGTTTGAAGGGAGCGGGCTAGTGCGCCCAGCGAACCGCCGAAAATCGATCCCAGCAAAATGGAGCCAAGCGGTGGGTTTATCGAAAAAGTGGCGGCAACGACCTGGCTCCTGAAGCGCCCATCAAGCTCGAAGCCGAGCTGAATATTTACGGGGAATCGTCGCGGCGTAAACAACAGCCAATGCGTTGTACGAACAAAAACAGTGAAAATGCGTTCGCTCCCCGGCGGTATAATGACGGTATCGACCAGATTCTTCGGCTCAGTAAGCTGCTTTCCGATCTCTACATTAGACCCCTCCTCCGCAGTGATATTAAGCGTCGTGTAGGGCCCCACGTCTTCATCAAATTTGACCTTCGAATTGGGCTGCGCGATGACGTTGACTTCTCTGTTAGATTGCCTTTGGGTCTCGATTTTGATCCCGGCGAGCGGTAGTGAGATCGAAGCCAATACGCCAGACATTCCTTCCAGAAACCCCGACGCCGCCTTGACCGCAGCCGCACCGTTCCGTGTTCGATCCTTAACGACAGCGGTCACGGTCTGAGAACTCGGGCCTGCGACCTCGGTGACAGAAATTGGCACCGAAAATGGATTTCTGATGATGAAGTTAATCGCGTTGTCCTGGCCCGCAACAAGCGTCTCTTCAGGAACCACGATCTCCAGACGCCCAGATTGTGAGGGTTCAGTGCCCAGTTCTTTTGCGATCGGGTCCATTTTTCCACCTGCTCAGTCGTTCCAATTTCCGTAGGCGTGAAGCTGCGGAAATGCAACCATTGATCGGGAAGCTCGAGCTTGCTCCTATACAGCGGTTACCCCTACGGCCAAGAAGTATTTGTCGCGAGCGCCGATACTAATGTTGATTTGATCGCAGGACTTGTCTCAAAAGAGTGAATTAATCGGCGAGGCTGGAAGGCCTCGGACCGTCTGTACGGCGCCTTCCTGTGCCCGCCTGCGCGTCTCGAGACGAGAGTCTGGAAGTGTGCGTCAACATGCTCTGATCGGCGATCCGCCGCGCAAGCCGCACCCGATCGCTTCACGCTCGCTTCGTCCAATCATCATCAACATCGTTCAATCCCGTCCGCCTCCAAATGCGAATATCGGCCAGCAGCATCGCGAGCTGCGACCGGTATCCTGTGGAGGCCACCATGAAGTTCAATGCACTCGTCGGCGCGGGGCTCTTTCTCCTGTCCGCATCCGCCGCCCTCGCCCAGCAGCAGGCGCACGGCGATCCGACAACTGGCGACGCCCCTGCGGCCATAGTCGCACGCGGAGAGTATCTGGCACGAGCTGGGGATTGCATCTCGTGCCATACTGTGCCAGGCGGCACGCCGTTCGTTGGCGGCCGCGCCTTCACCCTGCCCTTCGGCGTCATCTACTCGACGAACATCACGCCGGACAACGAGACCGGGATCGGGGCATGGACCGACGACCAGTTCGTACGCGCCGTGCACGAAGGCATCAGCAAGGATGGCGAGCACCTCTATCCCGCCTTCCCCTATGCTTCGTATACCCAGATCTCCCGCGAGGACGTACTCGCGATCAAGGCATACCTGTTCAGCATGCCGCCGGTTCATCAGCCGAGAACCGCCAATAGCCTTTCCTTTCCCTTCAACCAGCGCTGGGGAATGGCCTTCTGGAACGCTCTCAACCTTGACGCCGCGCGGTTCAAGCCCGATCCCGGAAAATCAGCGGAATGGAATCGCGGCAACTACCTTGCGAACGCCCTGGGCCACTGCGGGGAATGTCATACGCCCAGGAATGTCACGTTCGGCCTTCAGGCCAGCCGGATGTTTTCCGGCGCTGAGATCGAGGGATGGCGCGCCTATAACGCATCGGCCGACGCCGCGCTGGGGATCGGCGACTGGTCCATGCAGGAACTCGAGCAGTTTCTGAAGACGGGGCACGCCGAGAATCGTGGTTCGGCATCCGGCCCGATGGAGGAAGTCGTCCGGCTGAGCCTAAGCCATCTCAACGATCAGGACATCCATTCGCTCGCCGTGTACCTGAAAGACACCGCTCCGGTCTCTAACGAGCGCGATCCAAGGGTAGCCGCAGCTCCGTCCGCGTTGCAGGATGGCCGCTACGTGCCTGGGACGGGGGACGCCGGGCTTGGACAGAAGGTCTTCGCCGGAAATTGCGCGAGCTGTCATAGCTGGAACGGCGGCGGCATGTCGACGCCGTTCGCCGGCCTAAGGGGGAGTAAGACTGCCAATGACGCAGTCGGCTCGAATATCGTCCAGGTCGTCCTTAGCGGACAGAAGGCAAACACATCGACAGGCGTCGTAAGCATGCCATCCTTCAGGCTGTCGCTCAATAACATTGAGATCGCGGCGGTTGCAAACTACATCGTTGGACGCTTTGGAGACAAACCGGGCTTCGTTACGCCGGAACAGGTCGAGAAGCAGAGAGCCGGCGAGCAGCGGATCGATTTCGGACCATACGTTAGGTTTGCCATCGGCGGTCTCGTGATCATCATTGTTACCGGCTTTCTGGCATTTTTGGCGTTCCGTTCACGCAGGCAGCCTCGCGGCAACATGCACGCGCACTGATGTCATGGGACATCGCTTGTACCCGTCTTGCCTTCAATCGACGCGCGCTCAATAACGCCTGAAGTTGAAATTCTTAAGAGTCGGAATTGAGCCGCGAACTGAAAGCGAGCTTCAGGAAAAGCATATCGAAAACCGACGCCTCGGTGCAGATCATCAGCTCGATAATAAGGAACCGCCATTAAATCTTACCGACGATCTAAACGTCCAGCTGTTCGTCGGTCCTGAGGTCGGGCCTGGTCAGCGCGCGGGATTCATCCCACCGAAAAGTGGATCATAAGCACGAGCGGCAGAGACGTCCCAGCATCGCGTCCAGGTCGAACGAGCTGCAACGTAACGCGTTGCCGCAAGTGCGGGAGGGGCGCTCCAACACCCTTCTGAGACTGTGCGGTCAGGATCGTCTTGCCTAGGTCTCAATCGCACGGACGTTACTCATCTCGGCCGCGTATCACCGCGCCCATGCCGCTGGGAAGTGACCACACGGCAAAGCTCTGACCTATATCGCCAAATACTGGACGGCCTTTCTATCTTCCCGACCGACGGGTGCCTTCCGCGATCATGCCGTCGGCAACGACGACGCCACCGGCAACTTCCGGAGACGCTTGCCACATGCCGCGAAGATGGCGTTCGTCAGCGCCGGCGCGGCCGCTGCCGTCCCCGCCTCGCCGACACCGCCCGGATTCTCGTTGCTAGAAATCAGATGAACGTTTACGACAGGTGCCTCGTTCATGCGCAGCACGCGGTAGCCGTCGAAGTTGTTCTGGTCGACGGCCCCATCGGTGAAGGTTATTTCGCTGAACATGGCTGCGCTGAGGCCAAAGATGATGCCGCCCTGCATCTGCGCTACGACCGTGTCGGGATTAACGGTCATCCCGCAATCGATCGCGGCGACTACTTTCCGAATGATCACATTCCGGCCATCGGCGACGTCGACCTCGACGCAGAGGGCGACGAACGAGCCGAAGGCGTTCAGCACGCTTAGGCCACGTCCCTGCCCCTTCGGAAGTGGACGCCGCCATTCCACCTGCTGGGCGACCTTGTCGAGGGCCGCCAGCGTTCTCCGGTTCTTCGCGAGCATCGACCTCCGGAAATCGAGTGGATCCTTCTTTGCCGCGTGCGCAAGCTCGTCGATGAGGCTCTCTACGACGAATGAATTGTGTGTCGGTCCGACACCGCGCCAGAAGCCCGTGTTGATGCCTTCCTGTTCGTACCGCACGTAATCGACGAGCACCGCTCCGTCTTCGTACGGCGTTTCTGCCGCAGCCTCGACGGCGTCGCTGTCAAGGCCGTCCTTGAATGCCGGCGGCGCCCATCTGGCAAGGATCGACGGCCCCGCCACGCGGTGCGTCCTACCGACAAGCCTGCCGTCATTGTCCAGGCCGGCCGACACGCGGTCGTAGTAGAACGGCCGGTAGTAGTCGTGCGTCATGTCCTGCTCGCGGCTCCAGACGAACTTCACCGGGTAGGAGACGTTCTTGGCAAGTTTGGCCGCTACCTCCACCATGTCGATGTCAAGCTTCCTGCCGAATGCGCCCCCCATCAACATGTTATGGACGACGACCTTTTCTTGAGGGAGGCCGGTGGCGTTTGCGACGGCGATCTGCGCCCTTACCGGAACCTGTGTTCCCATCCAAAGGTCGGCACCGTCTGGCCGGACATGTAGTGTGCAGTTCAACGGCTCGAGCGGAGAATGCGACATGAAGGGCGACTGGTAGACCTGTGTCACCTTTACGGCGGCGTCCTGAATGGCCTTGTCGGCGTCGCCTTCCCTTCGGGCGACGACGCCCGCGTTTCTCGATGCGGCGTCGAGAGCCGCTACATGGGAGGCCGAGCTTATTTCGGCGTTCTCGCCTGCCCTCCATTGCGGATTAAGCGCCTCCAGTCCTTGGAGGGCAGCCCACATGTGATCCCCGATGACCGCGACGAGGTCATCACCTGCCGAAACGACGTCGCGTACGCCCGGGACCGCGCGCGCTGCGGCCACGTCGGAGGATGCGAGCCTGCCTCCCTTGACGGGAGAGATCGCGAGCGTTCCGATCTTCATTCCCGGTATCTTGGCATCGATGCCGAACTGCGCGCCTCCATTCACCTTGGCGGGCGTGTCGAGGCGCTTTTGCGTCTTGCCGACAAGCCGGAAGTCTTTCGGGTCTTTGAGTGGAATCGTAGTCGGCACCGGCTGCCCGGCGGCGTCGGCTGCAAGGTCGCCGTAGGAGTAGGATCGACCGCTGGCCTCGTGATGAACGACGCCCAGCTCCGCCCTGCAGGCGGCGGGCGAGACGCCCCATCGTGCGGCCGCAGCGCCCACCAACATTATGCGAGCTGCAGCGCCGGCTTCTCTCAGGCGTTTCCAGTCGGCGCGCGTCGAAAGCGACCCGCCAGTGGCCTGGTCGCCGAGGAACGGGTCAATGTACTTCTTGATGTCAGGCGGGGCAGGTTCAACAGCGATCTGGTCGAGGCGAAGTTCGAGTTCTTCACAGACCAGCATCGCGCTTGAGGTGTAGATGCCCTGCCCGACTTCCGTGTGCGGGATGACGAGCACGACAGGGCCGGACTTCTCGATCCGTATGAACGCGTTGGGAACGAAGGCGTCGGCGTCGGCTGCCAGCGCCCGGCTCCTGCCCATCTGCGTCGCCAGCACTAGGCCGCCGCTAACCGCGACTGAAGCCTTCAGAAACGCGCGCCTTGTCTGAACGAAATCGGTCATGTCACACCTCAAGCCGTCGCTGCTGCATGGATTGCTTCCCTGATGCGGCCGTACGTCCCGCAGCGACAGAGATTGCCTGACATGGCGTCGTCGATGTCGGCGTCGGTGGGATGGGGGATATGGTCGAGCAGAGCAGTGGCGGACATGATCTGCCCAGACTGGCAGTAGCCGCACTGGACGACCTCCTTGCCGAGCCAGGCGCTCTGCACCTTCTTGCCATTCGGCGTCTCGCCGACGCCCTCGATCGTCGTTAACTTCGAATTGCCAAGCGCTCCGATCGTGGTCTGGCAAGCGCGGACGGCGTCACCGTCGACATGGACGGTGCACGCGCCGCATTGGGCGATGCCGCATCCATATTTCGTACCGGTCATTCCCAGAATATCGCGGAGAACCCAAAGGAGCGGCATGTCGTCGGGAACGTCGACCTGGACGTCTCTGCCGTTAACGGTGATTGTCTTCATCGGGCGCACCTCTCATCGAAATCGATAGCGAGGCAGACTAGACGAGCGGGTGTCGGTTGCGTTGTAGGAAGCAGACGAGATTTGAATATTCGAAGCAGATTGTGGATCGTCGCGCTCGATGCTCTTCGATTCAGTTCTCGATCACCGCAATGCGCTCACCCTGCAGGATCGTTCGGAGGACATGGTCTTCCTGGAGCGATTTCCATTCGTCTGGCGTGCAGATTGAGGTCGACCTACCTCCCTAACGTATCTTCGATAGGCTTGATCGCTTGGCCCAAATCGAAGACGTCAAGAGCGCCAACGATCATCAGGCAACGTCGCTTTCCCACCGCGCTTCCCTTCTTGCCAGTGAGCCGAATACGAAGGACAGCGCAATGCGATTTCCGAATGGAGCCAGTTCTCGGGCTATGGCCTCCGCCACTCCGAATGTCATCAGACAAATCGACCGCAGTTCAAGATAAATCGAGTGCCTCCGGTTCGCCGAGTAGAGCCGCTGATCGCACCCGGCGGTCTTCAAGGCGATCGCCGACATCGCGAACTGCATCGGGACGCGTTGGCCGGCGCCGGAGCCAGGGCTGCCGATCGCAACGAGTTCGTTAGACCTGAACCGTCGCCCTGGATTTAGCGGCAATGCTGCCAGCATCTTTTGCTAACGTGTGGAGAGCATGAAGTCGACACGAGATATAACGAAGCCAGTACTGGACCGATCACACCAATAGTGGGTTTATACCGACCCGTTTCAACTAGTCGATCCGAGGGGACTCGTCTTATGCGCTCGCCTTAGCGCCTGCGGCTCGTCGGTCAACAGGGACGCTTTAGATTCAGACGAATTTCGCGAGATGACGATCTTGAGCGCAGGCGCAGTCCCCGCGCGGCGCGTTACCCAGACCGCCCGGACGCCGGCATGCGGACACTGACTGTCCAGTCCGTCCACAAGCAACTCTACGATCCCGGCGCTTGCTCCGCACTGCCGCCCGTTGCGACATGGCCGACGTCACAGACTGCCAGTGCGCCTCGCCCGCACAGCCGGGGCGACCAGCATCTCCAGCATGAGCGATGTCAGCTCATCGATCTTAAAAGGTTTCCGCAAATATCGGATGTCTTCACTTTCGATCAGGCCGTTTCCAGGCTTGTGGGTTGTAAGGACGACCTTCTTGTCGGGCCACTGGGCCACGACGCGCTCGGCGAACCGACGGCTGTCGGGCTCGTCCAGCAGGACGTCGTCCGCGATGACTACGTCGACTTCGGGATAGGATGCCAGCATAAACTCCGCATCACTTGCGTTGCCGCACTCGACGGTATCGAAGCCCGCGTCGAGCAGTTGGGCTACCAAAATCATTCTTAGGAAGATTTCATCCTCGACGACGAGGACAAGCGGTCGGTCGATGTTCACGATGTCACCTCGTGGAGCCAATTTTCACGACGATGATGTGGGAACGGGCGCAGCCCGATGTCAGGGCCAAAGGCGGCTGCCGATTGGACGAATTGCTCATTTTTGGGAGGAACCGCGCGCGATATTTTTGGGACGGCAGTCTCCTGTCAAGGGTCTCAATGCTACAATAAAAAAGGACGGCCACTGATTAGTGGCCGGTCCCAATCTGTTGGATAGTCGCTTCGATCACGCCGCCTGGAAGAGCGCCAGCATCTGTGCGTTGAAGCCGTTGACGAGCTCGTGTTCCTGAGGACCCGCATTGTTGCGCAGCCCACGCGCCTCCTCGACGAGGATTTCGTCGGCATCAGTACCGAGCGCTTCGATCGTACCTGCGATGAATTTGTCGAGCGGCATCGCGGCCTCGGCCTCGGAGCTGTTCATCAGTTCGGTGCGGACCCATGGCGGAGCGATTTCAAGCACGCGGACCGAAGTGTCGCGAAGCATGAAGCGCTGAGAGAGGGCGTAGGAGTGGATGGCAGCCTTGGTGGAAGAGTAGACGGCGGTGAACGCAAGCGGCACGAAGCCTAGGACGGAACTCGTATATGCGATAACGGCGTTTTCCTTGGTCTTCAGATGATCGACCAGAGCCGAGGAAAGACGCATCGGGCCGATGACGTTCGTGGTGATGGTATCGACCATCTGCTTGTCGTCGAGCTTCGTCGACGCTGCGTCGGGAAGCATTATGCCCGCGTTGTTGAAGACGACGTTCAAATCAGGATACTGCTTGATGAGATAGGCCGCAGCCTTTTCGATGCTGCCGAGATCGGTAATGTCGAGCTCGACGGCTTCGATACCGGGATTGGCTGCCACCACGGCGTCCAGATGGCCCTGGCGGCGACCGCCGACGATGACCTTATTCCCGAGCTTATGGAGCGCCTCTGCGAGGCCGCGCCCAATGCCGGAACCGCCGCCAGTGATGAAGATCGTATTGCCAGTGAGTTTCATTTCGATGCCCTTTGCAATTAGTCGCGAGGGCGTGAGCCGACAGGCGCCGGCCGTCGCGAACGTGGTGTGTTTTGTTTCGAAGGTGAGCGGGGTTTGTCAGCCCAAAAGGCGGAACCGACATTCGATCGCCGCCGAGCGAAGATCCTTTAACGCTTGATACTCAGGCGAATTGAACCAGCTCTCAGCGGCTTTACGGTCTTCGAACTGGACGATCATGCCGACCTTGTGGTCGGACTGGCCGACGAGTTCCTGCCATGGGCCGAATGCGACAGGGTTGCCACCGAACCGCTCGATGATCGGTGCGGCAAGTTGTGCGTACTCATCTCGCACTTCCACGTTTAAAACATTTGCTTCGACGACGACGAATGCACTCACGACCGCTCCGAACCTGTTGGAAACAACCTGATGGGCAGCTCGCGCCAATCGGTCGGCTGCCACGAGATTGAATATAGAAAGGGTGGAGATAGCGTGATTGTACAAAGCGAGCATGTTCGTCTCGCCGCCACGTGAGCCTACCTCTACTAGTCCACAGACCAGACTTTAACTCCATGTCGTTCGAGCCTCCCAATGCACCGGGTGCCCGAGCGAGCAAGGGGGCATAAAGAGGACGAAGCGGTTGCGAAACGCTTCCGAGTGCTGGTCGAGCTTGTCCAGGTCCTTTGCTTGTTGAGTTCTGGGAGATTTTGACCCCAGATTGCCAAGCGCGATGAATATCCAAGAGACTTTAGGCCTACGCTCCACGTAGGCCAGATCCAGCGCATCGCTCTTCTTCAGCATGCTGTAGGCGTGAAGTCCGCCGGTGCTCAGACTGCGCCAGGAAAAGGTGGCTCCAGGCACTCGATCCACGCACGTTGGCGCTTGATTTTCAGATAATACAAAATCAGGAGGTGAAAATTTCGCTGGTTCGTTGACCGATTTTTGGTGCCACGGCCGCGCTGTGGATCCGTTCTTCTCAAAAGCTCCGCGACTGCTAGGCTCTCGATTGGCGGAACATTCGGCTCGCTGCTCGATTATTCCTCCTCCAACACAGGAGGAAACACACATGGATCACACCAACCACGTACGCTTGACGCCTTCCGAACTTACCCCGGCCGTCCTTGAAGGTGCAACTATCTATGGAGCCGACGAAAGCAAGATTGGGACCGTGGACCATATTCATGGCGCAGGCGCCGGGCGTTCTGCTGTCATTGATGTCGGGGGATTCCTGGGCATCGGTGCTAAGCCGGTCGCAGTTCCACTTTCGGATCTCGATTTCATGCGGGATGAAGACGGCGACGTCCATGCCGTCACAAGCTGGACGAAGGACGAATTGAAGAAAATGCCCGAGCACCGCGATTGAATGTGGCGTGCCGATACCTCCGCCTCGCATGTGTCGTTGACGATGCTGGGCGGAAAGGCCCAATGAGCCGGTCGGCATCGATCGGTATGATCGCGCCTTGAAATGGCCGCTCAGCCATATCTAAAAGGTCGCCCCGGCGGGGGGCGACCGGATGCACTGCAGTGCCGAAGCTATCCGAACTTGCCGAGCTAAGGAGTGGGAACCGAGAGACTTGGCACTATAATATCTCGTGGAAGTCGCGTGGATTTGGTGGTCGTCTGGGTGCCGCGCATTTTGTCGATGTGCCATTCAGCTTCTACGCTCTCACATTAGGTCAAGCCAAGGCATCCATAGGTGATGCGCCACCCCCGTCTCTGGCTGAAGCGATGCACAGTGCATGGGCTTCTTTCGCCAAGACGGGTGATCCCGGCTGGCAGGTATACGACCTTACAACCGTTGCCGATCCGGAGAAGGCGACACGCACCCTGTGGAAGGATATTGTGTTCTGACGTCAGGCTGTCGAGTTTGCGCTTGCCGCCAATGTGTTCGCCAACAAGGATGTCTTCCGCTTCCATTGGCTCTACGCCCAGCAGCGCCGCCCCCTTGAAATGCATCAATCCTTCGATGGCGACAGCGGCAAGGGAGAAGCCTTTTCAAATTATTTCTTTTCCCACGACAGTTAAGCGAAGTCACGAACACGACGGGCCCGTATTTGTATTACTTCCTCGACCAGACTGGTATGGCGTTGAGACGTCCGCGGCGCGTGCCGCGATCCGTCGCGAGCTTCCAAAGGCACAACTCTCCACACGCGCGCCTGTTCTGACGTCAGCAAATGGGCTAGTCGCAAAGTCGACTGTCAGTCGTCCTCAGACGCTGGCGATTAGGCCGCCGTCGATCCTCAGGACACTTCCGGTGACATAGGATGCGCGCTCGCTTGCTAGGAACGCGACGACATCGGCATATTCCTGGGGATCGCCGTAGCGGCCGACGGGAATAGAGGCGGTGCTCTGCGCCGAGACATCCTCGACAGTCCGGCCCTCGCGCTTGGCCTTCTGCTCATCAAGGAAGGTAATGCGCTGCGTCGCGACGCGGCCAGGCAGGACGATATTGACTGTGATGCCATCGCGGCCGACTTCGCCCGCAAGCGTTTTGGACCAGCCGAGCAACGACATGCGAAGGGCATTCGAGAGGCCGAGGTTCGGGATCGGGGCAACGATGCCCGACGAGGTCGAGGTGATGATCCTCCCCCATTTCTTTTCGCGCATCATCGGCAGCACCGCGTCAGTGATCGCAATGACTGACAGCACCATACTGTCGAAATGCTTCCGCCAGCTTTCAGCACTCTGGCCGGCAACCAATGTCGGCGGCGGCCCACCCGTGATGTTGACGAGCACATCCACCGATCCGAATCGGGCTTCGATCGCAGACAGGTTCGAAGCGATGATGCTCAAGTCCGCGAGATCCCATGCAAGCGCAATGGCGCTGCCGCCACCTGCCTCGATCGCCGCAACCGTCTTTTCGGCTGCTTCCTTGTTGATATCGGCAACCGCGACACGACTTCCTTCCACCGCCAACGTCGTGGCGATCGCGCCGCCAAGGCCGCCGCCAGCGCCGAGAACCAACGCCGTCTTTCCCTTTAGTCCCAGATCCATTTGTGTTTCCTTTCATTCTCCGGCAGACAGCCGGTTTTCGTTAAAGTTCAGCCGGCCATCCAGCCACCGTCCACCATCAGGTTGATGCCGGTCATGTAGCTCGCCATGTCGCTTGCCAGAAAAAGGGCCGCGCCGGCGACATCCTCCGGCGCGCCGAGGCGCGGCCAAGGCGTGCGGCGGCGCGAATAATCAAGCGCATCGGGATTATTGGCGACACCCGGCTTGCCGGTGACGATCTTGCCCGGCGCGATTGCATTGCAGATGATCAGGTCGTCGGCATGATCGACCGCAATCTGGCGCGTCATCTGAACGATTCCGCCCTTGCTGACGCCATAGGGAAAATCGCCAGGGCACGCGACCATTCCGTGCTGCGAGGAAATATTGATGATGCGGCCGCGTACCTCGTTGACCGGCTCCTGCGCGAGGAACTGCTGTGCGGCCCGCTTGCAGCAATAGAAGAAGCCGGTGAGATTGACGCCGATGACGCGCCCCCATTGCTCCGGCGTCGTCTCCAACAGATTGGTCGAGGTATAGATCGCCGCGTTGTTGACGATCACGTCGAGCCGGCCGAAATGATTGACCGTCTCGCGGACCAGCGCATCGACGGCATCCCAACTGGAAATATCCGTCCTGACGAAAAGAGCCTGACCGCCGCCGGTGCGGATCCGCTCGAGCGTGGTCTCGCCGCCCTCGAGCGGCGCTTCGATCATATCCGCGATGACGACCGACGCCCCCTCGGCTGCATAGCGCAAGGCAATGGCGCGACCGAGACCAGAGCTAGCGCCGGTGACAATGGTAATTTTGTTCTGCAGCATGGACATAGTGCTTTCCTCAGGCTCTGCGGGCGACAACGGCGCCATGGGCTTCGGCGGTGATTGCCCCGTCGCGAACTATCTCTTCTCCCCGTAGGAAGACGTGGGTCAGCCTTGCTGGAATGCTCCAGCCGTCGAAGGGGGTGTAGGCAGCTCGCGAGGCCTGTTCGGCATCGGTGATGACGCTCGTTCGGCGCCTGTCGACCACGAGGATATCGGCATCGTAACCCGGCGCGATCACGCCCTTCGATCCACCTAGACCAAAACGCTCGGCCGGATTGCGGGCACACATGCGGACGAGATCGGAGAGAGCGATCACTCCTTCCGCGACCAGCTTCAGCATGGTCGGAAGCAAGGTCTGCAGGCCGGGCGTGCCACCTGGGATATCGGCGAACGCGGCATAGGTCGCCGCCTTCTCAGCTGGACTGTGCGGCGCATGATCAGTGGCGACGATGTCGATCAAACCCTCTGAGAGGGCCAACCGTAGTGCCTCGACATCCCGGGCGTCGCGCAAAGGCGGCGATCCCTTCAGATTCGCGCCTGCTGTCGTGTAGTCTTCCGCCGTAAAGAACAGGTTCTGAGGTGTCGTTTCGACCGTCACATCAGCCATGTCGCGAAGACGCCGCCATGTGGACACGCCAAGGGCGGAGTTGACCTGCCGGACATGGATACGCGCGCCGGTACCGGCGGCGGCGAGTATAGCGCGAGCGACACCGCCGGCCTCGGCAAGCGGTGGCCGGCTGGCGAGGAATGCGGCGATATCGCCGGCGCGGTTGCGCAGACCGCTGCCTTCCAGAATGGATTGATCGCCCGGAGAGATACCGATCAGCGTGTCGCATCCGGCAAGGCGCTTCAGCATCCCGGCAACGGCATCTATCGTGTCGAACCGAAATACTTCAGGCACGTCGGCAGTGAAGAGTTCGAGCGAAACCGGTCGGAGGGCAAGTAGCCCTTCGAGAAGGCTCAGATCTTGGCTGAGAACCGCCTGGAAGCCGACATCGACGTGGATCCGCCCCTTCGCCATCGCCATCTTCTCGGCAAGCTGTTCTGATGTTGCAGTCCAGGGATCGTCGGTCGGCATGTCGAGCACCGATGTCACGCCACCGAGCGCCGCCGCCCGTGTCCCGCTATCGAAATCTTCCTTCTGGGTCAGCCCCGGCTCGCGCAGATGGACATGGGCATCGACGAGACCGGGCAACAGATGGCAGCTAGTTGCGTCAACGACTGTGCGGGCCTCAGCCGCATCACCCAGCGTGAGGATCGCGGCGACCCGCCCGTCCTTGATGCCGACGTCGGCTCTGGCCTCACCGTCGGCGTTCACGACGGTGGCCCCCGATATGATCGTGTCGAACATGTTGCTCTCCTATCGCGCCGTCAGCAAAGCCCCGGCAGGCGCGGCTCCTCATGCGTCACGACCTCGACCAGCGCCGCCTGCCCCTGGCCTACTTTTTCTAAAGCACGCAGCAGCGCCGGGCGCAGATCGGCGGGAGAGGTCACGCATTCGCCGTAGCCGCCAAGCGCTTCGGCGATCGGCGCATAGCCGCCCGACATTCGGTTAGCGCCATATTTCTTGGTTGCGATCGGCATACTCGCCGCGTAGCCGCCCAGCACATTGTTGCGCATCACGAGGGTCAGGATCGGCAGATTGCAGCGGATCGCCGTCTCGAAATCGATGCCGACCATGCCGAAGGCCGCCTCGCCCATCAGGTTCACCACGGTCGCCTCGGGCCGCGCCAGCTTGGCGCCGAGCGCAAAACCAAGCCCACTGCCGAGCTGGGTCGTCTTGCCCCAGCCGACATAGCTGCCCGGCACCGTCGCCTCGTAGAAAGGGCTGAACTGGTCGCGCGGATTGCCGGCGTCGTGGGTTACGATGGTCTTGGTCGGATCAACGGCGCGCATGATTTCCCAGACGACGCGATAGGGCGAGATCGGCTCGCTGTCGGCGGTCAGGAAGGGCATCCAGCGTTCCATGAACGCGGCGCGTATAGAGCGTATCTCTTCGACGATATCGCCGCGATCGGGGATAGCCAGCCGCTCGCTTTTGATATTGGCGATCATCTGCCGCAAAGCGGAGCGGGCGTCGCTGACGATACCCTGCGCGATCGGATAATCCTTACCGAGATCACCCTCGTCGATCGTGACGTGCAGCAACACCTTGTCCTTGGCGATCGGCAGGATGTAGTGCGAGCGGGTGAGGCTGGTACCGAGCGCCAGCACGACGTCGGCTTTGTCAATGAAATAATCGACGGTTGCCGGCCGAGCCCGCCCGGCGGTACCGAGCGCCAGCGGATGGTTTTCCGGAAAGCCGCTCTTGCCGTTCGGCGTCGTCATGACTGGGATGCGCAGCAGCTCCGCAAACTCGACCAGTTCTTTCGAGGCCGAGGCGGCCAACACGCCCTGCCCGGCGAAAACCACCGGGCTTTTTGCGGCTAGCAAGGTTGCGACCAGTTCGGCAATCTCCCCCGCATCGGCCTGCGGCACGCTGCGGCGGGGCTTCTGATAGATGTCGTGGGATGGATCGAGCTTTTCGGCCAATAGATCGACCGGCAATTCAAGAAGCACGGGGGCTGGGCGACCATTGCGAAGACGGGTGATGGCCGAATGCATCAGCTTCGGCAGATGCTCGACGCGGGTCACCGCCTCGCACCATTTCGTGATGTGGCGGAAGTTGCGACTCGCCTCGAAATTCGGCGCCACTGCCTCGGAGCCGCGCGGATAACCGGTGGGCAGGAAAAGGATCGGCGCGCGATCGTTGAAGGCCTGGGCGATGCCGCCGAAAGCGCTCTCTGCGCCGGGACCGTACTGTACCGTGACCACGGCGAGTTCCCGCCCGGCCGTGGTACGGGCATAGCCCTCGGCGATATTGACGGCGACACGCGGCGTCCGGGTTATGATCGGCGGAATGTCGAGATGCGCCGACGCGTCGAAGAGCTCGCTGTTCGGGAAGCCGATGATCTGCTTCACGCCTTCCTGTTTCAGGATGGAGGCGACGACATCAGCACCGTTCATGTCTTTCCCCAAACCGCTCATTGTTTCCTCGGGCTTTGCCAGCGACGCTGCTTCTGTCCCATCACGCATGGCGGCCAAATGTTTCATGATTTTCAAGCCAGTAGCGGGCAATATCCTCGCGGCGCATAAAGGCGGCGCCGGGAGTTTTCTGGACATGCTCGATGACGTCGCGCAGACCCGAAGCCCGGTTCGGCTGGCCCATCCAGCGGGCGTGGACGCCAATCGTCAGCATGCGCCCGCCGGTCTCGTCTGCCTCGCTGAGCAGGTAATCGATGGCGGAGCGGCAATCTTCGGCAAAATCGCGCGGGTTGCTGTAGCCGGGCGCGATCAGATAGCGGCTGTCATTCAATGTCTTCGAATAGGGAACGACGAGCATGCGCGTGCCGTCATGGTTCATGAAATAAGGCAAATCGTCGTTGCAGGGGTCGGAGTAATAGAGGAACCCGCCCTCCTTTGCGATCAGGTCACGCGTATTGACGCTTGGGAAGGAGCGGCAATTCCAGCCCATCGGGCGGCGACCGGTCAGCTTGTTGTAGAGAGCGACCGCCTCGTGCAGCTCCCGCTCCTCGTCTTCGCGGGCGACCGTCGAATATTCGCTCCAGCGCAGCCCGTGACCCAGCAGGTCATGGCCGCGGGCATTCATCCATTCTGTCACGGCGGGGTTCTTTTCCAGTGCCACTGCGCAAGCCGAGACCGTAATCGGGATGTTGTAGCGGTCAAAGAGGCGCGCCAACCGCCAGACGCCGGCGCGGCTGCCATATTCGAAATGGGTCTCCGTGCCGAGATCGCGTACGGAGGGGCTGTTGGGGATGTTGTATTCACCCCAATTGTCGTTGCGGCCATCTTCCAGCCAGGAATATTCCGAGCCTTCCTCATAATTGAGAACAAGATTTATCGCGACCTTGACGCCGCCGGGCCAGCTCATGAAGGGCGGCTTGGGGCCATAGCCGATGAAGTCGCGCGGCTGGCGTTCCGTGTTTTCTATTTTGACGGTCTCGGACATTATTTCCCCTCCTTTGCCGCCGCAGCCTCGCTGGCGACAATCCAGTCCATGTAGTCGTGGAACGCCTCCCTGCCGGAGCGCGGACGCCAGTCGGTGTCGCGCTCGATGCGGGCGAGATCGTATTCTCCCCACATGCCGTCCTTCAGCGTCGCATCCTGGATGACGTTGGCGGTTTCGTGGGGGCTGACTTCGACCTTCAGATCCGGCACGCGCTCCCGCGCCCATTCGACGATATCTCCCGTCGTCGACGTGCGGCCGCTGCCGATATTGTAGTGACGATAGCGTAGGCGCGGTGCCGTGATCAGCGCGATGACGGCTTTTGCAACATCGCCGGAATGCACGTAATCGCCGACCGATTCCAGGCTGTTGGGCCGGATCACGTCGCCCGAAAGCGCCATATGGGCGACACGGTTAGGGACATGGCGGAAATTGCGGCTTTCGGTTGCCCGGTCCATCGGGCCATAGACGGAGGCGAGACGAACGCTCAGAGCCGAAATGCCGAAGAGATCCGCATAGCGGTTGACGACCATTTCGGAGGCGAATTTCGAGATGCCGTAAAGCGTCAGCGGCGCGACATAGCCATCTTCCGGCAGCGGTTCGCCCGCCCAGTCCGGGCCATGGTGGCGATAGACCGAGCCGGAACTCACATAGAGGAAGCGCTTGACCGAGGGCTTGTTGCGCGCCCATTCGAGCATCCGCACCGTACCCATCAGATTGACGTCGACGATCCTCGCCGGGTCCTCCGCCTCGGGCTGGCGCTTCGCCTCGGCGGCGCTGCCGCGCGAAATCGGCGTGATAGTCGCGCCATGGACGATCGCCACTATGCCGTGAGCGACAAGCGCATCGGACCATTGCGAGGGATCGCAGATATCGCCCGTAATGACCGTCAGACGATCGCGAACCGGGGCGAAATATTGCTCGGCCATGGCGTCGAGGCCGGAGCGATCGAGAATAACGGCGCGGGCGGCGGGATCGCGGTCGAGCCATTCCCGCGCCACCACACTCATCACGAAACCAGTACCGCCGGTGACAAGAAGGGTCATTTTGAAATCCATTCCAGTTGCGTGTGAAAGAAAACGTCAGCGAACCGCATAGCCGCCATCCACGAGAAGGTCGGTGCCGGTGACGAAGGAAGCGTCGGACGAAAGGAGAAAGGCGGTCGCCGCCGCAATCTCCTCCGGCTGAGCAATCCGGTTGAGCAAATGCGCAGGGCCGAGGCCTTTGTCGGCGGCTTCGAGATCGGGCCAGCGCTGCAGTAGCCGCGGCGTGGCGACTGCCCCCGGCGAGAGGCTGTTGACGCGAATGCCCTCAGCGGCATGGTCGATCGCCATCGCCTTCGCGAGATGAACGAGACCGGCCTTGGCCGCGCAATAGGCGACTGCCTTGCCGGTCGCGACATGCGCGAACTGAGAAGCGATCAGCACGACGGAGCCACCGCCATTTGCCGTCATCAACGGAATGGCAAACTTGCTCGCCAGAAACGCGCCGGTCAGGCTGACGTCGATTTCGAGACGCCATTGCTCCTCGCTGAGGTCGACGACCGTGCCGTCAAGCGACGGCGCCGCCGCATTGTGCACGAGCCCGTCCAGCCGCCCAAAACGGCCACGAACTGTTTCGACCGCCCGTTCCATCGAGCGCTGATGCCTGACGTCGCAGAAGATAGCGGCAGAACGTGGCCCCAAAGCTTCAGCAAGGTTGCCGACCGCATCTTCCGACTGGTCGGCGCAGACGACGCTGCCGCCCTCCGCCAGGCAACGGCGTGCAATGGCCGATCCGATACCGCTTGCCGCACCGGTGATCATGATCACCTTACCGTCGAGCCGCGCAGCCATTGGGTTTCCAGTCGCCGTCATGATGCAAGTATCCGTGAAAGACCCTGCTGTGGCGGGAATGGTCGCTGCCGGGGGATGAACTGGCCGCGACCGGGGACCGACAGTACCTCTCCGTCATTCCACACCAATTCGCCACGCGAGATGGTCATGACCGGCCAGCCACGGATTGTCTGCCCTTCATAGGGCGTGTGGTCCGTCGCGTGATGCAGCATGTCATTGTTGATCGTCACGACCCGATCCGGATCCCAGATCGCGATATCGGCATCCGATCCAACCGAAATTAACCCCTTGCGCGGATAGAGCCCAAAGAGCCGCGCGGGGGCGGCCGAGGTCAGTTCGACGAATTTCTGCAGCGACATGCGACCACCGTTGACGCCGGCCGAGAAGAGCAGAGCGAGCCGCGTCTCAATGCCGGGAATGCCGTTCGGAATGCGGTTGAACGGTGTTTCCGGACCGCCTGCAATCTTGTCGGCATAGTTCCAGGGCGAATGGTCGGACGAGAAGACCTCGAGCGTGCCGTCCAGAATGCCGCGCCAGATATTCGGCTGGTTCGACTTGTCACGCGGCGGCGGCGTGCAGACGCATTTCGAGCCGGAGAGATCGTGGGTGTCGATATCCTCGGCAGAGAGGAACAGATATTGCGGGCAGGTCTCGGCATAGATCGGCAGGCCCCGCGCCTTGGCGCGACGGATCTCCTCGACGGCACCGCCGGCGGCGACATGGCTCACCAGGATCGGCGTCTCGATCAGTTCCGACAGGCTGATGGCGCGGAAGGTCGCCTCGCGGTCGCCGATCTCGGAATGGGCCTTTTCGTGATATCGCAGCTGAGTCTTGCGAGCGGCGATGAATTTTTCGGTAAGCCAACGGATGCAGGCATCGTTCTCGGCATGCACCATGACCATAGCGCCGTGGGACCGGGCGAGATCGAGGACGTTCAGCACCTCGTAGTCGTTGAGCTTCAGCCCGTCATAGGTGAGGTAGATCTTCATCGAAGTGCAACCCTCGGCGATCAACGCCGGAATTTCGTCTCGAAGCACTTCCGCGCTGGGATCACCGACGATCAGGTGAATGCCGTAATCGATATGCGCCTTCGGCCGCGCCCGCTCGTGATAATCCTCAACGATATCGCGCAGGGACTGGCCGCGCATCTGCATTGCGAAAGGAATGACGGTCGTGGTGCCACCGCAGAGCGCCGAGAGCGTACCCGTGTTGAAGTCGTCGGCCGTCGCTTTTCCTTCCCAAGGTTGCTGGTCCATATGGCAATGGCTGTCGACACCACCTGGCAAGACCAAACGCCCCTCGGCTGATATCTCCTGGCGTCCTTCCGGCAGATCGGCGCCGAGAGCGACAATCACGCCGCCGCAAATGCCGACATCGATGTCGCGGGTTTCCTCGGGAAGCACGACGCGGCCTCCGCGGATAACGAGGTCGAAGCTGGAATCCTTGGTCATTCATTGGCTCCGGAAACGAGGCAGTCCGACGAAACAAGGCAGTCCGAATGGACTGCCTTGCGGCGTAGATTGAAGCAGGCGCCGGCGGCAACGAGCGCCGCACCGCTGCCAAGCATGATGAAGAGTGCGTAAGGTGCGACATGCGCCATTAGACCGGCCGCAATGCCTGGTGTCATGACATTGCCGATCGAATAGAGCAGCAGGAGACCGCCCGATGCCGAGACCATGTGGCGGCTGTCGATCTGCGAATTGGCGAAGGCAATGCCAACGGGATAGATCGTCAATGCCGTTGCGCCATAGAGGAAGAACAGCACGAAGAGCAGCGGTACGAGGTTATTTCCGAGCAGGATGATCGAGACGCAGAACATCGCTGCGAGTATGCCTTGCACCAGCAGCATCCAGCGGCGGTCCAGCCGATCGGAGAGCCAGCCAACAGGCGTCTGCGCCAGCATGCCGCCCATGCTGAATGCCGTCACGAGCCCGATTGTCGTTGCGGCCGGAAGGTCGATCTTCGCGCCGTAGAGCGGCGTCAACGCGAAGACATTCATGTTGGTCATGCCAGCCTGGAAGACGGCAATGATGGTGACGGGCGCAAGGACGGCCAGCTTCCAGAGGCCATAGCGTTGATCCGCGGTCGAAACATCAGCCTGCAGCGGGTGGATGTTGCGCACCGGCAGCGACGGCCAGGGACGGCCGACGAACCGGCAATAGAGGACGCCGACCGTGACGGTCATTGCCGCGATCAGGAAGAGATTGGGGGAATGCGGGCCTGCTGCCTCGACCATGAGCTGGCCGAAGAGCACGGCGAGCGAGGTCATCATCATGTAGAGTGAGAAATAGGAGCCGCGATTACGCTCGTCGGCATAGAGATTGATCCAGCTCTCCGAGACGACGAATATCACCGCCATCGCAAAGCCGTTCAAAACTCGCAGCAGGAGCCAGACCGGCGCCGCTGATGTCGCCATGTAGCCGAAGCCTGCGAAAGCCGCGAGGAAACCCACGGCCAGGAAGGTGCCACGATGGCCGAAGCGCGAGACCAGAAAGCGCGCGGCGAGGCAGCCCGCCAGAAAGCCGACCGGAAAACCGGTCAGGAGCAGCTGCACCGTGCCAGGATGGACATCCGGTTCGCTGAGGCGCAGCGACACTGATGTGGTCAACAGGCTATTGCCCGTGCCGATCACGCAAATGGCCACCATGACGGGGACAAGCGCGCGAAATCGCGCAGCCCGCTGCCAGAAACTTGCGCCCATGGATGCTTCGCCGCTCATCTCTATTCCCTTGTTGCCGCCGCATAGACCGGAAGTTCGGCGCGCAACTTCTCTTCCTCGATGTGGCAGGCGATCTCGTGGGTGTCGGACATCCGCCGGATCGGCGGGGCGACGCTGTCGCAGATCGCGCCGACCCTGCGGTGGCAGCGCGTCGCAAAGCGACAGCCCGCGGGGACATTGACGGGGCTCGGCGTTTCGCCGGTGAGCCGGATCCGTTCGCGCGGCGCTTCGTCGGGGTTTGGGCTGCGGATCGCGGAAATCAGCGCCTCGGTATAGGGGTGGGTGCCGGCGCCGAAGACCTCTTCGACAGTACCCTTCTCCATCACCTTGCCGAGATACATGACGACGACCTTGTCGGCGACGTGGCGGACGAGCGCCAGGTCATGGCTGATGAACAGCATCGTCGTGTGCTTCTCTCTCTGGATGTCGAGAAGCAGGGTAACGACTGCGGCCTGGACCGAGACGTCGAGCGCCGAGACGGGTTCGTCCGCAACGATCAGCGAGGGATCGGCGGCAAAGGCGCGCGCAATCGCGATGCGCTGCTTCTGGCCGCCGGAAAGCTGGCCCGGCTTGCGATCGCCAACCGTGGGCGACAGGCGGACCATTTCGAAAAGTTCGCGGACCCGCTGCTCGATCGCGGCCTTGCCCTTGCGGACGCCGAATTTCTTGATCGAGCGACGTATCGAGAAGGCGGCCGAATGGCACGGATTCAGCGTACTGTCCGGATTCTGGAAGATCATCTGGATGGATTGCAGCAGGTGACGCGGCCTGTCGCGCGCCTGAAGTTCGGCGATGTTCTCGCCGGCCATGCGGATCGACCCTGACGTGGCGCTGTCGAGGCCGGTGACGATGCGGGCCAGCGTCGACTTTCCGCAACCGGACTCGCCGACCAGAGCGACGATCTCGGCCTTGCGTGCGCCGAAGGAGACCGCCTCGTTGGCCTTGACCGTCTTCTGCGAGCTGATCCGGTAGAGCTTCGTCACGTCGGAGAGGTCGATCGCCTCTTGCTGCTGAGCCGTGTTGGATAGAATCGGCCGCAGTTTCGCGCGCGGCCGCTCCATCTCCTGCCAGCGGGCGCAGCGAACGAGATGATCGGCTCCGGCGGCAGTCAGGTCGAGATCAGGGCGATCGCAAAGACCGGCGGTGAAGCCTGAGCAGCGCGGGCCGAAGAAGCAGCCTTCCGGCCGCTCTTGCGGCAACGGAATGTGGCCCGGAATGGCGGCGAGCGCGCGACTGCGCTTGTCGCTGCCAATATCGGGAATGCAGTCGATCAGCCCCTGCGTATAGGGGTGGCGGGGCTTGCGGAACAGCTCAGCAGTCGTCCCCTCCTCGACCATCTCGCCGGAATACATGATGCCGACGCGATCGCATGTCTCGGCGATCAGGCCGAGATTGTGAGAGATGAATAGAAGGCTCGTCGAATAACGCTTTCGCAACTCACCGATCAGGTCGATGACCGCTGCCTCGACCGTAACATCGAGCCCGGTGGTCGGCTCGTCGAGTAAGAGCAGGGAGGGACGCGCCAGAAGCGCCATGGCAATCACCACGCGCTGCTGCTGGCCACCGGAGAGCTGGTGCGGGTAACGCTTCAGCATATCGAAAGCGTCGGGCAGGCGCACGTCTTCGAGCATTGCGGCGGCCATTTCCATAGCCTCCTTCTTCGTCGAGCCCAGATGCAGGAGTGGTACTTCCGCGAGCTGAGATCCGATCGTCTTGACGGGATTGAGCGCGCTCATCGGGTCCTGGTAGACCATGGCGATGCGGCGGCCCCTGATCGCGCGCAACTCCCTTGCGCCGGCGCCAACAAGCTCCTTGCCGTCGAAGCGGATATTGCCATTGGCGATCACGCCCGTATTGCCTAGATAGCCCATGATCGCCATAGCGGTCGTGCTCTTGCCGCAGCCGGACTCGCCGACGAGGCCATAGCTCTCACCCGGGCGGACGCAGAAGGAGAGGTTCGGCACCGCGACCACGGTCTCGCTCTTGCCGCGGAATTCGATCCTGAGATCCCTGATATTGAGTAGCGGTTCGAGATCGGACTTTGGAGCGTTGGACACAGCGGCCCCTTGCAGGTTGGATACGGTCAGGTTCACGGCTTCCAGGCCTCGCGCATGCCGTCGGCCAGCAGGTTGAAGCCAAGCACGAGGCTGACAAGTGCCGCCGACGGTATCAGGGACATTAGCGGCCAGACATTGAGCACGGTCACGCTTTCCTTGACCATGCCGCCCCAATCCGGGTTCGGCGGCGGCAAGCCGAGGCCAAGGAAGCCGAGGATGCCGATCGTTATAATGGTGTAGCCGATACGCAGGCAGGCATCGACGATCAGCATGCTGCGGCAGTTGGGCAAGAGCTCGACGAGCATGATGTAGATCGTGCTCTCGGCCCTTAGCTTTGCAGCCGCGATATATTCCTGCTCCTTCAGCCCGAGGACCAGGCCGCGGGTGATGCGGCCGATGCCCGGCGCCGAGGCGATCGTCGTCGCGATGACGATGTTCAGAACCGACGGACCGATATTTGCGATCAGGATCACGTAGATCACGAGGACCGGAAAGGCGAGGATGATGTCGGAGAAGCGGCTGATCAGCGTATCTATCCAGCCACCATAGTAGCCGGCCACCATTCCCATGGTGATGCCAACGATCATTGCGACGGCAACCGAGAGCGGGGCAACCGAGAGAACCGTGCGCGCACCGAAGATCAGGCGGGCGAGCACATCACGGCCGAGAATATCCGTGCCAAGCCAGTGCGTAGCCGACGGGAACGGATTGCCCATGGCCATTACATCGGAATCGGTCGGCGAAGGCAGCGGCAGGATGGGTGCAAGCAATGCGGCAGCAACCCAGAAGGCGACAAGGAAGAGCCCCACGACGGCCGTCTTCGAATGGAAGATGCGCATCCAATTCGGCCTTGCGGCACGCTTTGCCGGTACGACCTTGACCCCAGCGATATTGTCTTGAAGCGCCATGGTTCACCTCACCCGGATGCGTGGATCGAGCAGCATGTAGCCGAGATCGCCGAGCAGCTGCGTAGTGACGGCGACGGCGACGGTTATCAGCGTCGCGGCCTCAAGGGTCGCGATATCGCCGAAGAGGCTTGCGTCGAGGATCAGCCGGCCGAAGCCCGGATAGGCAAAGACGAGCTCGGTGACGACCACGCCGCTGATCAGAAAGTTGATCTGCAGGAGCAGAACGGTGAAGGGTGCGATCATGGCGTTACGCAGCGCATGGCCGAGAACCATGCGGCGCGTGCTCATGCCCTTCAGGACCGCGGTGCGGATATAGGGTCGCTCCATGACGCCGATCATCGAGACGCGGATCATGCGGGCGACATAGCCGAAATCGTAGATCACGAGTACGGCGACAGGCAGTACGAACTGATAGGGCACCGGCCATCCGCCATCACTGTTGAGCGGGCTCGTTCCCGGCAGGATCGGCCAGAGAATGACGAAGAGTGTGACCAGGAAAACGCCCGAGGCAAATTCCGGTATGGATGTGAAGGTGATGCAGACGACCGACAGCGCCCGATCCAGCACTCCGCCCTCCTTCAGCCCCGACAGGATGCCGAAGATGATCGACAGCGGCACGATGAGAAGAAAGGCGAGGCCGGCAAGGATCGCCGTATTGCCGAGCCTGCTCCAGATCACGTCATTGACTGGCAACTTGTTCAGCGTCGAATAGCCGAAATTGCCGAAATACTGCGCCCCGCGCGGATCCTTGAAGTTAAGGCCGGTGCTTGGATCTTGCAGCGGATCGGAAATGGCGCCAACGAGCACGCCGAGCCAGCGGCCGTAGCGCACGAGCAGCGGATCGTTGGCCTTCAGCTTCTCGGTCAGGATATCGACCTGCTGCTGCGTAGCGAAGGGCCCGAGCGACTTGCGAGCTACGCTCCCGGGGGTGAATTCGCAGACGGCAAAGACCAGGAACGACGCACACAGCATCGTGAGCAGCATCATGATCAGTCGTTTCAGGAGGAATTTCGACATTGCAACATCAGTCCGAATTTCGCGCTGCCGCTAAAGGTTCGCCCGGCCGGTGCCGGGCGATCACGGCGGCTGCCATCAGGCGGAGATCGCGTATTGATGCGCGAAGATGTACTGCGAAGGATGCAGCTCGAAGCCCTTGACCTTCTTGTCCATCACGGTCGAGAAGACGCGCCAGAAGGGCTGAACGATCGGCCCGTCATCCTGCATGATCAACTCGATCTTCTCGATGACCTTGCTGCGCTCGTTCGGGTCGAGGATGCCCTCGGCTTGAGTCAGGAGCTGGTCGAATTCCAGATTGGAATAATGGGATTCGTTCCAGGCAGCATTCGAGCGATAGGCTAGCGACAGCGTCATGATGGCGAGCGGGCGATGGCCCCAAGCCGTCAGACTGAACGGCGCCGTCGTCCACACTTCCCAATATTGCGCACTCGGAAGCGACTTGATGTTGATCTTGACGCCGATGTCCTTGAACTGTTCAGCCAAGACTTGCGCCGTGTTCAATTCCCAGATCGGGTCGGGGCGCGTCACCATGTCGATTTCGAAGCCGTTCGGATAGCCGGCATCGGCAAGCAGCTTCTTGGCCTTCTCGATATCGCGCGGATATTTCGGCAGAGCAGCATATTCGGGATGCGACGGAGCGACGTGATGGTCTTCTGCCGGCGTGCCGGCGCCGAGCAGCGATGTCTGGATGACCTTCTCGCGATCGATCGCGAAGCGCATTGCCTGGCGGACGCGCTTGTCCTTGAACTGCTCGACATCAGGATGCATTCGGGCGACGACGGTCTGCGTCGTCTCGACCTTGTAGACCGCAACATGCGGGAAGTTCTTCATCGAGCTGATCTGGACGGCGTCGGCTTCCGAGAGGCCATCGACCTGCTTGGAGGCCATGGCCGCAATGCCCGCACCGGGATTGTCGCCGAGGTCGACGAATTCGAAGGTCGCAAGATAGGGACCGGTGCCCCAGTAGTCACTGCGCGCCTTGTACTTGGCGCCCTTGCCGACCGTGTATTCCGTCATTTCGAACGGACCGGTGCCATTCGCATCCGGGCCGAAGGCGCCGTTGTCGGCCGGATCCAGGATAAACATCGGATAGTGATAGAGATGCTCGGGAACCGCGATCTGAGGCGCGAAGCAGTTCAGGCGAACGGTATAGTCGTCGATTTTCTCGATCGCCTTGTCGGACCAGAGCTTGCTGGACTTCTTCGGATTGCCCTTCTCATCCTTCTCGCCGCCGTCATATTCCTGAACGAGATAACCGGTGAAGAGGCCGAGAACCGACGAGCCGACCTTCGGGTCGCTGACGCGCTTGAGGTTCCAAACGACATCGTCCGCCGTCAGCGGCCGGCCCCCCTTGCGCCACTTCACATCCTTGCGGATATGCAGCGTCCAGGTCTTTAGGTCGTCGCTCACCTCCCATTTTTCAAGGAGGTAGGGATGGGTAATGTTATTGCGATCGGTGAAGGTCAGGTATTCGCAGACCTGGCGGATGACGTTCGACTTTTCGGCGAAGTCGGCCAGATGCGGATCCTTGATTTCCATGCAGCGCATGCCGATCCGCAGATTGCCGCCCTTCGGCATATCGTCGGCCTTGGCCTCGCTGAAAGGTTGGGCGACGCCCGCGAGCGAATAGGCGGCCGCGGCCGAGAGGCCGAGAAGCGTCGACTTGCGCAGGAAATCCCTGCGATTGATGCTGCCGTCCGAAAGTCCCTTGATAAGCGTCGGAATATAGGAGTGCTGATTCTTGTCCAAGATGGTGGTCTCCGAGTTCGTCCAAACTGTTCCCGTTGTCGCGAAGCGGAGCAGTTTCCTGCTGCTTCGACCTGCGCGGATCTGATGTCCGTTTTTCGCCGTCGACACCAAATCTAGAGCCAATATGAATGTGACAAAATGCATTCACCCGACATGAAATATGCGCGAACCGACATATTGTTGCATTGCACCAATAGCGGTTTTCGCGGTAGACAGGACAGGTGAAGATTGCAGGGCGTCAGGATCAGGAACGCCGTGTGGCGGCCGGGCTTTCCCGAAAATGCTGACGGTAGAAGCGGCTGAAATGCGAGGGCGATTCATAGCCGCAGACGCCCGCGATATCGCCGACGCTCAGATCCGTATGGATCAGGAGCTCCTTCGCCCGCGCCATACGCAGATCGATATAAAACTGTGACGGACTTTTGTTCAGTTTGGTGCGGAACAGCCGCTCCAACTGGCGGGGCGAGACGTTGACGCTTTCGGCAAGCTCCGAAATTTCGATCGGCTCAGAAAGGCTGCTCTCCATGCGGCGGATAACGAAGCCGAGCTTGGCATTGCGGATGCCGAAGCGATCCTCCGGCAGCATGCGCTGGACGTCGTCCTGCCTGCGCATGCGGGGGTGATTGAACTGGTCGGAAATCTGCTCGGCGAGATCCCGGCCCTCGATGGCCGCGATCAGATAGAGCATCATGTCCAGCGTGACGGTGCCGCCGGAGGAGGTGATGAGTCTGCCGTCGACGGCAAAGATATCATCCGTCGCCAAGCAGTTCGGAAACTCACTTCGAAACGTCGGCAGCGATTCCCAGTGGATGGCGCAACGGCGCCCCTCAAGCAGCCCCGCCCTCGCGAGATAAAACACCGCCGTGCTGACGGCGCCGAGAACGCACCCCTCGGAATAGACCCGGCGCAGCCAGGAGAAAAGTGCCGGACCATAGCTCTCGGTGTAATTGACGCCGGCGCAGACCAAAAGAATATCGCATTTCGGCGCCTGTGCCATAGCACAGTCCACCGGGAAGGCAAGCCCACTGCTCGACCTCGCCTCGTTGCCGTCGGCCGAAATCAGCACCCACTCGAATGCCTTGCGCTTGATCAGGCGATTGCCCTGCCGCAGCGAGTCGAGCGCCGCCGAAAAGGTCATTAGTGGATAATCGGGCACCAAAAAGAAGCCGATGCGCACCGGTCGTTCGTCGCGCTTCAATTGACCAAATGAGAAGGACTGTCGTGTCATTCGCCGGATATACTACATCAAGCGGGTATCACCCAAGGGTGTCAGCTTCTTTTCGCCGCGCCGGCGGGTGGCGGACAAGATCGGGATAATTCGCAAGATCGGGAACGCCGAAAGGACGGCGTTCTTTTACGCGTAGCTCCTCAGCTCCGGCGCCCAGTCGTTTTCGAGGGGAAGTTCGATGCCGAGCGTCAGACCTCCTTCCACTTGCGGATCCGGTCAAGCGCAGAAAACTGGCCGACTTTGAAAGTAGACATGGGAGTTCTCCGGGTGAGATTCGACAGGAGGGACCTAGCGCCCAACGCGCCGAACCGCCGTGGTTTAGGCGGTCTTCAGGACCGGGACCGAGCGGCGGTCGAGAGCGCTGCTCCAGATGGTCAGGAGCAAGGCGACGGCCACGAGAATAGCGCCGACCCAGGGAGTCGCGCCGAGGCCCATCGGGGACTCGACTACCAGACCACCGAGCCAGGCACCGATGGCGATACCGAGGTTAAAGGCGGCGATGTTGAGCGCCGACGCGACATCGACGGCGCCCGGACGGTGTTCCTTGGCAAGCTTCACGACGTAGAGCTGCAGACCGGGCACGTTGCCGAACTGAAGGAAGCCGAGAGCTGCAAGGGTGACGATCGCCAAGACCGGCGAGACGGCGGTGAAGGTCAGGATGACCAGCACGATGGCCTGCAGGATGAACAGTCCGATCAGCGCCTTGACCGGATTGTGATTGGCAATCCTGCCGCCGGCAATGTTGCCGATGGCGATGGCAATGCCGTAAAGAACCAGGATCAGGCTGACGCTCCGTTCGGAAAAGCCAGTAATTTCCTGCAGGATCGGCGCCAGGAAGGTGAAGGCGACGAAGGTGCCGCCGTAACCGAGTGCCGTCATCGCGAAGACGATCAGCAGACGGCCGGAACCGAGCACGCGAACCTGGTCGAGCAGGCTTGCGGGTGGCGCTTTCTTCAGATTGTGCGGCAACAGGGCGACGATGGCGACAAAGGCGACAATACCCAGCGCAGCGACGGCCCAGAAGGTCGCACGCCAGCCAAACACCTGGCCGATGTAAGTGCCAAGCGGGACGCCAGTGACGATGGCAACCGTCAGGCCCATGAACATCATGGCAATGGCCGAGGCCCGGCGATTTTCCGGAACAAGATCGGCTGCAATGGTCGAGCCGACCGAGAAGAAGACGCCATGGGCGAAGGCCGCAAGCACGCGGGCAACGAGCAGAATCTCGTAGCTCGGTGACAGCGCCGCGACCGTGTTGCCGAGGATGAACAGGGCCATCAGGCCGAGCAGCAGCGGCTTTCTTTCGATCTTGCCGGTGAGCGCCGTCAGGATCGGCGCCCCGAAGGTGACGCCGAGCGCGTAGACGCTGACGATGAGGCCGGCAAGCGGCAGGGCGATGTTGAGGTCGGTCGCGACCGTCGGCAGAAGTCCGACGATTACGAACTCTGTGGTGCCGATCGCGTAGGCGGCGATCGTCAAGGCGAAGATAGCTAAAGGCATGACAAGCTCCTCTCCCTGCACCATCCAGGTGAGGGTTAAGAAGACAGCAGGGCTGTCGGTTGAAGGATTGCTGTGGCGCAATATGGTCGAAGAGGGCTTGCGCGATAATCAGGAGTATTGGAGAAATTCTTTTGAATTGAATTCACAAGGCTAGTCGCATGGACAATCGCACTGGAGAGATGGAAGTGTTCGTAAGTGCCGCAGAATTGCAGAGTTTCTCAGCGGCGGGACGGCGCCTCAGACTATCTCCATCTGCAGTCAGCAAGCTCGTCACCCGAATAGAAGACCGCCTTGGGACACGTCTGCTCGTCCGCTCGACACGCTCAATGACTCTGACACCGGAGGGCGAGGTCTATCTCGCGCGAGCCCGGCAGATCCTGGCAGACATTGCAGAGACAGAACAGATCGTTGCGGGCGGTGGAAAATTGGTTCCGCGGGGACTGCTCCGCGTCAACGCTTCCGTTGGCTTTGGTGAGCGCTACCTCCTTCCCCTGGTACCGTTGTTTCTCGAAGCCTATCCCGAAGTTCAGCTCGATATTTCGCTGTCCGATGGCGTCATTGGCTTGATCGAAGAACGGACGGATATCGCCATTCGATCCGGGGCAATGGACGACTCTTCTTTGAAAGCAAGAAAGCTTTTGGAGAGTCGACGGGTCATTGTCGCCTCTCCGGACTACCTGAAAACGCACGGCATGCCCGAGACACCGATTGACCTCGCCAATCATAACTGCCTCACCTTCAACTTCAGGCGCAGCCTGAACGAATGGCCATTCCAGGATCCAGGATCGACAGAGATCTATCGCCTTCCCATTTCCGGCAACAGCTCGGTCAACAGTGGCATGATCATGCGCCGATTGTGTCTCGCCGGCTGTGGTCTTTGCCGCGTGGGTCAGTTCCACGTCCAACCCGATATCGAAGCCGGATTGCTCATTCCAGTGCTGGAGGAATATAATCCGGAAGACATCGAATTGATCCATGCCGTTTTCGCTGGACACGAGCACCTTGCGGCTCGCATCCGTGCGTTCATAGACTTCCTGGCAGGATACGTCGGCAAAGGTGGAAAATCGGCGCCGATCCCGTGACCCAGGATAGCGCGATCCATTTGGATGACTACGCGCTCCTTCGCTTCGCGCTTAATGATGGGGACGTTGAGCGTAAGACCGTCGACCAGCACGGTTTTTCTCGAAACCGATTCCTCGGACATGTTCGACGCATCAGGTCGATTTATTCGAAATCGAGCGCTATCCACGGCCGGCGAGAGCCCCCGCGGCTGGCAAAATTTGAAGATTGTCGCGCAACGCAGGCGCCCAGAGCGCGATTAATCGAGGATGCATAGTCAATTCCAATCGAGGCCGCGGCGCAATATTTGCCTGGTTCTTTGCGCGCCCCTTCGGAAACTTACAATTCCGTGAAGGGATGCGGATCACATGCTGCATCCTGCGCTTCTCATCACACTGAAGGTCCGCCACTGGCGTTTCAAATGCGGACATCCCGAAGAGGCGATAGAATGACTGCCGCTGGCGCCAATGCCAGATATTGCCCGTTACCGGTTGCTAACGCGATCATCCGCGGACGCCGCCGTTGGCCTCAAAACGGCGAAAAAGGCAGGAATAGCAATCGCATAGGCGGCCGCGCTCACTCCCAACACGGTATGGATCCCGAAAGTAGTCGCGATGATTGGCACGAGAGCGGCGCCGATGACTGAGAAACAGCCGTTAATCCCCCAGGCCCAGACAAACATATGGTCCTTACCGAGACGCGCCAGCCAGCTCATGGCTGTTGCCATTGGAAAGCCCATAAGAATGGCCGCTGGCGCAATGGCAAAGAAACAAATCACCAGCCGAATTGTATAGCGGTACCCGCCGATAAAACCGAATAGTGGCGTCAGCCCGACCGCATAGACGGCAAGAAGCCCGGCGATCGCGGCGAGTATCACTGGAAGCGCGATGCGAGCCCGCTCAACGAACCGTTCAGAAAGCAAGCTTCCCAAGCCAGAAAACACCAACATACCGGCGATCAAGACCGAGGCCGAGATCGTCGCGCTGCCGAGTACAAGGGTGAAACGGCTTATAAGCCCGACTTCCACCATGATGAAGCCGACGCCGAGGCAAGCAAAATAAAGGATCGTTCCAGCTTTGCCAGGCGTGCGTGCAAAGGAACGGCGCCAGCCAACAAAAAGAGGGATCAGGATGAGAGGCAAGGTCGCAGCCGACGCAACCCCTAAAGTGGCCCAAAGGACCAGATAACCCCAGTCATCCTGGAAAAGAGCGAGCCGCGCGAGCGCTTTAGGAAGGTCTTGCAGCTTCTCGTAGCCCGCGAAATATGGCCGGTCGTCGGTCAGCGGCTGAATATCGAACACATATCGATGCGCGATGTCAGCCCAGCGGCCGCTTATCAAGGATTGCCAGACAAGGCGCTCGAGAGACGTCGCAGGCATCTCCGAATTGTCGGCTGGTGGGCCGTCTCCGTCCGATAGCGTCGCATCGGTTGTTGAAACTTCCAAAGGAGCATCGCCAAAGACCGAAGCCCTATAATCGGCAAGGATCTTGTCGCCGCCCGACATCTCATAACCAAAGCCGGGCGAGTAGATCTCATCAAACGACATTGATCGCGTATACTGTCGAAGCTTTTCGATCTCCTGCGACGTAAAGCCTCCTCTTTTGTAAAGGATTGTCGTGGTCGAAAGATAGCTCGATGCAACGAAGAAAGAGCGCGCAAACGTCGCTGGTTCAATCTCCTCAGCTGCGCCGGCAATGGTGGCATAGAGCTTGAGAACGGCCTTGGGCGGCTCCTCCTTATTCCAGGCAGTTACTGAAAGAATGCCTCCGTCTCGGAGAGCGCGCATGTAATCGCCCATCGCCTCCTTTGAGAAATCGTAGCGTTCGACAATGGTGAAGCCGCCGGGGCTCGAAAGCCCCACAGAGTCAGCGAGACTTAGATCGATAATGTCGTAGCGTTTGGCAGTGTTTTCTAAATAGAGGCGGCCGTCGCCGGCGACAGCTGTGACGTTTGAATTGGAGAGAAAACCGCTTGTGATGGGGTAAAGCCCGGGGTCTCGAAGAGCGGCGAGAACGGCGGGGTTTCGTTCAGATGCCGTAACAGAAAGCGAGCCCGCGTGAAGAGCCACCATCGTTGAGATGCCGCCGCCAAGCTCGACGATGAATGTCGCAGGCCGTTCTTTGAGAACATAAGGATAGTAGTCCGGAAGGTAATGATAGTAGGAGCCGTCCTCGGGCGGCAGGTCGCGCATGACCCCCTCCGGACCATCACCGTCAATATAGAGGCCGGCATAGGTGTTGGGCGGCACTTCCGGGACGTTGAAAGCAGCATTGTCGGAGAGCCCTGGCGCAAAATGCATATACGAGCTTTGATAGAGCTGTAGGTCTCCAAATGGTGAGACGCTGCGATAGACCCGCTTGGAGTCGGGATAATTGCGGGCATAGGAAATGCCCTTGAATTGCGTGATCTGGATAGGCTCTACATCAAAGAGGCCCGCTAATCCAAGATAGGAGGCGAGCGACAGCACGGCCAAGCTGGCGGCTCCTATGAGATTTCGCCTTCTGGACCGTAAGAGTGAATTTGCGGCAAACCAGCTGAAAAGGCTCACCGCCCAGAGGATGAGAGGCACGACGATGATCTTCTCTGGCGGAACGAAATAGAGCGCGCCAAGGATGAGCAAGCCGGCGACGCCAGACCCGCAGAGATCAGCGAAATAGAACCGGCTGAACCAACTGTGGCCCTTCAGGAAGATTAGGCCAAGAAAGAAAGCGCCGGACAGGAACGGCAGTAAGTAGAGTAAGAAGTTGGCAGCCAGACGCCACTTCTGGGTGGGATCAGAAACAATGAAAATCGCGTTGAACGGCACAATTTGCGCGATCAAATTCGACGCAACGACGAGCGGCCCAAACAGGCAGAGCGTGATTGTTGCGACATTTTTCCACGAGCGTTCAAGAAAATCTTTAAAAGCAAATAGGATTACGCTTGCTAGGCCGAACCCCAACATCGCGAGACTTACCACAAGGGATCCGAAATGGGCCCAGCTGCCAACCGAAAAGATGCGCATTATGCTTATCTGCAGAGCTATTACGGCGCCGGCCAGAAGACCAACTGCAAGATAATTTGAAGCGCGTCGACTAAGGTCGCTGCTGCGATTATGTTGGTGAGAATGGGAATCGTGCATTTCGGCCTACACGCTCCTTGCATCGACTTACGCCACTGGTGCTGGCTAACGAGGCCAGCCCGAAGATATTCGGAGTTCGGCATCGGGTGAGGAATTAGGCCCAACCCTTTTAGTCCGGCTACGGTGCGTCCCAAGGACGCCTTAGATCGCCGTAAAGACGAAGTTTTAGCATTTTAGCGCACGTTTGAATGTGCCCGATTTTTACAAATTCGTAAGGTGGAAAACAATCCAGATGTAAATTCGCCGTCTATATTGAGCCATAGGTCAACAAGCTCCATTTATCAGTGCGATATGCCGAGTTTGACTTTTGAGGTGGGCAGGCAGTGCTTTGCGTGCGTAAACACGGGCGCGCAAAAATCGGTGGGAGAATCGGAATGAGGCGACGTGATTTTCTGGGCGTCATGGGCGGAGCACTTCTTGCTGGCCCTTTCTCTACGAAGGCTGATGCGAACGTTTCCATTCCCTACGACTGGAACGCCACGCCACCAATGGACTCGCGCAGTTCCTTCATCGATTGGATGATAAAAACACGAGGTGAGGATCCGCATTTTCTCGGCGAACGCTTTGACCGTTTCACACAACTTATTTCCCATCACGATGTTTGGAACACGCGCAATAAACGTGCCTACCTGTTGACGCCACGCGAAGATTTTGTGACGGCTGCCAACCGCTCACGCGCGTACGAATGGCATTATCTCGACATCGGCTACGGTGTGACGATCACGGGGCCGCACACGGTTGCCCGCATGACCAATACGATTGATCCGCAGTATGGAGAAAAGGTACTGGAAGTCGGCACCGGATCGGGGTACCAAGCGGCCTACCTCTCAAATCTCACCGATAAGATCTGGACCATTGAGATCATCCGGCCGCTCTATGATCGCACAGATGGAATCTTTGCCGACCTCATCGCTCGCGGCTATTCCGAATATGGTGCCATCAACCGGAAAAATGCTGACGGGTATTACGGCTGGCCAGAATTTGCGCCGTTCGACAAGATCATTGTTACCTGTGGCATTGATCACGTTCCGCCGCCTCTCCTACAACAACTGAAGCCAAATGGAGTCATGGTCATTCCGATCGGGCCACCGGGCGCACAGCATGTTCTTAAGATCACCAAGAGCGTCGGTTCCGACAATGCGATCACCGTTGCCCGTTCTGACATCTACAATGGCGCGATTGTCAATTTCGTGCCGCTGACCCGACTTGAAAACGGGCGCGCATCCGGAACGCATAGCCAGTGAGGCTTGAGATGCCTCTCTAACGACAGCGCTGGAGCGACGTGCGTTCATTTGAACTCGCACATTACATTTTTTGGCCAATCGATGGACACGACATCGCCCCCTACCCGTACCTACAGGCGCCAAGTGTGTGCGTGGTGGATGCGGATGGCCGCATCGTGCGGGAAGCAAAGGTGCCGAGCGAGCCCGAAGCGCTGATCGCCTGGTTTGGCGAGCACGGCGTGGTGATGCGTGCGTGCAGCCTTCAAGACGATGCCGGTGAAGACCGACAAGAAGGATACGCGGGGTATCGCGCAGTTGATGCGGCTTGGCTGGTTCAGAGCGGTCCCCTGCAAATCTCTTCCGGCCCAGGAGGTGCGCGCCCTGCTGACCGCCCGTAAGCTCATTCAGGGCAAGCTTCACGACATCGAGATGAGCATCCGGGGCATACTGCGCGGCTTCGGCCTCAAGGTAGGGCCGACGACACGGCGCACCTATGCGGCACGCATCCGCGAGCTGATTGAAGGTCATCCGACCTTGGAGGCGATTGCCGCGTCGTTGTTGAAGGTGCGCGACGCACTTGCAAACGAATTTGCCGGGTTTGAGCGCAAGCTGCGTGCCATCGCCCGTCAGGACGATAACGCACGCCGGCTGATGACGACGCCCGGCGTTGGCGTCCTGGTGGCGCTGACATTTGTGTCGGCCGTTGATGCGCCTGAGCGTTTCCGATCATCACGAGCGGTGGGGCCGCATTTCGGATTGACGCCGAAGAAGTACCAATCGGGCGAGACCGATTACACTGGTCGTATCTCGAAGATCGGCGATGTGGGTGTACGAACCGCGCTCTACGAGGCGGCCAACGTCATCCTCACGCGCCCCGTGAAGGGGTCGGATCTGAAGAGCTGGGCGCTGGCGATCGCCAGACGTGCGGGTCCCAGAAAGGCGCGTGTGGCACTGGCCCGCAAGCTGGCGGTGGTGTTGCACCGCATGCTAAGGGATGGAACCAACTTCATTCCCCACAAGGCAAAGACAGCCATGGCCGCCTGAGCCGGAAGGAGACAACAACAAGGTTTCGGGCGGGCCCTGCCATCAGCCCCCCGAGCGAGGTCCCTTCGCCGGGACGATGGATGGGTTAGGCCGCAGATCCGGGAGCAGCACTCAGGTGACTGCGCGCCCCTAGATTGGCCAGCAGGTCCCCAGCAGACCCCATAGAGCAGCGGCCAAGCGTCGACTGCGGACACAGAAGCAAGCACTCGGCGAGGGATTAAGCTCATAAGGGATTGACTCGGGAAGGCCCGTTACAGAAGCTAAGTAATTTTCCATCTTCATGCACGGCGAACCGATCATTGTGAGCGGTGCCGCTGACGAGCGAGAAGCCTCCGAAGAAACGTGCGACAAAGGCATTGGCCGGCGCGGCATAGATCGATTGTGGTGGCGCGAACCGCACGATCGAGCCCCGGTCCATCACCGTCAGTCTATCGGAAACGGCCATCGCCTCGACCTGGTCATGGGTGACATAGATCGTCGTCATACCGCGCGGAACTCACCCGGCCGAAATACTCTGCCATCCCATACGCTTTTCTTCGCTTACCGTTAAAACGGAGCAAGCGAGGCCCCGCCAGCAGGCTTTGCAGGATCCGACTTACCGAGCTGTGAGAGACATTTTCCGAAGGACGAATGCATTGGATAGATCCGCGAGATGGGAACAATCCAGTTCGGCTCTGTCCCCGGAAAATCCAATTCGATATCCGCCGAACCAGACATGGCGTTGTATAGCATTCCGCGCGCGGTATCGGCGTCCGAAAGCATTACGCTGGTTGGGGTTAAAGCTTTGGCTGTGACCTGCCAGGTAGCGTTATGAGCGACAATGCCGATCTTACCTTGACTTGCTTGGGGAAGGTTCCATGCGGCGTCGCTGATAATCCAGGCGATGCTCTTGAAGCCTTTGCGGAACTCAACTTTCTGTCCGAGCCCACTATCCCAAACAAAGGCGCAATAGCCGCCTTGATTCGCCGTGTAAGCGATGGACCACTGGCCCGGGGAGACAGCGAGGTCCGCCGCCGCAGCTGGTCCCATACAAAATGCGATCGCTGCCATAATTGTTGCCAGTTGCCGCATAATTGAACCTCCAAGACACGCCCTCGCTAGCGTAACCAGCAATCCTTGCGTTTTCATTATTTCGGAGGAGCCTCGCAAGGTCCGCACTCGGCAAATCGGGAGACCCACAAGTCGCGGAATTGTTCGACGCCAGGAACCCTATCCCGTGAATAGCACCGACGCATGAAAATCCATTCCGCAAGTTTCGCGCGAAACGCGAACCAAAACCGCCCAAATTCTTTAAGCTTTGTTTTTCATGGGCATGTTATATTTTCATTCTCGCAGGCGACTTTGTCGCCAATAAAGAGCTTCGCTATTTTACCTTATGGCTGCCCGCGAAACGAACGGCGTTTTTCGGTGCCTGTCGTTAATGGTTTGAGCCCGGCCCATGATGGCTTAAAGAAACACTCTGCTCGGGCGTTCCATATTTGTTGGTCGTGCAACAGGAGACGGCTACTGCGATGAACACTGCTGCAGCGGGAATTGCCATCAATTGCAAATGCGATTTGCAGTAGGCTAGCATTTGAGCACCTCGTCGTAATGGCGTGAATCTCGATTTGGGTGTTATCGGCCGATGCCAAAATCACAATGAAGTGGAGGTGTTGTCTGAGGGACGCGACCGCCGGTTCGCGCGTCAAATAAGTCGACGGTTATGCTATAGCAACATCGGATCGGAAGCGAGTTGGCGCATATCATGTCCCCTCCATGGTGTCGAAATCGTTTTCCGAATATTGCGAACAATAAATATGGGAGGGCTCAATGGAAAGCGTAGGTTCTCGTGTCGGATCGACCGACCACTTTCAGGGTTAGGACCGACGACACAGACTGAGGCGATCGATGGTATGCTGTGCCCTGACGGAGCCCAAGCCGCGCATTCGAGTGCGGTTACTCCCGGGATCGGGCCCTTATCAGCTGACTGGCGCGCTCCAAGTTGGCGGCACGATTGGATGAATTGTTGCCATGCTCGGTAGGGTTAGGCAACCAGTAAGATCTAGCGTTGTTGATGCTTTGCCGGCATAGTCGAGGACGATCAGAAATGCACCTCTGGGGTCGATGACCTATTTCCGATTTTTACCCCACATTCGGTTAACTCCTTAAACCGCGCCGCCGGGCAGTTTGAAACGATCGATACACGCCTAGCAATTAGCGGGGATCACGCATAAATTGGTGAGACTATCCGTGGAGCACGAACAATAGATGGATCGACTCGACGCCATGCGCGTTTTCACCCGTATTGTAGAACGAAGGAGCTTCACTGTTGCAGCTCAGGATTTGGGAGTACCGCGTTCGACCGTGACGGATGCGGTTAAACAGCTAGAGGCCCGCCTCGGGATACGACTTCTTCAACGCACAACTCGTGTCGTCAGCCCAACACTCGATGGGGAGGCCTACTATCAGCGTTGCCTAAATATCCTCTCAGATATCGAGGATGCAGAAGGAGCCTTCGCAGGAGCAAAGCCAAAAGGGCAGTTGCGTGTGGACGTTCACGGCACACTTGCACGCCATTTCATACTGCCTAATCTGCGCGCCTTTCTGGCGAATTACCCGGAGATCGAGATATATATGAGCGAAGGCGACCGTCTCGTCGATCTTATTCGGGAGGGAATTGACTGTGTGGTGCGTGTCGGCACGCCCCAAGACAGCGACATGATTGCGCGCAAGGTTGCAATGCTCGACGAAGTAACTTTCGCAGCGCCGTCGTATATTGAAGCTTATGGTATGCCAACGCATCCAGATGGGCTAGACGGTCATCGAATGATCGGCTTTCGTTCGAGCGCAACCGGAAGAGTGTTGCCGCTGGAATTTACGATCAACGGCCAGGTGCGTGAATATATTCTACCCGCAACCGTGTCGGTCAATGCTGCGGAAAGCTATGTCTCCCTAGCAAAACTCGGCATGGGTTTGATTCAAATCCCCCGATATCATGCCAATGCAGACCTCGAAACTGGGCAACTAGTTGAGGTATTGAAGGACTTCCCTCCGACCAGTACCCCTGTTTCCGTTCTTTACCCGCGGGATCGACAGCTATCCCCGCGTGTGAGAGTTTTTATCGAATGGGTGGCGGCCGTGTTCAACCAGAAAAGCTAGCGGCCGGGCCGCGCGCGCCCCGCAAATTTGGCATGGGAGGCGATGTTGGCATAGGTTAAGTCGCGTCCAGATAGGGTTTCAAAGGCGTGTCATCACGGGTGGGGACCGTTTGCCTTTCAATTAAATGATGCACCGTGGGCGGCTTGTCACCGCGGTGCAGCGCGTCCAGTCGTTCAGCGATCTCGGCATCTGCATATGTCTGGCGCTGGCTGTGTCGCACATATTCGATCCACGTCGGCAAATGATAGCTTTCCGTCCAAATCTGCGGTTTTTCGAGGTCGCGCAGCAATGCCCATTGTTTGGCACCGTCGCGAATCCTGGCTCTACGGCGTAGGGCCATCATGGTCAGGAATTCCGATGTATCCTGCTGGTCGATGTTATATTCCACCGTGACCATGATCGGACCGCTCCTTAATCGCAAATCAAGCTGCAATTGAGGCTCGCTGAACATGTTTGCGGGATCGAGGTTGAGTGATTCGAAATCAGGTTGGCGCAACAGAAGGCCAAGCAAGCCACCGAAAACGAGGGCAGCGCTCGCGATAAACAGTGCACCAGAAATGCCATTGATGTCGGCAAGTTCGCCCCAGGCCCAGCTTCCTGCTGCCATGCCGCCGAAGGTGGCGGTCTGATAGAGCGAGAGCGCACGTCCGACGACCCATCTCGGTGTGGAGAGCTGCACTGTGACGTTGAACAGGGAAAAAGCCTGCACCCAGGCGACGCCCGCTGGCATGAGAAGTAGGCAGCTCAGCCACATCTGGTGGCTCAGCGCGAGAAACGCGCTGCTGGTTGCCAGCGTCAGGAAGGCGCCCCGGATCACCCATTCATTGCTCAAGACTTCACGGATATGTCCGATCAAAAGCGCGCCGCAGATCGCGCCAAACCCGAAGAAGCCGAGCATGATGCCATAAGTAATAGCCGTGCCCTTGATCTGGTCACGCGCTACGAGGGGCAACAGCGCCAAAATAACAATCGCGGTCAAGCCGAAAACAAATCCACGACACATCACCTTAAGAAGGTTCGGTGACATTAAGACGTAGCGAAACCCCGCCGACATCGCGCTACCGAAGGATTCTCGCGGCAACGTATCGCGGGAGGGGTTGTTGTTCCAACGCCACAACGCAAAAATGAGCGCGAAATAGCAGAAAACGTTGAAAAGAAAAGCGAAAGGCGCACCTGCAGTCGCGACGATGACGCCGCCGATTGCGGGGCCAATGCTGCGCATCAGGTTGTAGCTCATGCTGTTAAGCGCAACGGCCCCGGGTAGATGGTCGCGGGGGACGACATCTCCCATGGAAGCTTGCCACGATGGATTGTGGAGGGCGCCGCCGCAGCCAATCAAGAAAGTGAGGCTGAGAAGCAACCACGGCGTCAGGGCATGGGCGTAGGAAAGAACCGCCAGCGCCGCGGATATGCACAGCATCAGTAGCTGCGCGACCAGCATGATCCGCCTTCGGTCAAAATTGTCGGCCAGTGCTCCCGCGGCAAGTGAAAAGATCATCACCGGTAACGTCGTCGACGACTGGACCAATGCAACCATCCCATGGGAGGTGGCCAAGCTCGTCATAAGCCAGGCCGCACCGACAGCCTCGACCAAACCTCCGAGATTCGAAACCAACGTGGCGGACCAAAGCAGCCGAAAAGTCTTCGATTCAAACGCGACAAGGGGAGAGGTTCTATTGGACATGGCAGCTTTTCTTTGATTTCTTGCCTCGCTACAGGGGCACTGCGTAGCGGACGTTCGGGCCGAGTCGGCTCTGATTTTATCGTGGTCTGCTAATTTTGGAACGATAGTGGAAAAAGTTTTCTAAATGTCTGGTCCCGGACTTTGATGGGACATCCTTAACGTCCGGATCAAAGGATACACTATGGCCCGGGTTCATCATGGAAAGCGCCCGATGGCGATGGCGATCCGCCGCGCGAAAGCGATGTGATGTCTACATGCTCGCTGAGATGATTGAAATGAAACAGATACTGGAGATTCAGTGCCATGAGCAGAATTCTTAAGAACGTTCATAAGTCTGCTGCGCGACTGCACGAAGCAGGCTTTGTGATGTGACGATGCGGGAGTTCGACGCTCTCTGCCTTCTTCCTCTTCGTGACTATACGCCCGAGGAGATCAAGAAAATCCGGAACTCAAACAAGGTCAGCCAGTCCGTGTTTGCTTAGTTCATCAACGTTAAGAAGATCACGGTTGCCGCATTGGAGCAGGGAACGAAGAAACCCAGCAGCACGGCCATCAAGATCCTTGATATTGTTGAACGAAAAGGACTGGAAGTGCTGCGATAGCAGCTTGCTTCCAGTTGCGGGTATCTGCCTAGCTTACAATTACCCCGATATGTTGGCTAAGTAGCGCGTACAGCCATCGTGCAAGTAAGATAGGATGCTTGAGCGTTTTAAGTCCCCGAGGTCCTATGTCTGAAGTCGACTGGCTGAGCCATCTCCTGCAAATCATCACGGTCACCGGTCAGCTCGAAGTCCGCTGTGCCTACGGTGCGCCATGGCGCCTGGCCTGGGGCCGGGCGGCCGCGAACGAAATCCCCTACCACGTCATCGTCAAGGGCCGTGCCATTTTCGAGGATCCGGAGACGAGAACAGCGAGGGAGTTGGTGAGCGGAGATATCGTGCTGTTACCTCACGGAGCGGCGCATGTGCTGCACGATGGCAGCGGGCAAACTCCAATCCCCACTCAGCAGCACCGAGGGTCTGCCGGTTGGATGCTGAGCGAGAACGACAGTAACGGGGAGCAACTCGATCTGTTATGTGGCCGATTCTTCATCATGCCGCCTCATGATCGACTTATTCGAACCTATCTGCCCACCAGCCTAGTGACGCGGGCTATGAACGACCATGCGGACGACAACATCGAGCCCGCTTCCAGTCAATTGGCCAGTCTGGTGGGGCTGATGCGAATGGAGGCGGCGGGCGACCGAGCAGGTGGGCGCGCGGTTCTCAATGCGCTTTCTTCGGCCTTGTTCACACTCGTGCTTCGCGCCGCGAGTGAGTCCGAGAAAGCCCCCGAAGGGTTGCTCGCCCTGGCCGGCCATCCGCGGCTGGCTCCAGCCATAGCGGCCATGCTTGCCGACCCGGCCCGGCCTTGGAAACTGCCTGATCTCGCGGACTTGTGCGGCATGTCACGCGCCACGTTTATGCGGCACTTTCAGGACAGGCTGGGTTGTTCGGCCCTCGATCTGTTGACCGATCTGCGCATCAGCCTGGCAGCCAACGAGTTAAAAAAGCCGGCGATCAGCACCGAAGCTGTGGCCGAAGCGGTCGGCTACCAATCTGTTTCGGCATTCCGCCGTGTATTTGCCGAGAGAATGGGGATGACGCCCGGGGAATGGCGCAGGCAGCCGCATAGCGGCGGAACGCGCGCGGACTAGATCGACACGCGCGATTGATCCTTTCGAGCATTATATTGAGCAAATCAAGTCTCGATATTCTCATATACGATCGTAAATTGGGCTCCGTAATCACTTGATGAGGGAGCCACCCAATGAACTACATCAGCAACGCAGCCAATGAACCGACGCTGACGAACGCCGTCATCGAATCTATCCTGAGCCGCAGGGCCACGAAGTACTACGACCCGACCGCCACCCTGAGTGACGAGCAAATTCGCGAACTGGTGCGGATCGGCACTTCGGCCCCGACGTCGTTCCACCTCCAGAACTGGCGGTTCATCGCCGTCCGTACGTCTGAAGCCAAGGCTCGGTTGCGTCCAATCGCCTGGAATCAGCCCGCGATCACAGACGCCGCCGTCACCTTCATCGTCATCGGCCAATTGGCAGATGCCAGCACAGTTCCCGAGCGCCTGGCGCCGGTGGTGGAAGCCGGCATCATGCCGGCACATTTGGTGCCCGAATGGGAAATCCCCGCTCGCGGGCTTTATGACGATCAACCCCAGCGGCAGCGCGACGAGGCAGTACGTTCAGCTACCTTCGGCACCGCAGCAATCATTTATGCAGCTCGCTCCCTCGGCCTGGGTTCGACACCAATGATCGGTTTCGACGCAGACGCCGTCCACAGAGAGTTCGGCCTGGCCGAGGACGAAATCCCGGTCATGCTGCTGACCGTAGGGCCGGAGCGGGCCGGAAACTGGCCGCAGAAGCCGCGCCTGCCAGTGGCCGATGTCCTGGACTTTGCATAATTCGCAACTCAATCAGAAACTTAAGGAGATTATGATGCCTAGAACTATTGCCCTAACGCCTGAACAGGTCCCGGCCGAATCGAAACCGACTCTCGACGCTTTCACGAAGAACATCGGTTTCACCCCAAATATGCTGGCGACCTTCGCGCAAAGCCCGATCGCGTTCAACGCGTGGGCCACCTTACTCGGCTCCCTGAGCAAAGCATTGGACGTGAAGACTCGAGACAGCATTGGCCTCGCCGTCTCCGAAGTGAACGGTTGCAATTATTGCCTGACGGTTCACAGCTTCACAGCCGAACATATGGCCAAGTTGCCGGCTGATGACATCATTCTTGCGCGAAAGGGCCATGCCAACGATCCGAAGCGGGACGCCGCCGTCCAGTTTGCGCGCAGGGTCATCGAAACCCGAGGGCAGGTCAGCGACACCGACCTGCAAGCCGTCCGCGATGTGGGCTACACCGATGCGAACATCATCGAGATCGTCGCGCTGGTAGCGATGTACTCACTCACCAACTTCTTCAACAACGTGTTCGATCCCGACAAGGACTTTCCGGCCGTTAGGCCAGCTGGATCGATCTGAGCTCTGTCCTGTCGCAACCTCATGAAGCCATTGGGATCAGTTACATGAACATTCTCCATATCGATAGCAGTGCGCGTCAAAAATCGCATAGCCGCGAGCTTTCGGCGGCGATCGTCGAAAAACTTCTTGAGGTTGCGCCCGGGGCAAGCATCACGCGGCGTGATTTGGGGGCCGAACCCCTCCCCCACACCGAGGCCCAATACGCCGCTGCGTTGGCGTCGCCGGCCACGTTGGCCGCCCCGCCCAAGGGTTCTCTCGATGTCTCGGAAAAACTAATCCAGGAAGTCGAGGCAGCCGATGTGATTGTCATCGGCACGCCCATGCACAACTTCACCGTTCCCTCCGTCGTCAAGGCGTGGATCGACCAGATCCTGCGCGTCGGTCGCACGATGACGTCGACGCCGGCGGGGAAGGTGGGAATGCTCCGGGACCATCCGGTTTTCATCGGTGTCGCTTCCGGCGGCGTCTTTACCGGCGACCGAGCCAACCAGCCGGACTTTCTGACGCCGTATCTCTCGCTGGCACTCAGCTCAATTGGGCTGAAGACCCAGCAATTTCTCCCCCTACAGGCCACCGCGTTCCTCGACTGGGACCAAGCATCCTTGGCGAGAGAGAAAGTCCTCGCCGCCCTCGACCTCACCGTGGTCACGGAGCTTCAGGCATGCACGGCGGCTCAGCCGTCCTGTCGAGCACCGGCTGCCCCTAACGCGGTGCCACCTGCTCTGGAGAGTGTCGCCAGGCGCGCACCTCAATCTTAATCCCCTCCGGCCCGCCGGCCTACGAAAACGAGGCTTTCAGATGATTTTACCAACCACCACGCTTCCCCATATCGGCGACAGGATCACCGACAATTCAGCACCGCCTGATGACAAAGCCGTTCGAGAATGGATCGGACTGGAAGCTTTCGGCCATTGGTCCAAGTTACAGACATGGATCGATGAATTCTACCCAGGCATTTTTGCGCCGGAGTGGCTCTACGGTGGCAAGAACCGCGGTTGGTCCATGCGCTACAAGAAAACCAAGGCGTTCACCACCTTGGTGCCGGAATACCGGCGGTTTTCGGCCGTGGTGGTCATGGGCAGAGCAGAACGAGAGAAGTTCGAGGAGCGGCGCTATGTCTGGCGCCCGCAGCTGATCAAGCTCTACGATGAAGCCAAAACATACGTCGACGGTAAATGGCTGACCCTTGGCATCTCATCAACAGATGATCTGCACGATGTAACGGAGCTTTTGACGATGAAGCGCCCGCCGCCACTGCGGGGTTGAATGCGACGGAAAACCTGGAAGCGCGGCAAAATCGGTGTGGTGGCTCCAGGGAAATCCGAGCAGTGGTCTGGTCGACATCGCACAGCAATTTGACATCGAGGTCGTCGCGGAAGGCGTCGAACCGATAGCTAATCTGCGCGGGAGATCGAGAAGGCTTTCCGCACCTGCAATACCCAATCCAACAAATATCTGAGGAGATAATTCCATGAAAGCGATTGTAGCAACTGATCAAGCCGCGGGAACGGCCGGCATGTCGTTGGCGGAGCGGCCCGAGCCGCAGCCGGCGATAAACGACGTCATCGTTGAGGTTCATGCGTCGGGGTTCGTCCCGACCGAGCTGACCTGGCCCTCCACTTGGACCGATCGCGCTGGTCGCGAGCGGACGCCATCGATACCCGGGCATGAGCTGGCCGGCGTGGTCACCGCTCTCGGCTATGGTACGACGGGACTGTCGGTGGGGCAGCGGGTGTTCGGTCTCACGGACTGGTATCGCGACGGCACCCTGGCGCAGTACGTTGCTGTCGAGGCACGCAACCTCGCGCCGCTGCCGGGCGATGTCGACTTCACGGTGGGCGCAAGCCTGCCGATCTCGGGCCTGACAGCATGGCAGGGACTGTTTCAGCACGGCCGCCTCCAGGCCGGCCAGAGTGTCCTCGTACATGGCGTGGCCGGCGCGGTTGGGTCGATTGCAGCGCAGCTGGCGCGCGAATTTGGTGCCTACGTCATCGGCACCGGACGCTCCGCTGACCGTCAGAAGGCGCTCGACTTCGGTGCAAATGAATTCGTCGACCTCGGGAATGACACCCTGGAAGACGTCGGCGGTGTCGATATCGTATTTGATGTCATCGGTGGCGATGTCCAGAAGCGGTCCGCAACGTTGGTCCGGCCCGGAGGAACGCTTGTGACGGTTGTCGGGCCAGCCGAGGGGCGGCCCACCGACGGCCTGGCAGTTGATTTCGTTGTTGAGTCCGATCGCGCCCAACTGAACGAGATCGTCCAACGGGTGCGGGACGGACGACTGCGGGCCAACATCAGCAACATCGCGACGCTCGACGAAGCCGTTGCCGCCTTCAATCCGATCGAGCGACGCACGGGGAAGACGATCATCCGCATTCGCCAATGAGGACTCTCGGGCGTCGGCGATCGATGATCGCGTCATCGAATAACTAAGGCGATCTTCAAACTGCATCTCGACGGCCGGCGCTGCAACGCCGGCCGTCGGTCAGCGCATCCAGCCCGAGTTCGGATAGGGCTGCTCAACCTTCCAGACCGCCCACCACGCCGTCTTTGGCTGTCTCAGCCAACACGTAGAAGGCTGCACCTAGTTCGCGGTCTTCAATACCACAAGATGCAAGTCTGATGGCCTCGCAGTAGTCTTGTCCAGCTCTCAGCGTATCAATGATGTCGAGCAGCCCGACACGATCGGCACTACCTTGTGTGTGAATTTCTGGCATTGAAACTCCCCTCGCCCGATGGGCGTCAGCGTTCAAAACGAAATTGACGCATGCGAACGCGTGCACGCTGGCAGAATCACCAGCACGCGCCTACAAGTGTATTCATAGGCGCATTGGTGGCCACCGTCAAGCGATTTCGATACAAGCGTATTCATTTTGGTGAAAAATGGCAGAACTTACACCGGAAGCGAACAGAGCGGCACGAGCAATCCTGAAATGGTCCGTCCGGGATCTCGCTGACAACGCGGGCATTGCATTTTCAACGGTTCACCGATTTGAATCGACAGGATCGGCCAGCGAAACAACAAAGGAGAAAATAAAAGCCGCGTTTGCTGCCCATGGAGTGGAAATTACGAATGGCGAATACACGGGCGCTCGTCTGCTTTTGCGACGTGAGCCGAAGGATACACGTCAGGACTAAAGAACGTCTAACGGTTGTGCACTAAATCATACGAACCGTGACAAATCGGAAGGTGGAGTTGGGACGCGCCGTTCCGGACCTGGCGATGGAAACGCCTTCGACCAGAAAAGTAAGATGCAGACGCTTTGATCGAATGCGTTAGCGCCATCGTGGTCGAGCTTTCAGCTCTTGAGCAGAGTCGAACGGGGCGCCGTAGTCCTGTGTCGGGCACCATGCCGTGTTCAAATAGTCCTCCGTGCCCGTGCCGTGCAGCGTCGGCGGCCAGGCGTCAATAGCGCCGGGCGCAGACTGGTCGCGCGCTTGCGTTAGCGTCGCCTTCTGCCCGATACCAGCCGTTCCTCTTCGTCCTTTCGAGACCGCAAATATTCCGCTCTCAGGGGCGCGTCATAGTCAGCTAAAAGCAGCATAGGCGGCAATGATCGCCTCGGCTTGCGCCGAGTTTAATGCCAGCGCCTGGGTTGTCGTGATAGCGTACAATTGCTCGCTAGACAGTATGGAAATATCATGGGCTGACAATCCCGGCAGGCCTTTGGAGCTAATCGCTTCGATCTGGCCAGTCGACAAGGTCGCAATATCCTGTGACAACAGGGCGCCGATCTCGGCGGCGGTCAGGGCAGCGATCTGCGCGCTCGACAATGAACCGATCTGCGCCGTCGACAGCGCCGCGATCTGGCTGGTGGTCAGTGCCGCGATCGAGGCGGACTTCAGCGAGGCGATTTGTGCGGTCGAGAGGGCAGCAACGGCAACGGTGCGCAAGGCCGCAACCTGCTTCGCGCTCAAGGCGCCCATCTGCGTGGAACTCAAAGCGGCGATCTGACCGGTCGTGAGCGCACCGATCTGGCTGGTGGTCAGTGCCGCGATTTGCGTTGTCTTAAAGGCGGCGATCGTGCCGGTAGGAAGCAAGGCGAGGCTATCGGTGGAGAGCTTCGACAGGGCAAGCGCGCTGATGGCTTCGATCTGGTCGCTCGACAATGCTGCAACATCCTGCGACGACAGAGCGCCGACCTCTGCAGCGGTCAGAGAGCCGATCTGCGGGCTCGACAACGAACCGATCTGCGCCGTCGACAACGCCGCGATCTGGCTGGTGGTCAGTGCCGCGGTCGAGGCAGACTTCAGCGAGGTGATTTGCGCGGTCGAAAGGGCGGCCACTGCGACGGTGCTCAAGGCCGCAACCTGCTTCGCGCTCAAGGCACCCATCTGCGTGGAACTCAAAGCGGCGATCTGACCGGTCATAAGCGCACCGATCTGGCTGGTGGTCAGCGCCGCGATTTGCGCGGTCTTCAAAGCGGCGATCGTGGCTGTAGAGAGCAAAGCAACGTTATCGGTCGAGAGCTTCGACAGGGCAAGCGCGCTGATGGCTTCGATCTGGTCGCTCGACAATGCTGCAATATCCTGCGACGACAGGGCGCCGACCTCGGCGGCGGTCAGGGCAGCGATCTGCGCGCTCGACAATGAGCCGATCTGCGCCGTCGACAGCGCCGCGATCTGGCTGGTGGTCAGTGCCGCGATCGAGGCAGACTTCAGCGAGGCGATTTGCGCGGTCGAGAGGGCAGCAACGGCAACGGTGCTCAAGGCGGCAACCTGCTTCGCGCTCAAGGCGCCTATCTGCGCGGAACTCAAAGCGGCGATCTGCCCGGTCGTGAGCGCACCGATCTGGCTGGTGGTCAGCGCTGCGATTTGCGCGGTCTTCAAAGCGGCGATCGTGGCTGTAGAGAGCAACGCAACGTTATTGGTCGAGAGCTTCGACAGGGCAAGCGCGCTGATGGCTTCGATCTGGTCGCTCGACAATGCTGCAATATCCTGCGACGACAGGGCGCCGACCTCTGCAGCGGTCAGGGCAGCGATCTGCGGGCTCGACAACGAACCGATCTGCGCCGTCGACAACGCCGCGATCTGGCTGGTGGTCAGTGCCGCGATCGAGGCAGATTTCAGCGAGGTGATTTGCGCGGTCGAAAGGGCGGCCACCGCGACGGTGCTCAAGGCCGCAACCTGCTTCGCGCTCAAGGCATCCATCTGCGTGGAACTCAAAGCGGCGATCTGCCCGGTCGTCAGCGCACCGATCTGGCTGGAGGTCAGCGCCGCGATCTGCGCCGTCTTCAAAGCGGCGATCGTGCCGGTAGGGAGCAAGGCGACATTATTGGTGGAGAGCTTCGACAGGGCAAGCGCGCTGATGGCTTCGATCTGGTCGCTCGACAATGCCGCAATATCCTGCGACGACAGGGCGCCGACTTCTGCGGCGGTCAGAGAGCCGATCTGCGGGCTCGACAATGAGCCGATCTGCGCCGTCGACAACGCCGCGATCTGGCTGGTGGTCAATGCCGCAATCGAAGCAGACTTCAGCGAGGCGATTTGCGCGGTCGAGAGGGCCGCCACCGCGACGGTGCTCAAGGCGGCAACCTGCTTCGCGCTCAAGGCGCCTATCTGCGTGGAGCTCAAGGCGGCAATCTGCCCGGTCGTCAGCGCACCGATCTGGCTGGTCGTCAGCGCCGCGATCTGCGCCGTCTTCAAAGCGGCGATCGTGCCGGTGGACAGCAAGGCGAGGCTATCGGTGGAGAGCTTCGACAGGGCAAGCGCGCTGATGGCTTCGATCTGGTCGCTCGACAATGCCGCAATATCCTGCGACGACAGGGCGCCGATTTCTGCAGCGGTCAGAGAGCCGATCTGCGGGCTCGACAATGAGCCGATCTGCGCCGTCGACAGCGCCCCGATCTGGCTGGTGGTCAGTGCCTTCACCTCGCCCGTGGACAGGCTGCCAATCTGGACCGACGACAGAACGGCCAATTGGTCCAGCCCCAAGCCTACGATAGCGCTTGCCGATATGGCGCTCATTTGCTTCGTGGTGAGAACAGCAATGTCCTGCGTACCCAACACGGCGATCTGGGCTGAGGTAAGCGCATTGATTTGGCTCGTACTCAGCGTCGCGACCTCAGCTGTGGTCAGAGATGCGATCGTGGCCGTGGGAAGCGACCGGATCAAATTGGCGGGCAAAGAAGAGATGATTGATGTCATAGACGAGCGTTCCAAATTTAAGCTTGATGGCCCTTGCGTGTCAACCGGATAGGCGGCTGCCGTTGCTTTCGGATATTTGAGCGACCACGGGGCAAAGGCGCAGGAATAATGCGAACGAATTGACTACTTGTATTTGTATAGTGCCTGCGCTCATCGCCAGAATTGTTGTTATTACAACCCGTAACAGGGACAGCTGATCCGAAGCTTGCGCGAGTTGGCTAAATGTCTCATCGCAAAATTGAGGGCGCCTCAAGGTCGGTCGATTGCCACGACTGATCGCGACATCATCACCGCTGCCGTCCGCGGGCCGCTATCTACGGTAGCGTCCGGACTGATTCGGTCACATCAGGTGGGGCCGGGTTACGTTCGTGCGGTTGCGGTTAAGAGGGAACAGATTGGAAATCGGGCCGTGAAGCGGCTAGTCCTTCAAGATTGCGGCATAGCGCGGATCGAATTCCAGGCTGATCGGTCCGGCGGCGGCGCCTAGCGCGACGGACCAAGGATCGGCCATTCCAACCTGCAGGCGCGGAACCGTACGATCCGGGCGTTCGGCGAGCGACGGCAGCAACGGCCCCATGGTAACGAGGAGCCGATCGACCAAAATTCGCGGTGCGCTGCCGCATAGGATGACGGTCTGCGGATCGAAGACAGTTTCGATCAGGTGCACGCTCCATCTGAGATCAGCGGCAGCCGTCTCGACCCATTCAACGATCCTGCGATCCTCGGTGGATACGAGGTCATGGATCTTGACGTAGAGATTCGGATCGGCCGGATCGAGAGATAGATACTGATAGAGCGAAGCCAGCGATGCACGATGTTCGAGCGGCGTCGACTTGCCTCCGACGGCCAGCAAGGCCATCCCGATTTCTCCGGCATTGCCATAGGCGCCGGTATAGAGCTCGCCGCCGAGTATAAGGCCTGCACCGATACCATAGCCGATATAGAGGCAAACGGCATGATCGAGCCCATGCGCCGCGCCGACCATGCGTTCTGCGATCGTGGCGGCGGCGGCGTCATTTTGGATGCTGACGTCGAGGCCAGTGCCGACGGCAAGAGTTTCAAGCAGTGGAAATTTTTGCCAGGCCTCCATCATCCAGGGATCGTCGCCATTTCCGGCAAGGCCGAATGGACCTGGCATCGCCGCGCCGAGGCCGACGAGCCTCTGTTCGGATTGTGATGCGATGGCCGTCAGATGTCTTCGAACGGCGGCAATGAGGTCGAGAATGACCCTGATGCCCGTCGTCGGCCCACCTGAGGGGAGCTTCGCCTCCAGTCGGACAAGTACATTCCCGACGAGATCGACGGCTATTGCCCTCGTCATATGCCGGTCGATTTGAAGACCGATAGCAAACGCCCCTTCCGGAACCAAAGCGTAGGGCGTTGAAGGCTGCCCACGGCCATTGCGCACCGTTTGCCGCGATGTCACGAGGCCGTCGCTTTCAAGCTCGTCGATGATGTTGGAAACCGTTTGTTTCGTCAGCCGCGTCGCGCGCGCCAGGTCCGCACGGGAAAGCGCCCCATTGACGCGCAACGCATCGATCATCACCCGGCGGTTATGAGCACTGGTGCCTTCGTGATTGGTGCCGCTCTTGGCGCGGATGGGGCGGGTATCGTTCATGTGCAATTCCCTCTTGACACCAGTAGAATATTGAAGAAGTAATTAAGTCAAGACAATTGACTTAATAAGAAGCCGAAGAGTTTCGCGGGAACAATCGGGGCGAATGAGGCCCTAACAACGATCCGACAAAACGAGGCATCCGATCTTGGCTGCCTTTTCAACAACCGGTCGCGACGCAAGCCGCCATCGGAAATCGCGGGAAAGTCAAAAAAACTGGAGGATGGAATGTTGAAATCCATTAATAAGACGTTGCTCGGCGCCGCGCTGATCGGGGTGTCTTTTGCTTCGCACGCATTTGCCGAAACCACGATCAACGCACTTTTCATGGCACAGGCCGCCTATAGCGAATCCGACGTGCGCGCTATGACCGACGCCTTCACCAAGGCGAACCCGGACATCAAGGTTAATCTCGAATTCGTTCCGTATGAGGGCCTCCACGACAAGACGGTGCTGGCACAGGGCTCCGGCGGCGGCTATGACGTCGTCCTCTTCGATGTGATCTGGCCAGCCGAATACGCGACCAACAAAGTGCTCGTCGATGTGTCCTCGCGCATCACTGACGACATGAAGAAGGGTGTGTTGCCAGGCGCCTGGACGACGGTTCAATATGACGGCAAATATTTCGGCATGCCGTGGATTCTCGATACCAAATATCTATTCTACAACAAGGACATCCTCGAAAAGGCTGGCATCAAGAACCCACCGAAGACCTGGGACGAGCTCGCCGAACAGGCAAAGACGATCAAGGACAAGGGACTGCTGGCGACCCCGATCGCCTGGAGCTGGTCGCAGGCCGAAGCCGCCATCTGCGACTACACGACGCTCGTCAGCGCCTATAAGGGAGACTTCCTGAAGAACGGCAAGCCGGCCTTCCAGACCGGTGGCGGTCTTGATGCCCTGAAATACATGGTTTCGAGCTACACATCCGGCCTCACCAACCCGAACTCCAAGGAATTCCTCGAGGAAGACGTTCGCAAAGTCTTCGAAAACGGCGACGCCGCTTTCGCGCTAAACTGGACCTACATGTACAATATGGCAAACGATCCGAAGGACAGTAAAGTCGCTGGCAAGGTCGGTGTCGTACCGGCTCCGGGCGTTGCCGGTAAGAGCGAAGCTTCTGCAGTGAACGGTTCGATGGGCCTCGGCGTCACGACAGCCAGCAAGCATCCGGACGAAGCCTGGAAATACATCAGCTTCATGACTTCGCAACCGACACAGAACCAATATGCCAAGCTCAGCCTGCCGATCTGGGCGTCTTCCTACCAGGACCCGGCGGTCACGAAGGGACAGGAAGAATTGATTGCTGCGGCAAAGGTTGGCCTTGCAGCCATGTACCCGCGCCCGACGACGCCGAAATACCAGGAGCTTTCGACTGCACTTCAACAAGCGATCCAGGAGTCGCTGCTCGGCCAGTCCTCGCCGGAAGATGCATTGAAATCGGCTGCCGATAACAGCGGCCTCTAAGACAGTCTAGGACGGGCGGCGCAAAGTGCCGCCCGTCTCCAATCCAGTCCGACGAATAAAAAGGGCGGCCCCAAAATGTCCGGCACCTGGATGACAACCCGCGCGTGGCTTTTGATGCTGCCGCTCCTCGTGGTCATGATCGCCGTCATCGGATGGCCCTTGGTCGATACCGTCCGCCTCTCCTTCACCGACGCCAAGCTCGTCGGCACCGAAGGCAATTTCGTCGGGATTGATAATTATGCGAAGATGATCTCCGGTTCGAACTTCCAACGGACGCTGGTCACGACGGCTCTCTTTGCGGTCATTTCCGTTGCCGCCGAGATGGTGATCGGCGTGCTGGCCGCATTGCTGCTCAATCAGGAATTCCGTGGTCGCACGGCGCTGCGCGCACTCATGATCCTGCCTTGGGCTCTGCCGACTGTCGTGAATGCGACGCTCTGGCGATTGATCTACAATCCCGAATATGGCGCCCTGAACGCGGCGCTGACGCAGCTAGGTCTGATCGATACCTATCGTTCATGGCTAGGAGAACCCGGCACCGCGCTCGCGGCGCTGATCGTCGCCGATTGCTGGAAGAACTTTCCATTGGTCGCGCTGATTGCATTGGCGGCGCTGCAGGCCGTCCCGCGCGATATCACGGCTGCCTCGCTGGTCGACGGCGCCGGGCCGCTTTCCCGTTTTCGCTTCGTGATCCTGCCCTATCTCGCTGGTCCGCTGATGGTGGCGCTGGTGCTGCGTACCATCGAAGCTTTCAAAGTCTTCGACATCATCTGGGTCATGACTCGTGGCGGCCCAGCCAACAGCACGCGTACATTGTCCATCCTTGTCTATCAGGAGGCTTTCTCTTTTCAGCGGGCCGGATCCGGTGCCTCGCTGGCACTGATGGTGACGCTGCTGGTGACTGTGCTCGCCGCCGGCTATGCCGCTTTGGTGCGCAAGACGGTGGGGAGTGCTGCCTGATGGAGCGCAGAAATCCGATCTTCACCGCATTCATCTACGTCTCGGCAATCGTGCTGGCCGGCGTCATTCTCGCGCCGATCCTTTGGCTGTTCGTCATGAGCATTTCACCGGCGGCCGATCTCGCGGCGAAACCGCTGCGCTGGTGGCCGCAAACGGCCGATTTCTCCCGTTATCGACTGCTGTTCTCGACGATCGAGAACAGCACCGGCGCCGCCTTCACCTCTTCGCTGCGCAACAGTATCGAGGTCGCGGGCATGGCGACGATCGCCGCCATTGCGCTTGCCATTCCGGCGGGCTGGGCAGTGTCGCGCACGCCATCCGTCGGCTGGTCGCTGTCCATGGTGATCGCCACCTACATGCTGCCGCCGGTGGCGCTCGCCGTGCCGCTCTACATGGGCCTTGCCTATCTCGGCATGCTGAACAACGTCTTCGGGCTTGCGCTCGTCTACCTCACCATCCTTGCGCCATTCACGACCTGGCTGATGAAATCAGGCTTCGATTCCATTCCGAGAGAAATCGAATCCGCTGCCATGATCGACGGCGCCGGCCTGTTCCAGACGCTGAAGATCATCACGCTGCCGCTTGCCATGCCGGTGATCGCGACATCGGCGCTCTTTGCTTTCCTGCTAGCTTGGGATGAATTCTTCTATGCGCTGCTTTTTACATCCGACCAGCGTGCGAAGACGCTCACCGTCGCGATCGCCGATTTGGCTGGCGGACGTGTATCCGATTACGGACTGATTGCGACCGCCGGTGTGCTTGCCGCCCTGCCCCCGGTGCTGGTCGGTCTCGTGATGCAACGCGCCCTGATTTCAGGGCTGACAAGCGGCGGCGTTAAGGGATGACCATGACCGGACAAATGACACGACCGACGGGGCTAGTTGCAATCGATCGCGAAATGGCGCGCCAGCATGCTGACGCCATCGCGTCCTGCGAAGGTGCTGCCGAAATGGCTGCAAAAGCGGCTGCCTCGCTAAAGAAGACGGGCAAGCTCCTCCTCCTCGGCATGGGCGGATCGCATGCCGTCAACCGCGCTGTCGAACCGCTCTACCGTGATCTGGGCATCGATGCGATCGCGCTACCGCTATCCGAACAACTCGGCCAACCGCTGATGCTGCAGGGCCGCACCATCTTCGTAACCTCGCAATCCGGCGAAAGCGCTGAGGTCGTCCGCTGGTTCAATGAGACCGGCGGCACGAACGAAACATTCGGGCTTACGCTTGAGAGCCACTCTTTCCTGGCAAGGACTGCGCCGTCCCTTGTTGGCGCGGGCGGCACGGAACTGGCCTTTGCTGCCACTCGCAGCCTGACGGTCACCTTTGCCCTCCATCTCGCGGTGCTTGCCGCGCTCGGCGAAGACCCAGCGGCAGCGCTAGCCGTTTTGAAATCCCCTCAAGACGTTGATATCGCGCCGGCACTCGCCGCGCTCACGAATGTCGAAACAGTCGTCACGTCCGGCCGCAAATTGCAGGGCGTTGCCGAAGCGCTTGCGCTCGGCCTCACGGAACTGTCCCGCCGCCCATGTTTCTCGCTCGAAGGCGGACAGCTTAGACACGGGCCGATGGAAATGCTTGGACCAAACATCGGCGTCGTTCTGTTTCGCGGACAAGACAATACTGAAGGCCTCGTCACCGCGATGATCGTTTCCGCTGTGGAAACCGGGGCACCGACCGTCGTCTTCGATGCATCCGGCGAGGAGCCGGTGCCCGGGGCTGTCACACTTGGCTTCGAGCCAGCGACCGGTCTTGCGGCAATCTTTGCCATGCTGCCGGTCGCGCAACGGCTGATGATCGCTTTTGCCGAAGCCCGCGTCGACAATGCGGGAACGCCGGTCCGTTCGACGAAAATTACGCGGAGTGAATGAATGAAGCCACTTGCAGTCATCGGCAATGTCAATGTCGACCTGATCCTTGGGCCTGCCGCACCTTGGCCGAAGGCCGGCACCGAGGTCATCGTCGACCATGACGAACTGCGTGTTGGCGGCGCGGCGGGCAATAGCGCGCTTGCCTGGGAGGGCATGGGTGTCAGTTTCAAGATCGCCGCCAATGTCGGCAATGATCAGTTCGGCCGCTGGCTGAGCGAAGCCTTCGGCGACCGCGCGGCGCATTGGCCGGTGCGACCGGAGGGCACGACGCTTTCGGTTGGGATCACCCATCCGGACGGCGAACGGACGTTCTTCACCACGCGCGGTCACCTGCCACATCTTAACCTTGCCGATGTCTTTGCCGTTCTCGACGGATCGACGCTTTCGGGCGGTTACGCCCTTGTCTGCGGCTCTTTCCTGACCGACGACCTGACGCATGACTACGGCGCCCTGTTCGAGTGGGCCGATCAGCATCGCGTCACGATCGCACTCGACACCGGATGGCCGCTCGATGGCTGGACTGATAAAAACTGTGCCGCCGCGCGTGGGTGGCTGTCACATTGCGGTATCGCCCTGTTAAACGAGGTCGAAGCGACGATGCTTGCAGGTCTCGACGATACGGCAGAGGCTGCGCGTCAACTGCGCTCGCATATGCCGGATGGCGCGATCGTCGTCGTCAAACGTGGGCCCGAAGGCGCGATCGCCATCGATCAGCACGGCGAATTGGTTGCAGTCACCGCACCTCAGGTGAAGGTCGTGGATACGATCGGCGCCGGCGACGTCTTCAATGCCGCATTCCTGGCAGCACTTGCCCGCGGCGAGATGCTGTCCAACTGCTTGACGGCGGGAACAGAGGTCGCCTCGCGCGCCATTTCCACCCTTCCTCGCAGCTATGGCAAGCTCAAGACTTCCGGAGAGACCATCGGATGAGCGCGCTCGAAATCCTGAACATCCGCAAGACCTATGGTCAAGTCGAGACACTGAAAGGCATCGATATCGCGCTTGAAAGCGGCGAATTCCTGGTGCTGCTCGGCTCTTCGGGCTGCGGCAAGTCCACGCTGCTGAACATCATCGCCGGCCTTGCCGAGGCGACCAGCGGCGACGTGCGGATAGGCGATCGCTCCGTTCTGGGCGTGCACCCCAAAGATCGCGACATCGCCATGGTGTTCCAATCCTATGCGCTCTATCCAAACCTGACGGTCCACCGCAATATCGGCTTCGGCCTTGAGATGCGCAAAGTGCCGGCGGCAGAGCGCGACAAAGCCGTGCGCGAGGCTGCGAAACTGCTTCAGATCGAAAATCTGTTGGACCGCAAGCCAAGCCAGCTTTCCGGCGGCCAGCGGCAGCGTGTTGCAATCGGCCGCGCACTAGTGCGCAAGCCGGAAGTCTTCCTCTTCGATGAACCGCTTTCGAACCTTGACGCCAAACTGCGCATGGAAATGCGCACCGAACTCAAGCGTCTTCATCAGATGCTGAAGACGACAATCGTCTATGTCACCCACGACCAGATCGAGGCGATGACGCTCGCCACCCGGATCGCGGTCATGCGGGACGGAAGGATCGAGCAACTAGGCACGCCGGAGGAGATCTATAACAGTCCTGCAACGCTCTATGTCGCAACCTTCGTCGGCGTGCCGCCGATGAACCTTTTGAAAGCCACGCTTCGGCCCGAAGGGTTGCAGTTGCAAGGTGCAGGCACTTGCCTGCTGCTTCCCGAACGTTTCAAGGGCAAAGTAACAGAAGGCCAACAACTTGTCCTCGGCATACGACCTGAGGCATTGCGTCTGGAACAAGCCGCTCTATCGATCGAAGCCATGCCTGAAATCGCGGAGCTGACCGGCCCCGAGCTCGTCGTCACCGCCCTTGCCGGTGACCAGCGATTGACGGCTTGCCTCCCTCCCCGCACGCCAGTCACCTACAATGGTAAGTTGTCACTATCATTCGATGATGAAGCGATACATCTTTTTGACGCGGAAACAGGTCTTAGCTGCCTTCGCTAGGCCAGCTGGATCGCTCATTTCGCATCATGAAAGATGATGCCGACGGTATGGCGCATGCCCGAGCGAAGGCGGCTGACGCCGTGCCGGAGGTTGACACGATAGCTGCCCTTGGAGCCCTGGACCGGACGATTGTGGACGGCGAAGGCGACCGCGTCGCCCTGGCGCAGCGGCACGACCTCGACGCGGCTTTGCATACGCGGGCGCTGTTCCGTCAGGACGAACTCGCCGCCTGTGAAATCCCTTCCCGGTTCGGAAAGCAGGATCGCCACTTGCAACGGGAATGCGAGGTCGCCATAGAGGTCCTGATGCAGGCAATTGAAATCGCCGGGAACATATTGCAGCAAGAGTGGCGTCGGCCGCGACTGGCCCGCATCATGGCACTCCTTCAGGAAGGCGGCATGGTCTGCGGGGTAGCGCTGATCGATGCCCATGCGGCCGTTCCAGTCGTTGGCAACCTCGGCCAATCGCGGATAGAGCGCCGAGCGCAAACCGCCAACTAGATCGGGGAGCGGATATTTGAAATAGCGGTATTCGCCCTTGCCGAAACCGTGGCGCGCCATATGAATATGGCTGCGGAAGTGCTCTTCCTGCGGATAGAGATCCGCGATTGCCCGGCATTCCTCGGGCGACAGCAGCTTTTCCATCACCGCACAGCCAAACCCGGTTAGCTCGTCCGATAGCTTCTGCCAATCATATAGGGCGACACGCGCCTCTGCGGAGTGCGCCGCAGAGGCCGATGGATTGAGTTTCGAATGGGCATTCATGCTCTCGCTTCCTTCTCGATGAGCGCGCGCTTGCGCTCGATACCCCAACGATAGCCCGACAGAGTGCCATTGCTGCGGACGACCCGGTGACAGGGTATGCCCAAAGCAATCGCGTTTGCCGCACAAGCGCTGGCAACGGCGCGGGCTGCGTTCGGCTCGCCGATGCGACGGGCAAGCGCGGCGTAGGTCACCATGGCGCCGCATGGAATTGCGCGAAGAGCATCCCATACCCGGCGTTGGAACGGCGTGCCGCGCCGCATATCGAGCGGAAGATCAAGTCCGGCTTCAGGTCTCTCGATTAACCGAACAACTTTATTCAGATCACCGCGAAGGCGTGGTTCGTTCGAAATCAGTCCGCTCGTCGGAAAGAGCGCCGCGAGATCATTCGTCAGGGCGTCGTCGTCCGATCCGATCAGGACAGCGCATACCCCGACGACGCTGCGTGCGACGAGTATCTTGCCGAAGGCGCTATCGCCGATCGAATAAGCGATGTCGTTTGAAGTGGTAGCGCGCTTGGCCGACAACTCGCGCCGCGAGATGGCATCCATGTTGGTGAGGCTCATTTGCTTAGCTCCATGATCCTTATGATCATCGACAATAGAGCTACAGGCATCCGTCCTCACTCCGGTCCTTGCTTTCAAATCGCCAAGTTTTCTTGGCATTTGGCGATGCACATATTCGCGACCTGCAGACCAGCAATCCGAGCCCATCAAATTGGCCGGTGGAGTTGGCCCGTTTACAATGTCCCGATCATGGGGTGAAGGATCGCTCGATAGCCGGCCCGAAGCGCCAAGAATGTCGATGGCGGGGTCAGCATGCCCTCGGCGTGAACGAGCTTCTGCGGCCCCTCATAGCCATTCTCGGTCCAGCGAAAAGCCCGACCATCAGATATCGTGTAGGCCGAACCGGATGCGACGATGACCGTGCCATCCGATAGCTCACGCAGCGGCCCCGGAAGCGCATGTATGCGTTTACGTCCTCGCGCCATACGTTCGCTGTGGAGGACGGCGTCCATGACGGCTACCGGGGGCTCGGCCTGTCCCCTCGCCCCCGCCCACGCCGCGCGAAATGCCTTTGCGGCCTCCCGTCGGCAGAAGAAACAGGGACGATGGCCCGCGGCCAATGCTACGGCCTCGTCGAGAAAGAAGAGCTCGGTCCAGCTCCTGTTAGCCATGACATCACGGCGGCGGCCTTTGTATTCGCAAGTGCAAACTAACCACGCCTTGCTTGACCAGCGCTTATTCAAAAGCGTTTTGGTCGCCGGATTGTGGATGATGCCGCGATTGCCCGTGAACAGTCCTTTCTGCGAAATCGCCACGATATCGCCGAATGGGGTCACGCGATTCTGAAGGGGTGCGTTCATATCAGAAATATTGCCTCGCTCGAGCGACATGCGCCAGACATATCAGGATGCGGCGGTTGCAATACGGAAAGATGCTGATCGGGCCTTCAGCGGCCTTCGGCGACTTCACGATCAAGCAGAACACGTTTTCGCTCCACGCCCCAGGCATAGCCGGAAAGCGAACCGTCATTGCGCACCACTCGATGGCATGGGATTGCGACAGCAAGATTGTTGGCCGCACACGCTCCAGCAACGGCGCGTACCGCCTTAGGCAAGCCGACCCGGCGAGCGATCTTCGCATAGGAAACAGTCTGGCCAGCCGAGATCTCCTGCAACGCCTGCCAAACGCGCTGCTGAAAGGCCGTGCCGCGAACGTCGAGCGGCAAGTCGGTTCCAAGACCGGGCGCTTCCACGAGGCCGACGACACGCGCCACAAGGGCTTCGTAGTCGCCGTCGGCGCCGATCAGGTTGGCGCGGGGGAAACGATCCTGGAGATCGTGCAGCAGCGCATCGGGATCGCTGCCAAGGAGAATAGCCGCCACGCCTTTTTTGCTTGACGCCACCAAGATTGCGCCCAGCGACGATTGACCGACCGCAAAACGAATATCCTCATTGGCACCTCCCAGTCGATATTGGGTCGGCGTCATTCCGAGCATAACGGTGGATTTTTCGTAGAAACGGCCGCTCGAATTAAACCCGGCATCGTAAATCACCTCGGTCACGCTGTTGCCGCTCGCAAGGCCTTCACGAACTTTCGCCGCGCGGTGTGCCGAGGCGTAACCTTTGGGCGTCAGGCCGGTTGCGGATTTGAATAGCCGGTGAAAATAGCTGGCGCTGCGTCCGGCTGCGTCCGCTAAGTCGTTTAGAGACGGCTCTTCCTCGCTTTCTTCGATCAAGCGGCAAACGCGCGCGATGATCGCGGCGTTCTCGTCGTCTGCGGAGGGACCATCCGGATTGCACCGCTTACAAGCGCGAAAGCCGGTTGCTTTAGCAGCCGCCAGCGAACCATGCAGTTGCACGTTCTTGGGATTTGCGGTTCGCGACGGACAGGAGGGCCGGCAATAAACGCCGGTCGTTGCCACCGAGTACCAAAGATGGCCATCGGCAGTCCGGTCTCGGGCGATGATGCGGGCCCAACGCGGGTCATCGGCGACCGCCGTTTGTCTAAATGCCGTCCGGTTTCTGGGCATCACGGTCATGTCGTTCGTCCCTGTGTGTTCTCACGCAAGTGCCCCATTATTGGTTGCAAAAGCGCCGCGCAGCCACCCGATTCTTGCATAACCGGAGATGGCGTGATGGCCGCCGCCCGAGAAGTTGGGCGGCGACCTCCCCATCAAGCGGCCTTGATGAGGCCGAGCTGCGTGAGCGCCGTCACACCGTCGTCGAGACCGGTTTCCTCGGCGATCTTGCCATTTTCGATGCGCAGGATGGTGGTGCCGGTGAAGCGCATCTTACGACCGGACGCAGCCGGCAACGATCCGACCAGAAAGTCAGCAAACGCCGGCCCCATATGCGTGCCGCCGCCCTCCCATTGGCCGACGACATAGTCGCCTTCGGCAATGAGGTCGGCAGTGCCCCAGAAATTGAGGTCCGGGAATGCCGTGCGGAAACCAGTTATAAAGGCCTTGATGTCGTCATGGCCGCGACGCGCCTCGTGCAGCGAATACTTCAGCAGCATGTCCGGCGCGGCCACCTCGTCGACGACAGACAGGTTGCAGGTCTCGCCCCAGAATTCGGTGAACCAGCGCCCGACGATCGCCTTGTTGTCTTCTTCTTTGCTCATGTGGATGTCCTTCTTGATGTCTCCAGCAGGGATCACCGATCTCGGTCGATGACCTGAACAAAGGGATAGGCCGATCCAGCAGGGTCAAAACTCCGGTTCTTGCTCCGCAATCGAATCCATCGCGTTACAAAACCACCGGAACGCGATCATCGCGGGCGCCACTTCGCCTGCCCATGGTGACAGATGCCGCTGAAAAGGAGATGGTTTGGTTTGAAAGCAAGGAACGGGGTGCCGACCGTTTGGATCGGTGGGAAAGTTCGCCTGTTACAGAGGGAGAATACAGATGAAAGCTCAAATCACCGTGCTTGCCGCGCTCGCGGTCTTCGTAGCCTCTCCGGCATCCGCAATCCAGCGACTTCAAACCGCCTCGAGATCGTGCGCCGAAGTCCAATCCTTCGTTCGGGCGAACCGAGCGGTTATTGTGCAGTATCGGTCGGCTCGGGGTTCGGCTCCACTACTTTATGAGCGCGCCGTCGCCAACTCCGACGTCTGCCTTGGTAACGGCTTTGCGGAAGAAACTTATGTGCCGGCAAAGGATAAACGCAATTGCGCCATCCTGGTCTGCCGCTCCACCACCGATCTACGGCCGTGATTAGGTTAAGGTGGGCACATGTTTTGCCGCAAAATTGCTCATCGCGCCGCTGAAGGGCTTCGGCAGCGGCGAGGCGTAGGAGCCGCGTTTGCTCGTGGAAAGGCCGAGTGACACCAGAGCTTCTGCCTGTTTGACGGCCGCCGCGACGCCATCGATGACTGGCACGCCGTAGATTTCTTGCAGCTCGCGCGCAAGATCGGTCATGCCGGCGCAGCCAAGCACGATCGCTTCCGCTCCGTCCTCCTCAAGCGCTCGTTCGATTTCCGCCCTCAGCTTGCCGATCGCACCGGATGCCGCGTCCTCGAGTTCCAGTACGGCGATATCGGAGGCACGCACCTTCGCCCGTCCGCCCATGCCGTAACGCTGGATGAGGTTGTCGATCAGGACTCGCGAACGCTCCAGCGTTGTCACGACCGTGAAGCGCTGGGCGAGAAAGCCGGCCGTTGCGACGGCGGATTCGCAAAGCCCGAGAATAGGGACATCGCAAAGCGCTCGCGCCGCCTCAAGACCCGTATCATCGAAACAGGCGATGATCGCGCCGTCATAACCCGTCGTCCGCCGCTCTCGGAGTTCGCTGAGGAGCCCGGGAACGGCAAGCGCGCCGTCATAATATCCCTCGATGGAAGCTGGTCCCATCCTTGACGTGGCGGCAATGATTTCCGTCCCGGAGGCTGCAACCGCACGAGCGGCGATAGCAGCCTTTTCCGTCATCGATGCACTGGTGTTCGGATTGATGAGCAATAAACGCATGATCTCAGCTTTTCTTGGCCTGCCGGCGACCAAGCATGGTCATGACTGCGAGCGCTACGAGAATGATGGTGAAGGAAAAGAGTGTCGTCACCGTTCCCAATGCATAAAGCACGGGCGTGGTGACGTTGGTGGTCATCCCGTAAATTTCCAGGGGAAGTGTGTTGTAGGTGCCCGATGTCATCAGGGTACGTGCGAACTCGTCATAGGACAGCGTAAAGCCGAACAGGCCGACGCCGATCAAGCTCGGGGCGATCATCGGCAGCACGACGTAGCGGAATGTCTGCCACGAGGTCGCCCCAAGATCGCGTGCAGCCTCCTCGTAAGCCGGTGAAAAGCGGTTGAAGACCGCGAACATGATCAGCACGCCGAAGGGCAGCGTCCAGGTCAAATGTGCGCCGAAGGCTGAAGAATACCAGGCAGGCGCAAGGCCGCCCTGCTGAAAGACGACGCCGATGCCAAGAGAGATGATGATGGACGGAACCACGAGACTGGCGACTGTCGCATAAAACAGCAGCGATGCCCCGCGGAAACGGCGGCGGAAGGCCAAGCCCGCCAGCAACGACACGACGACGGTGACGACCATCACCATCAGCCCGAGAATGAAGGATCGGCGGAACGAGGCGCCGAAATCACCGACCGCCTGCTTTTCGAACAGGTTCGCAAACCAGTGCAGCGAGACACCGTTCAACGGAAAGGTCAGGCCGCCATCCGGTCCCTGGAAAGAGAGAATGAGGATTGCCGAAAGCGGCCCGTAGAGAAACAGCACGAAGAGGATGAAAAAGATCGCCAGGAGGTAGAATTCCAGGCTGCGCTTTTCGCGGTTCATCTCAAAGCTCCTTGCGGATATCGACGACCCGCAGGATGGCGGAGACCATCAGCAGGACGAGGATCAGCAGCACGACGGCATTGGCCGCCGCGGCTGGGTATTGCAGCAGCGACATCTGGTTTTTCATCATCAGCGCGATGGAGGCGCTCTGGCCGCCGGACATAACCTGCACCGTCGAAAAATCCGCCATGACAAGCGTGACGACGAAGATCGTGCCGATCGCCATTCCGGGCTTGGCAAGCGGGATCACCACGTTCCAAAGGATCTGCCAGCCGCTGGCGCCGGCGTCCCGCGCCGCTTCGAACAAGGAGCGGTCGATGCGCATCAGTGTGTTGAAGATCGGCGTCACCATGAACAGCGTATAGAGATGCACCATGGCGAGGACGACGGCGAAATCGGAGTAGAGCAGCCATTCGATCGGCTTTGGAATAAGACCCATATGGATGAGGGTCGAATTGACAAGGCCATTGCGCCCGAGCACCGGGATCCAGGAGATCATGCGGATGATGTTCGACGTCATGAATGGCACGGTGCAGACGAGGAAGAGGATCATCTGCGTCGATGTGCGGCGAATATGGAAGGCGAGGAAATAGGCGACCCAGAAGCCGATCACCAGCGTCAATGCCCAGACGATGGCGGTGAATTTCAGCGTGTTGAGATAGGTCTTCCAAGTGACCCACGAACCCAGCGTGTCGGTATAATTCGTAGTCAGGAAGGCGGGATAGAGACCGGCGAAATCATAATCCCAGAAACTGACGACAGCGATCATCGTGATCGGCAGCAGGAAGAAGAAACCCAAGATCAGAACGAGCGGCGCTGCCTGCAGATAGGAGATGAGATACTGCGGCACGCCAAAACCGCTAGCTGATTTCCCTGTTGCCTGGTCTGTCTCTGAGGAGGCGATCGCTGCCATGTTCCGGTCTCTCCGTTAGCGGCTTCCTCCCCCCGCTTGCGGGGAGAGGATTGATTTTAGGGCTATATTCAGTTTTCGCCGGATTGCTTTAGGCGGCGATGAACTCGTTCCAGCGGCGGACCATGTAGCGGTCTTCGTCCATCACAGAGTTCCAGCAGGCGACCGCGCCCATGCGGGCTTCAAACGAGCCGCCGTCGCGAACGGCGCCGGCCTTCTCCATGACCTTACCCTCCGGAGACAGGATATCGCCCTGCGCCGGCTTGCCCTCGATCCAGTAGCCCCATTCGTCAGCCGACATATACTGTTTGGCGGTCTCCATGCAGGCGGAGTAGTAACCTTGGCGGTTAAGATAACCGCCGACCCAGCCGGATGTGTACCAGTTGATGTACTCGTAAGCCGCGTCGAGTTGCGCGCCTTTGAGGTGCGAGGCGAGGCCAAGACCGCCACCCCAGGCGCGATAGCCTTCCTTGAGCGGCTGGAAGACACAGGCGATGCCCTTCGAGCGGACCGCGGCAACGGCCGGCGACCACATCGACTGGATGACCACTTCGCCCGATGCCATCAGATTGACCGACTCGTCGAAGGACTTCCAGAAGGCGCGGAACTGGCCGTCACCCTTGGTCTTGATCAGGAAGTCGATTGTTTTATCGATCTCGGCCTTCGTCATGTTGCCCTTGTCGGCATATTTGATTTTGCCGGCCGCTTCCATGATCATCGCGGCATCCATGATACCAATCGACGGGATGTTGAGGATCGCAGTCTTGCCCTTGAAGGCTGGATCGAGAATGTCGGCCCAGCTCGTGATCGGGCGGCCGGTGAGGTCCGGGCGAATGCCGAGCGTATCGGCGTTGTAGATGGTCGGAACCATGGTCATCCATTGCGTCGGCTCCTTGGCGAATTTCTTGGAGCCCTGCGCTTCGACGAAACCAACCGTGTGTGGCGCCGTGCCCTGGGCGATGACGCTGTCCGGCTTCAGCTTGCCGTTGATGAACAGCGGCACGATCTTGTCGTAATATTTGAGCTTCTTGACATCCATCGGCTGCATTACGCCGGTGGGAAACACCTTCTTGGCGATCCAGTATTCGATGTCGGCGATATCATAGCTATCCGGCTGCGTGACGGCGCGCTGGGCGGCAGCGTCGGAGTCGGTTGCCGTCATCTCCAGCGTAATGCCGAGATCGGCCTTGCACTTCTCGGCAATGGCGTTGATGTTCGAAACGCCGGTGCCGAACTGGCGAAGCGTGATGTTCGATTGCGCCCAGATCGTCGGAAAGCCGGTGATGAGGCCGGAGCCGGCAATCGCGCCGGCGGCGGCAGCGCCAGTCTTCAGAAGCGCACGGCGGGAGATTCCTTTTTCCGGCTTGGTTGTCTTGATTTCAGTCGTCATGTCAGTTCCCCTTTTTTGATGCTTACGGGTTATGCGGAAACGCGGCCAAGGAGGACCGCGTCCTCTTTGGCCCAGCTCAGAGACACCGCATCGCCTACCGATACGGGTTTGGCGAAGTAATCGCCGTCGCTCGCGATGACCGTGAAGTCGTCACTGCCCGCGCCGATGACGGTGATTTTCACCGACGCGCCGCGATATTCGATGTTGGAGACTATGCCGTTGAAGCCGAGGGTCTTTTCGGAGGCCTCCTGGAGGCGCACGCGGTCAGTGCGGATGCCAATATCGATGGCTTCGCCCACTTGCCTGCCGGATCCGCGCACAGAAAAGCTCTGCCCCTCGAGCACGGCCATTGTCAGCACGCCGTTATCGCTCGATGCCACCCGACCGGAAAGCACGTTATGGTCCCCCATGAAGCGGGCGACAAAAGCCGTTGCCGGACGCTCGAAGACTTGGCGCGGCGCAGCCGCCTGCTCGATCCGGCCATCGTTCATGATGACGATGATGTCGGCGAGCGCCATGGCCTCCTCCTGGCTGTGCGTCACATGCACGAACGTAATGCCGAGCGTCTTTTGCAACTTCTTCAGCTCGGCGCGCATGCGGATCTTCAGGAACGGATCAAGTGCCGACAGCGGCTCATCGAGAAGCAGAGCCTCGGGATCGGTAATCAGAGCGCGGGCAAGCGCCACACGCTGCTGCTGCCCGCCGGAAAGCTGTGCCGGACGCCGCGTGGCATAGGCCTCCATCTGCATCAGCTTCAGCATGTCAAGTGCCTTGGCCCGACGCACGTCCTTGTCCACGCCCTTCATCTTCAGACTGAAGGCGACGTTGTCGATGAGGTCGAGATGCGGAAAGAGCGCATAGGACTGGAACATCATCGCCGTGCCGCGCTTGGCTGGCGGGAAGTCGGTGACGACCATGTTTCCAAGCCGGATATCACCGGACGTGATGCTTTCATGGCCCGCGATCATGCGAAGGGTCGACGTCTTGCCGCAGCCCGACGGACCCAGAAAGCAGCAATAGGAACCTGCCGGGATCTTCAGGCTAATGGCATGCACGGCGGTCGTCGTCCCATAGACCTTTGAAACGGATGCTATATCGATCTCTGCCGCTTTCGACATCGTGTCTCCCTCTGTTCGAGAAAGACAATGCATCTGCCGTGCCAGTTCTGCCGCACTGCACCAACTCTTTGTGAGTTATGGGGTTTTGCCACGATCCTTGCGAATGCCCATGTGAAAGGCGAACAGATGTCTGCACATGAAATAGGCTTTCGTCTGCAATATGTGCACTAAATCGTATACGATTGTACTCGTGTTTTTGCGACAAAATCCATTTAACTTTCGCGACAAACATGGATATCATCGCGCTGATTATCAGGTATCCGATTTCATGAACCCTTCAGCCGACCTGCTCCGGACGACAAACGATTCCAATGAAACCGGCGCACAGCAAATCCGCGATGCCATTCGCGAAGCGATCGTCGAGCGCAGGCTTTCGCCGGGCACGAAACTTTCGGAAAGCGATGTCGGCAATCTATTCAACGTCAGTCGGACGCTGGCGCGCGCAGCCTTGCAGGCCCTATCCTATGAAGGACTTGTCAGTGTCGAGAAAAACCGGGGCGCATTCGTAGCCTATCCTTCACCGGACGAAGCCCGGCAGATCTTCGCCGCACGCCGTCTGGTGGAGCCTGGTATTCTCAGCGAAGCGGCAAAGAGGATCACGCCCGCGCAGATTCAGCACCTGAAGCAGCTCTTACTTGAAGAAGGCCGGCTTATGAGCGAGCGCGGTCAGTCCGCACGCCGCGCCGAGATCAAGGCATCCGGCGATTTTCATCTCATGCTCGCCTCGATCTCCGGCAATTTGATCATGCAGCGCTTCATGGAGGAGCTTGTCGCTCGTTCGTCGCTTGTGATTGCGCTCTACGGCCAATCAAGTGCTTCGAGTTGTGGCCACGCGGAACATGGCGATATTATCGCTGCCATCGAGCGAATGGACGTCGAGGCGGCGCGTGATCTGATGCTCCACCATATTTCGCATATCGAAACCGATCTCGATCTGCGGGAGCGCAAAGGCTTCGGTTTGAAAGAAGCCTTCGAACGTTAGAACGAACCCGTGGTGCGCCCTTGGCGCAGCGCCGTCTTCGCCTGAGATACCAAGACCCGCAGAAGGACAACAAGCAAGGAGCTCGCTGCGAACGCTTTGCATAACGACCCGAGGTCATGTGTCCCCGGTTCCACGCGTTCTAGCCCAAAAATGACGAACCTCTAATTTAAGGAACAGGCGACAAAGGCCATAAGATTTGATAGATCTTATGACCACGGGTTGCGGCTTGATGTGTCGGTAAAAAATGCCGGCCGCCTTTGCACCACCAGCCGGACCAAGGTGGAGGAGGAGAGTTGCTATGGCGACATTCCATGTCATGGCCGGTGCGAGCGGCGAATATGCGCGGCCGGAAGTCCGCAGAATTGGCGTCGCCGATCTTGTCGACGCGCTGAAGTTGGGACTGGAAGACTTCAAAGAGAAACCATCCCATTACGTTTTTCTCTGTCTGATGTATCCGATAGCCGGCGTCTTTCTGGTCGTATGGAGCTCCGGCGCCGACCTGCTACCGCTACTTTATCCTTTGATGTCAGGCTTTGCACTGATTGGCCCGATCGCTGCCATCGGCCTCTACGAGATCAGTCGACGCCGCGAGCAGGGGCTTGACAGCTCATGGCATCACGCGTTGGACGTTCGGCACTCGCCGGCGCTACCGTCGATCGTCGCGGTCGGTCTCATGCTATTCGTGCTTTTCGTCGCCTGGCTGATCGTCGCGCAGCACATCTACACCATGACCTTCGACGAGGCGGGCCTGACCTCGATCTCCGCCTTGCTGTCGGACGTGCTGACGACTTCGCGGGGTTTCTCGCTGATGCTTTGGGGAAATCTGGCCGGGCTCGTTTTCGCAGTCATTGTATTGGCGACGACGGTGGTGACTTTCCCGCTATTGCTAGATCGAGATATCGGCGCCGTCGCGGCCGTGGACACAAGCATACGCGCCACGCTTACCAATCCAGGGCCGATTGCGCTTTGGGGATTGATCGTCGCGGCACTGCTCGTCGTTGGCACGATCCCGATCTTTGCCGGTCTTGCGGTCGTCATGCCTATTCTGGGGCATTCGACCTGGCACTTATATCGAAAATTGATTGCTCCCGCCTACCCGAACCGCACGCCTTGAATTCGTAAAGGAAATTTACCCCTGATCATCCTCCAAGCCGTTGCGACCTGCCAGATGACAGTCGTGTTGGTTGGATGGCGATGAAGAGAATGAGGATTGCCATGTCTTACCGTTTTCTTTCGACCTGTCTGCTTTTTGCCATCGCCTCCCCATTTAGCGCACTCGCTCAGCAAGGCGATGCCACTGCGGGGGCCACCGTTTTCAAAAAATGCGCCATCTGCCATATCGCCGAAACGGACCAGAACAAGGTCGGCCCTTCGCTGAACGGTCTGTTCGGCAGGACAGCGGGAACGCACCCGAATTTCGCCTATTCGCCGGCGATGCAGCAGGCAGGCAAGGGTGGCCTCGTGTGGGACGAGGCAACGCTGCGCGACTATTTGCACGACCCTAGGGCGAAGGTGAAGGGCACGAAAATGACCTTCGTCGGCCTGAAGGACGACACCGAGATTACCAATCTGATCGCCTATCTGAAGCAATACTCCAAACAGTGAAATGCGAAATGTAAACGAGCTGTTTCCCGCATCGCCGGTCGGATCGGCTGGGATCTGCTTAGTGACCGGACGCCGCCGATCCGTTCCCGTGGCGTCAATATGCTCGGTGCGGTTTGCGTGGATGAACTGCTGCAATTGCTGCAATTGCCCGTCCGATTTGTTCATGAGATAATACTAAAACGTTTCGCGATGGGATTGTGGAAATGTTCGCGGCCGGGTCGGGGAGGAGAGATGGTTGTCGTATTGATTCTCGTTCTGCTGGTGGTGGGATCGATCGCGTTCCACCTGCTTAGCCCTTGGTGGTGGACGCCGATCGCGTCGAACTGGAGCTACATCGACAACACGATTGTCATCACGTTTTGGATCACCGGCATCGTTTTCTCGGCGGTCGTGTTGTTCATAGCCTATTGCATCCTCCGCTTCAGGCACCGGGCGGGAAACCAGGCGGCATACCAGCCCGAAAACAAGAGGTTGGAATGGTGGCTTGCGGGGGGAACGGCAATTGGCGTGGCTGCAATGCTCGCACCGGGCCTGTTCGTCTGGAAACAGTTCGTCACGGTCCCTGCCGATGCCAGCGAGGTCGAAGTCGTCAGCCAGCAATGGCAATGGAGTTTCAGGCTCCCGGGGGCCGACGGAAAGCTTGGGCGGGCGGATACGCGCAATGTTACTGCGGACAATCCGCTCGGTTTGGACAAGAACGATCCCGCCGGAATGGACGACGTCATCGTCGAAGGCGGTGAACTGCATATACCGGTCGGCAAGCCGGTGGAGGTGCTTTTGCGCTCGATCGACGTCGTTCACGATTTCTACGTACCGCAATTCCGGGCCAAGATGGACATGATCCCCGGCACGGTCACCTATTATTGGTTCACGCCGACGCGAACGGGCACCTTCGAGGTTCTCTGCGCGGAGTTGTGCGGCGTTGGTCATCCGCAGATGCGCGGCACGGTCGTGGTCGATAACGACACCGACTATCAAGCCTGGCTGCAGCAACAGCCGACTTTCGCCAAATCGACGGCGTCGGCGCAAAAGTAAGTGCCATGCGCAGCTGAGGAGGAAGGCCGCATCGGAAGGAACAGGGAGGATGGAATATGGTCGACATCGGATCCGGCACTGAGCAGGTCATCCGGCCCGCTGAAGTCGAGGATGTGGAGCTTTATCACCCGAAAAGCTGGTGGACGAAATATGTCTTCAGCCAGGACGCCAAGATCATCGCTATCCAGTATTCGCTGACCGCGATCTCGATCGGCATGGTGGCGTTGGTGCTGTCCTGGATGATGCGCCTGCAGCTCGGGTTTCCGGGCTACTTCTCCTTTATCGATGCCGAGCACTATTATCAGTTCATCACCATGCACGGCATGATCATGGTGATCTATCTGCTGACGGCGCTGTTCCTCGGCGGCTTCGGCAACTATTTGATCCCCTTGATGCTCGGCGCTCGCGACATGGTGTTCCCCTATGCGAACATGCTGAGCTATTGGCTCTACCTGCTCGCTGTCATCGTGTTGGTCGTCGGCTTCTTTGCCCCGGGCGGGCCGACCGGCGCCGGCTGGACGCTCTATCCGCCGCAAGCACTTCTATCAGGGACACCTGGGGGGCGTGACTGGGGCATCATCCTGATGCTGTCATCGTTGATCCTGTTCATCATGGGCTTCACGATGGGTGGACTGAACTATGTCGTCACGGTGCTGCAGGGACGCACTCGCGGCATGACGCTGATGCGCATGCCCCTAACGGTATGGGGCATATTCACCGCAACCGTCATGGCGCTGCTTGCCTTCCCGGCCCTCTTCGTGGCCGCCGTCATGATGCTGTTCGACCGGCTGCTCGGCACAAGCTTCTTCATGCCCGCCATCGTCGAGATGGGCCAGCAGTTGCAGCAAGGCGGCGGCAGCCCCATCCTTTTCCAGCACCTATTCTGGTTCTTCGGACATCCGGAAGTCTATATCGTTGCACTTCCTGCCTTCGGCATCGTCTCGGATCTGATCAGCACCCACGCACGCAAGAACATCTTCGGCTACAGGATGATGGTCTGGGCGATTGTCATCATCGCAGCGCTGAGCTTTGTCGTATGGGCGCATCATATGTATGTCAGCGGCATGAACCCGAACTTCGGGTTCTTCTTCGCGACCACAACGCTGATTATCGCCATCCCGACGGCCATCAAGGTCTACAACTGGGTGTTGACTCTCTGGCGCGGCGATATCCATCTGACATTGCCGATGCTGTTTGCCCTGGCCTTCATCATCACATTCATCAATGGTGGATTGACCGGCCTCTTTCTCGGCAATGTCGTCGTCGATGTACCGCTGTCCGACACCATGTTCGTCGTTGCCCATTTCCATATGGTAATGGGGGTCGCGCCCATTCTGGTGATCTTTGGCGCAATCCACCATTGGTATCCGAAAGTCACGGGGCGCATGCTGAACGTGACGATGGGCCATATCCACTTCTGGATCACCTTCCTCGGCGCCTATGCGATCTTCTTCCCGATGCACTACCTCGGCCTGATGGGCGTGCCCCGCCGCTATTATGAGCTTGGCGAAACCGCTTTCATTCCGCCGTCGGCCCATACGCTGAACATGTTCATCACCGTTGCCGCGTTGGTGGTGGGAGCCGCTCAGCTTCTGTTCCTGTTCAATCTCGCCTGGAGCCTTCGCTTCGGCCGGCAAGCGGGCGGCAATCCATGGCGGGCGACGACATTGGAATGGCAGACACCGCAAACCCCGCCGGTTCACGGCAATTGGGGCAAGGAACTGCCGATCGTCTACCGGTGGCCGTATGATTACAGTGTCCCCGGAGCAAGTCAGGACTTCCTGCCGCAGAACCAGCCGGCTTCGGGCGGATTGTCCGCAGGGGCGTCGTCATGAGCGCCATTCTGATCTTCCTGGCGGGGATCGCCGGCATCATCATCTGGTGGATGGCAGGGCAGCGGCTGACCTCGAAGCCCTGGCTGGAAGCAGGGGTGGCGGGCGATGCGCCGGAGATGCGGGGGTCACCGGCGACAGCGGCGAAAGTCGGTCTCGGCATCTTTCTCGCTGTCGTCGGCTCCCTGTTCACGCTCCTCATCAGCGCCTATCTTAGTCGCCTCAGCGGCTCAGACTGGTGGAGTATTCCGATCCCACGACTGCTTTGGGTGAATACCGCCGCGCTTGCCACCAGCAGCGTCGCGCTGCAATGGGCGAAGATGGAAGCTCGTCTTGACCGCAGCGAGATGCTGAACACGGCCCTCGCAGTGGCGTTCGTGTTGGCTGTTCTGTTTCTGGCCGGACAGGTCCTGGCGTGGCGGCAATTGGTTGCGGCCGGCTATGTGCTTGCCGACAATCCATCGAACAGCTTCTTCTACATGATCACCGGCCTGCATGGCCTGCACATTCTGGGCGGGCTTTTCGTGCTCGGACGGACGACAATCCGTGCCCGGACAAGCCAGGCTCCGGCGAGGGTCAGCCTGAGCGTGGATCTCTGCGCCATCTATTGGCATTTCATGCTCGTTGTCTGGCTAATCCTTTTTGCGCTCTTCGCAGGCTGGGCAAATAGTTTTGTCGATCTCTGCCGCCAATTGGTCACTTGAGGAGATTCGATGATGACCGAATCCATAGAAAGACCGGCAAAGGATCCACTTCTGCAACCAGCGGGACTGCGCGGCGTCGCAGCTGACCTGTCGTCGGACCAGAGGGCGTTCAAAAACGTCTCCTGGGGCAAGGCGATGATGTGGATCTTCCTCCTGAGCGACACTTTCATCTTTGGCTGCTTTCTGCTGGCCTATATGTCGGCACGCATGTCGACCACCGTCCCCTGGCCAAATCCCAGTGAGGTTTTTGCCCTGACGATACGAGGTACGGAAGTCCCGTTGATCCTCATCGCCATCATGACTTTCGTCCTCATTAGCAGCAGCGGCACGATGGCCATGGCTGTCAACTTTGGTTACCGCCGCGATCGCCGCAAAACCGCCGCGCTGATGTGGGCGACGGCGGCCCTCGGCGCGACATTCGTCGGAATGCAGGCATTCGAATGGACCAAGCTGATCACGGAAGGAGTCCGCCCCTGGGGCAACCCGTGGGGTGCGGCGCAGTTTGGTTCGTCCTTTTTCATGATTACGGGCTTTCACGGCACCCACGTTTCAATCGGGGTGATTTTCCTTCTGGTCATCGCCCGCAAGGTGTGGCGGGGCGACTTCGATCAGGGAAGGCGAGGTTTTTTCACCAGCCGCAAAGGCAATTACGAGATCGTCGAGATCATGGGCTTATACTGGCACTTCGTCGATCTGGTCTGGGTATTCATCTTTGCATTCTTCTATCTGTGGTGAGGATGGCATTATGGCGCAGGCGCAGGCACATTCCGGACAGCAACATCCGCTAAAACTTTACTTGATGGTGTGGGGGCTGCTTTTCGTTCTCAGCACCTTCTCCTACTTGGTCGATTATCTCGGCATTCAGGGCTATCTCAGATGGTTTCTGATCCTACTGTTCATGATCCTGAAGGCGGGGCTGATCGTCGCCGTTTTCATGCACATGGCGTGGGAACGGCTGGCTTTGATATACGCCATCCTGGTTCCACCGGTCCTGGTGCTTGTCTTCGTCGCTTTGATGGTATCGGAATCGAACTACACGGCGCTGACTCGGCTGACCTTTTTCGGTGCTGGCCCGTAAGAGGATGGCGCTGCTATATCGCCGATATAGAAATCGGCAGTGGGGGAACGGCCTGGCTGGTTTCCCCTTCCCCACATGAGTTTTTTCGACCGTGTGCCAAAACCGGGGGCCTTTGAGCCGCCGCTCGCCTCACCGTGAAAATTTCGATCTCCGAAATCTTGGGAACCCATCCTGTCTGTACCAGTTGTTCAAGTGTACGACTTGAACAACGGAGACAAGAAATGAGCAAAAGCGACGTTCAAAAACTCCAGAAGCGAGCCGAACGGCAGGTGAAGAATACCAGCGCTGGCGGCCACCTTGGCGGAACATATTTTGGTCAGCAGCCTGACGGCAAAACGATATCGTCATCCACCAACGACAGCGCCAAAGCGCGGAGGAACGATGGCAACAGCTGATTTCATTGTAATTCCAAGAGCGGAATTGAACATCCTTGAGACGCCGAGATAAGACGCTACGCACGGCATGATGGTTAGGCGACCGACCCCTCGGTCCCCGCGGGCAATGGCCCGCCCAGCGGGACGAGCCATCATGAGGATCACTAGAAGTCCATGCCGGCGCCGGGAGGCAAGGCCGGGCCAGCCTCCTTCTTTGGCTTCTCGGCAATCATCGCTTCGGTCGTCACCAGAAGCCCGGCGATGGAGGCAGCATCTTGCAACGCTGTGCGCACGACCTTGGCCGGATCGATCACACCCATGGCGTAGAGATCGCCATATTCGCTGGTCTGAGCGTTCCAACCGAACGAGAAATCGGCTTTCTCGCGGAGCTTACCGACGACGACCGAGCCCTCGGCGCCCGAATTCTCGGCAATCTGACGAACGGGCGCTTCGATTGCCCGACGGACGATCTCGACGCCCACGCGCTGGTCCTCATTTTCGGTCTTGAGCCCTTCGAGCGATTTGACCGCCCGAAGGAGCGCCACGCCGCCACCCGGCAGGATGCCCTCTTCGACTGCAGCACGGGTTGCGTGCAATGCATCGTCGACGCGATCCTTCTTTTCCTTAACTTCGACTTCGGTCGAGCCGCCGACGCGGATGACGGCAACGCCGCCAGCGAGCTTGGCAAGACGCTCCTGCAACTTTTCGCGGTCATAATCGGAAGAGGTTTCTTCGATCTGGGCCCTGATCTGGGTAACGCGGCCTTCGATCTCGTTCTTCGATCCGGCACCATCGATGATGGTGGTTGTTTCCTTCTCGATCACCACTTTCTTGGAACGGCCGAGCATCTCGAGGGTGACGGACTCGAGCTTGATACCGAGGTCTTCGGAGATGACAGTGCCGCCCGTCAGGATGGCGATGTCTTCCAGCATGGCTTTGCGGCGATCGCCGAAGCCCGGAGCCTTGACGGCAGCGATCTTCAGGCCACCGCGCAGCTTGTTGACGACGAGCGTTGCAAGAGCTTCGCCTTCGACGTCTTCGGCGATGATGAGGAGTGGCTTGCTCGACTGGACGACAGCTTCGAGAACCGGCAGCATGGCCTGCAGGTTGGAGAGTTTCTTCTCGTGGACCAAGATATAAGGCTCTTCCAGCTCCGCCCGCATCTTGTCCTGGTTGGTCACGAAGTAGGGGCTGAGGTAGCCGCGGTCGAACTGCATGCCTTCGACGACTTCGAGTTCGGTTTCGGCGGTCTTGGCTTCTTCAACCGTGATGACACCTTCATTGCCGACCCTTTCCATCGCTTCGGCGAGAAAGTGCCCGATTTCCGGGTCGCCATTGGCAGAGATCGTGCCGACCTGAACGATTTCGGAATTGTTGGAGATCTTGCGCGCCTTTGCCTTCAGTTCCTTGACGACGGCGTCAACGGCGAGGTCGATGCCGCGCTTCAGGTCCATCGGGTTCATGCCGGATGCGACGGCCTTGGCGCCTTCGCGAACGATAGCTTGGGCAAGCACCGTCGCAGTCGTCGTGCCATCCCCGGCGATATCGCTGGTCCTGGAGGCGACTTCACGCAACATTTGGGCGCCCATGTTTTCGAACTTGTCCTCGAGTTCGATCTCCTTGGCGACGGTAACGCCGTCCTTGGTGATGCGCGGAGCACCGTAGGATTTGTCGATTACGACGTTGCGGCCCTTGGGACCCAAGGTCACCTTGACCGCATTCGCGAGAATATCCACCCCCTGAATCATGCGATCGCGGGCATCGGTGTGGAATTTGACTTCTTTGGCAGCCATTTTTCACTCCTCCATAGGCAGCAAAGTCTTGATCAAGCGGCTCTTTCGTCTGCGGTCTGGGTCTCGATGACGCCCAGAACGTCACTTTCCTTCATGATCAGCAAATCTTCACCATTGATCTTGATCTCGGTGCCGGACCATTTACCGAACAGAATGCGATCGCCGGTCTTCACATCGAGCGGTTGGATCTGGCCCGCCTCGTTGCGTGCGCCAGGGCCAACGGCCATGACTTCGCCTTCCTGCGGCTTTTCCTTGGCGGTGTCCGGAATGATGATGCCGCCCTTGGTTTTCTCCTCAGACTCGACGCGGCGGACGAGAATGCGATCATGAAGTGGTCGGAACGTCATGCTCTCCTCCCTGACAGACAATTATAATCAATGCGCGCGTGCCCGGACTCGACCACCGATACGGGCCGTTAAGGTCCTTCAGCGTTCGATAGAATTGATCTCGTTTAGCGCGTTTTCAAGTGAGAAAGAGCGAAAATTTTGGCACTCTACGCCGCCGACTGCTAATGCGATCGAAAGAGCCGTAAATTCGGCTCAATCATTCGGTCTTTCGCAGATGTTTCCACCTGCAAGTCTAACCATTTTCCAGCCAGCGCCTCTCCTCGAAAGAAAGCTGAATGTCAAAGGCGCCAAGGCTGTGATTGAGCTCGGCCAGCGAACGGGGACCGATTAGCGGTATGACCGGCCAGGGCTGCTGCAACACATAGGCGAGCGCAACCTGGATCGGGTCCTTTCCAAGCCGTTTTCCCAATTCTTCGCTGCGATCCCTGCGCGCGAAATTCGTCTCCGAATACCATGCACGAGCCAGTTCCGGATCGCTGAACTTGCCGCGGCCGGCGCGGTCGGTGAAGAAGCCGCGTGCCTGGCTCGACCAGGCGAAATTGGTGATCTTTCGGTCCGCAAGCCACGATCTCCATTCGGCGTCGGAAGAAGCAACGCAGCCAGCCCAAACTGGTTGAACCATGTCGGCCAGCGAGAAATTGTTCGAAAGCACGCTTGGCCTCGTCTTGCCGGTGCGTTCGGCATAGGCAATCGCTTCATCCATGCGCTCGCGCGTCCAGTTGGAACCGCCGACCGGGCCTCGAATGCGCCCTGCCCTGACTTCGGCATCCATGGCGTCAACGAACTCGCCAACCGGGATATCCGGGTTGTCGCGATGCATGAAATATATATCGACATAGTCGCTCTTCAGCCGATCCAGACTAATGGTCAACTGCTTGCCGATGACATCAGGATAACAGAGCGGGCTGTGTGCCCCTTTCTCTATGATCACCACCTTTTCGCGGACGCCGCGGCTTTGCATCCATTCACCGATCAGGCGGTCCTGCGTCCCGCCGCCATATTGAAAGGCGGAGTCGATCAGATTTCCGCCGGCCTCGAAGAAGGCGTCGAGAACGATCGCCGCACCGGGAAAGGTGGAAAATTCCATCATGCCGAGCGCGGCCTTCGACATCTCCTTCGACAAGCCGGCGATCGTTCCGCGCGCCACATGGTCTTGCCTGCGCACAAGCACGTCGGCGCGCAGCGTCCGGGTGCGGACTGCAGGCGTCTCCAGGGCATATTCGAGGCCGATCGCGGCGCGCCATTTATCCAACACCCGCAGATTGCCGATCGTGTCCGCCCGCGTCATGCCGGGATAGGCAAATTCTTTGCGGCCTGCACGGATCGCAACTCCCGCAGCGTCAACCTCAAAGCTGTAGATGTGACGTGGTTCATCAACGAGAACATCCTGCCGTGTGCCATCGACGGTAAAAAGCCGGATCGTCGCCGTTCCGCCTTGCTTGCCGGCAGCAAACCAGAATTGATCAAGCTCGATCCGCCCTTGCGTGCCGAAAATGCGAAGGACATTGTCCTGTGCCAGCGACACCGAGCAGGAAAGCTCGGCGATGATGCCGTTCGGGAAATGCAGCACGGCTGCACTCCATTCGTCGACGCCAGTCTCGCCGAGATGGCCCACGGCAAAGACCTTGTCGGGCTCGATTACACCCGTTTCGCTGCCGATCCCGGCAATCAGGCGCGCCATCGAAACGGGATAGCCGCCGACATCGAGAATGCCGCCGCCAGCAAGATCGTTCGAAAACAACCTGTGACTGCGATCATACGGCAGCTTTGCGAAGCCGAAGCTGGATTTGATCAGACGCACTTCGCCGATCGCCTTCGCCTTCAAGAGCTCGATCAGCTTCGCGGACAATGGATGCAGGCGATACATAAAGGCTTCGCCGAGAAAAGTGCCGGCCTGACGCGCGGCCTCCTGCATCGCCTCCGCCTCTGCGGCCGAAAGCCCCATCGGCTTTTCACACAGGACGTGCTTGCCATGCTCAGCCGCTTTGATTGCCCATTCGGCGTGGCTCGGATGCGGCGTGGCGATATAAACGGCATCGATTGCCGGATCCGCCAGCAGCGCATCGTAGCCATGGACGATGCGCGCCCGCGGAAAGTTCTTGGCAAGATCCGGCTTATCAGGATTGCGCGTTCCGATTGCCTCGACGCGACCGGTCTTAGACTGTGCAACGCCCGCAAAGAAATCAGCAGCGATCCGGCCGGGTCCGAGGATCCCCCAGCGTATTTTATCCATATCTGTCATGATGAAACGTCCTTTTGCTGTGATCGGCGCCCTGACAACGAAGCGGGCGCCGCAAATTCGTGTCAGCTCAACTCGACGATCGCGCAGCCATAGGCTTCGAGGGACAGAGCGCCAGACACCGGCTTTCCGGCGTCAAGGAGATTGATGCCGGCCGGTACGCCGGTCAGTTCGACGCGCTGGTCGACGTAGTTCTGGATGAAAAGCAGACGCCGTTCATCGTTTTGGCGCATTGTCACTTCGACACCGCCGGGCAGCTCGGCGATCAGCGGCTCAACCCCTGCCTCCGCAAAGGTTCGGTCGGCGACCGCTGCCGTCAGCTCTGGGGTCAAATAGGTGCCGAGATAGAGAACCCTGCCCTTGCCGACCTTGCGCGAGGTCGCCATCGGCACCCCTACGGCATAACGGTTCGACCAGGTCGCCACCACCTCGACATCATCCGCAATCGTCAGGTTCTCGTAGAAATGCGCGGCCTCGAGCTCGCGGTTGCCGATCGTGAAACGGCGGACGCGGCGATGGGATTCAGCCGGGCGGTTGGGGGGTACGACCACTCCCCCGGAGCGCCCCATGACATCGAAAAGGCCACTGGCGCCCGGCGCGGCAAGCCGGCCAAAATCCTCGACCTTGACGCCGGTCAACCGCGAGAGCGATGAACCAGGCGCCGTCTCGCGGATGACGTGATTGTTTTCATCACGCGTGCCGGTGCGAGCGCCGATGATCACAGTGCCGCCGGCGCGGGCAAAGGCCTCGAGCCGTTCGGTCCAACCATCCTTCCACATCACCCAATGCGGAACATAAAGGAGCTTCAATCGCGAAAGATCGTCTTCCGGATGAATGAAGCCGCAGGCGATGCCTCGGTCGTAGCAATATTGATGCAGCAAGACCGCATCGTCTTGCGGGCTCGGCAGGCCGATCGAGTAGGTCTTGTGCGCCTCCTGATTATCGAAATCGGCGCCTGCGATGCCGACATCCATACGAACATAGGTGCCGAGGATCTTGTCCTTGAGCATCGTCATCTCAGTGGCGAAGCGTTTTGCCTCGTCGTAGCGATGGCGCGGCACATCGTCGTGATCGATGACGCCCATCCAATAGATTTCCGCGCCAAAATGCGCTGGACGCCAGCGGAAGAACATCAAACCATCGGCGCCACGTGCGACGGAGGACATCGCCATGCGCCGCATTTCGCCGGGCTCGGGCGTCAGCGTGCAGAAGCCCGGCTGGCTGCCGAAGCTGGATTGCTGTTCCGGAACGATATAGTTGCCCGAAAATCCGCGACAGATATCGAGATGCAGCGCCTGAACCTTGGCGTGGTTGCCGATGCGTTGGAACTCGTCATAGAGCATCGGGTAGATATCGTAGCCGACAAAATCGAGATCAGTGGAGAACTGACCACGAAAATCGATATCGCGTAAGCCGCCGAGATTATGGAAGATGAACCAATCGGCCCTGGTCGCGCGGAGAATTTCCACCTGATCATGCTGGAAGCGCGCCGTCGCAAAGGCCAGAAAACGATGATAATCCTGCAAATGGCCCGGACTTGGGAAGGTCGGCGCGAAGTCGAGGGGAAGCACGACCTGACTAAAATCGTCATAGGCCGTCGCCCAGAAATCGCCGCCCCAGGCGAAATTTAGCTTGTCGATCGTGCCGTATTTATCCGCGAGATACGCCTGGAATTCCTTCAGCGTCGAGGACGAAAAGGATTCCGGCATGCTTGTATTGAGTTCATTGTCAGTCTGCCAGCCGATGACATCAGGATTGTTGCGATAGTGCTCGGCCATCGCCTGGGTGATGCGCTTGCTGTGCTCGCGGAAAACAGGGCTTGCGGTATCGGCGTGCTGGCGCGAACCGTGGCTCATCATTCGGCCGTTACCGTCGACGCGTAGGATTTCCGGGTGAGCCGCCGTTAGCCAGCGCGGGGGCGTTGCGGTCGGTGTGCACATGATGGTGCTGAGACCATGACGGCCAAGGACCGCGATGGCTCGATCGAAGAGATCGAAATCGAATGTGCCCAGCGTGGGCTCGAACAGATGCCAGGCGAACTCGCCGAGACGGACGACATTAAAGCCAGCTTCGGCCATGCGCTTGGCGTCGCGTTCCCAATAGCTTTCGTCGACATGTTCTGGATAATGCGGCGCGCCGACCAGAAACCTGTTGGTCTTGATGGTGCGCCATACGGAAAGGTCCGTGGTACTGCTGCTGACTGACACTGTATCGAGCTCCTGAAGGATCATTTGTCGAGGATCGGCTTGCGGACCGTAATGGTCCGCTCGTCATTTTCGGAAAACAGGTAGACCTCGCGCGGATCGATGCGAAGGCTGATCGGTTGATCACCATCGATGCCGGCGACGCGGCCGACCTGCACGGTGATATTGCCGGTGCCGCTCTCGGAGCTGACGCATTGCAGCTGTCCGGCGTCGACGTAGAGGATCGTCTCTCGTCCGAGATGCTCGACGAGGCGGACGCGGCCGGAAATCGTGGCGCCGGCGGAGATGGCGTCCTCCTGGACCGCAATGCTTTCCGGACGGACACCGAGGGTCAGCGTCGTTCCCATTTGCACCGAGGCATTAGCTGCCAGCTCCATGGCGATCGGCGCCAGGCCTGGCGCGGAGACGGTCACCCTGCCTCCCGACACATCGTCGACGGTCACGGGGAAGAAGTTCATGCGGGGCGCACCGAGAAAACCGGCGACGAAAAGGTTGTCCGGGTTGCGGTAGAGTTCCAGCGGCGAGCCGACCTGTTCGATGACGCCGCGATTGAGAACCACGATCCGGCTCGCCATGGTCATGGCTTCGATCTGGTCGTGTGTCACATAGACCATCGTCGCGCCGAGTTCGGCATGCAGGCCGCTCAACTCGACTCGCATCTGCGTTCGAAGGGCTGCATCAAGGTTCGATAGCGGTTCGTCGAACAGGAAAACATCGGGCGAACGCGTGATCGCCCGACCGATCGCCACACGCTGGCGCTGACCGCCCGAAAGCTGCTTCGGCCGCTTTTCGAGCTGATCGGTGATCCTGAGGATCTTGGCCGCGCGCGCCACCGTAGCGTCGATCTCCGCCTTCGGGCGCTTGGCCATGCGCAGACCGAAGCCCATATTCTCGGCGACCGTCATATGCGGATAGAGTGCATAAGACTGAAACACCATGGCAATGCCGCGATCGCCGGGTTCCGACTTGCTGACATCGCGGCCATTGATGAGGATCTGGCCCGAAGAAATCGTTTCCAGCCCGGCGATCGATTTCAAAAGAGTGGACTTGCCGCAACCGGAAGGGCCGACCATGACGATGAACTCGCCGTGCTCGACGCAAAGATCGATGCCGCGCAGCGCATGATAGGCGCCGTAGCTTTTATTGACATGTCGAAGTTCGAGACTGGTCATGCTTCTAGGCTCACAGAAGAAGGATTGGCACAAGGCGTGGGAAAAACGAATGGATGGGACAAGATCATCACCCCTTCACAGCGCCCATGGTGAGACCGGCGATGAAGTGTCGCTGCATCAGGAAGAACATCACAACGGGCGGCACCGCGACGACGATCGTGCCGGCAGAGATCAGGTTCCAGGCCGACACCCATTCACCGCGCAGATTGGCAAGACCGGCCGTGACCGGTTTGACGGTGTCGCTCACCGTCAGCACAACAGCCCAGAAATAGTCGTTCCAGACGAAGGTGAAGATGAGGATCGCGAGTGCGGCAAGCGCCGGTCGAACCAGCGGGATCACCACGTGGACGAGCGTCTGGAAGGGCGAAGCGCCCTCCGCCCTCGCCGCCTGGAACAATTCATCCGGCAGAGCCGCGATGAAGTTGCGCATGAAAAGCGTCGCAAAACCCGTCTGGAAGGCGATGTGGAAGATGATGAGCGCGCCAGTCGTATCATAGAGGCCGATCCGGACCATCAGGTCACGCACCGGTATCATCATGATCTGATAGGGCAGGAAATTGCCGCCGACGAAGAGCGCAAAAACCAGCATGTTGCCGCGAAACCGGTAGCGCGCCAACACAAAGCCGGCAAGCGTGCTTAAGGTCAACACGCCGATGACGGCGGGTATGGTGATCGTCAGGCTATTCAGGAAATAGCGCGCCATCGGCGTCTGCGTGAAGACGGAGGTGTAGTTCTCGATCAGGCCGAACTGTGTGGGCCATCCCCAAAGATTGCCGCCCATGACATCCTGCGTCGAACGGAACGAGGTGAGGATGACAGCAAAGAGCGGGCACAGCCAGAGGATCAGGATGGCAAGAACGACAATGAAATAAAAGCGGCGCTGCCAGATGGCATCTTGGGGGATCGGGCGCGGATACATCAGGCCCCCCTTTCCTCGATGTGGATGATACGCGTTAGGTACCAGACGATGAAGACCGCCATGATCACGAACAAAACAGAGGCAATCGCCGCGCCATAGCCGAAGCGGTAGGAGAAAATTGACTGTTCGAACATCTGGTAAGCCAACACTTGCGAAGAACCGAACGGCCCGCCCTGGGTCATGACCGACACCATGTCGAAGGATCGAAGCGCCCCGACGACGGTAACGGCAATGGCGATGAAGGTGACCTGTGTCAGTTGCGGCAGGACGATATGGCGCAGCATATTCCAGCCTCTGGCCCCATCCACCCGACCCGCGCCGATCAGTTCCTCACTCAGATTATTGAGGCCGGCAAGGTAGAGCACCATGCAAAAAGCGATCTGCGGCCAAAGTGCCGCGATGACGATCGCAAAAGTCACGAAGCGCTCGTCCGATAGCACGGCCGGCGCCGTCGCGCCGAAGAAACCGAAGACCAGGGCGAGCAGCCCGAGTTGTGGGGTATAGACCCAGGTGAAGACGACGCCGACGGCGACCGAAGCAAGGACCAGTGGGATGAAGAACAGCGACTTCATCAGCCGCATACCGCGGATCTTCTGGTTGACCAGCAAGGCAATCGCCAAGCCCAGGGGCGGCGCAGCCATGAACATGATCAGCCAAATAACGTTGTTCCTCAGCGAGACGTAGAACTGTGGATCGTTGAAAAGCTCGACATAGTTGCCGAAACCGATCCAGGTCATCGGGCTGAAGCCATCCCAATCGTGCAGGCTGATCCAAAGGCTCTCGACTGCCGACCAAAGGATCACGACGGAAAAGAGAATGGCAGCCGGTAATATTAGCAAAGAAGGCGTGAGCCACCAGCGATGGCGGCGCCAAGATGTCATCATTTTATATCCTCTTTTGGTTTGGAGAGGCGGAGTTGCTGCCCCGCCTCTCGGTCGCTGGGAGGAGACTTAGAGTTTGTAGATGCGCTTACGCGTGCCCTCGAGCCGCTTCAAGATCACGTCGCGCCGTTCGGGCTTCGCCATGAATTCCTGGAAGCCGACGAGGCCGGCCTGGGCCATGTCGGGGTCGCTGTCGCGGTCGTAATATTGCGACGTGCCCTTGACAGTCTTCAGAGCCTCGACGGCGGCGTTGACCAGGGGATCCTTGCTTGGCGGCAGATCGTTGCGCGGCGGAACGTTGCCGCCAGGCTCCAGATAGGGACCGAGATTTTCCGGACGGTAGAAATAAGCCAGGAACTCGCGTGCACCCTGCTTGTTCTTCGCATTCGTCGGAATATGAACTGAGTTCAGCGAGAACTCCTCGAAACGGCCGACCTTTGGGTCTATCGTCGGGAATGGCGCGAAAGCCAGCTGGTCTAGCTCTTCTTTCGGGAAGACGTAGCGGACGAACGCGCCGAGATTCATCATGCCCGCTTTCTTTTGCGCCAGAAGCGCACCCGCTTCCTGCCAACCGAAGGACGTGTTGTTCGGCGTGAAAAAGTCCTGCTTGAGCAAGGTTTCCCATTGGTCGAAGACCGGTTTGAGCGCCGGATCGAGGTAGCTCATCTCGCCGTTCATCAGCGCCATATGCTTGTCGAGGCCGTTGATGCGCAGATTCATCTGGTCGAACCAACCGGCGGCGGGCCACAATTCCTTGGTGCCCATGGCAACCGGCGTCAGGTTGGCGCTCTTGCACTTGGCGGCGAAGGCCAGGAAATCATCCCAGCTTCCTGGCACCGATGTACCGAGCTGGTTGAAGACATCCTTGCGGTAGAACATACCCCACAGCGTTCCGCCCGTCGGCAGGCCGTATTGCTTGCCATCGACCGTGACGGCGCCTGTCGCAGCGCCCAGCACATCCTTGTATTTCTCTTTCTCGAAGAGATCGGAAATATCGTCGAAAAGGCCGCGCTTGACGAAGGCGCGCATGCGGTTCCCCGAAAACCAGAAGCAGACGTCCGGAGCGCCGGCGACGAGATAATTGCGGATCGCGGTCTTGTGCGCCTCGTGGTCCATGTTATTGACCACAACCTTGACACCGGCCTGCTTGCCAAAATCATCGGCAATCTTGCGCAGGACCGCGAGCGCATCGGCATTGCTCTCGTCGGAAATGATGTTGATGTCCTGGACCTGCGCAATGGCCGGCATGGGCAGACCCGCCAGGGCGGTAGCGGAAACCACTCCCGCGCCCTTCAGAAAACTACGCCGGCTTGATGGCCTTCCAAACAAATCGAAAGTCATGCGAACTCCTCCCTTTGTGACACTGACTGCCATCCTGCGTCAGGGAGCCGAACGGAACGCCCTCCTAGCGTTTTTGTTCGGCGCCGGGTACATGGGCGCAGCAAACCTGCCGAGGCAGCCGCATGTGCGCTGCCCGGATCGCAGAGTTCGACAATCCAATGTGCCTCTTGACTGACTTCTTCGCGCTTCCACACGAACCAGATGTTGATCGGCGGGGGAAGTTATGCATATGTCTGAAGCGGACGCAATAATTAATTTACAAAATTAAGAAAGAGAATTCGTGAAACTGAAAGGCGACCAAAGCACATCGCGCGCCATGAACCGGCGGCTTATCCTCAACCTGCTGAGGCGTGAGGGGCCGAAAAGCCGTGCAGAGATCGCGACGATTACCGGCCTCAGCCCGGCGGCGGTCACCTTCGTCATCGCGGATCTAATCGAGGAGGGGCATGTCACTGAAGGCAAGGCTGTCGCCGGGCTTTCCGGCCGCAGGCCGATCCCTGTCGAGATCAATTATGCCAGCGGATTGGCGATCGGTTTCAAGCTGATGGTCGGTTCCGCGGAGTGCGTCGTCACCGACCTTGCCACCAGCCCGCTTGCATCCCTGCGGCTCACCCTTTCCGATCATGATCCGGAAAACGTCGCCAAGACGCTTGCAGCAGCAGTTCCTTCGCTTCTGAAATCGGCCGACCGGGGGAATGCGCGGCTTGCCGGCATCGGTATTTCAATGCCCGGCGTTATCGGCAATGACCAAGCTACCTGTGTGCGCAGCCATCGCTATAATTGGGACAACGTCCCCCTCGCCTCCATGCTAGCGCAGAAGGTCAAGGTGCCCGTTTGGCTCGAAGACGACACGAATGCCTATGCGATTGCCCAGCAGCTTTTCGGGGTGGGGCGACAGCATCGCAACATGGCCGTGCTCGCGATTGGCGTCGGCATCAGTTGCGCCCTCATCATCGAAGGCAAGCTTTATCGTGGCGCCAACGGTGCTGCCGGCAAATTCGGTCATGTGGTTCACGAGGAAAACGGCCGTCTTTGCGAATGTGGCAAGCGTGGCTGCCTCATGGCCTATTACTCCCAGCCCTCGATGTTACGCACCTGGCGCGAAAGAACCAACCGCGATGGCAGCCATGGCCTGCCGGAGATGCTCGATGCCATGAACAAGAATGAACCGGTGATCAGCAGCATCGTCCAGGAAGCGGGTATCGGCATCGGAAAAGCTCTCGCAAATCTCGTCAATGTCACCGATCCCGAAGTGATTGTCGTTGGCGGTGAAGCCGTGTCTTTCGGGGATGCTCTCTTCGGGCCACTGAGGTCGGCCATGGCTATTCACACCTTTCGGCCTGCTCCTCCATTGCTTCCGGATTGGGAGGATAATTCCTGGGCACGGGGAGCAGCGGCGCTCGTCACACAGAAATTCTTCGACTTCGAGACATCAGGCGGAACGACGGGGCGTAGCGAGGCGCAGGTCTAAACGTCGATCGCTTAGAAAGGAGCTTCCCACCCTCAAGGAGGCCAGACACTCTTGCGCAACGTCCTCTTCGTGCCGACCGCGGTGTTGCTCGACCTTCGGCGGGCTCAGGCAGATGACGTGGTTTTGTCCGCATTGCTGGACGTTCAAGTCTTGCGTCGCCAATCCTTTCACGAGACAAGCGTCATATGAGCGTTCCAACGACACACCCCTTCGCCTTCGATCCGACCTATGGCATGAAGCTCGAGCAGCTCCTGGCCATCAAGCCGCCTGAGACTGCCCCTGGTTTCGAGGATTTTTGGACCGAGCGATATGAGCGCGCGATCGCCGTCGACCCGCAGCCGAAGCTCTACCGTAGCAAAATCGAACATCCCGACTGGCATGTTCTCGACGTGACCTACACATCAACCGGCGCATTTCAGATCAGCGGCTGGCTGCTTCTACCCCGCGATCAGGAGGTGCGTCGAGGTCTCGTCGTCGGGCATGGCTATGGCGGGCGCAACTTACCCGACTTCGATCTGCCAGTGGAAAAGACGGCGGTACTGTTTCCCTGCTCTCGCGGGCTGTCTCTCAGCGCGCATCCGCCGATACCGGCCGATGCTGGCGGGCATGTCCTCTACGGTATCGAGAAACCCGATTCCTATATCATCGGCGGCTGCGTCGATGATCTGTGGATCGCCATCTCGGCGCTCACTGCCCTTTATCCCTGGCTTGTGGGCCACATCGGCTATAGCGGCATCAGCTTTGGCGGCGGTATTGGGGCGCTAGCGATCCCGTTCGATGCACGGATCGATCGCGGCCATCTCGTCGTACCGACCTTCGGCCATCGGCCGCTATGGCTGGCCTTGCCAACTGTTGGCAGCGCCGATTCCGTCCAGGCCTATCAGAAAAAGCACGGAAGCGTGCTGGAGACCTTGCGACTGTTCGATGCGGCGAGCGCGGCTGCCTGCATCAAAATACCGATGCTCGTCGCTGCAGCCCTGTTCGATCCGGCGGTAGCGCCGCCCTGCCAATTCGCTGTCGCGAATTCTTTGGCAAAATTTAACGAAATCTTCATCCTCGACGCCGGCCATTTCGACTATCTTGGCAGCAGTGAGCAAAATGCGCTCCTTCGTGAAAAAGTCAGACGATTTTTCAAGGTGCCATGAACCGAGAATACCTGCGCTGGTACAGCCAGCGCCTGCATCGAGACATGGAGCTATTGGTGTTCGGTCATTCCGGCGCCAAGGTATTGATGTTTCCGACGCGGGACGGGCGTTTCTGGGAATATGAGCAGCTTGGTATCGTCGCCAGCCTTGCCGAAAAATTGCGGGCCGGCCATCTGCAACTCTACTGCATCGAGGGTCTGGCCACCGAGACCTTTTACGGATCCCATCACCATCCAGCTGAGCGCATTCGCCGGCACGCCGCCTTCGAAGAATATATTCTTAACGAAGTTCTGCCGCTGATGTCGCAGAAAAATCCTCATGACTGCACCATCGTGCATGGCTGCAGCCTCGGCGCGTTCCAGGCCGCCAGCCTCGTCTTTCGCCACCCTCACCTTTTTCGAAAACTCGTCGCCTTTTCCGGTCGCTACGATCTAACGATGAAGGTCGAATCCTTTGGCGACCTGTTCGACGGCTACTATGACGACAATGTCTATTTCCACACGCCGACGCATTTCCTTCCAGGGCTTGGATGCGAATGGCGGCTCGAAAGGCTGCGTCAGGTCGACATTGTCCTGACCATAGGGGGCGACGATCCTTTCCTCGACAACAACCGCCACCTCAGCCGGCTTCTCGTCGATAAGCAGATTGGCCATCAGCTGCATGTCTGGGACGGGCGCGCGCACCGGGCAGGTGCCTGGCGCCAAATGGCGCCGCTCTATATTTAACGGTCACGTGGCATCGCAATCCTGGCGAAGCCACGAGAATGGCCGAAGGATAGAAAAATCAAAGTTTTATCGCGACAGATCGTCGTCCATCGCACCTTCTCAGGATATCGGCGAATATCCGGCTTACACCAGTCCCACCGGAATAGGCGCAAGCTCTTTGGCGGCACCATAGTCGCGCTCGTGCGATCTGCGGTGACGTTTTTCGCGACTTGAGGAAAAGTCGATGCGATTATGCTCCACCATACCGTCCGGATAGGTTCCGGTATCTTCGGTTTCCACTTCGGATTGAGCGGTGACGATTTTGAAATTCATCATGTTTCCTCCGGTGCGGCGCAGAAACGGTTAGCCCCGCGCTTGGTTCCATGAGTAAACACAAAATTATTAAAGAATTAACTACGTTCGTTAATTATTTTGGGCGACGGCGTCGATTTCAGCGTATGAGGCAACCGATTCCTTGGCGCCCGGCGTCGTCGCGGGGGCGCAGACATCTCTCTTGGCTACTACCGGACCGAGTCAGATGGCGTTAATTGACGGCAGGAAGGACATCACTTCGTTGCGGCGTCTGAAGCTCAGCGTCTCAATACGCTCGTTCCAAAAGCTCTCCGCCTCCGGCGGGTCGGGTTCCCAGCAATTGGTCGACAAGAGGTTGTCGTCCATCACCAGCAAACGATGGCCGCCCAACCGCAAATATTCTGTCGCCAGCTCTTTTGCAGCATTCGTCATCATCGTCCTGCTCCTTAAATCGATCATCTGGAGGTCAACAATCGAACAGGGACTATGTTCCTTTTTGGCGTGAGAGCCCGTTGTCAGCCTTTTGACGGCTGCCGGCGTCTTTTTGCATCGTCTTCCTCAGAAGGGATGGGAGGCTCCCAGCCGAATACGCTGCGTCCGCCGTAGAAAGCGGACTTGTCGAATTCGCCGGCAACAATCTCCTTGAGATCGGGACCGGTGACGTATCGTTCGAGCACGCGGGACTGATCATCCAAGCGCTTCAGTGCCTGCAATTCCTCGTCGCGACCCAGCCGGCCTTTCCGCACAGCCGATTTCATGACACTGATGGTCTCGTCATAGACCTTCAACGGAACCGGGAACGGGTGGCGATCTTTGCCGCCATGGGCCAGCGAAAATCGGGCGGGATCGGAGAAGCGATAGGGTGCGCCATGCACCACTTCCGCGACCATTGCCAGCGCCTTGACCGTTCTTGCACCAACGCCGGGCGTCAGCAGCAGGGCCTCGAAATCCACCGGCCCGCGTTCGGCAGCAGCCGCCAGATTTCCATGCAATCGCCGCATATTTACATTGGTTTCGCGCACATCATGGTGCGCCGGCATGATCAAGTGTGGCAGCATGGGTTGGGCCTGGTCTTCGCCGACTGCCATCGGCCCGGCTTCCAGCGCGGCCAGCTCGCGCACGATCCTATCCGGTCCTAAGGAGGCCAGCAGGTCGAGCTGACCTGCGCGTGACTGATCGGCGCGCCGATCGGCGAGATTGACGATCTGACCCTGGTCTCTTCCCTCGATTGCCGCGTGCGGGGAGTTAAGGAAGCTAGTCAGCCCCTCCGACAGCCAATGATACCGCCGCGCCTGCCGTCGATCGCCGTTCATCCCCTGCTGGACGACGACCCATTTACCGTCGTCCGTCACGATGAAGCCGTGCAAATAAAGATCGAATCCGTCCTGAAGTGCCGCACTGTCGACCTTGGCGACCAGCCGGCTTGTCGTCGCCAGCGCCTCACCATCGATGCCGACACGATTGCCGATCGCGGCCAACTCACCCGGCGTCTTGCGTGACTGAGCACCGCGACCGCCGCAGACGTGGATTCCGAGTTCGCCAGAAAGCGGTGTCAGCCCTCGTTTCAGCGCGCCAAGCACGCTGGTGGTGATGCCCGAGGAATGCCAGTCCATGCCCATGACGGTGCCAAAAGACTGGAACCAGAACGGATCCGCCAATCGGCGCAATAGTTCGTCGCGCCCATAGTGCTGAACCACCGCCTCGGTGATCACGGCGCCCAAACGTGTCATCCGGTCGCCGAGCCATTTCGGCACCCGCCCTCCATGCAGGGGAAGATCAGCGTTACCAGCTCTTTGCGCCAAGTTCATTGCTCTCCGTCTCAGATGGAAAGCAATGTAGTACCGCCAGCCGCATTACGCCATGCATGCATGTCGATCCACAGCATCCGTGGCCCAGCCTATCCGACGGCATGGCGAATGGTCTTCGACAGTCGCAAGAGGAAGGCCGGCCTCGATGAGGCAACGAGCTTCCATGACAGGACCGCTTTCGCCATGCGACCAGGAAGGACGCCGACGGAAAAAAACCATGCCGCCTGCATCGCACGCCGCCTGAAGGATGCATTCATTTTCACGCTGGCGACGGCGCCGGCGGCGCCGAGTGCAAATCTTGAATCGCTGATCATGGGATGCCGGGATTTGTCCATGCAAAGCGATGCCAAGCGCTCTTCCAAATGAACGGGATCGTGAAGATTAACATCGTCTGGCACCGTCAAGCCGATCTCGGCCGCCTGATCCGACAAAGCATCGATGCGATGGAAGTCATGCTCCATTCGCCAGCGGGCGCGCTGGCCGAGCTTCTCTGCAAAGACAGAGTGATTGGCACCATGGATGCGGTAGGCTCCAAGGCAGGATTCGATCGACGTCACCTTTCCATGAAGAGGCGTTACCGTCACGAGATAGCCGTCGGCGCCTTGGCGGAAATCCGTCTCCGGAACCGGCATGACCACATCGAGAGCCGAGCGCTTAAAAGCCAAGCCGCTGGTCACAGTGGTCTGATAGCGCCCCCTCTGGAGCAGCTTCGGGGTGACATCGCCGGAGTCGAACGGCAGTTCCTGAGGAGGGAAGACATCCCTCACCTGCATATCCTCATCGACGAGGTGCAGTCTGAACTGCGCCTGGACGGTCTCTTCCTCCCAGGCATCGACGACTTCGGATACCGCGTTCGGGTAAAGATAATCGTCGGCATCTAGAAATAGGACGATCTCGCCCCGGCTCTGCTCAAAACCGGTGTTGAACGCCGCAGCGTGCCCGCCGTTGGCTTCTCTCAGGCACGTCTTAATTCGAGATCCATAGGAAGCAACGACATCGGCCGTGTTGTCGGTCGACGCATCGTCGACGACGATGACCTCAGTATCGGCGTAATTTTGCTCCAAGGCGCTGTCGATAGAGCGCCTCAGAAATCGTGCGTAGTTGTAATTCGAGATGATGATGGAAACTGGAACACGGTCTGTGATGGGGTGCATCGCATTGAACCTCGCAAATTTGCTTTGGTCGCGGCGAACCTACTCATTCAGGTCCTGTGGATTAAAACCCGTTCCGCCGAGCGCAACTTTCTAAAGCTGAAAGCTACTGTCACAGACATGCTGGCCGAAGGGTCGCGAAAGTACGCTTGGTACATCTGTACCGCCACGAGCCTCCCCAGCTTTATGGCTTTTGAATGACTGTGATGCCCGATCCCCCTAGCCAAACGAGAGGCGCTCGATCGCGTGGCTCGGGTCTTTTCGCCTTAGCAAAGCCTTAAAAACAGTCTTCAGGTGGTTGTCAGCGTCATTGCCGATAGTCGCGCCCGCCGGGAAAGAAAGCGATTCTTCATGAAGCAAGTGCAAACCCAAAATTATTATTCGGTCGCTCGGATCCTACTGTGTTGGTTTCGCACTGTTCTAGCGTCCCCGCGCTCCGGCGCGTTGTTATCGTCTGTAAGCCTGTGAACCATTCCCTCAATATTTCAGATCGGTTATTGAAGCCGGCCGGCAAAGCTCTTGCATCCGAGCCAGACGCTTCTCCTGACAATACCATGACACATCAACAATTGATTTCAGTTGTCGTTCCGACCCTCAACGAGACCGACAATATCGATATTCTCCTGTCCTCTCTGCTTTCGCAGTCCGGTGGCGACATCGCGCTGGAGGTCCTGATCGCAGACGGCGGATCGACCGACGGCACCATCGAGCGCGTCCGGGCATGGGAGCGCAAGGCATCCGTCAGACTTATTTCCCCGGGCGGCAAGGGAGGCTTGGCTGGGGATGTCCTGGCAGCGGCGAGATATGCCAGCAGCGACATCGTCGTGGTCATGGACGCCGATTTGAGCCATCCGCCGGAGGAGATCTGCAATCTCGTTCTACCCATTATCGACGGGACGAGCGACATGGTGGTTGGCAGCCGCTATGTGCCAGGCGGCGCCACGCCGGATTGGCCGCGGTCCCGGCGGTTGCTCTCGCGCCTCGGCGGCGCGTTAGCCTGGCCCTTGACCGATATGCGGGATCCGATGTCCGGGTTCTTTGCCGTGCGCAAGGAGCGGCTTCTGGCGATCGATCCAAAAGCAATCGGTTTCAAGATCGGCCTCGAGATCATCGCGGAAGGCGGCGACGCGCTTCGGCTGACCGAGATCCCGATCACCTTTCGCGACAGGGTGCACGGACAAACGAAGATCGGATGGGGGCATATGATAGACTATGCCCGCCGTCTGCTGGTCCTTGCGGGAGGCGCGGTTTCATTTGGTAATGCGACCCGTTTTGCGGGCGTCGGCCTGATTGGCCTAGTTCTCGACCTGCTTATCTTCCAGACTCTGTTCGGGATGGGCTTCGGGTTGGTAGCAGCGCATGTCACCAGCTTCGCCGTCGCCACGATTTCCAACTATATTCTGAATTCCAGGTGGGCATTTGCGAGCGACGGGCCACGCCTCAATGAGCGGGATTGGAGACGCTACATCCGCTTCGTGACCATCTGCCTGCTTGCTTTCGCCTTGCGGGGCGGCGTGCTGGCCGGCGCTGTCGAGCTCCTTGGATGGCCTCCCCAGGCCGCCATCATTCTCGGCGTCGGGGCCGCTGCCATCGTCAACTATCTCGGCAATGCCTTCTTCGTGTTCCCGTCTGAGAACCCACGCATGCCATCTGACATCCGATGGCGCGTGGCGGCAATCGGCGTGTTGGGTTACATCCTCGCTTTGCGCTTGGTTTTCCTCGGGCTTGTCGACCTCGTGCCGGAGGAAGCCTATTACTGGAATTACGCCCAGCATCTCGACATCGGATATCTCGACCATCCCCCAATGGTCGCCTGGCTGATATGGCTTGGAACAAGCCTATTTGGCAATACAGGGTTCGGTGTCCGTATCGGCGCTTATCTCGCCTGGATCGTGACGTGCGTTTTCGCTTTCCGGTTATCGCGCAATCTGTCCGGCAAATCGGCGGCGTTCGTCAGCGTCCTGCTCGTCGCCATCTTGCCGTTTTTCTTTTCCACCGGCTTCATGATGATGCCGGACGTACCGTTGACGGCGGCGTGGGCCGGAACGCTTTACTTTCTCGAGCGGGCGCTGATAGGAGATAGGCGTAGAGCTTGGTGGGGCGTCGGCCTGTGCGTGGGCCTCGGGATGCTCTCCAAATATACGATCGCGCTCCTCGGTCCCGCCACGTTGATCTTCCTTATTGTCGACGCCAGGGCGCGGCGTTGGCTACTTCGCCCAGAACCTTATCTTGCCGCCGCAGTCGCAGCCGCACTCTTCTCACCCGTGATCTACTGGAACGCGACGCATGCTTGGGCATCGTTCGCATTCCAAAGTTCAGGGCGTCTGCAAAGCGCAAAGACCTTTTCGCTTCCCGACCTGATCAGCAGTGCAGCGATCCTGCTGACACCATTGGGATTGGTGGCCGCGATGACTGCGCTGGTGACCAAAAACCGCGTAACGCTCGCAACGAACACGGACGGGCAGGTCAGCCGCCGCTCTCTCTTCATCAAGATCTATACGATCGTTCCCCTGTCGGTCTTCGTCGCCTTTAGCCTCTTTCATGAGGTTAAGCTTAACTGGACGGGGCCGCTCTGGCTCGCACTTTTGCCGGCAATCTCGGCAACCATCGTCGCAGCCGGCGACAGCCTATCGAGATTTGACGGCCTGTTGCGTCGGTTATGGATTCCGACTGTCATGACCATGCTGGTGATCTACGGGCTTGGTCTGCATTATCTCGTCCTCGGGTTCCCTTTGGTCGGTCACTTCGGCAACATCCGGACGCTGCCTGTCGCGTGGCAGGAGTTCGGCCACGAGGCAGGCCTGATCGAACGCAACGTCGAAAAAGAAACGGGCGAGCAGGTCCTGCTGGCCGGAATGGACAGGTATTTCGTCGCAAGCGAGATCGCCTTCTATGATCGCGTGGACGACGACGCCGTTCGGACCTCCGTGGGTCGTGGCGCGCTCGGCCTGGATAGTCTCATGTACGGATACTGGTTTAAACCTGCCGACCTGCAGGGGCGCAATGTCATTCTTTTCGGGCTGAAAAGGGGGGACCTCGAGCAGGCGTCCTTTGACGGGCTCTTTTCGCGGTTGAGCGAGATCAAAGAGCAAAAGGTAACAAAACAAGGAGCGCCGGTCGGCAGTTTCTTCTACAGAATAGGATATGATCTACGCAGCCGCATATAGTGAGGCGGGATATCACCGTTTTGGCGTTTACCTGCCGCGCCGGAGGATGAAACTGGGAACAGGTATGTTTCATTGAGCCGGAGTGCCGCTTGTTTGGGAACTCACCAACGAGATTAAAGCTTGGCTGGCGCCTGAAAAGTTACAGGCGCTCAGGGTGGTTGGATGGTGTGCTCAAGGCAATGGTCCTTCTACCGCGACGCCATGGCTTTCTTACGAGATCTACTTCCCCGCGTAACCTGCATTGCGGTCCGCCATTTGCCCCGAACTATCGACCGGGCTGTACCGCGATGACACCCTTCGATGGCAAGGCTCCTCCTTTAGCCAACAAGGGACTTCGCATCGGATATCGTCTCACGCTCTTCTTCCGCCCGCTAGTCGGTATAGCTGGGGTAGTCGGTTCGGCGGAGTATTCTATTGGCCGTTTCGCAATAGGTAAGAGCGCATCGCCGCGATACCTTCTTCGATATTGGCACGCCCGAAGCCAATGCGAAATCGGTTGTCGGGCGTTGGATTGAGTTCGGAGCGATAGATGCTGGCCGGCAGCAAAAGCACGCCCGCGCTTTCCACGAGATTGCGCGCAAAATTTTCCACCCCATCGGCGCCTTTGTAAAGCGGATAGCCTACGCAGCCGCCGTCGGGGGTGTACCATTCGAACAGGCCCTCGAATTCGGCAAACAGAGCCTTCAGCCGATTGAGGTTGCCAGCGATCATGCGATTGTTGCGGTCGAGGATTCTGTCGGCATTTTGCAAGGCGATCTTCGCCAGGCTTTCGCTGGGAGCAGCGTTGCAGATCGAGATATAATGCTTCATCCGCTCCATCCGCGAGATCACGGCGCGGTCCCGGCAGGCGATCCATCCGATACGCAGGCCGGGAAGCCCGAAGGCCTTGGACGTCACCGCGAGCGAAAGACCACGTTCGTACACATCAGCTGTCGCCGGAAGCTGCGGTTTGCCGTTAACGCTGAGGCCCCGATAAACCTCGTCGCTGAAGAGCCAGATGCCATGTTGGCGGCACAGGTCCACCAAGGCATAGAACCTGTCCCTCTCAAGGATCTTGCCGGTCGGGTTGTGCGGAAAATTGATGGATATCAACTTGGTATTCGGACGGATCGCCGCCCGCACCGCGTCGATATCGAGCGACCAGCCGTCGGTCGGATCGAGCGCCACTCCCGAGGCCTCGCAGATGCTCAGCGGCACCGTTTCGGCCGACTGGTAGTTCGGCGTCACCACGATCGCGTGGTCGCCCTTTTCGAGGAGCACATGCATGGCGATGTAAATTCCCTCGCCTGCGCCCGCGAAACAGAGAACATCCGCGCTCTCCATCTGCCCGTACAGGCCGGCAATGATCTCCCGTAGTGCCGGATCGCCAAAGGTCTCCGTGTAGCCGAGCCACTGGCTCTTGAACGCTGCTTGCTGCTCCGTCGACCCCATTGCCAAAAGCTCGTCCAATGTCATGCTCTGCGCGTCCGACGCCGTCATGTGATAGCGCGCCGTAAACTCCCATTTCGAGAAATAGGTCTCGAGCTTGAAATCGGGCAATGCGGGCATGACGGGTTTCTCCAACTTGGACCGTGACTGGATCGCCGCAGGGCGGGCGAGAAGCTCGGAGACGGCAGGGTAGAAGTCAGTTGACATTTTGTCAAATACAGAGATTTTGTAACAGCCGCTCAGATAGGAATGCCGCCATGTCAAAGAAGGTCGCCGTCAACGCCAAGGAGCCGACGTCTGGCGAGGATGTGCTGCATTTTGCGCCAGTTGCGGAGGCGATCGCGGTACTGCTCAAACCGCATGCAGAAGTGGTCATCCACGATTTGAGGACGGCGAAGATCGCCTATATCGCAAACAATATCTCGCGGCGTCATGTCGGTGGCTCCTCGTTGACTGACCTTAAGGATATCGGCTCGCTCGACGCCGACGTGATCGGCCCCTATCGAAAGACCAATTTCGACGGGCGACAGCTCAAGTCCGTAACCTCGGTCTTGCGCGAAGGGAGCGGGGCGCCCTACGGATTGCTGTGTGTCAATTTCGATATCGCGTTGATGGAGTTGGCGCGCGATGCGCTCACCATGCTGACAGCATTCCAGGGGAGCGGCAAACAGCCGTCAGCCCTTTTCCAATCGGACTGGCAGGAAACCGTGAACGCCGCGATCGCGGACTTTCTCAGCGAACGCGGGCTTGCGGCCTCGGCTCTTGCCAAAGAGGACCACGCCAGTCTGGTGGAGGCGCTGGAACAGGAGGGCTATTTCGCGATCCGGAATCTCGTTCCCTATCTGGCGCGGCTGCTCGGAATCTCACGCGCGACGATCTACAAGCATTTGCGGGAAGCTAGGCGGAAAAAAGTGCAGGCCAGGGCGACTTGACCCTGGCCCGATGATCGGCGCGTGAAAAGCCCGATCGGCCTACCGGAAAAGATCCTGAATGAACATGGAGGTTTCCGGGATGAGGGTAACGATCATAAGCGTGGTCCAGAGAGCGACCATGAACGGCCAGATCGAGCGGATGACTTTGCTGACGGGCACTTCGCCGATGGCGCAGCCGAGATAAAAGGCGGCGCCAACCGGCGGCGTGTTGAGCCCGATTGTCGAGTTCAGGAGCACGATGATGCCGAATTGCACCGGATCCATGCCGTACTGCGTAACGATCGGCAGGAAGATCGGCGTGCACACCAGGATATGCGCGGCCATGTCGAGGAAAATGCCGAAGATGAACAGCGCTATGTTGACCAGGATGAAAATCACCCATGGCTGTGTGCTGATATGGCTGAGCGCCTCGCCGACCATGTCGGCAACGCCGTAGATGCTCATCAGATAGCCGAACATCGTCGAGATGCCGATCAATAGCAGTACCACACCCGTGGTCTTGGTCGCCTTTGCCACCGCCCTCAGAAAGTTTTCGAAGGATAGGCTGCGATAGACGAAAATCGTCAGCAGCAGCGCATAGAGGACGGCGACGGCGCCGGCTTCCGCCGCGGTGAAAACGCCGGACAGAATGCCGCCGACGATGATGACGATGATGAAAAGGCCGGGAATTGCGGCTGCAAGACTGCGCCAGACCTCGGTCCAGCCCGGGAACTCACCCCGGCTGTAGCCGCGCGACCGGGCGACAAAATAGGCGGTCAACACGTTGGCAACCGTCAGCAGCAGCGCGGGAATAGCGCCTGCCATGATCAAGGCATTCATCGACACGAGTCCGCCGGCGGCAAGCGAATAGATGATCATATTGTGGCTGGTCGGCATCAGCGCACCGACGAGCGAGGAATACGTGGTGACGTTGACTGCGTAATCCGCATCGATCCCTTCCCGTTTCATTAGGGGTATCAATGCCGAGCCCATCGCGGAAACGTCCGCGACCGGCGAACCCGAAACGCCGCCGAACATGGTGCAGGCGACGACGTTGGTCATGCCAAGGCCGCCGCGCACATGGCCGACCATCGCCTTGGAGCTGCGGATGATCCGGTCGGCAATGCCGCCATACATCATCAGCTCACCGGTAAAGATGAAAAACGGAATGGTGAGGAACGAGAAGGTGCCCATGCCCGACGCCATGCGCTGGAAGACGACGGCGAGCGGCAGCCCTTCATAGAGCACAGTGGCGATCGACGACAGGCCGATGGCGAAGATGACCGGCATGCCGAGCACCAGCCCACCCACAAAGGTTGCGCACAGAATGATCAATGCCATGAGGGAATAACCTTGATTTTCAGGACCGCGGCGACGATCCGCTCGACGGCGAACAGGGTGATGAGCAGGCCACCGACCGCCAAGGGCACGTAGCTCCAGGCTTGCGAAATCGGCAGGCCGGGATTGATGTAAGGTGCCATCTCGATGCTGAGTTCCGCGCCGCTCCAAGCCATCGACAGGCCGAAAACGATCATCCCGAGATAGACGACGACCTCGGCCGCCAGACGAAACCCTTCTGGCGCGAAGTTCAAGAGCGAGTCCATGCCGATATGGCGTCCGTCGCGAACACCGACCGCAGCCGCCAAACAGGTGACGTAGAGAATGACCACGAGAGCGAATATCTCGGTCCAGGCGGGGGAATCGTTGAGCACGTAACGCCCGAAGATCTGATAGAGAACGGCTGCAACGATTAGAATCGTCCCGGCGACCGCAATCATCAGGCAGATGCGCGAGAGCCACGCGTGGAAGGCGAAATAGGCACCGAGCAAGCCTGTGGTGTTGGTGGTTGTACGGACCACTTGCGAACGCGCGGCGGGATCTGCCGGCAGTGCATGCGAATGCGCGCCCATGCTGCTAGTCTCCTCGGATTGACAAAGTGATGCTGATCTATCGATCACCTCCGTTTCGTCGTCCCGTGGGCGTCGGACGCAGGTGATCGCAGGCCGCGCGGGGGGCGCATCAAGCGCCCCCGGCAGACTTCGTTACTTCGTCGCCTTGATACGGGTGATCATATCCTTGAGGGCCGGATCGGTGACGAACTGGTCGTAGATCGGCTGCATGGCGGCTTCGAACGGCGCCTTGTCCAGCTGGATGACCTCGACGCCGGCCTGTTTCACCTTATCCTGCGACGTCGTTTCCATCGCATCCCAAAGCTGACGCATATAGACGACAGACTGCTTGGCCAGCTTGCGCACCAGCGCCTGCTCTTCCGGAGTGAAGCTGTCGTAAACGCGCTTCGACATCAGCAGTACATCGGGAGCCATCGAGTGCTCGCTCAGCGAATAGTACTTGGCGAGCTCGTAGTGATGGAAGTTGTAGTAGCTCGGCCAGTTGTTCTCCGCACCGTCGATCAGCCCCGTCTTCAGGCCGGTGAAGACCTCGCCGGTCGGCATCGGCGTCGCATTGGCACCGAGCGCCTTCATCATCGCGACCCAGATGTCGGACTGTTGCACGCGGATTTTCATGCCCTTGAGGTCCTCCATCTTCCGCACCGGCTTGGTGGTGTAGAACGAGCGGGAACCTGAATCGTAGAACGCGAGGCCGACGAGACCATGGGCGTCGCAATCCGCCAGGATCTGGTCGCCGATCGGTCCGTCGAGAACCGTGCGCATCTGCGCCTTGTCGTGGAAAAGGAACGGCAGGACCGGCACCATCATCGCCGGGCAGATGGTGTTCAGTGTTCCGGAGTTGACGCGGATGAAGTCGAGAGCTCCAAGCTTGATCTGCTCGATGGTGTCCTTCTCGCTACCGAGCTGCGAATTCGGAAAAACCTTGATTGTGTATTTGCCATCGGTCGCCTTGCTAAGCTCATCGCTCATATACTGCACGGCTTTGACGGTCGGATAATCCGGCGGCTGCACATCGGCCGAACGGAACTGACGGGCCTGTCCCGTCGTGAACGTGCCGAGCGCAAGAAGGCCGGCGAAGACGGTGGTGATAATTCTGGTGCTGCGCTTCATTGTTTCCCTCTCTCCTATCCACAAAGCAAAATTGACCGCCCGCTTCCTTGCCTGGGGATCCAGTCACGGCGAGGCTGCAAACACTGGTTATTTTTGGAGTGCCCAGTTCGGCCCGGACGGCGCAATAAGAGTGCAGCCGCCTTGGACTTCCAAGATGCGGGCAATATTCATCAAATCCCCTCCTCAACGAGGGCCGGAACCGCCTCGTCCCGGCCGAAATCTCACTGCGTTGCACCCCGGAAGGGTGCAAAACCAAAAAGCGCCTCGGGATTATCGACGAGGGCAAGCCTCAGGGCGTCCGCACTCGGCAGCCAGCCAAGGACGGTGTCCGCGAGCGTTGCATCGTCTGGATAGTCAGCATTTTGCCGCGCCAGATTATGAGGCCAGTTCGTGCCCCAGACGATCCGCTCTGGCGCGTGGACGGCCACCTCGCGCGCGACGGCGGCAACATCCTCGTAAGCGGGACCACCGCTCTTCGAGGATTCGTAGCAGCCAGCGAATTTGAACCAGCAATTGCCCTTGTCGATCAACCGCTTCATGGCCGCGACCTGCGGGCTGTCCGGCGTCACCCCGGAAAAGAACTTGCCGTGATGATCTAACACCCAGCGAGATTTCAGCCGCGCCAGCCGCGCTTCATGCTCGAGAATATGGCTGCCGTCGAATTGCACGGCCAGCATCCAGCCGCGGGCGCCCGCCCTGTCATCGATGGCTTCGAGCGCATCCAGGCCGATCGCGCCGCCCGGCAGGTCCATGATGCGCGCGCCGATGACGCGGGCCCCCGCCAGCCTGTCGAGCTCGGCCTCCGGCGTCTCGGAGCCGATAACGGCGACGCCGCGGGCGATATCGCCCATTTCGGCAAGGCAGGCATAAAGATTGCCGTTGTCGCGCTGATGGGCATTGCCTTGCGTAATCACCACGCGGTCGATGCCGAGCCAGCGCATCACCTGGCGATATTGATCGGGTGTGGGCAAGCCTCCGGCCGGCAGATCGGGGCCGCCGGGCTGTGCCGGGAAACCGGGCAGGTACATGTGCATCTGTGTGTCGATCGTTCCTTCGGGAAGGACCGTGCGAGGCGGAGTGCCAGAGAGCGTGCGCACGAGCATGTCACTTGTCCTCCTTTCGCAATTCAACTGGCGCCTCATCGCAGGCAATGCCGGCCGGACGCAAAGGTGGCCGATATTCGAGGCGATATGAACGGGCAGCGATCGTCATCGTCTCAGCGCTTCCAGGGCGAGATGAGCTTGCCCAGCATGGCCTCTTCCTCGGCGGTCATATCATCCAGAGGCGGCCGCACCCTGCCCGCTTCGAAGCCCTGGAGCCTGACGCCGGCTTTGATGGCTGCGACCGCATAGCCCTTGCGGCGGTTGCGGATGGCCATAAAGGGATAGAAGAAGTCCTTCAGTATCGTCTCGCAGCGCGCACGTTCGCCGGCGCGAAGCGCCTTATAAAACTCGACGGCAAGCGCCGGCACGAAATTGAAAACGGCCGAGGAATAGGTGGTGAAGCCGGCTCCGAGATAGGCTTCGGCGAAAAGCTCGGCGGTGGGCATTCCACCAAGATAGGTCAACCGCTCGCCGAGCGTCGCGGTGATCTGGCGCACCCCGCCGATGTCGCCGGTGCCGTCCTTGAAACCTACGAGGTTCGGGCATTCGTCGCAGAGGCGCTTCAGCGTATCGACTGAAAGCACCGAATTGTCGCGATTATAGACCATGACGCCGATATCGACCGACTGGCAGATGCGCTTGACGTGGGTGTAGAGCCCTTCCTGCGGCGCATCGATCAGATAGTGTGGTAGAAGGAGGATGCCATCGGCGCCGGCCTTTTCGACCGCCTGCGCCAGCTCGACGCCAACATGTGCACCAAAGCCGCAGCCGGAAACGATCGCCGTCTTGCCGGCCGCTTCCTTGGCCGCTCTCACGATGGTCGGAATCTCATTTGGCGAAAGCGAGAAGAACTCACCCGTGCCTCCGGCAGCAAATAGCACCGGCGCATCATAACCGGAGAGCCACTCGATATGACGCTGATAGCTGTCAGACCGGAATTTTTCCTCCGCATCAAAATGCGTGACAGGAAAAGACAACAGGCCCGCGCCAAGCGCAGCCTTGATTTCTTGCGGCGTCATCAGGAATTCCCCTTCTGCCTCCTCAGGCAGAAGTTGTCATATATGTACGACGTATTTCTGTCAATAACTCATCATACAGGTTTGCGCTGTTCGCGCAGAAGCGCGCGATAGCGTTCCTGGCTGCCCCGCAGATGTCTGCGCATCGCCTCTCGGGCGCCCTCTTCGTCGCCATTCGAGATCGCCACGACGATCTGGCGATGCTCCTCGTCGATCAACAGGATGTAGGCATCCTGATCGGCCTCGAGCTCGCCCTCGCGCATGGCTGCGCGTGGGATGATCCGCGGCCCGATCATCGCAAGGAACTCCCGGAAACGGGGGTTGTTGGTTGCTTCGGCGATAGCAACATGAAGTGCGAAATCGGCTTCGCTTGTCGGAACGCCCGCGTTGAGACGGTCGCGAAGCGCGTGATGCCGTTCGAAGATCGTCTCTTCCTGTGCCGGCGACCGGCGCAACGCGGCAAGCCCGGCCGCCTCAACCTCCACGGCGGTTCTGAGCTCCAGCAGCTCGATAACGGATGAAACACGGGCCTGGTCCAAATTTCCAAAAGAGAGGACTGACGATGTCGGCTGGTCCAGCACAAAGACCCCGGCACCTTGCTGAGCCTCAACCAGGCGGTCAGATCTGAGCGCCGCGATCGCCTCGCGCACGACCGTGCGGCTGACGCCATGGGCCTCGGTGAGCTGCGATTCGCTCGGCAGCTTGCTCCCCGGCGGAAACTGTCCGGTCTCAATGGCCCGGCGCAGCGTATCGCTGAGACGCGCAACCAAAGTTTGCGACCTTGTTTCTGTCTGCGACTTTGGCTGAATGGCCACGTCGGCACCTCTTTTGATGGGCTTGGATTGTGAGAAAAGCACTGCGCGAACTCGTATGTCAAGTTGATGTCAATACATGCGAATCGACAAACTTGTAAACGAAAAACGCAAACTTGTATGATGAGCTTATTTAGAATGCGAGCCCGTGAAAATAAAGGGACGGTTTACGCGCAGGGGCCAACTACGTCCAGGCCATAGGTGCAAGGGCCGCTGCCCAGCCGGATGTCGGGCGCGCCCTTGCCGACGGCGCCGACTTCAGCACCGACAATCGGGGTGTCTTCATTGTCTGCCATAAGCCTGCCTTGATATTGGGGGCGTGCTTTCGCCTGAGATGTGCTTTCAACGCACGCCGGCAACTCACGCGTAGTGTCTTTCCTCTCCGCGTGCCGCGGTCGAGGGTACGCCTGACCAGCCGAGATCTGGGGCGATCCGCGTGACGAAGTCGTGGAGGATCTGGCGGTAATCCTCGTGCTCGAACTCATAGGGCAGTTCCAGCCGCAACTCGCTGACCTTCGGTAGCAGCGGGTCGGCAAAGAGCCGTTCCAGGATTTCGTCCGAGGTGCCGACGATATCGCGCGCAAACAAAGTGCGCTTTTCGCCTTGTGGTGACAGCGTTCGCTTGTCGCGGCTGGCAGCATAGTCTTGATACCGGCGGCGTGTTGTAGCATCGGCGCTATCGAAAGGCACGATGACACGCCCAAGCGCAACACGGCGCTTTGGCCCGGCGGCGGCACGATAGGTCTCGATCAACTGCGATTGCGCAACGAAAAAATCATCAGTGCCCTCGCCGGTGATGACATTGCCGGTCAGCAGGTTGAAGCCGTTGCGGCCGGCCCATTCGGCCGAGCGCTGAGACCCGCCGCCATACCAGATCCGGTCGATCAGCCCCTTGGCATAGGGCTGCAGACGCGGCCGGGTCTGGCCGAAGGGCGTCTTGATGAAGGTCTGCTCGTCGCCGAGATGTGTACCACGCAAATTGTCGGCAAAGCGCAGGACGCGATCATGGGAAAAATCATTGCGCCTCCAATCGCCGTCGAAGACCAGCGGCGCGATGAGATCGGCGTGCGGCGGACGTCCGGCGCTAACGCCGATATTCAGCCGGCCGCGTGACAGAACGTCAACGGTCGCAAGATCCTCCGCCAACCGGTAGGGGCTCTCGTAGCCGATCGGAATGACCGCCGTTCCCAATTCAATCTGGCTGGTGCGCTGGGTTGCCGCTGCCAGGAAAGCGCTGCCCGACGAAATACCGGGCTCCAGATGTCGCTGGCGAACCCAAGCGCCGTCGAAGCCAAGCTCTTCCCCATATCGCAGTTGCTGGAGGGTCTGCTCCAACCCCGACAATGGATCGTCGTCTGGATAGTTGCCGGGGGTGAGGAAACCGATATGGCTGATGGATATCTTGCGACCGCTCATGTCATTGCTCCTGTCGCCTTCAATATTTCGGCAGGCCGGGCGGATTGGTTTGCGATTTCGGCAGGGCCTCTTGCGCCAGATGCCAGTGATCCAGGATCTTCCCGTAGGTGCCGTTGGCGATCAGGTCATTGGCGGCGACGGTCAACGCATTGGCCAAGCCGCTGCCCTTGCGCGTCGCCACCGCCACATCCGAGCGATCCGGCCAGCCGGCGCTTAGCGTGCCGACGCTCCTGATGTTCTTGTCGCGGGCGGCAATGTAGACGAGCTGTGCATGCGGTTGCACGATCGCATCGGCGCGGCCTGATGCCAGGGCCAGCAGGCTTGCGGCGTCGTCGTCGTAATATTGCAACTCCAGCGGTTTCAAGCCGGCCGCGACATTCTCCTTGCTCCATTCGAGCAGGATGCGCTCCTGATTGGTACCGGCGCCGACGATGAACCTGAGGCCCGCCGCGTCCTTCGGTGCCTTGATCGAACCGATCTTGCTGTCCAGCTTGACATAGATGCCATGCAGGCCTTGGCGATAGGTGGAGAAATCGAACTTCTCCTTGCGCTGCTCGGTGACGCCGACATTGGAAATGACGGCATCGTATTTGCCGGAAGTAAGACCCAGCGGCCAATCGATCCAGGCGACCGGCACGAGCTCCAGCTTCAGCCCAAGACTCTCGGCGATGGCATAGGCGATATCCGGATCAGCACCGACCACGGTCATGGCATCCGTCGCATAGGTGGTGAGCGGCGGACCGCCGGGTGCGACGGCAACCGTGAACGTGCCCGGCTTGACGAACTTGAAATCCTTGGGGATAGCGGCAACCGCCGCCTCATCCCGCCCGACGTGAATGCGGCCCGGCTGCTCGGCGCTCAAGTCGAAGGTTAGATCATCGGCACGGGCCGCGCTGAAGGACGTCAGCGCCGCCATCATCAAAACGAATGAACATGCCCGGATGGCCGGTATGCCTGTCATGGGGGTTTTCTCCAAATCCTGTCTTCACGAATGGCCGGCTCCGCCTCAGCGTGAGCCGGCCGCTGGTCGCGTTGCGGCCGATTACGAACCGCTCTTGGGCAGGCCGGGCGGATTGGTCTGCGCCTTGTCGACCGCTTCGGAGCTGAGGCTCCAACGCTTCAGCACCTCGCCATATTTGCCGTCCTTGATCAGGTCGTTGAGCGCGATAGTGACCGCATCGGCAAGCCCAGCGCCCTTGCGCGTCGTTACCGCGATCTCTGCTGACACCGGCCAACCGCCGCTGACGGTACCGACCAGCTTGGTCGTGCCCTTGAAGGACGCGCTGTAGGCGAGCGTGGCGTTGGGGTTAAACTCGACATCGGCGCGACCGGACTGGATCGCCAGATCGGCAGCGGCGCGATCGTCATAATATTGGACCTCGATTGGCTTCAGCCCGGCGGCGACATTCTCCCGATCCCATTCCAGGATGATCTTCTCCTGGTTCGTGCCGGCGCCGGTGATGACCTTGAGGCCAGCGACGTCCTTCGGTTCTTTGATCGCCGTGATCTTGCTGTCGGACTTGACGTAGAAGCCAAGAACATCCCTGCGATAGGTCGAGAAATCGAACTTCTCCTTGCGTTCCTCAGTGACCGTCACGTTGCTGATGACTGCATCATATTTTCCGGAGGAGACGCCGAGTGGCCAGTCCTCCCAGGCAACCGGCACCAGATCGAGCTCGAGGCCGAGCGAATCGGCGAGCAACTGTGCGATCTCGGGATCCGTGCCGACCACCGTCTTGGCGTCGGTAGCGTAGGTCGCGACAGGCGGATCCCAAGGGTTGATTGCCACGGTGAACTTGCCGGGACTGACGAAATTGAAGCCAGGTGCAACGGCCTTGATCGCCGCATCGTCCTTTTGCGCGCGGACGCGGTTCGACGTGTCTGGGCTAAGGTTGAATTTTTCCGCAGCATGTGCGGAGCCGAGGCCGATGGCGGCCGCGGCGACAATGCTGGCCACCAGAGATTTCATTTTCTTGAAGACAGTCATGTAGCTTACTCTTCTTCACTCTAAGGTTGTAGTTGCGTTTACTTTTTTCCTATCGCGACGGGGGCCGGATTTTCGCTAGAGAACTTTTGCCAGGAACTCGCGAGTGCGCGGATGTTCCGCTTCGTTGAAGATGCGGGCCGGAGGGCCGGCTTCGAGAATGTGGCCGCTTTCCATAAAGACCACTGTATCGGCGACCTCGCGGGCAAAGCCGATCTCATGGGTGACGATCACGAGCGTCGTACCCGTGCGGGCGAGCTCCTTGATGACATCGAGCACTTCGCCGACCAGTTCTGGGTCGAGCGCCGAGGTCGGCTCGTCGAAGAGTAGCACCTTGGGGCGAAGCGCAAGCGCGCGGGCGATTGCGACGCGCTGCTGCTGGCCGCCGGAAAGCTGGCGCGGATAGGCGGTGATCTTATCGCTGAGGCCGACGCGGGCAAGTAGCTCCTGCGCCAATTGCACGGCCTCCTCGCGACTGACGCCGCGCACCTGGATCGGCGCCTCGATAAGATTTTCGAGCACGGTCAGATGCGGAAAGAGATTGAAATTCTGGAACACCATGCCGATATCGGCGCGGCTCTTGAGAATGTCCTTCTCCTTGAGCTCATAAAGCGTGTCGCCCTTCTGACTATAGCCGATCAGATTGCCGTCGATGGAGATAAAGCCGCCATCGACGCTCTCCAGATGGTTGATTGCGCGCAAGAGCGTCGACTTGCCGGAGCCGGACGGGCCGAGGATGGCGGTCACGCTGCCGGGGGAAAGGCTAAGTTCGATACTGTCGAGGACCTTCAGTGCGCCGAAGCTCTTCGAAATGCCGTGAATGCGCACGGCCCCGCCGGCCGCTCTGAAGTTTGCCACGTCGCTGAAACCGGATCTGAGAGCGGCATCCCTTGAGATGTCGAGAGCGGGCAGCGGATGACGGAACCGTTCGAAGAAGGCCTGGAAGGGAAGCGGCGTCGGGTTGCGCAGGGCGCCCTTGGAGAAGTAGCGCTCGATATAGTGCTGCGCGATCGACAGCACGGTCATGATGACCAGATACCATACGGTCGCGACCATGAGCAGCGGAATGACTTCGAGGTTGCGACGATAGATCACCTGGACCGTATAGAAGAGTTCCGGCAGCGCGAGCACATAGACCATGGAGGTACTCTTCGCCAGGCCGATGATCTCGTTGAAGCCGGTCGGCAGGATGGAGCGCATGGCCTGCGGCAGGACGATGCGGAAGGCTTGGCGGCGGCGCGGCAGACCGAGGGCCGCGGCCGCTTCAAGTTGCCCCTGATCGACGGAAAGGATGCCGCCGCGCACGATCTCCGCGAAGAAGGCGGATTGATTGAGCGTTAGCCCCAAAAAGGCAGCAGCAAAGGGCGTCAACAGCTGCACCGTCGGATAGTCGATGAGGATCGTATTGGTGAAGGGAACGCCGATTTTGATCGTCTCATAGAGATAGCCGAGATTGTTCAGCACCAGCAGCAGCACGATCATCGGAATCGAGCGCAACAGCCAGATATAGCCCCAGGAAAGACCGGAGAGCAGCGGCGACTTGGAAACACGGGCCAGCGCCAGCGCCGTGCCGAGGATCGAGCCGGTAATAGCGGCAAGCACCGTCAGAAGCAGGGTCCTGCCGAGACCGACGAGAACGGGCTCGGCGAAGAACCATTGCGCGAAGACGCCCCAACCCCAGCGCGGATTGGTGAAGGTGGAATAGAGCGCGGCGGCGATGACGAGAGCGGCGAAGATGGTTCCCACCAATCGACCGGGATGGCGGGCTGGAACGATGCGATAGCGGGAATAATCCTGCTTTTGATCCACGGTTCTGCTGCCGGGATCAATGCTCGCGAAATCTGTCGTCAGTGCCATGATGTTTCCCCTTTACGGATTATCGGTCTCGTACGTCTCACCGGTTACCACCGGCCACGCGCAGCTCCGGTTCGGCCAGATGACTGACATCCTTTTCGAAGGGCAGCGTCTTATGGATTTCCGGATCGACGGTTTGATCGAACAGGGCGGTGTAGCCATAGTTGAGATAGAGGCCGACCGCCTCAGGCTGGCGGAAGCCGGTCGTCAGATAGATGCGGGAATAACCCTGCCGGGCCGCTTGTGATTCCAGCTCTATTAGGACTTTTCGCGCCAGCCCCTGCCGGCGCAGGTCGTTGCGCGTCCAGATGCGTTTGAATTCGGCGGTGCGCTCGTCATAGCGCTTGAAGGCGCCGCCGCCGATGGTTTCGCCATCGCGGATCAAGAGTACGAAATTGCCATTAGGCGGTGCAAATGCTTCCGGCGGATAGCGTTTAAGTTCGGCCGCCGCACCTTCCGCGTTGAAAAAGGTGCCATAGCGGCTGTCATATTCTCGGATCAGTTCATCGATCAGCGGCTTTGCGTGGGGATCGAGAGGGGTCGTGTAGAGAAAGCTGTCACTCATCTCATCAGCCGTCCTGTTGTCGTCATCATGAAAGGAAGGTCTCGACCAGCCGCACCCAGTAACGGGCGGCGGGAGCAATGATCCGGTCGTCGAAATCGTAGTGGGCGCTATGAAGAGGGGCGCTGTCGCCATTGCCGACGAAAAAATAGCTACCCTTCTGCGCCTGCAGCATGAAGGCAAAATCCTCGCTTGCCGTGCGCGGCCGGAAACTCTGCGCGATCCGTCCTTCGCCGAAGGTCTCCAGCGCCACCGCGCGAGCGAAAGCCGTCTCGTCGCGATGGTTGACGAGCGCCGGAAAGCCGAGGCGGTAACTCACATCGGCCTCAGCTCCGAAACTTTCGGCCTGGGCGCGGGCAAGTGTGGGAATACGCTCGTGCAATTGCTGGCGGACCGCCTCGCTGAAGGCACGCATCGTCAGCTTCAGCTCCACGCTTTCCGGGATGACATTCGATGCCGAGCCGCCATGGATCGAGCCGACGGTGACGACCGCCATGTCCTGGGGATCGACATTGCGTGCGACGACGCTTTGCAGAGCCGTGATGAAGGCGGCCGATGCCAATACCGGATCGACCGCCTTGTGGGGCTCGGCGCCATGCCCGCCTTTGCCGATAATGCGGATCACGGCCTGATCGACGGAGGCCATGGCAGCATCGGCAACGAAACCGAACTGGCCTGATGGAACGCCCGGCCAATTGTGCAGGCCAAAGACGGCGTCGACCGGAAATCGTTCGAAAAGCCCCTCGGAGATCATCTTGCGTGCGCCGGCTCCGATCTCTTCGGCCGGCTGGAAGATCAGCGTCAGCAGCCCGGAAAACTGACGGGTTTCGGCAAGATAGCGCGCCGCAGCGAGCAGGATCGACGTGTGCCCGTCGTGGCCGCAGGCATGCATGACGCCGGGGTTGTCACTGGCATAAGGAAGATCCGTCGCCTCCTCGATCGGCAAGGCATCCATATCAGCCCGGATGCCGATACGCCTGCCGCCGTCGCCGCCCCGAAGAGTAGCGACGATGCCGGTGCCCCCAACACCGGTCGTCACCTCGTAGCCAAAGGAGGAAAGCAAGGAGGCGATGATCTTGCTGGTCCGCCGCTCCTGGAAGGCAAGCTCCGGATAGCGATGCAGATCATGACGCAGGGCAATGATCTCGTCGAGAAAGGAGGCTATTGCCTTCTCGATGTCATCAGTCGGTCGACGATGCTGGGTGATGATGTTCATGGCAGCGCCGATCGTGCCTCAAGCACGGATCGCCCTTCCTTGTTCGGCTTCGTCTTTGGCCTGCGCATAGCGGCTCTCGCGATAGGGCAGCCCCAGATGATCACGCAGTGTCGAGCCCTTCAACACGGGGTCGAAATAGCCGCGCTTGGTAAGGATCGGCAGGACGTGTCTGGCGAAGTCGTCGAAGCCTTCGGCGATCACCGGGAAGCCAAGGATGAAGCCGTCGGCGGCACCCTGATCCACCCAGCGGATGATCTCATCGGCGATATGTTCCGCCGTGCCGATGAAGGCGGTGCGAGGGGTTGCGGAATCAAGTGCGATTTCGCGCAGCGTCAGCCCCTTTTCACGTGCCGTCTTTTTGATGCGATCGGTGGTGGCGCGGAAATTGTTACGGCCGATATCGCCGAGGTCGGGGAAGGGCTCGTCCAGCGGATAGACGCTGAAATCATGATGATCGAAGAAACGGCCGAGATAGAGCAGCGCCTCTTCGATGGTGACAAGATTGCGGATTGCCTGATATTTTGCCTCCGCCTCGTCCTTCGTCGCGCCGACGATCGGGCCGATGCCAGGATAGACACCGACCTCTGCAGCCGACCGTCCATGTGCGATCACGCTGTCCTTGAGCTGGCGATAGAAGGCCTGCGCATCCTCGATCGGGCCGCCATTGGTAAACACGGCATCAGCATGCTTGGCGGCAAGGCGGATACCGGAGTCCGACGCGCCCGCCTGGAAGACGACCGGCTGGCCCTGCTTGGAACGGCCGATATTCAGCGGCCCTTCGACGCGGAAAAAACGACCCTTGTGGTTCAGCCGCCGTAGCTTTTTCTTGTCGACGAAGACGCCTGTTTCGCGATTGCGGATGAATGCGTCGTCATCCCATGAATCCCAAAGGCCCTTGATCACATCGAGATACTCATCGGCGATCTCGTAGCGCAGCTCGTGATCTGGGTGCTCGCGACTGTAGTTGCGGCCCGACCCTTCTAGCGGCGAAGTCACCGCATTCCACCCTGCCCTACCGCCGCTGATCAGATCGATCGAGCCGAATTGCCGCGCGATGGTGAAGGGATCGCTATAGGAGGTCGAAACCGTGCCGACGAGGCCGATCTTCGCAGTGGAGGCGGCAAGCGCCGCCAGGATCGAGATCGGCTCGAAGCGATTGAGGAAATGCGGGATCGATTGCTCGTTGATATAGAGGCCGTCGGCGACGAAAGCGAACGCGATACCGGCTTCCTCCGCCTTGCGCGCCGTGTCGACAAAGAAGCCAAAATTGACGCTGGCGTCGGCCGGACCGCTCGGATGTTTCCAGGCGTTCATATGGCCGCCAGGGCCCTGCAGCATGATGCCGAACGTGATGTGTTTCTGAGCCATGGGAGCAATCCTCTTCAGGAATATCAAGCGACGAGGGAGAGCCGCTCCTTGGCGAGCAGCTCGATGCAGGAGAGACGCTCGGCCGCCGTCAGCGCCGGGGTGTCGAGAATGAATTCCTTGACGCCGTAGCGACTGTGCAGTTCGTCCAGCACATTGTGGATCTGCGCCGCCGTGCCGTGCAGCACGCTCGGCACCTTCTCTTCAGTCCGATAGTCGTCGACGCCGGCCTGGCGGGCGAATTCGGCGGCCTGTTCCTCGCTCCCGACATTGACCGTCTGACCGTCGGGAAGGAAAACCTTGACGATGCGGAGATCACCGACACGCGCGCGCGCCTGCTGCTCGCTCTCGGCGGCAAAGGCCGAAAGGGCCAGGATCGGGCTCTTGCCGCCACTTGCCGCCTCATAAGCTTCAAAGGTCTTGCGAAGATTTTCAGGATCACCGTTCAGATGGCCGGCAAAGACCAACTCAAAGCCTTTCTCTGCCGCCAGCTTGGCGCTGTCGACGGAGGCGCCGAGCAAGAAGCGTTCCGGCGCGATCGATGGAAGTGGCGTTGCGATGACGTCGTCCACCGAGGATCCATCCGAAAGATAGGTGTTGATATTAGCAAGTTGGTCGGCAAAGCTCGGCTTGCGCTCCGGATCGACCGCCACCTGCAGCGCCCGTGTCGACAGAGGAAAGCCGCCCGGTGCCTTGCCGACGCCGAGATCGACTCGACCTGGCGCCAGCGACGAAAGCAGATTGAAGGTCTCCGCCACCTTGTAGGCGCTATAGTGCTGCAGCATCACGCCACCGGAGCCGATGCGGATTTTCGATGTCTTGGCCAGCAGATAGCCGATCAGCGCCTCCGGCGCGGAACTCGCCAGGTTCGCCATATTATGGTGCTCCGCCACCCAAAAACGATGATAGCCAAGCTCCTCTGCTCGAACCGCCAGCCGGGTGGTGGCCCGCAGCGCATCCGTCGCATTTTTTCCGGCTTCGATGGGGCTTTTGTCGAGAAGGCTCAAAAGATAGGACATATATCGATTATCCGATTATCGCGCCCGCACCGCGCTGCCGCTTCGATAATCTATAAAATACGTAGATTACATGTATTATAAGAAACGGCTTTCTCTTCCTGCGGCAAAGTGGGGAAATAAGTTGCAATCATGCGCTGATGTGGATGGGTCCGTAACAAATGGCACTAGGCCCGAAGTGGCAACTTGCGCCTTAATAAATGTCACACGCACGAAATAGCCGGGAAATAGCGCCTTGGGTGGCGTCGTGCGGCACTTGCATCCGGCTCGATACGGCGACTTGATTGCGAGGGAGACCGAGAGGAGAAGTTCACGCGTTTCGAGGCGGTCAGGACGGACCTTGTCGAAATCGGTATCGGCGACACGACACTTCGCATGAGTGCGGCGATCGATCCGGCGTTACTGACCGGCATCCTCAAAGCGGTGCGCAATCGTGGATGACGATGTGAGACGACGGGCCATGACCGACCGTGATCCGCTCTATCGCCGCCATCGCTTTCCTCCCGAAATCATCGCCCACGCTGTGTGGCTCTATTTCCGCTTTCCCCTTAGCCTTCGGATGGTCGAGGACATGCTGGCGGCGCGGGGGATCATTGTCTCGCACCAGACAGTCCGGCTTTGGGCGGAGAAATTCGGACGTGCCTTCGCCAACGAGATCCGCCGGCGCTCATCCGGTCGGCTCGGCGACAAGTGGCATCTCGATGAGGCCGTCGTTTCGATCCGTGGTAGGAAGCACTTGCTCTGGCGCGCTGTGGATCAGGACGGTTTCGTCCTCGACGTTCCGGTGCAAAGCCGCCGTAACGCCAAGGCGGCCAAGCGCCTAATGCGCAAGCTGTTGAAGAGCCAGGGACGATCGACACGGGTGATGATCACCGATAAGCTTCGCTCCTACGATGTCGCAAAGCGGGACGTCATGCCGGGTGTCGAGCATCGCTCACACAAGGGCTTAAACAATCGGGCGGAAAATTCCCATCAGCCGATCCGGCGACGAGAGCGGATTATGAAACGCTTCAAGTCACAGCGACATCTTCAGCGTTTCGTCTCCATCCACGATCCCATCGCCAACCTGTTCCACATCCCCGCCACGACATCTCCTCCGGCCATCATCGCGAATTGCGTTCAGCGGCGATGAACCTGTGGGCGAAAATCGCCCGAGCGTGACCGACAAACTCGGCCGGCGTCATGACCTGTCTTCGTTGCCGTTAAGTTTACGATGCCGATGCGCCCTATCGATCGGGCCGTCTCGGTGACTGGCTCAAGATCAAATGCGTCCTAAGCGACAGCTTTTTCATCATCGGCTATGAACCCTCCGTGGCGGCGCTGGGCGGTATTGGCCGATTCCTGCTCGCCGCTTATCGCGGCAACGATCTCGTCTATGTCGGCGGTGTAGGCACCGGCTTCAAAGAACGCGAGACAATCCGCCTCCGGCAGGATCTCGATAAGTTAAAGACGGCCAAACCGCCCGTGGAGCTTAAGCGCAAAGGCGCGATCTGGGTGCAGCCGACCCTCATTGCTGAAATCGAATATCGAGCTTGGACGGATGACGGAAAACTTCAGCATCCCGCATACAAAGGCCTGCGTGAAAGACAGGATAATGCTGCAGTCTATCGAATTGGCAGGGAATCGATATGAGGGGCATTTTCGCAAACGTTAGCGATCCCCATACCGCGGCAGAAGCTGCGGTCGAGCTGTTTGCCGCAAAAACCGCGATCGCTATCGCCAACTGCGTTCACGACGAACCCTCATCTCGCCAAGGCTGCCGAGTGCGCGAAATCTTCGCTGGGGTGCCGGCCCCTGGGAGGATGAAGAGACGAACCAAAGCAGCGTCGCCTTGATCGGAAGAAAGTTGCTCGAATCCTGCGGGTTATTTCAAGAAGCCATTCTGCTTCAGATAATCCGCGGCAACCGATTTTGCCGGCTGGCCGTCAACCTGGATCTTCGCGTTAAGCTTGCGCAACTCCTCGGCGGTCAGGCTCCTGAAGATCGGCGCAAGGATTTCCTCGATCTCCGGGTGGGCCTTCAGCACCACCTCGCGAATGATTGGCGTTGGCGCATAGACCTGCTGCACACTCTTGTCGTCCTCAAGGACTGTAAGCTCGGCTGCTTCAATCGCACCGTCCGTTCCGTAAACCATGGCTGTATTAACACCGTTGGTTTGGTCGGCTGCGGCCTTGATCGTGGCCGCGGTATCTCCTCCTGACAGAACGATTTTCTGTTCAGGCTTCAGCGTGAAGCCGTAAGTCGTCTGGAAGGCCGGAAGCGCGCCGGCGGAATTGACGAATTCAGCGGAGGCCGCAAGCTTCGCGGCTCCGCCTCCGGCAACCCACTTGCCGAACTCCGACATCGTCTTCAGCTTCTTGGGACCTGCAATGTCGTTGCGTACCGCGAGCGCCCAGGTATTGTTGGCTGGCGACGGCGTCAACCAGACGAACTTGTTGGCGTCGTAGTCGAGCTTTTTCGCCATGGCATAGCCTTTGTCGATGTTTTTCCAGGCGGGGTCATCTGCCTTGTTGAAGAAAAAACCGGCATTGCCGGTATATTCCGGATAGATATCGATCTCACCAGCGGTAATCGCTTTGCGAACAACGGGCGTCGCACCAAGAGCGATGCGATCCTGTGTCTTGATGCCATTCGCCTCCAGCGCAAGTGCGATGACATTGCCGAGGAGGGTCCCTTCGGTATCGATCTTGGACGACACGACGATATCAGCGGCATGCCCCGCTCCGGCGGCGAGGGAGTACAGTGAGACGGCAATTGCAAGCTTCTTCAGGGACAAAACGACCTCCATAGGGACGTATTCACGGACAGGCAATTATTGAAACAGCGCCTAGATCGCATAGCTCCGATTTTAAATTCGTGGACGAACGAGCTAGGCGAATGAGACGGGATGTTTCATCTGGAACCTCGATATCCGAAATAGATTGGCGGCAACCTTGAGGAATTGGAAATGTCGAACTGCAATGAAGTCGATAACAACAGGTAATTGAGATGGGTTAAAGCCGTCGCAGTTGGTACGCTCGGTGACATGTCTGGAACGCCCGGACCCGCACTTCCCCGAATGTGCTAACAACGAATCCCGCGAAAACCTGAAAGAGCCTCAAAGTCAATGACGCCCGGTCGTATCCGTAATGCCATAAATTGCGATGAGGCCGCCCTTTCAGTCAATTGGCGAGGGGCCGGAGTGCCTGGATGAGACTATCGGCCGCCAGCAGAAACCCATCACATACGACGCGGCCATCGGGCGCGATCACGACAAACCAGGGGGTGCCCCCGGAGCAATATGCCTCCATAATCGCGGGTACCGCCTTCCGTGAAGCCGAGACGGCAACCGCATGCCCAAAGGGAACGCGTAGTCCATATCGTAGTTGATTTTCCCGCAGACGGCTGAAGGTGTTGACTTCCGAACCCTCGAATACAGTCTGGATGGCTGCCAAACCGACTTCCTTATCGCGAAGTCCGTTCGCAAGTGCGGCAAATGTGGGAAAACCGTGACTATGACAGGCCGCACACCAATCTTGAAAGAAGTACAGTATCCTGAAACCCTGGCCCAACTCCGCCAAGGTCAACGGGCTACGCTCATCGCCACTTTCATCGATCCACCGGACATGCTCGAGCTGAGGGGCAGGAAGCCCCGCAATTCCCATTTCCATGAAATTCTCCATTAGCGGGCTCGCGCCTTTATGCCAGAGAAGATAGATACGCGATAGGAAAGTATCCCATAAGTCGAGACCATAGTTTCGATTACTGCTGGCGCGCTGATAGCGCTCATTTTGCAATCTAGACGCGCTTTGGCGTTGGCCACAGGGCCGCCTGCGATCCACCATAGCCACCGACGCTCTCGAAAACGCAAAACGCCCGACCATCACGCGAAGTTGCGGCAAGCCGCAGTCGTTGCCGGTTCATAACCCAATCCCGAAATCGATTTAAATGCAATTGTGCGTGACAGGTTTCGACTCGGCGCAACGCCAGGCCGTCCATGCTCGCCGAACACTTAAATTCGTCCGAAGACAGAGCACCAGCTGGTCGCTGAAGGCCGCGCCGATCTGCTGAAATGCTTTTTAGCAACCGTTGCAGCGAGCGGCCGCCGCTGACATCGTACCTGACGCGGACTGCTCCCGCTGCCAGCGGCGCTCGGACATATCCGATATCGCTCTAAGCCCCTTCCGGGCCGCCTGTTGTCGCCGCCGCCGGAGTCGGGGTAACTGCAGCTATAATGGCGCCGCCGAGCGAGGTCAGGGCGGCTACGGCGAGACCGACTTCGTAGCCGGAGTCGAAAGACGCCACACCGGCGGCGAGTGCCACACCGGCAAGCTGCGCAATTCTGCTCGCCGCATTGTTGATGCCGGAGGCAAGCCCTTCGTCCGCCTGGTCGACGCTCGACAGGACGGACGCGGTAAGCGGCGCCACGAGCACGGCGAAGGAAAGGCCAAGCAGCGTCATGGGCCCAATCACACCGAGCAGCAGGGATCCTTCCCGGCTGACTGCCATCCAGACATAAGCAAGCGCGGCGCCTGCCGGCCCCACGATAAGCATGGTGCGCGCACCAATCTTGTCCGCCAACCCGCCGAACACGCCCGACAGGAGGCCGACACCGAGTGTGAAGGGCAAGAATACCAGCCCGGCATCGGTCGACGAGAGGGCACGGCGGTCGACGAGATCGAACGGAAGCAGGAAGAACATGACCGAGACCGCCCCATAGATCATCAGCGTCGCGACATTCAACCCGAGGAAGGCGTGGTTCGCCACCAGGCGAGGCGGCGTCATCGGATGTTTGCTTCTGCCCTCCCAGAACGCATAGAGGGCGAGACCGACAATGCCGAGCCCGGTGACGATCGTGAGCACCGTCCCCATTTCGGCCGGCGCGTCGGCGGCGGCCTGAGCTCCATCGGGGCCGATCTGGCTGAGCGCCCAGGCGAGCGCTCCAAGCGCTGAAGCCAGGATCGCGGCGCCGATCACGTCGAACCTGCGATGGATGCGGCCATCTTTAGGCGCGAAGATCAGCAGGACTCCAACTGTGACGACCGCGATCGGCGGGTTGATCCAGAACACGGACGGCCAGCCGAAGGTCTCGGTCAACCAGCCGCCGAGGACAGGACCTCCGGCGGTCGTGAGCGCCGACGCTGCGGCCCATATCCCGATCGCCCGGTTCCGCTCCGCGCGCGGATATGTGGCCCCAATCAGGGCGAGGCTCGCGGGCGTGACGATCGCCGCGGCTGCTCCTTGCACGACGCGCGCGGTGATCAGCCAGGCGGGCGAAGGCGCCATCGCGCAAGCCGCAGACGCCAGACCGAACAGGACGCAGCCGAGCGCGAGCATGCGCGCCTTGCCATAAGCATCTGCCAGCGCGCCGCCGATCAGTGTCAGCGAGGCGAGCGCCAGCATATACCCGTTGAGGACCCATTGAACGGAGGCAAGGTCCGCACCGAAATCGGCACGCAATCTCGGCAGCGCGACGGGCAGCGCGGTCCCATCGATGAAGGCCATAGAGGATGCGAGCACGCAGGCCATGAGCACCATGCCCCGCCAGGGCGGCGCTTCACGACCCAGCTCACGCGGACAGGGTTCCGCATCGACAACACCGCGGCTCCACTGTTCTACAAAGGACTGTGTCATTTATCGACCTCCTCGCCAATTTGCCGCTGATCATCTGAGCCTGATCTGGCCGCAGCGGATCACCTGGAACGCGCCGGTCTCCATGCCTCCCACGATGGCCTCGGCAATAGCCGACGCCGGTTCACGCGAGACGCCAAGTTCGGACCCCGTGCGCTTTGACTTCAGCATCGGCATGTCCATCCCGTCGGGATAGACGGTCAGGACATGGATGCCCTTCCTTTTCAAGCCGCGCCGCAGCGCTTCCCCGACATGGGCAAGCCCGACCCTGACCGCATCATAGGTCGCGCGGAACGGCGCGCCGCGCTGTGTGCCACGGGAGGAAACATTCACCACCATGGCGTCGCCACTGTCGCGCAGCAGCGGCAACGCGGCCCGCGTCAGGAGGATCGGGGCGGTCACGTCGATCACGGCCTGCAACTCGGCTTCGTCCATGTTCTCCAGACGATCGGCCGGCGCCCTGCCGGCATTGTTCACAAGGACATCGAGACCGCCGAGGGCGGCAAAGGCCTGTTCGAGCCTCGCGTCGCCGCCATCGGCCGTCACGACGTCGGACGTTATGCCGCGAATCTGGACGCTCCTGGTTTGCAGCGACCGAACAGCCTTGGCGACGGCTTCCGGGCAGCGTCCGCTGATGGCAACTTTCGCACCCTTCGCCAACAATATCCGCGCCAGCGCGAGACCTATCCCACTTGACCCGCCGGTAATGAGGACACGCTTGCCGGTGATGTTCATGCCTGCTCTCCCGCCTTGTCCTCGTGCAGCTCGCGCAAGTAGGTCGAGGGTCCCTAATCGCGCGTGCCCGAGAAGACGCCATGGTGAGCGATTCTCGGACGGCGACCGCGGCGATTATCTCGGCTATGCGGCCGGATATTCCCCGCGCTTGCGCGAGAGCTCCTTAGGACCGCTTCAGATCCTGGACCATCATCGCTGTGGCGTGGCGTGCGAGCGCCTGTGTCGGGGCGTTGGTATTGCCGCTGGTGATGTTCGGCATGATCGAGGCGTCGATCACGCGGAGGCCATCAACCCCGCGGACCCTGAGCCTCGCGTCAACGACTGCGCGCGCATCCTGGCCCATCCGGCACGTGCCGACCGGGTGCCACATTGTCGTTACCGCGCGCTTTGCCCATTCAGCGATCTCGGCGTCAGACTGGATGCGCGGCCCGGGCTCGATTTCTTCCTCGATCACGGGCGCCAACGACTCCTGCGCCATAACCTTGCGGATCGCGCGCACTGCACCCACCACGGCCTTCAAGTCTTCTTCCTCGCCGATGAAGTTCGGGTGGATGAGGGGCATCGAAGTCGGGTCGCTGTCGGCCAACCGTACCCAGCCGCGGCTCTTAGGCCGAAGCACTACGAGTTCGAAGGTAATGCCGGAGCGGTCACCTGTCGGGCTGAGTTCCTGGTTCGCGATGATAGGAGCGTGATAGCATTGGATCGTGGGTGCGGCGGTGAAGTCGGACGGATTCCAGTGGGAGACCGTCTCGATGCCGTTGCCCGACGCCGGGCCATCCTTCGTCACGAAATAGCGCAGGCCTGCCTTTACGCTGCCAAGCCCATGCGCCGCAGCCTGGTAGCCGAGATCACCCGTCACATAAGCACGGACCGGTACCATCGGATGGTCCTGCAGATTTTCGCCTACTTCCGGAGAATCGACGATAACTGTGATGCCCTGCTGGCGAAGCTGCTCGCCTGGCCCGATGCCAGAGTGCATGAGGATCGTCGGGCTATGGACGCTGCCGGCCGACAACACAACGTCGCCGGCCAGGATCCGCTCCGGGTCATTGCCCATGAGTTCGACGCCCACGGCCCGCTTGTTTTCGACGAGGATGCGAACGACGGTCTTGCCGGTGAGCAGGGTTACGCGGCCCGAGGCGAGATGCGGACGCAGATAAGCGTCGACAGCACTGCACCGCCGCTGATTTCCAACCGTGGACTGCACCGGCGAGACGCCGATCTGGCTCTTGCCGTTATAGTCGGGATTATAGGGAATCCCATATTCCTGGAATGCCTTGAGGCAATATTGGTTCAGCTCATTGATGCCCTTGGGCAGCTGGACTGCCAGGCCGCCATTGATGCCATGATAGTTGTCGTGGAAGGTGTCGTTGTCTTCCTGCGCCATGAAGACGGGAAGCAGGTCTTCGTACGACCATCTGCCGGTGCTGCCAACCGCCTCCTGCCACGCCGCATAGTCGCCGATTTGGCCACGGACGTAGGCCATTGCATTGATCGAGGAGCCGCCGCCGAGAACCTTGCCGGAGCGATATGCTCGCTTGGTGCCGTGCTGGGGAATCGTCTCGTATTTCCAGACATGCCGATCGTGGGCCAGTATTTTGGCAAAGCCGGCAGGAATGTGGATCAACGGATCGCGATCGTTGTCGCCCGCCTCGATCAAAGCGATCGAGGCCACGGTGTGCTCCGCGAGATAACTCGCGACGACGCAGCCGGCTGCACCGGCGCCAACAATGACAATGTCGTAGGCTTCCTGGGACATCAGTATCTTTCTCTTTCGCATCGTTATTGTCGTTCGATCGGCGCCAGTCGCTGGTGCCGCGCCATCGCGGCACTTGATCCTGGAATTCATCGGACCGTGCGTTGAAGAATGACTTTCCAATGCTGGCGAGGGAAATCATCTCTCGCCATAGAGTCGATAGACGATCGTTATTGATGCCTGCGGCGCCTCCCAGCTCGGCGAAGAACCCGCTCTAGGCCGCCGTTACTTGAATTCCGCGCTGAACCGCCGGACGGGCGAGGCCGCGGTCGAGCCACGCCTGTACATGATGAAAGCGATCGAACCCGACGAGCTCGCGCGCTTCGTAAAAACCGATCAGGTTGCGCACCCAGCCGAGGAGCGAAATATCCGCGATACTGTAGTCAGCGCCCATCACCCAGTCGCGACCCTCGAGCCTGTTATCGAGAACGCCGAGCAGCCGGGCAGATTCGGTTGCATAGCGGTCGCGCGGACGCTTGTCCTCATAGGACTTGCCCGCAAATTTGTTGAAAAAGCCGACCTGGCCGAACATTGGCCCCACTCCGCCCATCTGCCACATCACCCACTGGATCGTCTCGTAGCGGGTGTTCGGATCGGCCGAGATAAATTGCCCTGTCTTGTCGGCAAGATAGAGGAGGATCGCGCCGGATTCGAACAGCGCAAGCGGCGTTCCGCTTGGCCCGTCGGGGTCGTGGATCGCGGGAATCTTGCCATTGGGATTGAGCGCGAGAAAAGCCGGATCGTGGTTTTCGTTGGCCATGATGTCGATGCGGTGCGGCTCATAGGAAAGGCCCGTCTCCTCGAGCATGATCCCGACCTTCACCCCATTGGGCGTCGGCAGCGAAAAGAGCTGCAGCCGATCGGGGTACTGCGCCGGCCAGCGTGTGAAAATTGGATGATTGACTGTCACTTTCTCTCTCCTAGGTGAGCGGCCAAACCACGCAGGGACATGGCCGAATCTTGCGTCTGGATGCTTTCTGAAACGATCACCGCGACCCAAAAGGCAACGATGATCAACGAGAGGGGCGGAGCCGCTCGCCCTCCCCCAGAGTCCTCATGGACGAACGCGAATGATCGTCTTCCCGCTGATCCGCTTGGTCGGATTGAAAGCGGCGACGGCTTCGTCGAGGGTCGCGATATTGCCGATGTTCGTCCGCAGTCGGCCGATACGCACCCGCTGGATGATCTCACCCAGTTGCGCGCGATCGGACACGAGAACAAAGTCAATTGTTCGGCCGTTGGCAGGTCGTGCCTCGGTCGGCCCGGCGATCGTCACCAACGTTCCTCCGGCTCGAATAAGGCCTGCGGACCGCTTCGCTATGTCGCCGCCGAAGACATCGAAAACCAGATCGACGCTGCCGACGTCTTCCAGGGTGTCGTTTTCGAGATCGATGAACTCATGCGCGCCGAAGCCTAGCGCTGTCTGGCGATGGGCAGAACGTCCGGTGCCGATGACATAGGCTCCGGCCTCACGTGCGAGCTGGCTTACCATCGAACCGACTGCCCCTGCCGCGCCGTGCACGAGGATACTCTGCCCCACCTGAAGGCGACCGTGCTGGAAAAGTCCCTGCCATGCGGTCAGGCCGGGCATGGCCACACTCGCGCCGACGGTGAAGTCAACGTCGGCTGGCAGCGGCGCGAGATTGCGTGCCTCGATCGCCACATACTCCGCCAGAGTGCCGCTGCGATACGAGTCCGTGAGGCCGAACACCCGTTGTCCCACTGACAGCCCCGTCGTGCCATAGCCGAGTGCGGTGACCACTCCAGCCAGCTCCTGCCCGGGAATAACCGGCGTCCTGTCACGGCCGAGACGGTCGGTCCAGGTCGAGGGCCATGTCAACTCATCCCAGGTGAATCCTGATGCATGAACCTGAACCACTACGTCGTTTATCGCTGGCTGTGGCTCGGGCTGCTCAAGGAGCGTCATTCCGGCCGTTCCGGCCGCCTGATCCGTTACGACAATTGCCTTCATCGTCCGTCTCCCTGACTGTGGTATATGGTCATCTTCAGAATTCCTTTGCAGACTTCCGAAACTACGACCGCGTAACTCGATGGTCCAATGATCTGCGGCTATAGAAACAATGCCATCGATGCGGTGTGAAGCCGGATGCGCCCATAAATAGCTGCTGGGCGCATCCGCGCTTGAGAAGTTCAGATCGACCCTGCTGGTTTCACGGCAGGAAAGTCCTTGTCTGGATCGAACACGTTGTTGAAGAAGTTCGTGAGCGAGTATGTCGCCACCAGCGCGACGATCTCCATGATGTTCGCATCCGTGTAGCCGGCGTCGCGGACAGCTTTCAGATCGGCGTCGCTGACCTGCCCTCGGGTCTCGATGACTTTGCGCGCAAACTGGACCGCGGCGTCCCGCTTCGGGTCGTTGGCATGGCCTTTCCGGGCGAGCATGATTTCGTCGGCCGAAAGCTTGGCCATATGTTCGGCGGTAAAGCTGTGAACCGTCAGGCAGTAGTTGCAACCGTTCACTTCGGAAACTGCAAGACCAATGCTGTCACGCGTCTTCACGTCGAGCGCCTTGCTCATGGAGCCGAACAGGGTGGCCCATGCGTTGAAGGCGATCGGGCTCTGCGCGAAGGTCGCCATCATGTTGGGGGTGAACCCGATGTTCTTGGTGAACGCATCGAGAGTCGGTTTCGATTCGACCGGCACCTGTTCCGGCTTCAGGGTAATAGTTCTAGGCATCATGGTCTCCATAAGTTATTGGTTGAGTTGAGAATTATGCGAAGTCCAGGACATCGGCGACCGGCATGCGCGGCTTCTGAGGCCAGTTGCCGGCCCGCTCCGGTCCGACGGTCAGCAGCATCACTGGGATTTCGTCTTCAGCGAGGTTGAACACGCTGTGCACCGCCTCTGCGTTGAAACCGATCATCGGTGTGGAACCGAGGCCGAGGGAGCGAGCGGCATAGATGATCGCCGCGGTGCCAAAAGTAGCAGTGCGCACCGCCTCGTCGCGTTGCCGTTGGGGCTGATCGTCATACAGCCCGCGAGCGGGAGCTTCCCATTCAGGCACCACGTGCGCCGGCATGATGCCGGCCTCTACTACCGGGGCAAGGCGCTCGGGGACGGTGCTGGCATCGGCCAGCCGGCCGATGATGATGAAGGTAACGGCAGCTTCGGTGATCGCGGGCTGATTCCAGGCGATCGGCCGCAACCGAGCCTTTGCTTCGGGTGTACGGACGGCGATAAACCGCCAATTCTGCAGATGAAAGGAAGTCGGCGCAGACGTGCCGATCCGCACGAGGTCGCGAATCTGATCGTCGCTCAGAGTGGCGTTGGGGTCGTAGTACTTGGCAGCACTACGGCTCAGAATGGTTTCGATGACGGCATTCGTCGGCAGCGGCCACTCGGAAGCCGCAAGCCTGTGGATTCCAACTGGTTCGGCGACTGCCTTATCATTAGAGGCGATACTGATGTAGTTCATTGGGTGGCTCCTCATCAAGTGATTACGGAGCCGAATTTACTGCCGTCAGTGCAAATATCGAGACTGAATTGGCTCAATATGATGCGCAAAAGGATCAAATGACGTGCTTGACCCACAGGCCGCGCGTTTACTCGCGATTGTGCGCCAGTCGGCGCCATTCACCCGGCGTCATGCCCATCCTTTCGGCGAACACGCGGCGGAATGCCGAAACAGACTGATACCCGACCGTCTCGGCCACAGCCTCGGTGCTGACCGCCGGCTTCTTCAACTCGTTGGCTGCTAGACTCATGCGGAGATCGGTCAACAAGTCGAGGGCAGAGCAACCTAGCTTGTCCTGAAAGTGCCGCATGAACGTAGCACGCGACATGCCGCACAAGTCCGCCAGATCAGGCAGTTTCCAGGACCGCGTTGGATCGGCAAACATCGCCGCAATGGCTGGAGCCAATCGCGGATGGCCGGCGAGCGCCAGCAAGCCTTCGGGGGCTTTCTCGGATTCGCTCGCCGCACGCAGTACCAGTGTAAACAGGGCCGAAGAAAGCGCGTTGAGAACGGCGCGTCCTCCCGCTCGGTCGCCGGAGGACTCAGTGCGCATGAGCCCCACCAAACTGACCAGTTGGTTCGAAGCAGACTCGATACCATCTTGTCGATGGTGCTCCATAGCCCGCGCCACCAGATTTGTTGGCAGGTAGTTACGGATCAGTCGATCATGGGGCGGCGCGATGAAAAATCGCCCACACAACAGATCCAGTTGCTCGCCCTGGCCATCGTTCTCGCTCAGTGTCCATCCGGCAGAGTTCCTGCTTTCGTGCGTACCGATCGGCGTCTGTCCGCTACCGTCGTGCAGAACATGCGCGGCGCCGTGAGGCAACAGCACGATATCTCCGCTCACGAGCTCCCTTGCTGTTCTCGTCTCGGGATCCTCCAAAATAGCCCGGCCCTTGACTATGACATGGTAGGGAATTTCGTTCGCCGCCGCCCGGTCCCAAGCCACACGCCATGGCGCACCGTAGACGCAGCGGACTTCGAGCTGGCCAGTAACGGTGATGATTTGCAAAAGATGGCTTAGCCAATCGACTTCAGACATAGGCCTCGGGAACTTGAAACGCTCGGGCATCTTATCGTAGTTACACACCGGTTGCAGGGGACACATGGCCCTAGGCGCGAGCTGATCGGACACATAACGAGCCAACTCGTCCGCGGAGCTGGCCGGCCCCACTTCAAAATCCCGACGGCAACCATCTATCGCAACCTTGTTAGAATCGCCGATGCGCCGCACGAATCCTGAGGACGAACCGATCCTGCCTGTCAGGCAAATCGCTTTCGGTATTGGATGAAACCCGAGCGATCAGCGACGCGGTCGTAAAGCTGCATGGCGTTATGGTTGGATTCGTGAGTCAGCCAGTACACGCGGGATGCCCCACGACGTCTAGCATCCGCGTAGACATGTTCGATCAGAGCACGGCCGATACCGCTACCTCGGGCATCGTCTGCAACAAACAGGTCCTGCAGATAGCAGTAGTCTTCCACCGTCCAGGTGGATCGATGATAGATCCAATGCACCAGCCCCGATGCCTGTTCGCCGACCATGGCGAGCGCCGCATGCATCGGCTCGAGCGGATCCAGGAAGCGTGCCCAGGTCTTGAGCGTCACGGATTCGGGGATATCCACTTCGTAAAAGCGCTGATAGCCTTTCCACAGTGGAAGCCAAGCATCAAAATCATTGCTATGAATGGGTTTGATCTCAACCGATTTCATGGAATGCTCCTGAAACAAGGGGTTGCAAGGATCTGGAGGTTGGCCTGTGTTCGTGCATTCGCCATCATCCGAAGCGTCCAGTAGTCCCTGCAGTAGTATTGCGGCCTTCTTTCGTCCGTCAATTCCTCCGCCCTCTCCGAGTTTCTTCTAAGCGCAGTTACCTCCGGCACCTGAAGAAAGCCGTCGAAGCGACGATCTCGCGCACCTCGCAATAGCCGATCAGGTTCGTACCCAGCCGAGGAGCGAAATATCTGCGATGCCGCAGTCAGTGGCCAGCACTTAGCCCACCGTCGACGTGCATGATCTCTCCGGTGATGAACGGTGCCGAGTCGAGAAAGAGGATGGCGTTGGCAATATCGCCTGTTTCCCCCATGCGTCCGATAGGATGCAAAGCTCCCAGCGCTTCGAAAGTGTCAGGCGCATGCATCGGCGTCTTTATGATTCCGGGAGCGACGGCGTTCACGCGAATGCCCTTCTTCGCATACTCGATCGCCAGTGACTTCGTGGCAGCGTTGATGCCGCCCTTCGTCATAGCCGCCAACACCGAATAGACCCCGCTAATCGCCGCCGCGTCACCTATGCTGGCAGTGACGCTTACCACGTGGCCACTCGAATGCTTTTCCATCTCGGCGATCGCGCGTTGCGTGATGTGATAGAAGCCCGCCATGTTCACATTCATCACGGCGGCGTAATCTTCCGCGGTGTGCTCGGGGAAAGGCTTTCCGATGTAGGTCCCGGCGTTGTTCACCAGCGTATCGATCCGGCCAAATCGCGCAATACCTTCGGAAATGACACGTTGTGCCGTTGCGGGATCGCCGATGTCACCGGCGACGCTCAGCACGTTCTCGTCGTCCGACGGCTTGATCGACCGCGAAGTTGCGACAATGCGGTAATCGAGCGCTCGAAATGCCTCTACCACTTTGGCGCCGACGCCTTGCGACGCGCCAGTGACGACAACAACCTTCTGTGACGTGTTCATGCTTTTGCCCCGGAAAAATAATCAAGTGTTTCTAACCTCGTCGGCACAGGCGAAAAACCCGGACACGTATCCAAGGCTCGTTCCTGGACGCATCCGGGCTTTGGCGTTCCGCTCGCATCACATATGTCCTCCAAGGACCCTCAGAGAGCGTCGATGCAAGCGGATGGAGTTCAGATCGACCCTGCCGGCGTAACGGCGGGAAAGTCCTTGTCGGGATCGAACACGTTGTTGAAGAAGTTCGTCAGGGAGTACATAGCCACCAGCGCGACGATCTCCATGATGTTCGCATCCGTGTAGCCGGCGTCGCGGACGGTATTCAAATCGGCGTCGCTGACCTTGCCGCTTGTCTCGATGATTTTGCGCGCGAACTGGACGGCGGCGTCCCGTTTCGGGTCGTTGGCATGGCCCTTCCGGGCAAGGATGATGTCGTCGGCCGAGAGCTTGGCCATGTGCTCGGCCGTAAAGCTGTGAACCGTCAGGCAGTAGTTGCACCCGTTCACTTCGGAGACGGCGAGACCAATGCTGTCACGCGTCTTCACGTCGAGCGCCTTGCTCATGGAGCCGAACAGCGTGGCCCAGGCGTTGAACGCGATCGGGCTCTGCGCGAAGGTCGCCATCATGTTGGGGGTGAACCCGACGTTCTTGGTGAACGCATCGAGAGTCGGTTTCGAATCGGCCGGCACCAGTTCCGGCTTTAGCGCAGCAGATCTTGCCATTATAGTCTCCGTAAATAACTGATTTTACTAGAAATTATACAAAATCAAGCACATCGGCCACCGGACGGCGCGGCTTCTGCCGCCAGTTTCCGGGACGCTCCGCCCCTACCGACAGGAGCATGACCGGCACTTCGTCCTCGGCCAGTCCGAACTCGAGGTGTACAGCTTTGTCGTCGAAACCGATCATCGGCGTCGAGCCCAAGCCCCATGAGCGGGCCCCATAGATCATCGCCGCGGCGCCGAAGGTGGCGGTGCGTACGGCCTCGTCGCGCTGACGCTGCGGGTATTCCATATACAAATCCCGCGCCGGGTTTTCCCATTCAGGCACCAACCGTTCCGGCATGATGCCCGCTTCCACCACCGGGGCCAGACGATCTGGAATTACGCTGGAATCGGCCAACTGGCCGACGACGATAAAGGTAACCGCCGCATCGGTGATCGCCGGCTGACTCCAAGCGATCGGATGCAAGCGAGCCTTGGCTTCAGGCGAACGCACGGCAATAAAGCGCCAGTTCTGCAGGTGGAAGGATGTCGGTGCAGTGGTGCCAATTCGCACCAGCTCGCGGATCTGGTCGTCGCTCAGGGTTGCGGCAGGGTCGTAATACTTGGTGGCCCTGCGGCTCAGGATCGTTTCGACGACGGGGTTGTTCACGGCGATTGCGTTGGTCATGGTGGCTCCTATGGGTGAAGCGATAGGTTGAGGTACAAGAGCGTTTTCGTTCTCTTTGCTTGAAATGCTGGGCGATGGCGCCCGTCCGACATCACATGCTGGGAGCCATGGGCAAGTTCCTGGATTGCCCGCGGCAGGGCTGATAGGACGTAGGCTGCCGATCCGGACGACTGATCCGTCACAAAGATTGCATTCATCGTCCACCTGCCTGTGTGTGGTAGGTCTTCATCTTCCGAATTCCTTTGCAGACAAGCGAAAATAGGGCCGCCGAAACGCGATGGTCCAATGACCTTTGGCTATGGAATTGATGCCATCGACACGGCGGGCAAAAATCAACGATGCGGCGCGAGTTGAAACTATCGGCCGTTGGCGCAGCGGTGGCTCGCCGGTCATCGCTCAAGATCAAAGTGAGTGGAGAGGCAAAGGGACGAGGCTGGTGAAGTCATTTTTCACAACCGAGGGCCGAGGTTGCGGCCCACGCGATGACCAACAGATTTGCCACGACCAGCCGACGAGTTCAGACGAGCGGGAAACGTTGGATCAACTGCGTCGAACGATGCCGCTTGACCAAGAGAGCCGCAGCTTCCTCTTCCAGCCGTCCATTCTGTTTGGCGAGTTCCTTCACGAACGTCTCGATGCCTTCAGGCAAAGTCGGTCCCGGCGACATGGAATCGACGGTGACGGCCGTACCTTTGGTCAATTCCGCGAGCCCCCGCGACATGGCAAGCTGCGCGGTTTTGCTGGCAGCGTATTGAATCATCTCCGTCGGAATGTTCAAGTCGGCTTCCGACGAAACGAAAACGATACGGCCCCAATTGCGCTCGAGCATTCCCTTTAGGTAAGCGCGTGACAGACGCGCAGCTGACATCACGTTCGTATCGAAGAAGCGGGACCAGTCTTCATCGCTGGTGTCGAAGAAATCATTCGGCTCGAATATCGTGGGGTTGTTGATCAGGATGTCGGCACTCGGCACCGCCTCAACCAGGTTCGCACGGTCCGATGCCGCCGACACGTCCGCGGCGACCCCGCTCACCTTGGCAAATGGCACACCTTTCGGGATCGACACGATCGCGGCGCCCACACCGGCTTCCGATCGACCGTTCACGACAACGGTCGCGCCGGTTCCCGCAAGCCCCTTGGCAATGGCAAGACCGATGCCGCTCGTGGAGCCGGTCACAATCGCGGTTTTGCCCGACAAATCGATTTTCATCGGCTGCTCCTTCACTAGCATGTGGATCAGGAGCTTCATTTGTCGGATGCGCAAGCGTCCTCTGCCTGAGGTCCGGCAAGTTTACGAACTCTGTTGAGGATGTCGGATGGTTCTTGGCGGACCGTAAAATCGGGGTCGACGAATGCGCTTCTGACGATGCCGTCTTGATCGATCACGAAAGTCGCCGGGATCGGTAGCATCCATTCAGTCGATCCGTGACGGTGCCCGAAGTCGTAACCCTGCCCGGAGTAGTGCGCTTTGGTTTTGTCAGGGACACGAAATAGGACGCCGTAAGAAATTGCCACGCCATGGTCGACGTCCGCGAGCATCGTCAGGTCGAGGTTCAACTGCCGTTTCAGCTGCCTCGGCAGATCACGGGTCTCGGGAGACACGACAACAAGGCTCGCCTTCAGACTTTCAAATTGGGCCTTGGCCGCTTGAAGAGCGCGAAGCTCAGCATTGCACCAGGGGCACCATCCGCCTCGATAGAAGCTAACCACGAGCGGCCCTTCGCCACGAAGCTGCTCGGACGAATGAAGTCGTCCATTTGCGTCAGGCAGAAGAAAATCTGGCGCCGTGTCGCCGACCTGCAACGCGCGTGACGCGATATCAGTGTCGCGAAGCCAATCGACAAGATAATGGTACGCCTTCCTGTCCGTGTCGTTGAGCCCCGCCAAAAGCTCGTTGCGCACCTGACTGAGCGTCTTGGTTATATGATCGGACATCAATTCGACGGTCATCTGCACACCGGGCATCTCAAAAAATAAGCAATATGGTCATGCGGACATGCCTGTCGCTTCGAGGTGGCTGTGACGCCCGGATTGGAGAGGCGATCCCGCATGAAGAGACCAGTCGTGCAAGCGCACAACCTTGATGAAGGCGTCCAGCGCCGGTGAATAGCGTCGGCCCTGCACGGCAAGAAGCCGGACCTCTCGCCATACCGGATCGCCCTCGATCGGAAGCGCCTTCAGGGTGGGTAACCGCGGCATATGCTCGGGAGCCAGCACTATTCCAAACCCCGCGGCCGCCAAATGCTGCAGGTGCAAGTCCCGGCAACTGCGGTGATTGTGACGCGGCGGCGCGTCGGGAAAGCAGCGGCGGAGAAATTTGGGCGCCACGTCACAATATGAGCGATCGAGAATATTGGCTTCACGTAGCGCGTCCATTCCGATCACTGGACGGTCCGCCAGTTCGTGCGATGGAGCGAGAACGGCGACATAGCGCTCTTCGAACAGCGCCCAATCGTCGATCCGTTCCGGTCTATCGTAGAGATCACCAACCAGGGCGACATTGACCTCGCCCTCCAAAAGAAGCTCGACGAGGCGGCTTGGCGGCTCTTCCCGCAACTCAACATGCAGGCCGGGGACGATTTTGCGAATCTCGGCGATCGGCTCGACGACGAGCGAAGCCGAAATCGATGGGGCGAGACCGATCGTTAATGGCGCGACTTCCTTTTTTTGAAACTCGCGCGCGCGGCGTCGAACGGCCTCAGTCGAGGCAAGTGCGCGTTCGAGCATGGGCAGCACCGCTTTGCCCAGGTCGGTGAGGTGGGTGAGCTGACGTTCCCGGTAGATGAGTTCACCCCCGAGTTCCTGCTCCAGCTTTTGCACACCCTTGGTCAGTGCCGGTTGCGTGACGTTGCACATCTCCGCAGCGCGCGTGAAGTTAAGCGTGCTTGCGACAGCTAGAAAGTACCGAACCTGGTGGAGTTCCATTGGTATTCACCGTCAACTATTTCCATCACGACCGAGCCCGTACAATGCCAAAGCAGCACTACGCGGGGCTCTATGTCCGAAAGCTACATTGCCACCGGCGACCGCGCGATGAAACCCGCGCAGGGCATCCCTGGACGGCTGGACACGCTTTATGGAATCCGAGGCGGGCCAATGTCGGAGGTCAGTGCATCATGTATCTGAGGACAGGAATGACTTCGGTCGGGTCGCAACGTCGGGTATAGTCGGCGCTGATATCGGCGTATTCGACGATCCCTTCTGAACTTATGACGTACAGTGCCGGCATCGTTAAGGTCCAGCTCGGCTCGCCATTCACGGCGGCAAGGTCGAGACCAGATTCTAATTCAGAGGCGCGCAGCTCCCGTGACAGCTTCCAACGCAGGCCGAACGCGTGAGCCACCTTCCCGCCGCTATCGACTAGGCTGCGGAACGATAAGCCATTCATCCCCTCGGTAGAGCGGCTCTCATGCGCAGACTGTTGGGAAACAGCGACGATCGACGCACGAAATGAGCGGACCTGCTTTGCGACTGCCTCGATCGCATGCAAGTCGAGGCTGCAATAGGGGCACCATCCGCCCCTGTAGAAGACAACGAGAGCTGGGCCGCCATTTCGAAGGTCGTAGGATGAAATCACGTTGCCGTCGGGATCAGGCAGGCGGAAAGCGGGAGCTTGATCACCTGCGCGAACAGCTCTTTCGGCAATGCCCGAGGAGACCAGGTCGCTGATAGCTTGCTGGCGGACCCGCCAAATATGCGGGGGGGTGTTTTCACGATCCCTGTCCCTCAGCGCGTCGAGTTCGTCCTGGAGTCGCATTTTGTTATCCTCACCATATCGGCGGGCTCTTACCGACACTAGGCGTGGCGGCTATATGATGGTAGTGCTGAAATATAAGTATGACATATTCCCGCACGACATGAGCGAGACTCCATCGCTCAGCGCTAACCTTTGTTTCGGCCCACTTCCACGGTCTTATCTCAGCTTTGCGAGGTCGTCGTCCAGCGACTTGCGCAGATGCGAAACAGCGAAATCAATGAAAAGCCGTATTTTCAATGGCAACAGCGCCTGCCGGGCGTAAATGATATTGACCGGAGTCGGTTCGGGCTCGAAATCTTGGAGGATGAGAGACAGCTTCCCCTCGGAGACTGGCTTGACGACCTGATATGAGAGAACGTTCGTGACGCCGATACCCGAAATGGCGGCGTCTATCGCTGCTTCCGCGGTGTTGATCTTCAGTCGGCACAAAGGACGGATGCCACGGCTCGGCTTACCGTCTCGAGGGTTGAAAATCCAGGTCGACCCCGAGGCGAGCGCTGTGTAGGTGACGCACATATGCTTGGCCAGATCGTCCAGCGTCTTTGGCGTTCCGTGCGCCGAAAAATAAGCGGGACTCCCGCACACGACCCGGCGAATTTCACCAACCTTCGTCGCCACGAGGGTACTATCGGACAACATCCCCGTCCGAACCGCGAGATCGATGTGCTCATCGACGAGGTCAAGTGTATGATCTGAAAGCGTCAAATAGACACTTATCTCCGGAAATTCGGCCAGGAAGGCCGTCACTACCGGAACGACATAGAGCCGGCCGAAGACGATCGGCGCCGTGATCTTAAGACCGCCACGTGGAACGCTATGGTCTCCGGCGGCTTGAGATTCGGCTTCGTCGACCTCATCGAGAATGCGTTTGCACGCGGCTAGATAGGAAGCCCCCGCCTCCGTCAGCGCAAGCTTTCGGGTCGAGCGAACCAGGAGTTGCGTATTGAGATGAACCTCAAGATCAGCGACCTTGCGGCTGACTGTCGGAAGAGGAACGTTCAGCTGGCGCCCGGCCGCCGAAAAACTTCCGGCTTCAACCGCAGCCACGAAATATTCCATTGCTTCCAAACGATCCATCTTCTCTCACTTTTCGCGAGGTTGGGGCGAGCAGTAGGCCCTCCTCGGTTCGGGCGGGTTGAGATTGCGAGCCATCCAGAGCTGCAGCTTGCATCAATCCTGAGGGCGCTGCGAGTATCGCGTTCTGCGGTAGCCCCGTGTCCTGATCAATCGCATGGGTGATGCTCAATCCGGATTGATATTCGGGATCTCAAGTTCGGCCAGATCATCCACATATGTGGCCTGAGTCGTGGCGTTGTGGCCGGTGGTAGCGGTGTCCGGATAAGTGTGAATATCCGCACTTATGCCGAGAATTTCGCCGACCGGGCAGAGGTTTGCGGCATCCAGCAAGAATGCGCGCTGTTGCGCGTCGAGTTCCCCCTCCAGAAGGAGAGTGCGCTTGAACGCATCTCTTTCGCCCTGGGCGCCGTGGTGGAAGCTGACGCCCACTTCCACCCTTTCCAACGGAAGTTTCCGGCGCCGAGCCTGAAACCGAACGGTCATAGCGGTGCATGCGGCGAGAGATGCGCTGAGAAGGTCGTAAGGATTGGGACCGGGAGAGATGTGTCCTGCTCCATCTGGACCGCCGATCGCAAACTTTGACGTATCGACATGACCAACCAGTGCATCATGATTGGCGGGGTCGCTGCCGACGACAACTTCGCGGAGCTTGGTTGAGTTATCCAGTGCAATCATGGAGCTTTCCTTCCGTTGTATCGAGCGGGTCATGAAAGCAGCATCGCTAACCGCCGTACCGTTCGGTCTTAATTACCGCGGCATCTAACCCCGCCATTAACGCGCCTTCAGCTGCGATTTCGACGAACGGGTTCGATCCGCAAATAAATACATGCGCGGGCATGTGATGGAGCCAGGCAATTACCTCGGCGACCATCGCGCTATCAATGCGTCGCGCAAAGTCGCAAGCGCGTACCGGCGCCTCGCGTGTAATCGCCAGCGCCAACTTGAACGTCGGGTCAGCCATCTCCAATGAGAGCAGCTCATCGGCGAACAACACATCGCGCCGTGTCCGAGCTGACAGGAGCAGTGCTGTCGGCACGGTCTGCGCGAGGTCGCGGCGTTGCCGGATCATCGCCATCAGCGGCACGACGCCGGACCCCGCCCCGATCAACAATACCGGTGCCGCCGGGCGTTCAGGCCACAGGAAGTGGCCGCCAAGCGGGCCACGCAGTTCGATTTCGTCGCCCACAGATGCAATGTCATGAAAAAACGGAGAGACTTCACCGTCCGGGAGGCGTTCGATGGCAAGTTCAATGACATTCGATGCACTCGGTGAGGAGGCGATCGAATAACTCCGCATCGCCTCGTAGCCGTCTGGAGCCGTCAGCCGCACATCGACGTGTTGACCGGCGATATGTGAAAATGGCGCGCATGGCCGCAGGAAGAAGCTTTTGATGCTTGGCGTTTGCTTAATGATCTCAGCGATGACGCCTGTCTGCCAAGACACTGATCGCGCGCTACGCTCAGTCATTGGTGTATCGCTGCTCGCGCCAAGGGTCGCCATAAATGTGATATCCGCGCAACTCCCAGAATCCGGCCTCGTCGCGTTCGGTAAATTGGAGCGCATTGACCCACTTGGCGGACTTCCAGAAGTAGAGGTGTGGGACGAGCAGTCGTGCCGGGCCGCCGTGGTCGCGCGGAAGTGGCTGCCCTTCATAATTCAGAGCAACCATGGCCTTCCCAGACGCCAGATCGGCAAGGGGAACATTTGTTGAGTAGCCGTCGTAGCAGTGTGCGAGTATGAAATCAGTCGGACGCTCAACCCCGGCATCAGCGAGGATGTCGTCGATGATCACGCCTTCCCAGGCGGTGTTGAGTTTCGACCACGATGTGACGCAATGAATGTCCCTTATCATCTTGGTCCTCGGCAACGCGTTGAACTCATTCCAGTTCCAAACCTTAATGGGCCGCGGCCCAATCTTGAGCGTAAATTGCCAATCTGCTGTCTCAACGCGCGGGGTCGGCCCGGCCGTCAGAATAGGGAAATGCTCGACAAGGTGCTGGCCCGGCGGAATTCGATCCGACTGGTCTCCTGCTGAATTTCGGCCGGTAAAGCCTCTGGTCACCATGGCGGGCTCCTTTGGGTTGCGGGCCTTATCGACAATCAGGTCCCGATCTTTCGAACGATTGGTCCACCGTCCTGGACAAACTACGGGGTTGGCAGTGGCGCAAAGTGAGACTTGGTATTCGTAGGAGATCTTAGCGCGGCATTTGCCAGCCAGTGCGTCTAATAATTAAGTTCGACGACCAATCGGGGTAAAGCTATCGTATCGATAACCGGTAGGAATGATCGGTGAAATCAGCATCGAAGCGCCGTGACCAGGAAATCGGTGAACGCGCGGGCAGCCGGCTTGATGATCTTTCCGCTGACGAACAATGCGTTGACCTCCATCGAGCCGAAGTCCCAGTCAGGCAGCACCCGCACGAGCACTCCGGCCTCGAGCTCTGCGCGCGCGCTTGTTTCACTCGACGCGGCGATCCCTAGCCCGACGACGGCACTTGCTACGGCACCTTCGTTGATGGTGATAGCGAGCTGGCCATCAATGCGCACGGACGCAACACGCCCGTCCTTGCGGAACGAGAACGTTGG
>NZ_JARFYN010000161.1 GCF_030272695.1 Martinezella calliandrae
CAGACCCCCGCGCCCTTGGCCTTACCGCACGCCATCTCGCCTATATCATCTATACCTCCGGTTCCACCGGGACACCAAAGGGCGTCATGGTCGAGCATCAGAGCACCGTGAACCTGCTGCATTGGAACAGCGACGTGTTTGCGGAATCCGAGACGAGCCACATCCTGGGTTCCACCTCGATCAGCTTTGACCTGTCCGTCTATGAGTGCTTCGTTCCGCTTTCGCAAGGAGGCACACTGTATCTTGTCGACAATGCGCTGGCATTGGCACAGGCGTCCTTGGATGTCTCCTTGATTAACACAGTCCCTTCGGCGATCGCTTCCCTGCTCGACAAACGGGCCGTGCCAGCTTCGACAAGCGTCATCAACTTGGCGGGCGAACGGCTGAAGGCAGATCTGATCGAGAGGGTCTTTGCGGGCAGTCGCGTTCAAAAGATTTGCAATCTGTACGCTCCTTCCGAGACGACAACCTATTCGACCTGGATCCGCATGGCGAGGGGAGAGGCTGTCGTTGAGACGATCGGCCGTCCGATCGCCAACACGCGGATTTACCTGCTGGACGGCGATGGCGCGCCGGTGCCGTTCGGGGCGGTGGGCGAGCTTTATATCGGCGGGGCCGGCGTTGCCCGCGGCTATCTGAACCGGCCGGAGCTGACGGCCGAGCGGTTCATCGCCAGCCCCTTTGTCGAAGGCGACCGGCTGTACAAGACCGGTGACCTCGGCCGTTATCTGCCGGATGGCAATCTGGAATTCCTCGGCCGCAACGACGAGCAGGTGAAGATCCGCGGCTTCCGCATCGAGCCGGGCGAGATCGCCGCACGGCTTTGCGAGCATGCCCTGGTGCGCGAGGCCGTCGTGGTGGCGCAAGAGGACCGCGCCGGCGACAAGCACCTCGTCGCCTATGTGGTTGCGAGCGAGCATGCCGACGGAGCCGAGGGATCCGACCTTGCCGGCGCCTTGCGCGCGCACGTCAGCGAGCGGCTGCCCGACTATATGGTGCCGTCGGCCTTCGTGCGGCTCGATACCCTGCCGCTGACGCCGAACGGCAAGCTCGACCGCAAGGCGCTGCCTGTTCCCGACGACGACGCCTATGCGCGACGCACCTATGAGGCGCCGCAAGGCGAGATCGAGACGACGCTGGCGCAGATCTGGAGGGAGCTGCTCGGGCTC
>NZ_JARFYN010000162.1 GCF_030272695.1 Martinezella calliandrae
CTAGTCACCTGAATCTGAAGTTCGGTTCATTGTCTTCTGGCAAAAGCGTTTGACCGACGCGAGGATCTGGTCGGCGGATTTGACCCACTTGTATGGGGTGGGATTGTCGTTGTGGGTTTCGATGAAAGCGTCGATGTCGGCTTCAAGTTCTGCAGTGGAACGGTGTACGCCGCGCTGCAACTGTTTTCGCGTCAGCTCTGCGAACCATCGCTCGACCTGATTGATCCAGGATGCCGACGTTGGCGTGAAGTGAACATGCCAGTGTGGGCGGCGCGCGAGCCAGGCCTTGACCCTTGGTGTCTTGTGGGTGGCATAGTTGTCCATCACCAGATGCACGTCCGGCCCATTGGGCATTTCGGCGTCAATCCGCTTCAAAAAGTCGAGGAATTCGGTCGCTCGGTGACGCTTGTAGCAATGACCGATCACGGCGCCAGTCGCGACGTCGAGCGCGGCGAACAGGGAGGTCGTGCCATTGCGGACATAGGTATGAGTGCGCCGTTCGGCGACGCCCGGCGCCATAGGCAGCACAGGCTGCTCGCGATCCAGGGCTTGGATTTGTGACTTCTCATCCACGCAAAGCACGACCGCCCGGTCCGGAGGCGACATGTAAAGACCGACGATGTCCTGCACCTTATCGACGAAGAGCGGATCAGAGGAAAGCTTGAATGTCTCGGCACGATGCGGCTGCAGGCCAAATGCGGTCCAGATCCGACGGATGGTGGTATGTGAAAGGCCGCTGTCGGCTGCCATCGAACGGATGGACCAGTGCGTGGCATCCTTGGGAGTGGCATTCAACGTACGTTCGACGACCTGAGCAACCTGGGCATCAGAGACCGTTCGCGGTCGACCGGCACGATATTCATCTGTCAGCCCTTCAATGCCATCTTATAGGAACCGGCGGCGCCACTTGCCAACCGTATGCTCGTGGACCCCAAGACGCTGGGCAACGTCTTTGCTTTGCAGACCCTGCGCACACAGCAAGACCATCCGGCATCGATCCGACAAGGAGCGCGGCGCTTTATGCCGGCGCACCTGAGATTCCAGGAAATTTCTATCCGCGTCGCTCAGAACGACGAGGCCTGCTTGCCTGCCAACCATCAATCAACTCCTGCTCTTCTAACAGAAGCCAAACAAAATGAAGCTTATTTTGGTTCCAGGTGACTAG
>NZ_JARFYN010000163.1 GCF_030272695.1 Martinezella calliandrae
GCGACGATCAGTCGACAAATTCGACGACCACGCCGGGCTTGACCATTCCGGCCAATTCTTCGACATCCCAGTTTGTCAGTCGGACACATCCGTGAGAACCTGCCTTGCCGATGAGTTCTGGATTGGGTGTTCCGTGGATGCCGTAGGTGGGGTCGGTCAGATCGATCCAGACAGTGCCAACGGGGTTGTTCGGTCCGCTCGGCAGCTTCAGTATTTTCCGGTTGTTGCCCTGCTGGAAGTTGATCTTCGGATTATAGGTGTAGGTCGGCATCCGCGCGACGCCCTTGACCTTGTGCGTGCCGGTCGGCGAAGGCGATTCCTTGCTGCCGATCGTGGCCGGATATACGGCCAGTAGCGAACCATCTTCCGCGAAGGCCATGACCTGGCCCGATTGCTTGTGCGCCTCGATTCTTTTCGCCTTGCCGGAGCGCGGGGCGCCGGGCACGGCCACCGAAACCGTTTCTCCCGCTGCAAAGGCGGCGCCGGGATTGAGAGCCTTCAAGAGGTCGATCCCCATATGGAAACGCTCGGCCAGCTTTTCGGCAATGCTGGTATAGCCGAGGTGGTGCATCTTCGCCTGTTCGGCATAATCCTTCGGAATCCTCTCCACGAGATCCTTTCCGTCGCCTTCGGATATGACATACGGCTGAATAGCGGGTGCATCATCGGTGAGCCTGGCGATGACGTCCGCATCCAGCTTTCCGTCGACGGGAAGACGCTGCATGGCCTCGAACCCGGCAATCGCCTTGCCGAGGTTTTCACCGTAACGCCCGTCAATCACTCCGGGAGACGAACCGGCACGGTCGAGAAGCACCTGAAGATGGACGATCGCGGGATCAAGCTTGGATCGGGAGTTGGCCAGCCGGTCGGTGGATATCGAATTGATGGGAGCATTGTTGACCTCTTCCGCTTTCAGCGACGCCGCGCCAGCCATGCCAGCAAAGGTCAGAGAAAAGATGGGTACGAGGCAGAGCAGGTTGTTCATGAGAAAAAAAGCGACAACGGAGGAACTTGTTCCGTCGTTCACGCTGAATTTCCTTAAGCCTCTTTGTCACGGTGGAGATCCGTCATAGGGGT
>NZ_JARFYN010000164.1 GCF_030272695.1 Martinezella calliandrae
CCTTTTATAATATACTTGTATGATGTCTTTATTGGAGCTATACTATAAAAGTGGACAGAAAATTGTGTGTTATAATCTGTCTATTAAGACACAAAAATGAAAGGACTTTTATGTCAGGTTTTAAACGTTACGACGAGGAATTTAAGCAATCTCTCGTTAATCTCTACCAAACAGGTAAAACTCAATCCGAACTCTGTAAAGACTATGGTGTCTCCCCTTCTGCACTTGCAAAATGGATCAAGCAGTACTCTCAAGTTCGTCTTGAAGATAATACGGTCTTGACTGCTAAACAGATTCAAGAATTACAAAAAAGGAATGCCCAACTCGAAGAAGAAAATCTTATCTTAAAAAAAGCAAGTGCCATATTCATGCAAAACTCCAAGTGAGATTAAAAGCAGTCTATAGACTCCGATTTGAACACACGACAGTTATGCTCTGTCGTGTTTTACATGTCAATCGTTCCACCTACTATAACTTCATAAACAAGAAGCCCTCAAAACGTGAAATAGAAAATCAACGCTTGAGAAAATTACTCCTTGAGATTTATATGAAAGCCAAGAAAAGAATTGGAACGAGAGCTTTTAAAATTATTCTCCTGCGTGATTATGGCGTTAATATTTCTGAGGGGCGTATCTTAAGACTTCTCAAGTCTATGACACTCCCTAAAATGTCAACGATTAAACCTAGAGTTAAATCAAAACACTCTCCTGCATTTTCTTCTGATAATCTCCTTAAACAAGAATTTAATCCTAAGTCCCCGAATCAAGTATGGACAACTGATTTCACTTATATTTCTATAGGACATAGACGGCATGTTTATCTCTGCGCCATCCTTGACCTCTACTCTAGAAAATGTATTGCTTGGAAAGTAAGTGACAGGATTGATGCTAAACTTGCCTGTGACACATTAGGGATGGCTATAAATAAGAGGAAGCCTAAGGAACCAATCATTTTTCATTCGGATCAAGGTAGCCAATTTAAATCAGCTTCCTTTAGAAAAATATTAGATGAGCATCAATTGCTTGCTTCTTACTCCAAACCTGGATATCCTTATGATAATGCTGTCAC
>NZ_JARFYN010000165.1 GCF_030272695.1 Martinezella calliandrae
CGTGCGGGAACTGAGCAGCCTCTACCGGGCGTTTCTGGCTGGACAGGACGATCCTTTGCCGCCGCTCGCCATCCAATATCCCGACTATGCCGCCTGGCAGCGCCAGTGGCTGTCGGGGGAACGGCTGCAGACCCAGGCGGACTATTGGCGCGAGACCCTGGCCGGCGCGCCGGCGCGTCTTGCGCTGCCGACGGACCGGCCGCGGCCAGCCGAGCAGTCGTTTGCCGGAGCCAATGTTCCCGTTGTCATCGATGCGGAGCTGACGCGCGGGCTGAAGCGGCTGAGCCGGCAGCATGGCACGACGCTGTTCATGACGGTGCTGACGGCGTGGGCTGCGGTGCTGTCGCGTCTGTCGGGGCAGGACGACCTTGTCATCGGTGCGCCGAGCGCCAATCGCGGCCGGCGCGAGATCGAAGACTTGATCGGCTTCTTCGTCAACACCCTGGCGCTTCGGCTGGACCTGTCGGGCGAGCCGAGCGTGGCCGAGCTTCTGGAGCGCACGCGGCGCACGGCGCTGGCGGCACAGGAACACCAAGACCTGCCGTTCGAGCAGGTTGTGGAGATCGTCAAGCCGCCCCGGGCTCTCGATCACACGCCGCTGTTCCAGGTCGGGTTGGCCTGGGAGAACGATGCGGTCGGGTCCTTCGATCTTCCCGGGCTGAGCGTGGAGGCTGCGGGGGAGGGGCTCGATCAGGTCAAGTTCGATCTCGAACTGAACCTTTGCGAGCATGGCGAGGTCATCACCGGAACGCTGCGTTATGCGAGCGCGCTGTTCGACGAAGCGACGATCGCGCGCCAGCGTGGTTATCTTTTGGCACTGCTGCGGGCGATGGTTGCCGATGCGGGCCAGCCGGTCGGCCGAATCGACATCCTGCCGGCCGAAGAGCGGACCTACCTGCTGGAGGATCTGAACCGGACGCAGGCGCCTTACCCGTCGGACCAGTGCATCCACGAACTGTTCGAACAGCAGGTGCAAAAGGCCTCCGATGCGGTGGCGGTGGTTCATGAGGACGAAGAGCTGAGTTATGGCGAACTCAATG
>NZ_JARFYN010000166.1 GCF_030272695.1 Martinezella calliandrae
ATCGCAAGGCCGAATATCTCCATTCGACGCAAACGAAAACGATCCGGATGGTCCGACGAATTCGCAAGAACTGTCATCGCTCAAATGCGATAGCCCTGGTGTTCACCGCCTTGCCTCTTGCATCCTGGTGTCAAAATTTGATACTTTGATTGACGCATGGAGGTCAAAATGGCCGGAAGAAACTTTAGTTTGACGAAACATCTGAGCGAGTTTGTGGACAACGAAGTGTCTTCGGGCCGTCACCAAACGGCTAGCGAAGTGATCCGGGAGGCACTTCGCCGCTACGAAGACGATGTTGTCGCTGAGCGCGCCAGCATCGCGGTGCTTGAGAAGGTGGCAGCGGAAGGAGATGCGGCAATCGAGCGGGGCGACTACACCCTTATTCGAGGACCAGGGGACTCCCAGGAACTGCTTGACCGATTGAATGCGAGGGCTGCTCGTAAGAGCGCACCTACTTCTCCTCGCAATGGCTGAATTTCGATTATCGGGACCTGCCGAAGACCAGATCGACGAGATTTTGGCTCGGAGTGAAGAGAAGTTCGGAGAGTTGTCCCGAGAGCGGTACGCCGCTCTCTTGGTCGCGGCCATGAATGAAGTTGCCTCCAACCCCTACGGGAACATGGTCACATGGAAGCGGTTGTCGTCTGGCAAAATCGGTATTTTTCATATTGAGCATTGTCGACGTCGTGTGGCCGATCCTCCAGGAATCGTAAAGGAGCCTCGCCATCTACAAATATTTAGGGTCGCTCAGGACGACGTAGTCAACATCATCGGCGTGCTTCACGACAGCATGCTTTTGGATAGAGCGATTCGCCGGGTCGTCCGGATGAACCCAGATGTTGAGCCATCAGGGTAGCGCAGCGAGTAGGCCATGCTCGGCTAGTTTGTATCGTCACCGGCATCGTAGCTGAAACACAATGCAGCTCTACATGGATGCCTTGTGGCATTTGCTTATATGAGGAGGGTCAACACGGAACTTTCGTCAGGGTGACATTTGGCACTCCGTTATTCATTGCGGCATCCATGGTCTGAGCCCGTT
>NZ_JARFYN010000167.1 GCF_030272695.1 Martinezella calliandrae
GGACAGAGAAAAGGTCTATGGATCAAGACCATAGATCAAAACCCAACCCTCTTCGAACACATGCCATGAGCCAGGGGGCATTATGAAAGTCGATCCAAGAACTTCTCCAGGTCCACATCCACCACGATCCTCCGCCCGGACTGCACGAACGATTGTGCCGCAAGGACGGCATCGTGCGCACTGCGCCCCGGACGGAAGCCGTAGCTGTGCTGGCTGAAGGCCGGATCAAGGATCGGCTGAAGGACTTGCAGGAGCGCCTGTTGGATCAGGCGGTCCAGCACCGAGGGGATGCCAAGCTCGCGCTCGCCGCCCCCAGGCTTCGGGATCATCACGCGACGCACCGGCTGCGGCCGATACGTCCCCTCCCGCAGGCTCTTGCAGATGGCAGGCCAGCACTGGCGCAGCATCGCAGCCGTCTGGTCGATATCCAGTCCGTCCACACCCGCCGCGCCCTTGTTGGCGCGCACCTGCTTGAAGGCTTTCAGGAGGTTGTCTCGCTTCAGGACCGCATCAAGCAGCCCCGCACCTGTGTCGTTGACGCTCCGCGGCGGGGGCGCAGCTTCGTCGAGATCGGAGGCCTGGCGGGCTTCACCCGCCTGCTTCCCCGACCTCCCGGTTTGTCCCGGCATCTGACGCATGGCCTTGCTCATCCTCGGTGCAACTTCACTCTCTCTCGTTCGGCCCTTCGTTCGCGCCAAAACGCTCCCTACTACGACCTCTGCTGACTTCTCGCTCCGGCTCGACACCGTCGCCCTTTCAGGCACAAGGCGAGATCTCCCCAGGTAAGAACGCACTCCTTCCCTGCACGACCGCCGGATTTACGCCACCGACCCTTGGTCACAAGAGCTTCGCGGTCGTTGGCCCGCTCGCCCTGGTCGGCACCGCCTCATATCCGGTTCTTGTTCATCGGCCCACAGGTTCGATCCACGCTTCCTCCCCACGGTCGGTCGCCCTTCCGC
>NZ_JARFYN010000168.1 GCF_030272695.1 Martinezella calliandrae
CTCGGAGCGATCTTGGTTGAGATCGAGTTGGTCATGGCTCGTGTGGACGCTGCCGACGTTGTCGCCGCCCGCAATGACTGCTCTGTCAGGCTCCCGGCCGTTGGACGCGGTCGTTCCGAAGCACACTCAGGGTCAGGTCACGACGATGCCGCGCCAGCCCGAATGTCCGTTCTTTGAAGATCCGCAGTCGGAAGTTGCCAGTCCGCTTCACAGGCACCAGCCGAAGCCGGTCCTTTTAGACGTAATACGCGATATGCGACATTGACTGGGCACCTATGGCCTGCAACGCATCTTCCAAGCCCGGCATGTAAGACCAAAGGCGTGGCGAGCGCCCGAAACGAACGACACGGAACTATTGTGAACACCGCTGGGACTCCAAGAGATCGGCAAGGATCGCCCGCAATTCCGGCCATGGCTTCTCCTCTGAGCTTGCGCCTGGGGCGTCCATCTCTATTAAGGAGTGCAGCTTGGCGATGACTCCGGGAATCGTTAGAGCAGCCATCCCCCACATAGTTTCCCCTAGGTCCTCTACTCGTGCGGCAGCTTTACTTTCAGCAGCACAGGCAACGCTGTATCCAATCTTTGCGTCCGCCTCGTCCCATGCCGTTCTAATCCGAACCAATTCAATCTTTGCCCGCTCCCTCACCTCTTCCATACCGATGTCAGACAGCAGGTGATCAATTTCTTCAGGAGTTCTCGCAAAGACCGGCTGCGGCTCATCCTTCAACCTTATTTCGACCTGCGGAAATTTGCCGACTGCTCTCAGGAGCTCATTCTCCAAACGTTGCTGTCGCCGACAAAGTCTATTCTGCTCCCTGCGAGCCGCCTGCCAACGCGTCCAGGCCGACAGTAAAGGATCATCGGCACCGAAATCGCGAAGTTGGTCAAAATGAGCGCACCGGGCCGACGCAGCGATCGTATTAACGAGCCAGTTCGCCGTTGCCGAAAGC
>NZ_JARFYN010000169.1 GCF_030272695.1 Martinezella calliandrae
CGCGCATCGTGTGGGCGCTGGTGCGGTCGGCATAAAGGTCCAGCTGGCATTCTTTGATGCGATTTTCCATGTCGCCGCGGGCGCAGTAGAGATCCTCGTAAAGCGGTTGTGCCGGGAAGCGTTCCGGCGCAAGCGAGGTGACGATGAAGCGCGGATTGGCGCCGGCGATCGTCCATTCGGCCTTGGCGACGACCCGCCTTCGGCATGACCAGCTGTCTTTCGTCGACCACAGGAAGTCACGAAAGACGCGGGCAGCCTCGCCACTTTCTTCGCCCTTAAGGCGCGCCTCCTCCAGGGCCTGTGCGATCTGCTTTTCCAGCCGTTGGTTGCGGGCAAGACCGAAGACATAGTCGACGCCGTTGGTTTCGCACCAGGCCATCAGTTCGTCGCGGGCAAAACCGGAATCGGCGCGCAGGATGATGCGCACTGTCGGCCAGCTTTGCCGGATCTGCCCGATGATGCGATCGATTTCCTCGACGGCGCCCTTGCTGGCATCGATGTTGGAGCGCCGTAGCTTGGCCGAAAGCAGATGCCGGCCGCAGAAGATGTAGAGCCGCAGATAGCAGTAGCAGTCGTAATAGCCGTGGAAGAATTTGCCTTCCTGATTGCCATGCAGCGGATCATCGGTGGCGTCGAGATCGAGCACGATCTCCTGCGGCAGCCGGTCGTGGGCGTCGAGGAACAGCTCCACGAACAGCGCTTCCAGCGCGCCGGCGTCATAGGCGATCTTGTGATAGCGCGTCGGCGCATCGGGGCGGCCGTGCTCCAGCCGGTTCAAGGTGGACTTGCCGGCAAGCACCGCACAATCTTGCCGCTTCGGCGTCAGGCTTTCCGACAGAAGTCCAAGAACGGGGTCATGGCGCAGCGTGTCGTGGTCGTCGACGTCTTCGTAGCCTAGCGCGATCGCCGCAATGCGCTGGCCGACCAGCGTGCGCAC
>NZ_JARFYN010000170.1 GCF_030272695.1 Martinezella calliandrae
CCGGCAGAACACGCCCTTCGAAGGCGTGTCCCGAGCGGGTAACAGCTATCGACGTCGGTAGATCCCGGTGATGGGTAGTCTGGCGACGTTTCCTTCGACCGGGTTGACCACGATATCCTGATCGACCGTCTGCGCCGGAAAATCCCCGATCCCGGCATCATCGGCCTGGTCCGGGCCTATCTGAACGCCGACATCGTCGATGGGGATACGGTCATCAAGCGGAACAGGGGTACGCCGCAGGGCGGGCCGCTGTCGCCGCTTCTGGCCAACCTGCTGCTGGACGAGGTGGACAAGGAGCTTGAACGGCGGGGCCATGCCTTCTGCCGCTATGCCGACGACTGCAACGTCTATGTGCGATCGCGGCGGGCGGGTGAACGGGCGATGGCTCTGCTGCGGCGTCTCTATGGCCGGCTTCACCTGACGGTGAACGAGGCCAAGAGCGCCGTTGCCAGCGTCTTCGGCCGCAAATTCCTCGGCTACGCCTTCTGGGTGGCACCAGGGGGTGTGGTCAAGCGACGGGTGGCCGACAAAGCCATCAAGGCATTCAAGGATCGCGTCCGCGAGCGGACAGCCCGTGTGACAGGGCGGTCCTTGAAATCCGTGACAGAACGGCTGAACGTCTTCGTGCGTGGATGGAAAGCCTATTTCAGACTGGCGCAAACACCTAGGGTCTGGCGAGAGCTAGACGAATGGATGCGTCATCGCCTGAGGGCGATCCAGCTCAAGCAATGGACAACAAGCAGGACGATCTTCCGGGAACTGACAGCTAGAGGAGCAAGCCTCGATGTGGCGAGCCGAGTGGCGGTAAATTCCCGCCGCTGGTGGCGCAACAGTGCAAAGCTCCTCAACACTGTCCTCACGATCAAATGGGCCGACCAACTCGGAATGCCCAGACTCACTTAACCTCAATCTCTCGAACCGCCC
>NZ_JARFYN010000018.1 GCF_030272695.1 Martinezella calliandrae
CCCTTCCGCAGTTGCGCTTCTCTTCGCTCGCCATGACCAGCTCACGGTGGGACTTCCACCCACAAGAATGCGCCCATGCTGGGCGCACCAACAAAAAGGGGCGTCACGATGCGACGCCCCTCGCTCTAACTTGCGTGCGACCCTCTCACAGAGGAGAGGTTTTCACCAACTGCTTAGGCAGCGGCGAGTTGCAGTTCCTTGCCGACCATGGTCCGCAGAGCGACCAGGTCCTTGGCGAATGCGCGAATGCCTTCTGCGAGCTTTTCGGTCGCCATCGCATCTTCGTTCATCATCCAGCGGAAGGTCTTTTCGTCGACTGCGATCTTGGCGACGGAGGTCTTGTTTTCCGGTGAGAGCTTGCGCTCCAGCTTGCCCTCATCCTTGGAGAGTTCGTCGAGCAAGGCCGGGCTGATCGTCAGGCGATCGCAGCCAGCCAGCGCCTCGATTTCGCCGGCGCTACGGAAAGAAGCGCCCATGACGATCGTCTTGATGTCGTTGGCTTTGTAGTAGTTGTAGATCTCGCGCACGGAAATAACGCCCGGATCTTCTTCCGGCGTGAACTCCTTACCAGTCGACTTTTTGTACCAGTCGAGAATGCGGCCAACGAAGGGCGAGATCAGGAAAACCTTGGCGTCGGCGCAGGCAATGGCCTGGGCCTTGCTGAAGAGCAGCGTCAGGTTGCAGTCGATGCCTTCCTTTTGCAACACTTCGGCAGCGCGGATGCCTTCCCAGGTTGAGGCGAGCTTGATCAGGATGCGATCCCGCTCGATGCCGCGTTCCTTATAGGCAGCGATGATGGCGCGCGCCTTGGCAATCGAGGCTTCGGTGTTGAAGGACAGGTCGGCATCGACTTCGGTCGAGACGCGGCCGGGAACGAGACCGGAAAGGGCGGCGCCCACGGAAATTGCCAGACGATCGGCAACGGCTGCTGCAATAGCGTCCGGCGTGCCGCCGTGCTTCTTGCCCCAGGCAACGGCTTCCTTGATCGCATCGGCGAACATCGGCGTGCCGAGCGCCTTGAGGACGATGGTCGGATTGGTCGTGCAGTCGACCGGCTTCAAGCGGGCGACCGCTTCGATATCGCCAGTATCGGCCACGACCGTCGTCATAGCGCGGAGTTGGTCAAGCTTGGATGTCATAATAGGTATCCTTGTTGAATTGGGCCCATGAATTGGGAGATTTTGCCCGGCGAAATTCCGTCCGGTTCGATGGACGACACGAAGACGGTAAGCGGATTGCGCCCTTCCTTCTCCTATGCCTTGGTAACGGGAGAAAAAGCGCGAAAGTTCCATTTCCGGTGGACGGTCAAAGCAGCGAGGAAGCTATTGCCTAAGACAGGCTTTTCGCCGAAACCGAGCGCCCTATATGGCTCTCTGCTTGGGCAGACACGTCCACGGCGCAGCGCTTGCACAATGTCCTCCTCGACTGGACAAAGACCGACTTCCTCACCGCGACTATCATCAATCTCGCGACGAAAAGTCAAGGACATTTGTGCATTTCAATTGACATAAGTTTCAGGCCATAGAATATCGGCAGTAGAAAAGCTGATCTTGCCGCCTTGTCATCTGCAACCTTGTCGCTTGCGATCATTAAATTAAAAAGGGCGCGCAAAAATCTTGCCGGAGGACCTGTGGCCAAACTTAGACGCGGGACACACACCGCCTATTCCGAGACGGCGTCTTTGAGGCTGCGCGCGGCTTGGCTCTATTACAATCAGGGCCTGACACAGAAGGACGTCGCCGAACAGCTCGGTATCAGCCGCACCACCGTCATCCGTCTGCTGGACGAGGCAATGCGTCGCAGCGAAGTACAGATCTGGATCAACGAAGGCATCGACGACTGCGTCGAACTGGCGATCAAGCTCGAGCGCGCCTATGGGCTGGACGAGGCGATCGTCGTTCCCTCGCCTGCAAGCGCTGATGTCGACGCCCAGGCAAAAAGCGTCGGCCTGGCGCTTGGCCAGTTTCTGACCGAGGCAATCCCCGACAACTATACGATTGGCGTCGGCTGGGGCCGGACCATGACGGCCTCGCTGGCGAGTTTCCGCCCGCCGCGCCGCGACAACTGCAAAGTGGTTTCGCTGCTCGGCGGCATCGTTGCCGTCCAGCAGACCAATCCGATCGATTATACCTGGCGCTTGGCAAGCCAGCTCGGCGCGGAATGCTATATGTTCCTGGCGCCTCTTCTCGTCGATTCCATCGAGACGAAGCGCAATCTGATCGAAAAATGCGGTCTTGAGGCGATCTACCGGCTGGCCGAAAGCCTCGATCTCGCCATCGTCAGCTGCGGCGACATCGGCCCCCGCTCGACCTCGTTGTCGGAAGGTTTCATCTCGAAGCAGGTGCTGGATCAGTTGATCGAAGCCGGCTGCGTCTGCGATACCATGTTCAATTTCCTCGATGCCGAAGGCAATTCCGTCGATCATCCGATCAACAAGCGCGTCATGTCGGTCGATCTCGGCACGCTGAAGAAGGCCAAGCACATCGTACTCTCCTCCGGCGGCGCGCACCGCGCCCTGGCGATCCGCGCCACCATCAAGCGCATCGGCTGTAACACCTTGATCACGGACGAAAGTGCGGCAAAGGCGCTACTGCAGATGGCTATGGCAAAGGCGGCCTAGAGCGCTTGTTCTTCCAACTACTGCGAAGACAAGACCTCTCACGCCCTCCCGGCTTCCCAGCCGAGCATCGCCCGCTTGCGCGTCAGGCCCCAGTGATAGCCGGTGAGATCGCCGTTCTTGCCGAGCGCGCGGTGACAGGGGACGACGAAGGAGACGGGGTTGCGGCCGACCGCGGCACCCACCGCGCGCATCGCCGTCGGCTGACCGATATCCTTGGCGATATCGGAATAGGTGACGGCCCGGCCCATCGGAATCTTCAACAGGCTTTCCCAGACCCGCACCTGGAAATCCGTGCCGATTAATACGACCCGCAACGGCTGTTGGCTCGACCATTTCGACGGCTCGAAAATCCGCGCCGCATAGGGCGTGGTCGCCTGCAGGTCCTCGACATACTGCGCGTTCGGCCAACGACAGGTCATGTCTTCCAGGCAAGCCTTTTCATCGCCGGAATCGCTGAAGGCGAGGCCCGCAAGGCCGCGGTCGGTGACCATGATCAGCGCCAGGCCGAAAGGCGAGATGTGAAACCCGTAGCGAATGACCAGCCCGCCGCCTTTCGCCTTCCATTCGCCGGGCGACATGGCCTCATGCGTGACGAAGAGATCGTGCAGCCGGCTTGGACCGGACAAACCCACTTCGAACGAGGTTTCCAGCAAGGGCAGATCTTCCTCGCGCAGCAGCCGCTTGGCATGATCGAGCGTCACCGCCTGCAGGAAGGCCTTGGGCGACAATCCGGCCCAACGCGTAAAAGTCTTCTGTAACTGGGTCGGCGATTGCCCGAGCCGATCGGCGATTGCCTCCAGTGACGGCTGGTCGCGATAATCCTCAGTGATGAGTTCGATCACCCGGCGGACGGTATCATAGTCCGGCCCGTCCGGCGTGACGTCTTTCTTCAACTGCGCGATAGCATTCATAGTCTTTCTCCTTGTGGGCCAGATCACCACGAAGAAGGCGAAGAAACCACCCGTTTCTTGCTTGAGCGCTTATATCCGTTGCGTCACCGTCGCAAGCGCACGTTTAAAAGCCTTCGCGAAGCTCTCCCGATCCTCGGGATTGAGGAAGGAGCCGACATCGGTGTCATGGCTTGTGTCGCGGACATGCATCGACACAACGCCGATTTCCCTGTGCCGGCGGACGAGGAAACGCGTCCAGAACGGATTGAAGCGATGCTCGACCATGCGGCCAGAAGGCGAGAATTTGCGGATCGAAACGTCGGTGCGCGACACGGTGACCTCCTCCCGGACCCTTCCCGAACGGTAGTTCAGCCAGAAGGCGCCGTAGAGCAGGATGAAATCCGCACCTAAGAAGAGGCCGATCGGCCATGCGCCGCGAAGGATGAACACGACGCCATAGATCAGACAGAACACCCCCGTCAGGGTCAGCATCACCTTGAACCCCTTTCGCCCAAGCGAACGATGGGGAAACAATTCGGCGGCGAAGATCGGCCTGCTCGTGTCGGTGTCAGTATCGGCGTTGCGTTCGGTCATAGGACTTGAGTATAGGTCGTTCATGGCAAATCCCAAGATCAAATCCAGCGCGCAGAACGCGAAAAAGTCAAATGCGGGGGCAAGCCGCAAGAAGGCTTTCAAAAGCCCCTATTCCAAGGCGGATTTGGACGAAATCTTCCGTCGCTTCTCCATTCAGCGGCCTGAGCCGAAAGGAGAGCTGGAACATGTCAATCCCTTTACCCTCGTGGTTGCCGTGGCTCTGTCGGCACAGGCAACCGATGCCGGCGTCAACAAGGCGACCCGTGCCCTCTTCGCCGTCGCCGATGGGCCGCAAAAGATGCTCGATCTCGGCGAAGAGCGCATCCGCGACTACATCAAAACGATCGGCCTTTACCGCAACAAGGCAAAGAACGTCGTGGCGTTATCGGAAAAACTGATCCGGGATTTCGACGGCGAGGTGCCGCAGACGCGCGAGGAGCTGATGACGCTGCCGGGCGTCGGCCGCAAGACCGCCAACGTCGTGCTCTCTATGGCCTTCGGCCAAGCAACGCTCGCCGTCGACACTCATATTTTCCGTATTGCCAATCGCCTGCTGCTTGCGCCCGGCAAGACGCCGGACGAGGTCGAACAACGGCTGATGAAGGTGATCCCGGATCAATATCTCTACCATGCTCATCACTGGCTGATCCTTCACGGGCGCTATGTCTGCAAGGCGCGCAAGCCGGAATGCGAGCGCTGCGTCATCGCAGACCTCTGTCGCTCGCCGGAAAAGACCTGGGATATACCCGCGCCATTGGTCCCGCTGCCACCGCAGCAGATCGGCGCGGAGGTTGCGGATTAGAGCGGCAGCCGCGCCTGGTGTCAGATGCGGCGAGCCGCTTCCTTCTCGGAAAGAAGCTTGTGCAGGTGCACCATCATCCCTGCCGCAAACAGCGGCGTCAAAAGATTGACGATGGGAATGGCGAGGAAGGCGGCGATCACCAGGCCTGAAAGAAAGACAGTGAAACCATACTTGATGCGAAACCGCCGCGCCTCCTGCGGTGGCCGAAAGCGCATAGCGGCGAATTCGAAGAATTCCCGGCCGAGCAGATAGCCGTTCACCAGGAAAAACGCGATGAGATTGACGCCGGGAATGAAGAGTAGAAGCAGCGCAATGATGTTGCCAACGAGGACGACGCCGAGGAATCTTAGTGAACTCCTCATGGCCGCAGCAAACGGCAGAGCTTTTCCCGGCGCATCGGCCGGATAATCTCGTTTCTCCACCACCTCGGCGACTTCATCGAGAAAGAGACCTGCGATCACCGCTGTTATCGGCGAAATCAGCAGCGCCAATAATAGTGCCAGACCAAGACCAGCCAGAACTGCAAGGACAAAGGTGAGCCAGCTCGTCCAATCAGGTATGGGCGGCATGAAGCTCTGTAACCAGGGCAAGACATAGCTAAGGAAGGTGCTGCGCAGCACAAACCAGAGAGCGACAAGCGCGAACAACGTCAGTCCGAGAACCTTCCATAAAACCTTGCGCGTTTCGGCTGCAAAGAGGTTTGCGATGGAAAGACGCGCGGCATGGATGATCATTCGTCAGATATCCCCTTGGGCGTGGCCGGATATGTAAATGGTGATTGCATTAAAATCGATATTTTAACGTATCACGCGTAATATCCATCACCCATTTGAATTGTTGTAATAAAGTACATACTAATATATTTTGGGTGTCATACAAAAAACAACAACCTAAACATGATCACCGGTCCTCAAAAATTTGCAAGCAACCCGATTGTTTCCGCATTCGGCGCGAGCGCACTTCGGATAGACCGTCAGCGGGGCGTGACATTTGGAAGACCTTGGCCAGAAACTGAGACAATATATCAAGACAGGCACTCCTGCCGAGCGCCGAATAGCCAAGTATTTTTCCGAACATTTGACAGAGTTGCCCTTTGAAACCGCCTCTTCCGTCGCCGACAGGCTGGAGCTGAGCCCGATGACCGTCGGGCGCTTTTTGCGGTCGCTCGGCTATCAGGGCCTGGACGGCATCAAAGTGCACCTGAGAGAAAATGTAGCGCCGGTGGCGCTGCAGCTACCAAACGTTCTGGAGCAATTGCAAAAGGACGCCAACGAGGGTCGCCCGATCGCCGGCCAGATCGCCGAGCAAGTCGAGATGCTCCAGCATATCTATAATCTCACCACCCAGCCGCAATGGCTGGATGCGGTTGCGACCATCCTTTCGGCCAGCGAGGTTTTCGTGACCGCACATCTTAGCCTTGCGAGCCTCGGGCGCCATCTCTGCGACCGCCTCGCATTTGCCCGCGACCATGTGCAGTTCCTCGATGGCGCCAACGGCAGCTATATCGAGCTGCTCGGGCACCAATCGAACGACGCGTTGGTGGTGATCATCGATTCGCCCCGCTTCGTCACCTCACGGCTGCTTGCGCGCTCCGTTCGCCGCTCCGGCTACAAGGTCCTGTTGATCACCAGCCAATATACCGAATGGGCACATGAATTCGCCAACATGACGCTGTCGTTGCCGCCCTTGCGCCCCGGCACTCACGAAAACCTGTCGGCGATGATGGCGCTGCTGGAATTCCTGGCTGCCACCGTCGTTCAGGCCGCCGGTGAAGAGGCCGAGACCCGCATCCGCAGGATCGAGGAATTGGAGGGCATGTTCGCCCACGCGCCGCTTCGGTAACGATCGGCAAGCGACGACATGACCGCTGGAAACGCCTTCCGAGTTTTTATTCCATGGAATCCAGTTCGGCGCGATGGCGATACATGGCGAGAAATCGCCGATACTCGCGGTCGTATAGCGTCTTTTTGCACTTGTCCGGCAAGCGTTCGTGACCGCCGGGATACATGGCCGCACCGGCCGCCGCGAGGCTCTCGTAGAGGCCGCAGGCGACAGAAGCCGCAATAGCCGTTCCCAGCAGCACCGCCTCGTTCATCTTCGGCACCACCACCTTGCAGCCGGTGACATCGGAGTAAAGCTCCATCAGCACCGCATTCTTCACATGGCCGCCGGCGACATGCAGCGTATCGGGTACGTAGCCATAATCATGCATCTTCTCGAGAATATGGCGAATGCCGAGCGCGACGCCGATGCTGGTTCGCCAATAGAGACGGCAGAGGCCGTCGAAGGATGCATCCAGCGTCAAGCCGCTGACGACACCGACCGCGTGCGGATCGGCAAGCGGTGATCGATTGCCGTGGAAATCCGGAAGCACATGGATGCGCTCGCCAAAGGCATCACCCTCGACGGCGCGCAGCTCGGTGATGCGTTTCACGATGCGATCGTGCAAGGCCGCCGTCGGTTCGCCGCCGGCCGCATGCATGGCGACGATGTGGTCGAGCAGCGCGCCCGTCGCCGATTGCCCGGCTTCGACTAGCCAGGTGTCCGGAAACACCGCTTCATAATAGGGTCCCCACATGCCGGTGCTGCGCTTGCGCTCACGCGAGAAGGAGACGACGCAGCTCGACGTGCCGGCAATCAGTGCCAGTTGGTGCTCCAGCGCGCTGAGATCGCCGGAATGGCCTGCGAGCGTACCGAGTGCGCCGGCATAGGCGTCGATCATTCCCGCGCCGACATGGCACTCGCGGTCGAGCCCCAAAGCATCAGCTGCTTCCGCCGTCAACGTACCGACGCTTTGCCCGACCGGAGCTGTCTGTTCCGGCAGGCTGCCGCGTTCGCGCAGATCGCCAAGGCCAATCACATTGAGGAAATCCGGCTGCCAGCCGGGCTGGCGATGGGCGAGATAATTCCATTTCGCCGTCAGCGTACAGCGTGAGCGTGCAAGCGAACCTGTTGCCTTCCAGGTCATGAAATCGGCGAGATCGAAGAAATAACCCGCCTTGGCCCAACTCTGCGGCAGATTTTTCTTGAGCCACATCAGCTTCGGCATCTCCATTTCCGGCGACATGAAGTGGCCGGAATGTTCCAGAACCGGATGCTTGGTGGCCGTACAGAAATCCGCTTCGGCAAGCGCCCGGTGATCGAGCCAGACGATGGTGTCGAACCGATCTTCGCCGCCAATCGAAACCGTAAGCGGTTTGCCGTTCGTATCGCGCACCACAAGCGAACAGGTGGCGTCGAAACCGATGGCGCCGATAACGGATGCATCGACGCCGGCAGCCGTGACAGCAGCGCGCACGGCAGTGCAGACCGCGGCCCAGATGTTTTCGGAATCATGCTCGGCGTGGTTCTCACGCGGGCGGTTCATGAAGATCGGATGTTCGCCCTTGCCCAGCAGGGCACCGCGCGAAGTGAACACCCCGGCACGGGCGCTGCCAGTGCCGATATCGACCGCAACCACGTGATCACGCATACAGAAGGGGCCCCGTCCACTTACGTCTTATTGCGGACAAGGTGTATCAAATCCGGCATTGCGTCAAACACCACTTCAGGAGAAAGCCGCTCAAGTTCAGCCCTGTAACTCGGCGAATGGGCATGCGAGCCGCCGGTGAAGGCGAAAACCGTCATGCCGGCCGCCCTTGCCGCCGTAATCCCAGCCGGGCTGTCTTCGACGACGATGCAGTTTTGGGGAGCGACCTGCATCTGCTTGGCGGCATAAAGGAAGAGATCGGGCGCCGGTTTGCCACGCTTGACCATGCTGGCGCTGAAAATATTCGGCTCCAGCCGCTCCAACAGACCGGTAACGCCGAGCGACAACCGGATGCGCTCCATCTGGCTGGAGGAGGCGACACAACGTGGAATGGCCAGCGTATCCAGCGTCTCAGCAATGCCGCCGATCGGCTTCAGCTCGTGCCGAAAGCGGTCATACAGGTCGTTGCGGATGCGATCGAGAAAATCCTGATCGATGAACACGTCGAATTCGGTCTCCAGCGTGTCGACGAGCGTGGCAAGGCTTTTGCCGAGGAACCGGCTGTAGATGTCTTCCTCGTTCATATCCACGCCGACATCGTGCATCGCGTCGATAAGCACGCTGACGGATAGCGGCTCGCTGTCTACGAGCACACCATCGCAATCGAAGATTACGAGCCCCTTCTCCGCATCAGTCATCGCTGATCCAACCCGAATCTTGTTTTCCGCCGCATCCCATCGAACGCAGGTTTTGACCATAAAAATTCGGCCGGGAATTGAGCGCCCCGGCCGATGGATAGTTATTCCGCGAGTTTGTTGTCGAGGTATAGCTGCAGGGTGGCCCGCGTCCCCTTTTCCCACAGTGTTTTTAATGCATGGGCAAAGCGCTTGCGGAAAAGATCCGACTTGGCGACGTTGCCGAAGATATCGTCGAAGACGAGAAAGGCGTTCGGATCATCCTTGGCCTTCAGCGCTGCGGCATGCAGCCGGTCCGCGCTGGCATCGTTGAAGACAATCTCCTTGCCGCTGTCCGTCCCGCCGGCGAAGTAGCGGCACCACAGTGCCGAAACCAGCGCCAGGCCCACGACATCTTCGTTGCGGCGCAGACGGTCGGCAGTTGACGGCAGGATGAACTTCGGCTGCCGGTTCGAACCGTCCTGCGCCAGGCGCGGAATGGTGTCGGCAATCTTCCGATTGGAGAAGCGCCGCTCGATCAGATTGAAATAATCGGCAAGAACCGTATCTGGCACCGGCGGGATCACGGGAATGATCTCCTCGTTCTCGAGCTTGGCGAGGTAAGCGCGGATCAGGGGCTCTTCCATGGCCTCGTGCACGAAATGAACATCCATCAGCGCCGCCGGATAGGCGATTGCCGCATGGCCGCCGTTGAGGATGCGGATCTTCATGTGCTCATAGGGCGTAACATCCGGCACGAAGGTGACGCCGACCTTTTCCAGCGCCGGGCGGCCCGCCGGGAAATTGTCTTCCAGCACCCATTGCTTGAACTCTTCGCAATAAACCGGCCAGTTGTCCTCGATATCGAAGACTTCCTTCAGCAGATCGATCTCGCGGGCACCGGTCGCCGGCGTGATGCGGTCGACCATGCCATTCGGGAAGGCGACATTGGTGGCAATCCAGTCGGCAAAGGCCGGATCTGAAAGCTTCGCCGTACCGACGACGGCCGCTTTGGTGACGCCGCCATTGTGGGGAATGTTGTCGCAGGACATGACGGTGAAGGGCTTGAGGCCGGCCGCGCGGCGAGCCTTGAGGCCGGCGACGATCAGGCCGAACACCGTCTTCGGCGCATCCGCATTCTGACCGTCTGCAACGATGGCCGGATGGCCGGGATTGAACTTGCCGGAGGCGTCGATGAAATAGCCGCCTTCGGTGATCGTCATCGAGACGATGCGGATCGAAGGGTCGGCGAGCTTGGCGATGATGGTCTTGTCGTCGCCGACCGGCAGGATGTCGATCATCGGCGCCGTAACGCGCGCTGCGGTGCGATTATTGTCCTGCTCGACCACCGTCGTCAGGAAATTCTGCGCTGCGAGCTTCTCGCGCATGGCGACGTCCGAAGGCAGCACGCCGGCGCCGATGATCGCCCAATCATGGTCCTGGCCGGCATTGAAGAGGTCGTCAAGGTAGATTGCCTGATGGGCGCGATGGAAATTTCCGACGCCGAAATGAACGATGCCCGCCGACAGCGATTTTGGATCGTAGGCCGGGATGGCAGCCGTTGCAGCCGCCTCCTGAAGGGTTGCGAGCGATAATTTGCACGTCATGTCTCAAGTCCTTCTGAAAGGTCTTTTGCTCCGGAGGGGTTGGGAATACTTCTCCGGTTAGGATAACTTGGGCTTACCCGCATCGACGGATGCGGGCCCAAGTTTAAATGGCATTCGCCTGCCCGTGCGAGCCGGGCATGGCAAGGGCGTTTGATCTAGATCGCTCGCCCCGTTTCGCTGAACCGGTGGATGCGGGCCTTGTCGGGTGTCAGATAGACGGTATCGCCGGCACGTGCAGGGAAATCGCCGGTGCCGCGCGCCGTAATCGTGCCGATGCCATCGGCATCGATATGCAGGAACGTGTCTGAGCCGAGATGCTCCGCAACATTCACCTTGCCCTGCCAGTCACCTTCGGTGGTCGACAGCAGCACGTGTTCCGGACGGACGCCGATGGTATGGGCACCGAGGCTCTGCGCGTAGGCGCCCGTGACGAAGTTCATCTTCGGCGAACCTATGAAGCCTGCAACAAAAAGGTTCCGCGGGTTACGGTATAGCTCGAGCGGCGAACCGACCTGCTCCACATTGCCGCGGTTCAGGACCACGATCTTGTCGGCCATGGTCATGGCCTCGACCTGGTCGTGGGTCACGTAAATCATTGTCGTCTTGAGCTGCTGGTGCAGTTCGCTGATTTCGAGACGCATGTTGACGCGCAATGCCGCATCGAGGTTCGACAACGGCTCGTCGAAGAGGAAGGCGGCAGGCTGGCGGACGATGGCGCGACCGATCGCCACGCGTTGGCGCTGACCGCCAGAGAGCTGGCGCGGCTTGCGCTCCAGATAGTCCGTCAAGTTCAGGACGCGGGCGGCGTCCGCCACCTTCTTGTCGATTTCCGCCTGCGGCATGTTGGCCATCTTGAGCGGAAAGGCGATGTTCTTGCGAACGCTCATATGCGGATAAAGCGCATAGGACTGGAACACCATGGCAAGGCCGCGTGCGGCTGGCGCCAGATTGGTGCCATCCTTGCCGTCGATTAAAATCTGTCCGCCGGAAACATCCTCGAGGCCTGCGATCAGACGCAGCAGCGTCGACTTGCCGCAACCGGAGGGGCCGACGAACACGACGAACTCGCCGTCATTGATGTCAAGGTCGATGGACGGGATGACCTTGGCTTCGCCGAAGACCTTTGAAACCTTCTTAAGGACAATGCTACCCATGTTTCTCTTCCTTACTTAACCGCGCCGAAGGTGAGGCCGCGAACGAGTTGTTTTTGCGAGAACCAGCCTAGAATCAGGATCGGGGCAATCGCCATGGTCGATGCTGCTGAAAGCTTAGCGTAGAACAAGCCTTCCGGGCTGGAATAGGAGGCAATGAAGGTGCTGAGCGGCGCCGCGTCGACCGCGGAGAGGTTCAGCGTCCAGAAGGCCTCGTTCCATGCGAGGATGATGTTGAGCAGCATCGTCGAGGCAAGGCCCGGGATCGCCATCGGCGTCAGCACGTAGATAATCTCCTTGGCAAGCGACGCGCCGTCCATGCGAGCCGCTTCGAGGATCTCGCCGGGGATTTCCTTGAAGTAGGTGTAGAGCATCCAGACAATGATCGGCAGGTTGATCAGCATTAGCACGACGACCATGCCGAGGCGGCTGGCGAACTGGTTGTTGAGCAGGCCGAAAGCCTGGAACAGCAGGTAGATCGGGATGAAGGCGCCGACCGGCGGCATCATCTTGGTGGACAACATCCACATCAGCACGTCCTTGGTGCGCTTGGTCGGCGAAAATGCCATGGCCCAGGCAGCCGGAACGGCAACGATCAAACCGAGGATCGTCGAGCCGAAAGCGATGAGGACCGAGTTACCGAAGTGAAGGAAATAGTTCGAGCGCGATTGCACCTCGAAATAATTCTCCAGCGTCCAATGGAAGAAGAGGAACTGCGGAGGCGAAGCGACGGCGTCGCCTTCTGTCTTGAAGCTTGTCAGGAACGTCCAGAGGATCGGGAAGAAGATCAGGATCGCGACGATCCAGGCAGCGATGGATACGACCACCTTGCGTTTGGTTGAGACAGAGCGAGCCATCTTAAGCCTCCAGATTCTTGCCGACTGCGCGCATCAGGAAGATCGCGACGATATTAGCGAGAATGACGGCGATGATGCCGCCCGCCGATGCGCCGCCGACATCTTGCTGCAGAACGAGCTGCGAATAGACCAGGTAAGTAAGGTTGGTCGTGGCTGTGCCGGGACCGCCATTGGTGGTCACCAGGATTTCGGCGAAGGCTGAGAGCAGGAAGATCGTCTCGATGAGGATGACGACCGTGATCGCTCGTGCCAGATGCGGCAGGACGATGTAGATGAACTTCGAAACCGCGCCGGCGCCGTCCATTTCGGCGGCTTCCTTCTGTTCTTCGTCGAGTGACTGCAATGCCGTCAGCAGGATGAGCGTTGCGAAGGGCAGCCACTGCCAGGCAACGATGATGATGATCGAAAATAGGGGAACCGTCTCCAGCCAGGTCAGCGGTTCGAGCCCGAAAAACTTGAAAAGATGCGCCAGAAGCCCGTTTACGGGGTTCATGAACATATGTTTCCAAACAAGAGCGGCGACCGTCGGCATGACGAAGAAGGGCGCTAGCACCAACATGCGCACGATGCTTTGGCCGAAGATCGGCTGATCGAGAAGGAGCGCGAGAGCAATGCCGCCGACCACCGTGATGATCAACGCGCCGCCCACGAGCAAAAGCGTGACAAGCAACGAATTCCAGAAGGCCGGGTCGGTGACGAAATATTGGTAGTTGAGGAGCCCGACGAATTCATGCTCGCCGGGGGACATGAGATTGTAGTTGAGGGTCGAGAAGTAGATCGTCATGACCAGCGGGACGATCATCCACGCAAAGAGAAGCAACACAGAGGGCGCCATCATGACGCGGGCGGTAGAACGGGTGTGTAGCGTTGCCATGGCAAGTACCGACCTATCTTATAGCAGGGGGAAGTGGCCGTGGACCGGACCGGCTAAAATAAAGAAGGCCGCCGAAGAGCAGTTCGGGCACCCGGCGGCCTAAGGGAGGGAGCGCTACCAGGCGCTCCCTCCTTACCCTTGGGAGGTTTCTTATTTCGGATAGCCAGCCTTGGTCATTTCACGGCTGGTCAGTTGCTGCGCGGCCTTGAGGGCTTGATCGACGGGAATCTGACCTGCAAGGGCAGCGGAGAACTGCTGGCCGACGGCGGTGCCGATACCCTGGAATTCAGGGATAGCGACGAACTGGACGCCGACATAAGGAACCGGCTTAACGGTCGGGTGAGCCGGATCAGCCGCGTTGATCGAGTCGAGCGTCATCTTCGCGAAAGGTGCTGCCTTCTGATAGTCCGCATTCGCATAGAGCGAGGCGCGGGTGCCGGGAGGTGCATTCAGCCAGCCTTCCTTCTGGGCAACGAGATTGGTGTAATCCTTGCTGGTTGCCCATTCGATGAACTTCTCAGCAGCTTCGGTCTTCTTCGAAGAGGCCGGAACCGCCAAGCTCCATGCCCAAAGCCAGTTGCCGCGCTTGCCAAGGCCCTTGTCCGGCGCCAGGGCGAAGCCAACCTTGTCGGCTACCTTCGATTGCTTCGGGTCGGAAACGAAGGAAGCTGCGACCGTCGCGTCGATCCACATACCGCACTTGCCGGTCTGGAACAGCGAGAGGTTTTCGTTGAAGCCGTTGGACGAAGCGCCCGGAGGGCCGGCGTCCTTCATCAGCTTGACGTAGAAGTCCAGCGTGTCTTTCCATTCCGGCTGATCGAACTGCGGCTTCCACTTCTCGTCGAACCAGCGAGCGCCGAACGAATTCGACATCGCCGTCAGAAATGCCATGTTTTCGCCCCAGCCAGCCTTGCCGCGAAGGCAGATGCCGTAGATTTCATGATCCTTGTCGGCAATCTTGCGGGCTGCGTCGGCGATGAAGTCCCAGGTCGGCGCATCCGGCATCTTCAAGCCGGCCTTTTCGAACAGGTCCTTACGGTACATCACCATCGAGCTTTCGCCGTAGAACGGCGCAGCATAGAGTTTCCCGTCCACCGTCAGGCCACTGCGGATAGGCGGGAGAATGTCATCCACATCATAATTCTTGTCGGCAGTAAGCTTATCGAGCGGGGCGAGCCAGCCGAGCTTACTCCAGATCGGCACTTCATAGGTGCCGATCGTCAGCACGTCATATTGGCCGCCTTTGGTAGCGATGTCGGTCGTAACCTTCTGGCGCAATACGTTTTCTTCGAGCGTGACCCACTGCAGGTCAATGTCGGGGTTCTTGGCTTTGAAATCGTCCGTAAGCTTCTGCATACGGACCATGTCGCCATTGTTCACAGTAGCAATCGTGAGGGTTTCGGCGGACGCCATTCCAGCAAACACCAGTGCGGAGCATGCGCCCAGCAGGAAAGTTTTCAATTTCATATCTTCCTCCCAGAAGATCAAATGATGAGCATTCGCTTTGCTCGTGAGCAATTACTCGTCTTTTGCCGCAAAATGTCAATGCGGATTCGTTGCTGCGTTGCCGAACATGCAGCTCATCTATTTGTTTTTACGATGTTTATTTTTTGCTCAGTCCTTGAGCAAAAATTCAGCAACCGCTTCGTCGGTGATCAAACCATTGATCTGGTGGCCTCTAACGGCAGCCTTGATGGCCTCGAACTTGCGTTTGCCCTTGGCGATTCCTATGACCGAGGAGGCTTCGCGCGGCGGAAGCGGTGCGCTGGCGACCCGGTCGTTGACGTCGTCCGACATCAGCTTGCCCTCGCCATCGAAGACCCAGCCGCAGATTTCGCCTGCCGCTCCCCGCTTCATCAATGCCAGCATCTCGTCCTTCTCGAGAAAACCATCGAGACACAGCGGCGCCTCGACGCCCATCTCGCCGATGCCGACGAAAGTCACGTCGGCCTGTGCGCTGATATCGAGCGTCGAGCGTACCAGCGCCTGCGCATGCAGAAGTTCGCGTTCGGCGGCCGAGGAAACGAGAACCGGCAACGGCATCGGATAGTGCCGCGCCTTGACCGCATCGGCCATGCTGAAGATGACATTGTAATAGGCGGCCGAACCGTCCGGACCGATATTGCCCGTCAGCGATACGACGCGATGCTGCGGACATTCGATGACTGGCAGTTGATCGACGGCGGCTTTCAGCGTGCGGCCGGTACCGATCGCCAGCACGATCGGATCGCTTCGCTTCAGCCAACGCTCGATTTCTGCGGCCCCCGCTTCGGCAATGCCCACCGTGGACGATGTCCCGTCCGGATCGCTCGGCACCACTTCGACATGCCTGAGCTTGAACTTTTCGCGTAGCGCCACCGCATATTCGAGGCAGGCGGCGATCGGATGATCCAGCCGCACCTTGATCAGCCGCTCGGCAACCGCGAGCGACACCAGCCGCTGAGCCGATTGTCGGGAGATACCCATGGCGATGGCGATCTCGTCCTGCGTCCGCCCGGCAACGTAATACAGCCAGCCAGCTCGCGCCGCGTCGTCAAGCCGCCCTTGGGAATCCAACTTCCTGGCCATCACGTTCCTTCGTAGATGCGAAAACAGCGCCGCTTTTTCCAGACGGAGCTTTGATGCGGTACGTTACTCAGTTTTCCGGCGGAATGACGCCTTTGGTCAAGGTAAAACAACCATAGAAGCGGCGCTCTCCGGTCTGGATCACGCAATAAGCGGTTTTTGCCCGCTCATAGAAAGCGAAACGCTCGACTGACGTCAAAGGCCAATGTTTGTCTTCGGCGCGATTGATCGCGGCCTGCACTTCTTCCTGAACCTGCGGCACGACGTCCGGCGCACCGACCACTTCCATACGCGTCGCCGCGTCGGCGACGAACGTATCGAGCGGCATCAGCGACAGGACGGCCGCAACGGCTTCGGGCGCCGACACATTGTCGATCCGCAGAAGGTGACCGAGCCTCGTCTGGCGCGCAACGGCGTCGGCAGGAAAATTCGTATCGACGATCGCCAGCATGTCGCCATGCCCCATCGATTTCAACGCATGCAGCACATCCGCATTCAATAGCGGCGAAATTCCCTTCAGCATGAACGAGCCTCCTCCAGCTCTTCGATCGGCGGCAATTCTATAGCCGCGCTCCTTATTGGGACGAAAGAAGTAATCGCGGCGCCGATCTCTGTCCATAGCCGCCGTGAACGTTATCGATCGGAGAGGCCAGGGATAAGAACTGTCCTTCTCATTGTGGCTTATTTCGGCCTTTATTGACCAGATAGGTTCGGCAGCATTAACTGCAGCAGCGCGAAAGTTGCGAGGGACAGGTGAGGATTCTTCTGGTCGAAGACGATGAGACGATCGGCGGCGCGGTTCGCGACCATATCGCCGCAACCCCGCATGCCATCGACTGGGTCAAAAACCTCGCCGATGCGACCGAGGTCACCAGCGCCGTGCATTATGGCCTTATCCTGCTTGACCTGCAGCTTCCCGACGGCGTCGGCATCGACTTCCTCAAGAAACTGCGCCGCAAACCTGATGAAACACCCGTCATTATCCTGACCGCGCGCGACCAGATTTCCGACCGCATCGACGGGCTGAACAGCGGCGCCGACGACTATCTCGTCAAGCCTTTCAATCTCGACGAACTCTCCGCCCGCATCATGGCGGTGGCCCGCCGCTATAGCGGCAGTCCGCAGCCGACGATCCGCTTTGCCGATCTCGAAATCGACCTGCCGCAGCGGCGCATTTCGCTCTCCGGCAAGGATGTCGTGCTGACCGGGCGCGAATGGGCGGTTCTAGATCTGCTGGTGGCGCGACCAGGCGCCATCGTCTCGAAGGACCAGATCGAAGAAGCGCTCTATGCCTTCGGCTCGGAAATCGAAAGCAACACCGTGGAAGTCTATGTCAGCCGTCTGCGCAAGAAGATCGGCAGGGACCGCATCCGCACTGCCCGCGGCGTCGGCTATTGCCTGGGTGAGAGATGACGCGGCGCAGGGGTCTCAAACGCACCAGCATCACACGCCGCCTAATTGCGGCGCTCACCGGCACCGTCGTTTTGTTCTGGCTAATCGCCGTTGGGATTGGCGTCTATGTGGTCAACAAGGAACTCTCCGAGACCTTCGACGGCGCATTGCAGGAAACCGCCCAGCGGCTGATGCCGCTGGTGGTCGACGATCTCGCCGATCGCGATCCAGCCGCCAATCCGCAGACCCTTGAAAACATGGAGAGGGGGCTCAATCGGGAATACCTGACTTACCAAGTGCTCGACGCGACCGGCAAACTCCTCCTGCATTCCCATGATGCGCCGACGACGCCCTACGACGTGCCGCTGAAGATCGGATTCCACAATACGGCGAAATACCGAATCTATACCGAATCCTCGCCGAACGAAGCGCTCTTCCTGCATGTCGCCGATGCTTTCAAGAATCGCCGGGAAGCAGCACGCGAAAGCGGCGTCGCGCTCCTCTGGCCGCTGCTCGCTCTGATCCCCGGCAGCATCCTCGCCATTTGGTTCATCGTCGGCCGCTCTCTTCGGCCGATTGACCGGTTGCGATCGGAAATTGCCACCAAGGACGGCGGCAACATGGCGCCATTGGAGAGCGATACGCTGCCGCATGAGCTGCAGCCGATCGCCCGCTCCGTCAACCTGCTGCTCGGCCGCCTGCGCTCCGCTCTCGAAGCCGAGCGGGAATTCACCGCCAACAGCGCCCATGAGCTGCGCACGCCGATAGCAGGCGCGCTCGCGCAGACGCAGCGCCTGATCGCCGAGCTGCCGAAAGGGCCGCTTGTCGAACGCGCTGGAAGGATCGAGACCTCGCTCTCCAATCTCGGCCGTCTGGCGGAGAAGCTGCTGCAGCTCTCCCGCGCCCAGGCCGGCATCGGCACCGGCGACAAGCCCGCCGATCTGATCGCCATCGTCGAAACCATCATCGGCGACTACGACCGCGACACCGGCACGGCCGGCCGCATTCTCCTGGAAAACGAGGCGGACGAAAAGCTGATCCGCAACGTCGATATCGACGGCTTCGCCATCGTCATGCGCAACCTGCTCGAAAACGCCCTGATCCACGGCCCCGCCAATGGCGAGGTGATCGTCAGGATCGACGGCGGTATCATTCGTGTTCTGAACGGCGGCCATGTGCTGTCACAGGAAGAACTGGCCGGTCTGAAAAAGCGGTTCTGGCGCGGCAGGACCAAAGCTTCCGGCTCCGGCCTCGGCCTTGCCATTGCCGAGCGCATTGTCGCACAGACCGGCGGCCGCCTCGATCTGCTGTCGCCGGCCACCGGTCAAGTGGACGGTTTTGAAGCCAGGATCGTTCTGCCGGAGGTCTGATCCCACCTGGGACGGGCGCCGCTTGCCGATTAGCCTTGCAAAGACTGGCAAAGGGTGCGAGCAAGCGCAAAACGTTACCTGCAGGCGAATATTTATGATCGTTTCCTTCGACATTGGCGGCACTGCCATCAAAGGCGGTATCGCCCACACCATGACGGACATCACGCCGCTCGCCCGACGCCCGACGCCGAAGCACGACTTCGGCGAATTCGTCCAAGCTCTGCGCTCTATTATCGCCGAGACCGGAGAGAAGCCGGATTGCATTTCCTTTTCCATCGCCGGCGTCGTCGACCCTGACACGCAGGCACTTATCTGCGCCAATATTCCCTGCATCCACGGCCGGCGTCTTGCTGACGAGCTCGAAGCGGAACTGGGCTATCCTGTCCTGATCGCCAACGATGCCGATTGCTTCGCGATGGCGGAGGCGATGTCTGGCGCTGGACGTGGCCATCGCATCGTCTTCGGCGCTATTCTCGGCACCGGCGTCGGCGGCGGCCTGGTGGCCGATGGCCGCCTCGTCAATGCCGCTGGCGGCTTTGCCGGCGAGTGGGGTCATGGCCCGATCATCGCCTCGTTTGCCGGCAATCCGCCGGTCGCCATCCCCGCCTATCCCTGCGGCTGCGGCCAAAAAGGTTGCGTCGATACCGTCGGCGGCGCCCGTGGCGTCGAGCGCCTGCACAAGACCCTGCATGGACTGGAACTTTCCAGCGAGGAAATTATCCGCCAATGGCTCGGTGGCAATGCCAGGGCGGAGCGGACGATCGATGTGCTCGTCGATCTCGTCGCCTCGCCGCTAGCGCTGACCATCAATATCACCGGCGCGACGATCGTCCCTGTCGGCGGCGGCCTTTCCAAAGTAGAACCCCTGCTGGCTCGGCTGGACGCGGCGGTGCGCGCGCGTATCCTTCGCAAGTTCGACCGCCCGCTGGTCGTGCCGAGCGAATGCAAGGTCGAGCCCGGTCTTATCGGAGCCGCATTGCTGGGACTGAAATCTGTCGATGAGCGAAACCATGCTGCTTGAGGTCTGCGTCGAGGATATTGCCGGTCTCAACGCCGCCATTACCGGCGGCGCCGATCGCATCGAGCTTTGCAGCGCCCTTGCCGTCGGCGGCCTGACCCCGAGTGCGGGGCTGATGGCGATGGCAGCACGCGCCCCCATCCCTGCCTACGCCATGATCCGTCCTCGCGCCGGCAGTTTCGTTTATTCGGCAGATGAACTTGCCGTCATGAAGAGCGACATCGACGCCACTAGACGTGCCGGCCTTCCTGGCGTCGTGCTGGGCGCCTGCCTACCGAACGGCCACCTGGACGGCGATACGCTCGCCGCCCTCGTCGCCCACGCCGAAGGCCTCGGCAAGACATTGCATCGCGCTTTCGATCTCGTTCCGGATATCGAGGAAGCGGTGGAACTGGCGGTTTCACTCGGCTTCGAGCGTATCCTGACGTCCGGCTGCGAGAAGACTGCCATGGAAGGCCTCGCCGTGTTGGATCAGACAATAGCCATCGCTGCCGGCCGCATCTCCATCATGCCCGGCTCGGGCGTCAATATCGGGACGGTCGACAAGCTCTGGCCAAGATTGGCGATCGGCGAAATCCATTCCTCCTGCTCCGTTGTCGAAAAAGAGACGGATGAACAGCTGCTCGCCTTCGGATTTTCTGCACCGACCGTCCGCCGTACGGACGCCGCCACCGTCAGGATGCTCAAGGCGCATTTCGCCTGAACAGGGGCTGCGATTTGACAAAGAAGCGGTAGAGTGATCAATCGTTCATAAACGCATATTGTGTAGTTATAGATCGGCTGCGGAATGCCAACCCTTTGCAATTGAGCAGGTGTCCTCTGGAATAGCTGTAGATCTGAACCATGTCGGTGGCGCCACCTCGCAAGAAAAGCAGGGCTGTCTTCTGGATTGCGGCGATCGTCATCGGCTCGATCATTTTGGCGACGGCATTGCTTGCCAACGGTATGCGTAATCTCAGGGCACTCGATGCCCGCTATCATCTCGAGCTGTTCAAGGTATCGGCACGCCAGCTCCCAACTCCGGCCGTGATGACCACCGCGCCGCAGACCACCGCCGGGCACACTGTCAATCCGAAGCCGGTCGAAACCGGCGCTTCGAAAACTGCACCGGCAAATCCGCCGACCACTACTGCACCCGCACGGACGCCAGCCACACCCGCCAAAGCCGGTGCGGCGGCGAAAGTAACACGCGCCCAACGCTCTCACCTATTCGATGCGCCCGTCGACGCCTTGCGCGGCGCGTTCATAAGGAGCTGGCGGACAACGGGGCCGATACTGTGCGCCGACCTCATCAAATCCGGCCTGCCCGTCGGCGAATGGAGGCAGAGTGCGCTTGGCGCCGGGACTTACGAATGCAGCTACGAGATCCAGAAGGGCGGCAATGGTGAAGCGAACGCGGCGTCGATCTTCATCAGCGTCCGCGGCACGCCAGTCGGAGAGCTCGACAGTGTCCGTATCAAGGTGATCATGCCCGACAATGCGGACGGCCGCGCCATTGGCGAGATGTTCGTCGATTCCGTCGTCGCGCTGCTGACAGAAACCCGCTGGCTCGACTTCCAGACTGCGCTCGACGAAATCGGCAAACTACAGGACGTGACGCAGCGAGCTTTCGGCACAAAACTCGCTTTCTTCCGAGAATTCCAAAACGACAGAAGTTTCGACCTTCAGCTGGGGCTGGAGAGAAAAACGCCAGAAGAGATCCGAACAGGCATCGTCTTCGGCAAGGCGCGTTGGACGCTCCCCTCGCCGCCACCTGCCAAATAGCAAAACCGATCGCGAAAATTTGATTTCCTGCTTGCGGTGAACGATCGCTATTGGCCCTGCTTTTTGTTGCACCGCGCCATCGATAGTGGTCAAATGCGCATGATTTCAATGGCCGGCGACTGACCGGTCGCCCCACAGCATGAATCCCAAAGGTACGAAGCGGTTCTTGGATAAGATCATGCGCCAGCCTGACGCGCCGGACCTCCCATTCGGCCGTGGAAAGTAATTGCAGTTCTATGGATTCGACAGATACCGCCCCAGAAGGCCAGGTCTTCGCGATCGAGCGCGATCCGCGTCTGCGCTACATCATCCCCGCCGTGGTCGCCGTTGCATTCCTGATGGAGCAGCTCGATGCGACAATCCTCGTCACCGCCGTTCCTGACATTGCCAGAAGCCTTGCCACCACGCCCGTGCGCATGAACCTCGCGGTCACAACCTATATCCTGACGCTCGCCATGTTCATCCCGGTCAGCGGCTGGTTTGCTGACCGCTTTGGTGCGCGACGTATCTTTGCTCTGTCGCTCTTCACTTTCACCATGGGCTCGATCCTGTGCGGCCTTGCAACGAGCCTGCCGATGCTCGTCGCTACACGCGCGCTTCAGGGCTTCGGCGGCGCGATGATGACGCCGGTCGGGCGCCTTATCCTGATCCGCAGTTTTCCCCGAAGCCAATTGGTGACTGCGATGACCTACATGACATTGCCGGCCGTTATCGGCCCGGTGATCGGGCCTGTTCTCGGCGGTTTTCTCACGACCTATCTCTCCTGGCGCTGGATCTTCTGGGTCAACCTGCCTTTCGGCATCATCGGCATGGTGATGGCGCTGCGCTTCGTCGAAGACACCGTTCGCGACGCCTCCATCAAATTCGACTTTCCAGGTTTCATCATGGTGGGCGTCGGCTGCGTGCTGTTGCAATACGGTATCGAGAATGTCGGCCGACCGACCATTCCCGTCTGGGCCATCATCGCCGTCCTTGCGGCCGCCGGCCTTCTTCTCGTCGGCTTCATTCGCTACGCGAAAACCGTGGAATCGCCGGCCGTCGATCTGACGCTGTTCAAGCTGCGCACCTTCCGCATCGGCACCTTGGCCGGTGGCATCTGTCGTGTCGGCCTCAATGGCGTGCCCTTCTTGTTGCCGCTTATGTTGCAGGTCGGTTTCGGCCTGAGCCCCATCGTTTCGGGCACGCTGACCTTCGTCAGCGCTTTGAGCTCTCTTGCCGTGCGCCCCGTATCATCGACGATACTGCGGCTTTACGGCTTCGACCGTGTATTGACTTGGAGTGCCGTCTTCGGCGCCGCCATCGTCGCCGGTTTCGCCCTGATCGGGCCCGAGACGCCACACTGGTTCATCATCGTCTACGTCTTCGTCTTCGGCTTATCGCGGGCCGCGCAGTTCATGACGTCGAATACGCTTTCCTATTCCGACACGCCTGCCGCTCAGCTGAGCCGCGCCACGAGCCTCGGCGGCGTACTGCAGCAGTTGAGCGTCAGCTTCGGCGTCTCCATCGCCGCCATGCTGCTAGGCCTGGTCACGCTGGACGGCTCGCCGCTTACGCCGGATAAGTTCCACATCGCATTTCTGCTGATGGCGGTGATCCCGCTCCTGGGTCTGCCGGGCTTCCTGAAGCTGCGGCCGGAAGACGGCAGGCAGGTCAGCGGCCACTACCGCCAATCGAAGGAAGCCGCTTAAAATCTTACGTCGTCACGCGGCAATGGCCGACGGGCGCGGATGGACGAGATGGTCTCGCAAAACCGAGCCGGAGCGGTCGACTTCCTGCAGCAGGACGTCGTAACTCCAGAGATCGGCGAGGTGTTGCAATACGCGTTTAGCGTCGACGTCCTCCAGCAGGCCGCCGTTCAGCACGGTATGCTTGAGCATCAGCCGCCGGTCGCCGGCAAGATCGACATCGACAATCTCGATATGCGGATCGATCCAGCCGACATCATATTGCCGCGCCAGCTCGCGGCGGATGCGCTTGTAGCCTCGCTCGTCATGGATCGCCGCCACCAACAATCCCTCTTCCTCTTCTGGATCGTCGGTAAGATGGAACATCCGCATCTTGCGCATCAGATGTGGGCTGAGGAACTGCGAGACGAAGCTCTCGTCACGGTAGTTCGCCCAGAGATCCCGCAATACTCCCATGGTGTCGCCACTCCCGGCGATATCTGGAAACCACTGCCGGTCCTCATCCTTCGGCTTCGTCACGATGCGCTCGATGTCCTGCATCATCGCAAAACCGATTGCGTAGGGATTAAGCCCGGAATAGCGCGGATCGTTGAAGGCAGGCTGGAAGACGACATTGGTGTGCGACTTCAGGAATTCGAGGAAATCGCCATCGCCGATGCCGCCGAGTTCGTGCAGCCGCGTCATGATGCGATAGTGCACATAGGTCGCCGTGCCTTCGTTCATCACCTTGGTTTGGCTTTGCGGGTAGAAATATTGGGCCACGTGCCGGACGATGCGCAAAATTTCCCGTTGCCACGGCTTCATCCGCGGCGCCATCTTTTCCAGGAAATACAGGATATTTTCTTGCGGCAGGCCGGCGAGCGAACGCCGGTGTTGTAAATCGAGGTCGGGCATCTTCCTTCCCTTTGTGACGGGAACCGTCCGCCAAAGGTCGTTGAATATCCGCTCGTCATATTCGCGCCGCTCGCGCTCGCGTTTTTCCTCATCGCGCAGGTCAGGCGTCTTCTTGCCGGCGTAGCGATGGACGCCATGCGACATCAGCGCATGGGCCGCGTCCAGTGTCCGCTCGACGGCGGCATGACCATAGCGCTCCTCGCAGCGGGCGATATAACCCTTGGCGAAGTTCAGATAATCGAGGATACCTTCGGCGTCCGTCCAGAGCTTGAACAGGTAGTTGTTCTTGAAGAAGTGATTGTGACCGAAGGCGGCATGGGCAACCACCAGCGCCTGCATCGTCGCCGTATTCTCCTCCATCAGGTAGGAGATGCAGGGCGAACTGTTGATGACAATCTCATAGGCAAGTCCGCGCAGACCTTTGCGATAGAAAGCTTCGTGATGCGCAAAATGTTTGCCGAAGGACCAATGCTTGTAAAACAGCGGCATGCCGATCGAGGAATAGACGTCCAGCATCTGCTCGGCAGTGATGATCTCGATCTGATTGGGGTAGACGTTGAGACCGAGCTCGTCGATGGCGATCCGCTCGCAGGCATCGTGGATCCGTTGGATAGTGGCGAAATCCCAGTCCGCACCCTCAAAAAGCCGCTCCATCGCTGCTTTCGCCATCATCCGCTCCTTGTTTCTGCCGCCCGGCGCTGAAAGAGGTCATGGAAGACCGGGTAGATCTGGCTGCGATCGCTGACGCGGCGCATCGACAGCACGGGCCAGCCTACCTGGATGCGCTCATAGAGTGACCAGAGCGCCGAACCGGACGAGATCGCGACACTGCGTGCCTCCCCCACTTCGAGATAGGCAAAATACTGGCTGACCGGCAGAATGGAGTTGGTGAGCAGCGCCGCCGCCGTCGCATTGTCCGAATAGGCATTGTCGCCATCCGACGCCTGCGCCGCATAGATGTTCCAGTCCGAGGGCGGAAAGCGATCATGGACGATCCGCCGCATGGCCTCGAGCGCGCTCGACACCTGCGTGCCGCCAGTCGCCGGACTGCGGAAAAACGTCTCTTCGTCCACCTCTTCGGCAACATCCGTATGACGAATGAAGACGATCTCGACGCGACGATACTGCCTCGTCAGGAAGATGTACAGAAGCATGTAGAAGCGTTTGGCAAGATCCTTCATATGCTCCGACATCGAGCCGGACACGTCCATGAGGCAGAACATCACGGCTTGCGCCACCGGCTTCGGCTCGTTTTCGAAACGGCGATAGCGGATGTCTATCGGGTCGATGTAGGGAATGCGCCGGACCTTCGATTCCAGCACCTTGATCTCGGCCTCGAGTGCGGCACGCCGCTCCTCGTCCTTGCATTCGGCCGCCTCGGCCTCAAGCTCGGCGACGGTCTCCGGCTTCGGACGATGCAGCGCCACGCGCCGCATCATTGCCAATCGCATAGTGCGGTTGATGGCAAGATTGGCTGGCGATCCCGTCACCGAATAGCCCGACCGCACCGGATTGGGCTGATCGGTGGTCGTCAGCCGCTTCTTGGCAAGATCGGGAAGCTCAAGATCGTCGAGGAAGAGGTCGAGGAATTCTTCGCGCGTCAGGATGAAGCGGAAAGCGTCTTCGCCGCTACCCTCGCCGCCGGCCCGCCCCCTTCCGCCACCGCTCTCCGGCCGCGGAAGAATATCGCCTTCGATGAAGTCCTTGTTACCGGGAAGGATATGCTCATGCACACCCTCCGGGCCGCGATGGAACCGGGGTTCCTCGGTTCCGTCTATGGGAATGCTGATCTCACCGCCCTTCAGAATGTCCTGAATGTCGCGATTTTGAGAGGATTCGTAGACCGCTCTCTGCACCAGCGCTTTTGCTCTTCGCAAAAACCGTTGACGATTTTCTAGACTTTTGCCGCCTGGGTTAAGGCGTCGGTCAACAATGTGCATTCCTTCTTCCTTGGTGGCTCATCCTGCCTGTTTCACACGCATGTACCATTCCACAAGCCGTCGAACCTGACGCTCCGTATAGCCACGCGCCATCATCCGTTCGACGAATTCGCCATGTTTCTTTTCCGTCTCGCCGTCCTTCTTGGACCCAAACGAGATGACGGGTAGGAGATCCTCGACCTGGGAGAACATCCGCTTTTCGATGACCTCGCGGATCTTCTCGTAACTCGTCCAGGACGGATTCTTACCGCCGTGGCTTGCCCGCGCCCGCAAGCAGAACTTGACGATCTCGTTGCGGAAATCCTTCGGATTCGCGATGCCCGCCGGCTTCTCGATCTTGGTCAGTTCCTGGTTGAGAAGCTCTCGGTCCAAAAGCTGGCCGGTGTCTGGATCCTTGAAATCAACATCTTCGATCCAGGCGTCCGCGTAGTCGACATAACGGTCAAAGAGATTCTGGCCGTAATCCGCATAGGATTCGAGATAGGCCTTCTGAATCTCATGTCCAATAAATTCCGCATACCGCGGCCCGAGCTCACTCTTGATGAACTCGATATAGAGCTTTTCGGTTTCGAGCGGCAGTTGCTCGCGGCGGATCGCCTGTTCGAGCATATACATCAGATGCACCGGATCGGCGCCGATCTCCGTCGTATCGTAGTTGAAGGTCGCTGCCAGTACCTTGAAGGCGAAGCGGGTCGAGGCCCCGTCCATGCCTTCGTCGACACCGGCCGCATCACGATATTCCTGCACACTGCGCGCTCTCGGATCGGTCTCCTTCAGGCTTTCGCCGTCATAGACCCGAAGCTTGGAGAAGGCCGTCGAGTTCTCGTGCTTGGCAAGCCGCGTCAGAACCGTGAAGCGGGCGAGCGTCTCCAGCGTCGAGGGAGCACAAGGCGCATCGCTGAGCTCGGATTCCTCGATCAGCTTCTCGTAGATCTTCTGCTCTTCGGTGACCCGCAGGCAATAAGGCACCTTCACGACGCAGATGCGGTCGATAAACGCCTCATTGTTTTTGTTGGCCTTGAAGCTCTGCCATTCCGACTCGTTCGAGTGAGCAAGAATGATGCCTGAGAAGGGGATGGCGCCGATGTTCTCGGTACCGATGTAATTGCCCTCCTGCGTCGCCGTCAACAATGGATGCAGCATCTTGATCGGTGCCTTGAACATCTCGACGAATTCGAGAATGCCCTGGTTGGCCCGGTTCAGCGCACCGGAATAGCTGTAAGCGTCGGGGTCGTTCTGTGCCAGGCTTTCGAGCTTGCGGATATCGACCTTGCCGACGAGCGAGGAGATGTCCTGGTTGTTCTCATCGCCCGGCTCCGTCTTGGCAACGGCAATTTGTCGCAGCCTGGACGGCTGTATCCTGGCAACGCGGAAGCGCGAAATGTCGCCTTCGAACTCTTCCAGTCGCTTCAGGCACCACGGACTCATCAGCCCGGTCAAACGCCTGCGTGGGATGCCGTAACGCTCCTCGACCATCGGTCCCATGGTCACCGGATCGAAGAGACTGAGCGGGCTTTCGAACACGGGACTGAGCTCGTTGCCGGCCTTCAGCACGTAGATGGGGTGGACCTCCATCAGCGACTTCAGCCGCTCGGCAAGCGATGATTTGCCGCCGCCGACAGGGCCGAGCAGATAGAGGATTTGCTTGCGCTCCTCCAAGCCCTGCGCCGCATGGCGGAAGAAGGCGACGATGCGTTCGATCGTCTCTTCCATGCCGAAAAAGCCGGAAAAAGCCGGGTAGGTCCGGATCGTCCGGTTCATGAAGATACGCCCGAGACGGGTATCCTTGGCCGTATCGATCAGCAGCGGTTCACCCATGGCGGCCAGCAGACGCTCTGACGCATTCGCGTACATGAGCGTGTCGTCCCGGCACGCATCCAGGTATTCAGAGAATGACATCTCAACTTCGCGCCGTGCTTCGAAAGAACGGGCGAACGTGTTAAATAGCACATCGTTGTTTAACATGGCGCCTCGATAGCTTGCTATTGCAATAAACGCCGGACTTAGCGAGTTCACATCCCGCTAGTATCTAAGGTGCGGTAATAGTCGCTTCGAATCAATAGGTGATCCTTCAATAATTCGTACGCTTCATTGCACTGGCCATCAATATCTTGAAAGGTTCTTTCACCGGAATTAATAATTGATACCTCTTAAGTTGCGAATCCTGGCCGATCCTCCACCATTAGACGCGCTTGACAACCCCCGCAAAAGCACGAGCCGGCTTGCCCTATCGGGTGGCCCAACCGTGATATCCCAATTGAAAAAGGAAAATCCAGGGTCGGAAGCTTCACGGGATTTGCGTCGCCCCGCTGATCGCTTGCCAGACGTTGCCGCATGCCGAGGATTGGCGTGTCACGCATCGGCCGAACCGACAGGCCGGTCGCAGCAGGCCGCGCGTCGGCATCACGGGGATTTTAAGATGAAAATAAAATGGTGCCCAGGGGCGGAATTGAACCACCGACACGCGGATTTTCAATCCGCTGCTCTACCAACTGAGCTACCTGGGCATCTCTGCTTCGCGCTGATCGAAAGGTCTTGGAAGACCCTGGGCGGTTGGTTCGCCCCGGAAGCGAGCGGGGTTATAGCATCTTGTTCGCCCATGTCCAGCCGCAAATGACTCTTTTTTGACAGGAAATGGATTTTTGGTAATTCGCGAATAAAATGAAAGGGTTCGTCGACTTGGCGATGCGGTTATTCCTCGTCCGACGCTTTGCTCTCGTCCTCGGCAACGGGAATGGCATAGGATCCATTCAGCCACCGCGACAAATCGAGCGAGCGGCAGCGATCCGAGCAGAAGGGATAATGCTCGCGCACCGAAGGCCGGCCGCATTCCGCGCAAGGCCGCGACTTGCGCAGCGGCTCGACCTTTGCGCCCACCTTGATCTCATCTGCCATGACGATCATCCTTCCTGCCATGCCGCGTAGACATCGAATCCTTCGCCCGCGAGAAGCAGCATGGTTTCATAAAGTGGCAATCCAACGACATTCGTATAGGAGCCGATCAGCTTCTGCACGAAGGAGCCGGCGAGGCCCTGTATGCCGTAGGCGCCTGCCTTGCCGCGCCACTGGCCGGAGGCGAGATACATATCGATGTCCTTGCCGGACAGCCGCTTGAAGCGAACCTTGGTCTCGACGACCTTCTGGCGCAGTTTGCGGTCGGGCGTGATCAGGCAGATGCCGGTGTATACGACATGGCTGCGGCCGGAGAGCAGGTGCAATGCCGAAGACGCCTCGTCGACGAACTCCGCCTTGGGCAAAATCCGCCGGCCGACGGCAACGACCGTATCGGCGGCGAGGATATAGCTTCCCTGCCAGGCGACATCACCCTTGACGGCCGAAAACGCGGCCTCGCCCTTTTCCGCCGAAAGCCGGCGTGCCAACGAACGCGGATGTTCCGACTTCTTCGGGTCCTCATCAATATCCATGGGCATCAGACGCGCCGGTTCAATTCCCGCCTGATGCAGGAGGTCGACGCGGCGCGGCGATCCGGAGGCCAGTATCAGCTTGTGTTTCAGCGCCATAAAACCTCGACCGTGACAGGCGGCAGACGGAGGGCCGACTCGGATGTGAGCTGCGGACTACTTGAAACGATAGGTGATGCGGCCCTTGGTCAGGTCGTAAGGTGTCATTTCGACAAGCACCTTGTCGCCGGCCAGAACTCGGATGCGGTTCTTGCGCATGCGGCCGGCGGTGTGCGCGATGATCTCGTGCTCGTTTTCCAGCTTCACGCGGAAGGTTGCATTCGGCAGCAGTTCGGTGACGACACCGGGAAATTCAAGGACTTCTTCTTTCGGCATTAAAGCTTCTTTTCCTGTGGGGTTGGTGCCGGCGTCCATGACTAAAAAGCGAGGCCGCCGGAATTTTGCGCGGAAACTACACAATCGCCGCGGTTTTGTGAACCTCGTTGATCAGGCTTTCTGCATTTGTTTCATGCAGCCTTCTAAAGAGAGCCACGATGCTCCACCAGCCGGCTCTCGATCAGACCAAGAAGATGGTCCCGCACCTCACGATAGGCATTGAGGATCTGCTCGCGCGTGCCGTCTGTGGCCGAGGGATCGATGGTCGGCCAATAGATGACGTCGATGGCATTCGCGCGCGTCAGTTCGAGGGCCGCGTGATGCGCCTCGGGAGAGAGCGTGATGATGACGTCGAAGAAATCATCTTCCAGCTCCTCCAGGGTCCGTGGCTGCCGGCGGCCAAGCGAAAGACCGATTTCGTCGAGGACGACGTCGACAAAGGCGTTGCGTTCACCGGCGCGGACGCCCGCCGAGGCGACATAGGTGCCTTGCGGCAGCATTCCGCGCGCGATCGCCTCGGCCATCGGCGAGCGGATGGTGTTGAGCCCGCACATGAAGAGAATGGCGCCCGGCGCCTTTCCGCTATGTTCGATGGCCTTCGGCTGTTCCATTGCCGTCACCCGCGCCAGTAGAGCACGCAGACAAGTGTGAAAAGCCGTCGGGCTGTGTCGAAATCCACGATGATCTTGCCCTTCAGCCGCTCCATCAGCGTCCGCGAGCCTTCATTGTGAATGCCGCGACGGCCCATGTCGATCGCCTCGATGCGGCTGGGGCTGGCCGAGCGGATCGCCTCGTAATAGCTTTCGCAGATCATGAAGTAGTCCTTCACGATCCGACGAAACGGCGTCAGCGACAGGATATGGGTCGCAACGACAGCCCCTTCCTCGGTTCGGATATCGAATACCAGCTTCTGGTCCACCAGCGACAGGTTCAGCTGGTAGGGCCCGCCGTTATGGCCGACGGGCTCGAAGCTGTTTTCCTCGATCAGATCGAAAATGGCGACGGCGCGCTCGTGTTCGACATCGGGCGTCGCACGGCCGATCGTGTCGTCCAGGATCACGTCGCTCAGCCGGTAGACGCCGTCAGCCATGCCCTACCCTTCGAGATTGAGGCGGATCCCAACGGATCGCGCATGGGCATCTAGCCCTTCGGAATTGGCGAGGGCGATCGCCGCCGGCCCGAGCATACGCAGTTGATCAGGACCAAGTCTCAGGATCGACGTGCGCTTGACGAAATCGAGCACCGAGAGGCCGGACGAAAAGCGGGCGGAACGCGCGGTCGGCAGCACGTGATTGGAGCCGCCGACATAGTCGCCGATCACTTCCGGCGTATGACGCCCGACGAAGATCGCACCGGCGTTGCGAATGCCGGCAAGCAGCGCATCGGGATCGTCGACGGCAAGCTCGAGATGTTCGGCCGCGATGCGGTTGGCGAGCGGAACGGCCAGCTTCAGATCGGAAACCAGGATGATGGCGCCGAAATCCCGCCAGCTCGCGGCAGCCGTCTTTGACCGGCCAAGCTGTTTGAGCTGCCGCTCGACGGCGTCTTCCACGGCCTCGCCGAGCGCCGCATCATCGGTGATCAGGATTGATTGCGCGCCTTCGTCATGCTCAGCCTGCGCCAGAAGGTCGGCGGCAAGCCAGTCCGGATCATTGTTCTTATCTGCAATGACGAGCACTTCAGAGGGGCCGGCGATCATGTCGATGCCGACGGTGCCGAACACCTGACGCTTGGCGGCAGCGACATAAGCATTGCCGGGGCCGGTGATCTTGGCGACCGGCGCGATCGTCTCGGTGCCGTAGGCAAGTGCTGCGATTGCCTGCGCGCCGCCGATGCGGTAGATTTCCTCGACGCCCGCCATGCGGGCGGCGGCCAGAACAGCCGGATTAACCGCGCCGCCCATGGTCGGCACAGTGATGACGATGCGCTCGACACCGGCAACTTTGGCCGGCACGGCATTCATCAGCACAGAGCTCGGATAGCTCGCCGTGCCGCCGGGCACATAGAGGCCGACGGCTTCGATCGCCGTCCAGCGCGAACCGAGACCGACGCCGAGCTCGTCTTCATAAATATCGTCCTTAGGCAGTTGACGGCGATGATGGGATTCGATGCGGGTAGCGGCGACCTTGAGCGCCCCCAATACTTCGGCCGGGACAGCGCCAACAGCCGCATCGATTTCGGCTTCGGTGACGCGCATCGGCGTCGTGGCGAAATCGATGCCCTCGAATTTCTTCGAATAGTCGGCGAGGGCCGCGTCACCACGCGCCCGGACATCATCGATGATGGTGCGCACGACGGCATTCACATCCTCGGACACTTCCCGCTTGGTCGTCAGGAAAGCGGCGAATTGCTGCTCGAATCCTTCCGACGCCTGATCCAGCCAGATAGCCAACGTTGATAATCCTTTTGCATCGAGGCCACTGCAAGCGGCCGAAACTCGTTTGTCGTCCGGCTCCTAGGCTTCGTCCGGATGACTGGGCTTGTTAGCCGTTTCCCATGCGCCGCCGAGATCTGCAAGCTGAACTTCAATGCATTCGACATCGAGCGCAATCGTCGCCTTGCCGGCCAGTGTCAGCTCGATCGTGCCATCCGGCCCCTCTCCTTTCGGATCGAAGCGGATGGCGAGCAGCGACAAGACCTCGTCGCGTCGGCGCCGGTCGACGCCGCTGGAGCGTACCGCCAGCACCCGCTTGAACACCAGCGCCGCGCGATGGCGCTCGAATGGCTTGTCCTTGTGATTTGACAGTTCCCAGACGAAGCGGTTGGCCGCAAGCGAGAACTGACCGAGCTTCGGCGCATAGCTCATGTCGCCAATCTTGAAGACACTGTCTTGCATATGCGCGGAGATGACGCCCAGGTCTTCGTTGTCCAGTGCCATTAGCTTGAGATTAGTCATTCGCCTGATATCCCCGATCGCCACGGAATTGCCGATAACGGCATTTCCCCCGTGATGGAAATAGGATGCGGGCGGGAAAGACGCAACCGGAGAAGACAGGCTTCTCCAGTCTCTTTTTATGGGCCGCTGCAATCAGTCGCTAATACGTTCGACCATGGCGCCGCAGCGCGTCAGCTTTTCTTCCAGCCGCTCGAAGCCGCGGTCGAGATGGTAGACGCGCGACACCAGCGTTTCGCCCTCGGCGGCAAGGCCAGCGATGACCAGCGACACCGAAGCGCGAAGGTCCGTCGCCATGACCGGCGCGCCCTTCAGCCGCTCGACGCCCTCGATCTTGGCCGTCTGGCCGGAGAGCGATATCTTCGCGCCGAGGCGGGCGAGCTCCTGCACGTGCATGAAGCGGTTTTCGAAGATTGTCTCGGTGATATGTGAGGTGCCGGTTGACCGTGTCATCAGCGCCATGAACTGCGCCTGCAGGTCGGTCGGGAAGCCCGGAAAGGGATCAGTGACGATATCGACCGGCTTGATGCCGCCGCCATTGCGTTGCACGCGGATGCCGTTATCGGTGGCCGAAACATCGGCACCGGCGCGGCGCAGGCTTTCCAGCGCCGTGTCGAGCAATGCCATGTTGGTGTTTTCCAGGCGGACATCGCCGCCCGCCATGGCGACGGCCATGGCATAGGTGCCAGTCTCGATGCGATCCGGCAGGACGCGGTGACGCGCGCCGGAGAGCGAGGTGACGCCTTCAATGGTGATCGTGCTGGTGCCGGCGCCGGAAATCTTGGCACCCATGGCGTTCAGGCAATTGGCGAGATCGGCGATTTCGGGCTCGCGCGCCGCATTGCCGATGACCGTCGTGCCGCGGGCAAGCGTTGCAGCCATCATCATCACATGCGTCGCGCCGACCGAAACCTTCGGGAACACATAGCGCGTGCCAATCAGGCCGCCCTTCGGCGCGGTGGCGTTGATATAGCCGCCATCGATTTCCATAGTGGCGCCAAGCGCCGTCAAGCCCTCGATGAAGAGATCGACCGGACGCGTGCCGATCGCGCAGCCGCCCGGCAGCGAAACGCGCGCTTGGCCTTCGCGGGCGAGCAGCGGCCCGATGACCCAGAAGCTGGCGCGCATCTTGGCGACCAGCTCATAGGGCGCAGTCGTGTCGGCGATAGTGCGGCAGGTGAAATGGATGGTGCGGGAATAGCCGTCTTCCTGGCGCTCGCGCCGGCCGTTGACCGCGACATCGACACCGTGATTGCCGAGGATGCGCATCAGAAGCTCGACGTCGGCCAGATGCGGCACGTTTTCGAGCGTCAGCGTATCGCTGGTCAGCAGCGAGGCGATCATAAGAGGCAGAGCCGCATTCTTGGCGCCGGAGATCGGAATGATACCGTTGAGCTCGTTGCCGCCGACAATCCTGATACGATCCATATAAAACTACGAGCGAAGCCCGCCTTTCCTGAAGTTCCGTGCGCCTGGGAGAAAGCGCTGTTTAGACGAAATAGATTAACGCATCAATTCGTTTGATGATGGGCGACATCAATCATCACGATTCGTCCATTTTTGCGGCGGCATCTTTCCCATCGGACGAATTTGCAGCGGGAAGACCATCCGTCTCGTCCGCCTGGCCCGCGCGGCGCGCCCGGACCTGCTGTTTGCGACGAGCAAGATTTTCGCGCAGCTTTTGAGCCGCTCGCTCCCGACGCCGCTCGGCCTCGATATTCTGGTTTGCGCGCGCGCCTTCCTTCTCCCCGCCGGCCGTCAAACCGCCTTGCGAGATCAGCTTATCACCAGTTTTCGTCTTATCCGTACCCATGTCCTTCCCATAACCGAAATCGCCAGGCTTCAAAAGACCGACACATTTTTCCCGTTATCTTTCGCCGATCTTGAAATTTGCGGCTTGCACTTACCTCCGACCTATGGCAATAGCCGCCTCGCCCAACACGGCGCACCGACTGGCGCCACGGTTTGCTGCTATAGCTCAGGGGTAGAGCACTCCCTTGGTAAGGGAGAGGCCGAGAGTTCAAATCTCTCTAGCAGCACCAGTTTCCCCCCCGTAAATCGTTTATTGGTCGCGACTGCACCAAAAGGGACAGCCGCGTCGACGCACGAGCAAGTATGGGGTTAGAACTATGCAGGCCAAAGGAATCCCAAATCGGACTCCTTTGTCTCGATCAATCCACTAGCTGGCTAGTCCCAACAGTGTGCGTGCACGGTCGACCAACTTGCGCCCTGCGGACCGTTTGGGCATCTCCACAACAATGTTGAAGAGGCGGCGGTAGCTCCCGGGTGGAGAGGTCAGGGCCGTTGCACCATGCCAAGCAAGGGAAGTGTTCTTGAACAGGAAGCTGCGGTTGTCCGTGATACGTGAGGCGGAAACCGACTCGAAATCCGAGAAGTCAGGGTTTAGTGCCTCGATCTTTTTGCCTTCGAGCGCCAGCGTCGCACCACCCCACTCGTGGTTCCAATCGTCACTCGTATTAAAATAAAGGAGATGTGTCCCAAGTTTCCTGGGCAGGTCCAGATGTGGCGAGACTTCCGAACCCTGCGAGCCAACGTGCCATTCATAGCGCAGTATGAATTCAGAAGCGCCGAGCGCACGGCGGATAAAACGGCGGTATTCGTCGCTCGTCCCGATCTCGTCTATGAAACGCTGCCAAGTTGCGGGCAGTTGCTCGTGCCGAACAACACCTTTGTGATGAGCCGAGCTCTCGTACGCAAGAAAGTGGCGGTTGTGGGGGCGTTGGCCGTGACCGCGGCGGACGTTGTTGTGGTATTCGAACAATTCAAGCGATGGGTAGTCGGTGTAGAGTGCTTGGAAGCCCTCTTTAGTCAGGAAGCCTTCAATGTTCTCCCATGGGAACGGCGCCTTGCTCTTGAAGCCATCGAAATCGAACTGGCGCAACAATCCGTAGTCAATGAAAGTATCCCTCATAAAACCCCCATGTGCATTGGCGTCTTCGGCAGCAACGATCGCCCGTAAAGCGAACGCCCTCTACCAGAGAGTAGTAATGTTTTAGACTGCACTTGAAAAGAGGGCCTATAGCCAAACGGCCGCCTTCCAGGATTTTTAAGCTACTGCTTAAGAGCTTTCAAATCTCTCTGGCAGCATCATCTTTTCCGATTGAAATCATTAGAGCCCTTGTAAACCAAGGCGTTTTGTCCAGCGGAACGCGTCAATGGTTCAGGTGCCTGATCAGCGTTTTGCTGTCGTTCGGTCCGGGTTCCATTCAGAAGACCCTATGCATCCCGATGTGAAAGACACCTGCGACGACCGCAGAAATGCTCGTTCCCTATAAAGCCCTGAAAGACAAGCTGCGAGCAAAACGCGCAATAGCCCCATCGCCAATCGGGCGACCAACTTCCTGGCAACCGAGGCAGACAACGGGAATACTGTGCCTCGCTAAGGCACTTGGCCGAAGCGAGCACTAGCCGATCTCACAGGCTTCCCCACACCCGCTGACCCGGATCAGTAGGCCAACCGGCACCGATACAGGTGGTATCGCCCCTGGCACCATGCGTAATGGCTCGCATGGGGATAGTAGTAGCTCGGGGGATAGTAGTAGGGCTGGGAATAGTAATAGGGCTGCGCCGCGAGACCGCCGATTAAAGCGCCTGCCCCAAACGCCGCCAACGGATACCAATCGTCGTTATGATAGTGATAGCCGCCGTAGTAGCCGTGCCAGCCGCCGTGCCAACCACCACCCCCGTGCCAACCACCACCCCATCCTCCGTGCCAGTAGACCTCCTGGACGTTGCCCGGCGCTCTCGCGGCTGCAATTTTGTCCATCGCCGGCATCGGCATCGCATAAGCAGACACTGACGCACAGGCGGCAACCGCTGCCGCTATGGTCTTCGACGCGATCTGTGAAACGAACTTGGCCATCTGTGCCTCCGTTCTCTGCCTGAATATTAGCAATTATAGCGCACAGTGGGGCAGATGGGGAGCGCAGTTTAGTCCGGTGCATCCGCCGCCAAAGTGCGCTTCGCATGATGCCCACCAACTGAAAGGCGCTACCAGCCAACTAGCTTGTATTCCAAGCGGAAATAGGCTCGTAAAGATATGGTCGTCAATCCTCCCCAATTTAGCTGCAATCCCTCGTTTAAACCCTTGGCTCGTCGCATCCTTCTTGGCCCGGGAGATCCGCCTCAATGTCGAAACTACGCGTCGCTGTTCTGTTTGGCGGTCAGTCCACCGAGCATGAGGTTTCCATCATGTCGGCCCGCAATGTCATCAAGGCGATCGATGGCGGGAAATATGAGGTCGTGCCGACCCTGATCGATCGTGCGGGACGCTGGCTGCTGGTCGAGGCAAGGGACGGGTTGCTGCCTGAGCCGATTGCCTATGAAGGCACGGAAGTCTGCTTGGTTGCGGGCGGCAAGGGCCGGCTCATGGCGCTAGAAGGTGTAAGCGCGCGCGAATTGCCTGACATTGACGTGCTGTTTCCGGTGCTACATGGGCTGAACGGCGAGGATGGCTCCATTCAGGGCCTCGCCCAGATCGTCGGTGTCCCTCTCGTCGGCTGCGGGATTCTGGGGTCGGCGAACGCGATCGATAAGGACATGGCAAAGCGCCTGCTGCGCGAGGCCGGCCTGCCGGTTGCGCGCTCCGTCACTTTGCAGCGCGGCGATATCCAGAGCTTTGATAACATCACCAGCACGCTTGGCTCGCCTGTTTTCGTCAAGCCCACGCGCCAGGGATCGTCTGTCGGGGTGAGCAAGGTGCATGATGCAGGGCAGTTTGAAAGCGCTCTTGCCGAGGCCTTCCGGCATGACCGCAAGGTGCTGGTCGAGGAATTCGTCCGCGCCCGAGAAATCGAGTGCGCGGTTCTAGAGCAGCTGGACGGAACGGTCTTCGTCTCCGTGCCGGGCGAGATCGCCGCGGCTGAGGCGCATGGCTTCTATTCCTACGAGGCAAAATATCTCGATCAGGACGGCGCCGTCATCACCGTGCCCGCCGATATTCCGGCCGAGACTGCAGATGCGCTGAAGCGTATGGCCGCCGAAGGCTTCCGCGCGCTCGGTTGCGAAGGCCTGGCGCGCGTCGATTTCTTCGTGCGGCCGGATTTGAGCGTCGTCATCAACGAGATCAACACCATGCCCGGCTTTACCAATATCAGCATGTATCCCAAGGCCATGGGCGCATCCGGCATTTCCTATCCGGAGCTCGTCGACCGGCTCATCGAACATGGGCTTGTCAGGGCACGGCAAGCCTGAACTACAAGGGCGGCAAGGTCCAGGCATCACCCGTTACGTCTTCCCGTCAGACCTTTTCCGTCTTCTTGGTCTTGACCTTCGGCTCCGCCGGCGTATCGGGTGACGGTGCCAACAGCTTTCTGAGCGAGGCAATCTTGTCCTTTACCAGCGGACGGAAGCGGCTAGCGCGGTAAGGCATGTCCGCAGCGCCATAGCCCTCTGGGCCATCGTCATTACCGCGATGGATCTCCTCGAGCTTCACGCCGATGAACGTGCCGTCGACATAGTGTGTATATTCGCCGACCCAGCGGATCGTGTAGATCGTGCCCTTGCGGATCAATTGGTCGATGCTGACATGCTTGAACGTGTCATCGATGCAGACGACCTTCTGGCCCACGTGGAAATCGTAGCTCATCCTGCCCTCCTTGAAGCGACGACGGAACATCGTGGCCCTGGCTCCGGGACAGGGACATAGCCGATGCAGTTCACTTTCCAGAATAAATTATCGCGTGAGTCAAGTTCATCTGCCGTTGAGAAAGGCCGCATCTGTCGCCGGCGGTCGACCAAACATTTTGCGATATTCACGCGTGAACTGCATCTGGCTGTCGTAGCCGACGTCAAATCCAATCTCTCGCGCGCTTGCCTCATGAAGAAGTAGCCTGCGACGCGCTTCCTGCAGTCGAATGAGCGCTCGATATTGTAGCGGCGTCATCAATGTTACAGCTTTGAAGTGCCGATGCAGCGATGTGAGCCTCCTCCGGCAACCAGCCAGGCGATCCTGCCCGCGCCGCTTCCGCAATCATAAAGGCGGTCGAAGCTGAAGTGCCGCCGCTTCGGTTGCCGCTAGGCGCCCTAGCGCTTGATATTGCTTACAAGCGTCTCGAAGCGCTCAAAACGAATTTCGATGCCTGGAAGGAGGTCACTCATTAGCGCTGATTTCCCTGATTTTCAGAGAAACTGACGATCGGACAGGCACGACCATAGCGACCTTATGATTGGCATTGCCCGGTGATGCTCTGGCGAGCAAAGACGACGAATGTCACAGCCCGATCAATGTAGCGGTGACAAAGCGAGCCGTTGACAAGCCTTGTGGAAGGCTGGAAATTGCGCGCCAATCCGAGCTACCGTAAGGCCCGGCTTCCATACTCGATACCCGAGGCCCTTTGAAGGCTCCCTAGCCCATGTCCACCCTCCGCCTCATCGCTGACGATCTGACTGGTGCGCTCGACACCGCCGTCGAATTCGTCGGCGTCTATGGCCCGATCGAAGTGCAGCGTGACGACGCGCTTCCGGCGGACCTGCCGGATTGCCTCGCGATCGATAGCGGCACGCGCGAGAAGTCGGTTACTGAGGCGGCTGCCATCGTCGGCCGCCTCGCGCCGCTGCTGGAGGGGACCGATCTTGCCTTCAAGAAGGTGGATAGCCTGTTTCGCGGACCTTGGGCCGAAGAACTTGCGGCCTGTTTCCGGCTCGGCCACTGGCGGCATTGCATTCTGGCGCCGGCCTTTCCGCATCACGGGCGACACACAAGAGGCGGACGGCAAGTGCTTTTTGCCGGGAAGGATGCCTGGCGCGATATCAGCGGCGATCTCGTCGCTCATTTGAGAGCGCAGGAATTGCCGGCCTTCAACACAGCGCTCGATCAGACCTCCGCCGATGGCGTTGCAAACCGGGCCATTCCGGATGGCATTCACGTTTTCGATGCACATTCCGATGACGACCTCGACGCCGTCATAGCATGGGTTTCATCTGAGCTACAGGAACCGGTCCTTTGGAGCGGCACCGGCGGGCTCGCCCGATCCCTGGCACGGAATATCGATTTGGCGACGCATCGTCTCCCACGTACGGAAAAAGACGCGAATGAACGAAGCCCCGCACCCGCCGTGCCGATGTCGCGCAGACTGCAAAGACCTGTGCTTGGCCTGTTCGGCTCGGATCAACCGATCACGTTGGCCCAGCTCCAGGCATGCGGCCCCAATTGGCTGAAGCTTCCGCAAGGTGCGGACGCGGATGCAGTCGATCGACAAATCCGGCAAAGCGGCGTCGCCATGGTCAGCCTCGATCTGCCGACAGGGCTTGAACGCGACGATGCGGCAAGGCGAATCGAAGCGACCTTCGGCGGCATTGCCAGGGCATTACCAGCTCCGGCTACATTGATTGTCGCCGGCGGCGAAACCTTGCGAAATCTTTGCTCGGCGCTCGATGTCACCGCTCTCCGCATCACCGGCCAGGCAGCACCGGGCCTGCCCCGCTCCATGATTGTCGGCGGCCCCTGGCAAGGGACCACTGTCATCTCCAAATCCGGCGCTTTTGGAGGCCCGACTCTATGGCGCGATCTGCTGAACGAAAATGCGCTGATCGCCGGAGGTGAGGAGCCGTGACGCGATAATTGGCGTTCACGGTGACAGCCCATCGATCAATTGTCAGGCACGCTGTCTGATGCGTGAACTTCGTGCATGCCACACCCTAGCCCTCTGCCCGCAAGCGGGGCGAGGGAACGACAGCGCAAGATTACGGGCCTCACTATGTGAGCAGAGCCCGCGTTAGCCACTGTAGAGCTCCCTCACCCCGCATCGGTGGGGAGAGAATGGGGATGAGAGGCCGGGCACAAAATTTCGACGACAGCGGCCATGCCGACTTCAAACAGCTCCCTACCCACTCAAATGAATCCCCTGACATCATTGACAACTGCGGCAACCCGCCCCAATATTTAATTCATTATGAACTAGAGGAAGTTCATATAAAAACAGGTCTAGGCTTTCTGAAGAGTGAGCGGCACGGACCTGAGGAGGAGGCTCATGGGAATCCGGTGGAGCCGTGTCACGCCGCATCTGGCCGTTGCGCCAGCGGCCCTGATGACGCTCGTATTCTTTATCGGCGCCATTGCCTGGACGGTCTATCTGTCGTTTACGGCGAGCCGACGCTTTCCCGACTACGAACTGGTCGGCTGGAAACAATATTGGCGCCTGTTTCATGATGCCTCATGGCTGCTGTCGCTGCAGAACCTGGTGATTTTCGCGATCGGCAGCCTGTTCTCCATCATCCTCGGCTTCATCCTGGCCGCGATGATCGACAAGGAAGTCCACGGCGAGGGCATCTTCCGCACCATCTTTCTCTATCCGCTCGCCATATCGCTGATCGTCACTGGCCTCGTCTGGCGCTGGCTGTTCAATCCCGGCCTCGGCGTCGAAAACGTGCTGCATTCGCTCGGTTGGCAAAGCGCCTCGTTCAATTGGCTGGCGAGCCAGGACACCGTCATGTTCGGCGTCATTCTCGCTGCCGTCTGGCAGTCGACCGGCTTCTTCATGGCGCTGATGCTCTCCGGTCTGAAATCGATCAATACCGAGATCTGGCAGGCCGCCCGGCTCGACGGCGTGCCCTTCTGGCGACTCTATATCGAAGTCATCATTCCGATGATGAAGCTCACCTTCTTCACCTGCATCATCCTGCTCTGCATTGGCGTAGTGAAGGCCTACGACATCATCGTCGCCATGACCAATGCCGGCCCCGGCGGCGCTTCGATCATGCCCGCCTATTTTGTTATCGACGCCTATTGGCAGAAACAGAATCTTGGCTACGCCTCAGCCGGTGCGACCATCATGCTGCTGACCACGCTCGTCCTGTTCCTGCCTTTGGTTCTGTTAACGATCTGGAGACAGAAGAGGACCACGACATGACGGCGATCAGTTCCAATGCCGGCGCGTCTGCCCCCGTCACCACAAAGGCGCGGGGACGACCATTGATCCGGCCGAGCCGCGTGGTGATCTTCGTCTTTCTGCTAATGGCGGCCGCCTTCTTCGCCGTGCCGCTCTATGTGGTCATCGTCACCTCCTTCAAGACGATGGACCAGATCCGTCTCGGGCAGATCTTCTCTTTACCCTCGCCCTGGACCACGGAAGCCTGGTCCTATGCCTGGACGCAGGCCTGTTCCGGCATGAACTGCAACGGCGTGCGCGTCGGCTTCGTCAATTCACTCTATATCCTGGCGCCGAGCCTGGTGCTGACGATCTCGCTTTCGATCGTCACCGGATACGGCCTGGCGCTCTGGAACGTCAAATGGGCGAACGGCTTCCTGTTCGTTCTGTTCATCTGTGCCTTCGTGCCGTTCCAGATCATCATGTATCCGCTGATCAAGATTGCCGGCGGCCTGCATATCTACGGCACCACCTTCGGCATTGCCGTCATTCACAGCGTGCTGTCGCTACCCTTTCTGACCCTGATCTTCCGCAATTATTTCCGCGGCCTGCCGCAGCAGATCATCGCGGCGGCGATGATCGATTCCGGCTCCTTCTGGCGCATCTTCTTCGAGATCGTCCTGCCGATGTCGGGCAATATCATGGTCGTCGTGCTGATCCTGATGATCACCGGCATCTGGAACGACTTCCTCGTCGGCCTCACTTTTGGCGCGCAGGACACGCAGCCGATGACCGTGGTGTTGAACAACATCACCGTGACGACGACCGGCGCCAAGAACTACGCGGTCGACATGGCTTCGGCATTGCTCACCGCCCTGCCGCCGCTCGTCATCTATTTCGTTCTCGGCAAATTCTTCGTGCAGGGCATCACCGCCGGCGCAATCAAGGGATAGACTAATGCCGACCATTGCCTTCAATAATATCGTCAAGAAATTCGGCGCCCTCACCGTTATCGAAAATCTCAACCTAGAGATCGGCGACGGCGAATTCCTTGTCCTGCTTGGACCCTCCGGCTGCGGCAAGACCACCCTGCTCAATCTGCTGGCCGGACTTCTGGAGATCGACGGCGGCGAGATCAGGATCGGCGAGCGCGATGTCAGCTATCTCGACCCCAAGGACCGCGGGCTTGCCATGGTCTTCCAGTCCTATGCGCTTTATCCGACCAAGACCGTGCGCGGCAACATGAACTTCGGCCTTTCTTCTCGGGGCATTTCCAGGGAGGAAGCCGACAAGCGCATCGCCTGGGCGGCGAAGCTCCTGCAGATCGAGCACCTGCTCGATCGCAAGCCATCGCAGCTTTCGGGCGGCCAGCGCCAGCGCGTCGCCATCGGCCGGGCGCTGGTGAAGCAGTACGGCGTCTGCCTGTTCGACGAGCCGCTCTCCAATCTCGACGCCAAGCTGCGTAACGAGATGCGGATCGAGATCAAGAAGCTGCATAACCAGCTGAAGAACACTGTCGTCTACGTCACCCACGATCAGGTCGAGGCCATGACGATGGCGACCAAGATCGCGGTCATGGACAAGGGCGTCATCCAGCAGTTCGGCACCCCGGACCAGATCTACAACGAGCCCGCCAATCTCTTCGTTGCCGATTTCGTCGGCTCGCCAGCGATGAATCTGCTCGATTGCACTGTCAAGCGGAACGGCAGCGGCCTTGTCGCGGTCGATGAGCCGAACGCCGTCTCGATCGACCTCAATGCTTATAGTTGGAAAAACAAGGGCGTTGCCGGCAGCGCCGTCAAGGTCGGCTTTCGCGCCGAGGATTTCTTCACGGAGCCGCATGAGGACGGCGGCAAAACCGTGCGTTTCGATTGCCCCGTCGAATATTTCGAGAAATCCGGTCCGGACGCTTTCGTGTTTTTGACGCTTGCCGGGCGGACGGTCGCTGTTCGCATCGAAGGCCGCAATGCCTATCGCTACCGCGGCCGCACGCAATTGCCGGTCTATCTGCCGCTCGACAAGCTGAACGTCTTCGACGCGCAGACTGGCCAGCGTCTTTGAGGCGCGAGTTTTGTGAAGATAAGTCTGATGGGAGGAGAAAAGCATGATGAAGTGGAAAGCTTTTGGCCTGGCCGCGGCATTGCTGGCGGGCACAGTGCTTGGCGGCACGGCTTCGGCCGATGAGGTCGTCGTCTATCATACCTGGTCGAAACCCTCTGAAATCGCCGCGCTCGGCGTATTGCGCGACGCCTGGGGCAAGGACGGGCACCAGTGGAAGGACCTGTCGATCGCCCACGATTCCGGCGCCAATGTCAGCTTGATGAACATGATCACCGGCGGCAATCCGCCCGCGATCTTCATGAACTCCGACCCCGGCATTTATCGCGACCTGACCAAGCAGGGCCTTGGTGTACCGCTGACGAAACTCTTCGATAGCATCGGCGCCACCAAGAATTTTCCGCCAGCCGTCCTCAAGAACATCACGGTCGATGGCGAGATCATGAAGGCGCCGGCGACAGTCCATATCGACGGCATGGTCTATTATAACAAGCACGTCGCCGAAGCGACCGGCGTCGATCCCAAGTCCTGGAAATCCCTCGACGATCTCTTTGCGGATTTCGACAAGGTGAAAGCCAAGGGATATATCCCGATCGCGCAAGGGGGCGACCAATTCCAGAAGGCCTACCTCTTGCAGGCGGTGATCGCCGCCGAAGAAGGCCCCGATATCTACAATCGTTTCTATGGCGAAAAGCCTGACAAGAGCGTAATCGACACCCCGGAAATGCGCACGGCGCTGAAGCGCTTCCGCCAGATCCAGCAGCACACCGATCCCGGCTCGCCCAACCGTCAGTGGAACGACACGACCAATCTCGTCATCACCGGCAAGGCGCTGCTGCAGATCCATGGCGACTGGATGAAGGGTGAATTCCTCGCCGCCAACAAGAAGCTCGGCACCGATTTCGACTGCATCAACATCCCCGGGACCAAGGCCGTAGTGGTGACGGTCGATGCCTGGGGCTTCCTCAACACCAACAATGCCGACACCGCCAAGGCGCAGGAGGATTTCGCCAAGCTTGACGTCGACCCGAAAATCAACGCGGCCTTCGTCCTGAAGAAGGGCGCTAGCCCCGTTCGCACCGATGTCGACACGTCGGCTCTCGACGCCTGCAACAAGCTCGTCCTCGACACGCTGAAGGACCCTAACAAGCAGGTCTCCAACCCCTTCAACACCGCCGATGCTGATTGGTATCGAACGATCTGGGAGCAGGCGGACAAATATTGGAGCGACCCGAACCGCAGCGAGGACGATTTCGTCAAGGCAATGCAGGATGCGTATGATCAGATTTTCTGATTGGGCTTGTGAAGCAACCGTGACTGAACCCGGCGAGAGTGATTTCGCCGGGTATTTTGTCGCGTGGAGAAATTTCCGAGCGTCTCGCGAGACGGCCGCATCAAGTCTTCGCAAGAAAGCCCGAGACGAGGATGGCGCGACCAGCCAATCAATGGTGACGGCGATCGCGCATGGCGTTCAGTCGTGCTTTTCAGCATCCAGTTCACCATCAAGCCGTTCCCGCAGCGCCGCCATGACGCGATGTGCTGTTTGGATGTCTTCAAGCGAGAGCCCTTTGGTCATCGCGTTGACGCGCGGGTTATAAGCTTTGATCGCGGCGTCATAGGCTAGCTGGCCTTTGTCGGTCAGCACGACGAGGTGCGCCCGCCCTCAGGCCGGCTCCTTTCGCAGCCGTTCGATGGCCTGGAACTGGATGCAATTCGGCGCCATTTCCATGACCTCGATCTGCGTGCCGTCGGGATCTTCGATCCAGCCGCCGCGATTGTGATCGATGCCGGGTTTTTCCGGGCGCGGCCTGCTCGGATAGATGCCGACTTTTGCCAGCTCCGCGAAGGTCGTGTCGATGTTCTCGACCGTCAGGCAGATGTGGAAGATGCCGATGCTGTTCGGCCCGATTTCCAGTCTGTCGATGCCCTTGGGGAAAAGTTCGAGATATTGGTCGTCATTGATTCGTAGATAAACGATCCAGGCTTCGCCCTTATCGTTCAGCAGCCGCGTCATCTCGCGAAAGCCGAGCTTGTTATAGAAGGCGAGCGACGCATCGAGATCGGCAACGCGCAATGCGATGTGGCCGAGATGTTTGAAGAGATCCATCGCGATCAGCCTCCGGCCTTGATGCGGGCGATGGCCTGCAACTGCAGGGCCTTCTCCCCGAGCTGCATCAGCTCGATCCGGTTGCCTTCGGGATCGGCGATCCAGGCCTGATAGTTGTGATCCACTCCGAGCTTCTTTTCGGCGGTGAGCACGACGCCCTTGCTGGTCAGCTCAGCAATCGCACCGTCGATATCGTCGACTTCCAGGCAAAGGTGGTTGAACCCGACATTGGCGAAGGGCGGTGCGCTGTCGCCGACACCATCAGGAAACAGCTCGATATATTGCGTATCGGTGACGCGCAGATAGACGATCCAGAGACGGTTGTCGCGCTCCAGGCGAAACATCTCATCAAAGCCGAGCTTGTTGACGTAGAAGTCGAGCGAACGCTCGATGTCCTTGACGCTGACGGCGACGTGGCCGATCGATTTCACATTCTTCACGTACAGTACCTCCTCTTTGGACTGTCTCCTCAGCCAAAGCCGTCACGGCTTGGCGATCTCCTCTCAGCCATCGGACACATCCGCTCCCGCAGATAGCGCCGGCTTCGACATCAGGACCGTCATCGCAAATATGCGCGGAGCATGTGATGCCAAGTGTTTTTATTTGAACTATGATGCGTTCATGTGTGAATTTATGAGTAAATTTCTGCTAAAGTCAATCGCGGTGATGGTGCTGCGGTGGTGCATTGCGTGGAAGCAGCGCATTGCGTAAGGAATGCAGGGGTAAAGGGTGGAGGATGCCTGCCCACGGCGTCCGTCTAGGGATTTCTAATGGCTGACATCAGTGAAGAAGCATCGCAGAAATATCGCATTCCGGTCATTGAGCGGATGGTGGATGTCTTTGCCTTGCTCGAGCGGACACCGGAAGGTGCGACGATCCGAGAGATCGTCAAAGCCGTAAAGCTGTCGCGGACCACGGTCTACCGCATGCTGAATACGCTTAGCGCTCATGATTTCGTCCACCGCTCGCCCACCGGCACCTACACGCTCGGGCGGCGGCTGCTGACGCTCGCAGCACATGTGGCGCCGAATGTCGCAAGTTATGATCTCTTGGCGATCGCCCAGCCGCATCTGAACCAGATGTCGGATGTCACGGGTGAAGGCGGCAAGCTTACCGTGCTATCGGGCGACGAAATCCTCGTCGTCGCTGCGAGCCAAGGCCGCGGCCAATATGCGCTGACGGCCTCCGCCGGTCAGCGCCTGCCGATCCACGCCGGCGCTGCAGGCAAGATCCTGCTGGCATTCTCCCCACAGGAAGATATCGACCGGCGCCTTACCAAACTCGATGCCCTGACCAACCAGACGATCTCGGACCCGGCACGCATGCTGGAGGAACTCGCACACATCCGGGAACGCGGCTGGGCGCGCGATACGGGCGAACAGATGGTTGGCGTTCATGCCTTTGCCGCGCCCGTCCGCGATGCCTCGAATGCGGTGATCGCCGCAGTCAGCATCCCGTTCGTCGCAGGCGTCGAGGAGCGTCGTGTCGAGGAAATTCGCCGCACGGTAATCGCGACGGCACGGACGATTTCAAAGGACGTCGCGGAAGCATCGAAGGATGAGCCTGCGGCCGATATTTCAATGACCACCATGGCGCCATCGGCGAATAAGCATTCATCCGTCGCAAAACGCTCCAATGCGGCAACCACCAAGGGCCGCGTTGGCCACGTCAAAGCCTAATCGCGACTATCCAATTGTTTTTATTGATCTAAGCGTAAGTCCCGCCGGTCAACGCATCTTGAGCTAAGCCATCGGCTGGACTACCGTAGTATCGCTGCCTTAAAATGGCGGAATTATTGGTTTATTTTCAAAAGATTGTACCGCGTGTTGGCGTATGCGTACATGACTGGACTAATTCAACGGCTTATCGGCAGGAAAACGGCGAAGTTCATGGAACAACACCGGCGGCGACGCATCGATTTGACGCAAGAGGGCTACACAGCCATCTATGCGGTTGGTGATATCCATGGCTGCTACGACTCGTTGGTCGAAGCGCAGAGGCGCATAGTCGAGGATGCCGGCACGATACCTGGCCAGAAACTCCTGATGTTTCTTGGCGACTATGTCGATCGTGGTCCGCGATCGAACGACGTGCTTCAGCACCTCTGCGAGCCCCCGCCGGCAGGCTTTGACCGCTACATCCTCTGCGGCAATCACGACGACGTCTTCCTGAAGTTCCTGGACGATCCGCGCGCCAACAGTTATTGGCTCGAGTTCGGCGCTGTCCAGACGCTCACCTCCTATGGCGTCGATGCGGAATATCTCCTTTTGGAAGAAGGCCGGAGCATCGAAGAACTCTGCGAAACCGTCCGGCAGGCTGTCCCGCACGCACATGTCGAATTGTTGCGCTCTCTGCCGATCGCCATCCTCGTCGGCCCCATTCTGTTCGTTCATGCCGGCATCCGGCCCGGTATACCGCTTGCGCAACAATCCGACCAAGATCTGATCTGGATCCGCGACCCCTTCCTCACCGAAGGACCGCAATTGCCGGTGCTGGTGGTCCATGGTCACACGCCAGGCCTGGAACCCGTCTTTGGCAATCGGCGCATTGGGATCGACACTGCCGCCGCCATGGGCGGCAGCCTGACTGTCCTCAAGATCGCCAATGGCCGCCAGACGATCCTGACGCAGGTCTTCTGAGCAAACTGCCGACAAAATCAAAGGGGCCTCAGCCTATGCCGAGGCCCCTTCTCGCTTTGCCCGCGCTTGTTATTCCGCTGCTATGGCCGGTGGCAGATGATCCACGGCGTCGTTACTCTGCTGTTGCACGGAAGGCGCTTGCTCCTTCTTTTTCGGCTCGCGGCCGAAGAAGAGTGCGTAGCCTGCCGGCAGCACAAAGATGGTGAGTACGGTGGCGACCAGGATGCCGCCCATCATGGCGTAGGCAAGCGGCCCCCAGAAGACGCCCCGCGAGATCGGGATCAATGCCAGCACCGCAGTCAACGCCGTCAGCATGATTGGCCGGAAACGCCGGACGGCCGAGCCGATGATCGCCTCCTTCCGGTCCATGCCCGCCGCGATGTCCTGGTCGATCTGGTCGACGAGGATGATCGAATTGCGGATGATGATGCCGAGCAGCGCGATGACGCCGAGGATCGCCACGAAGCCAAAGGGCGCGCGGCTGATCAGCAGAGCACCGGCCGCGCCGATAATACCGAGCGGGCCCGTGGAGAGCACCAGCATCGCCTTGCCGAAATGCTGCAGCTGCGCCATCAGCAATACGACGATGATGACCAGCATGATCGGCGCCTTGGCGGCGATCGAAGCCTGGCTTTCGGCGCTGTCTTCGGCACCGCCCTGGATCTCGATCCTATAGCCCGCCGGCAGGCTGTTTCTAAGGTCGGCCATGTCGTTATAGAGCTTGGCCGTCACGTCGTTCGACTGAACGTCGTCGGGAAGCGTCGCCCTGACGGTAATCGTCGGCAAGCGGTCGCGGCGCCACTCGATGCTCTGCTCCATCACGGGCACGACCTTCGCGACCTGCGACAGCGGCACGAAACCGCCGGCGTCCGTCGGGATATAGATGGAATTGACCGAGGTCAGCAGATGGCGGCCGGCCTCCGGCTCCCGTGCGACGATGCCCACGGTCTCCTCGCCCTCGCGATAATTGTCGAGGGTGACGCCGGACATCGAGGCCTGCAGCATCTGGCGGATACGCTGCGAGGTGACGCCGAGTGCGCGGGCGCGGTCCTGATCGATCACCAGTTTCATCGCCGGCACCGGCTCCAGCCAGTCGTCATGGATGGCAGCTAGCAGCGGGTTTTGTGTAAAGCGCGCCTTCACCTGGTCGGCGATGTGGCGAACCTCCTGCCGATCCGGACCCATGACACGCAGTTGTACTGGCCAGCCGGTCGGCGGACCCAGGAACAAACGGTCGACCTTGGCGCGGACCGAGGGGTAGTCGGAGGCGAGCATGTTGCGCAGCTTGACGATCAGCCGCTCGCGCGCTGGCTCATCCTTGGCCATGACCAGCATCTGAGCATAGTTCGGATTGGTGAGCTGCTGGTCGAGCGGCAGGAAGAAGCGCGGTGCACCCTGGCCAACATAGGTGGCGATGTACCGCTTATCGGGATCATCGGCCATGCGGGCTTGCAATGTCTGCGCCTGGCGTTCGACTTCCTTGATGCTGGTGCCTTCCGGCAGCCAGAGATCGACCAGTATTTCGGGACGCGAAGACTGCGGGAAGAAATTCTGCGGGATGAACTGAAATGACCACAGGCTGCCGACGAAGGCGGCCAGTGTCAAAAGCAGCACGATGACGCGATGACGTACGGCCCAGCTCACTGACGAGCGCAGGCGCCGGTAAAAACGCGTGTCGAAGACGTCGTGATGCTCGCCGGCGTGATGGCGCTGCTTCAGGATCATATAGCCAAGCCAGGGCGTGAAATAGACCGCCACGAACCAGGAGATGACCAGTGCGATGCCGACGACATAGAAGAGTGTGCGGACATATTCACCGGCAGTCGATGCGGCGAAGCCGACCGGGATGAAACCGGCCGTAGTGATCAGCGTGCCGGTCAGCATCGGGAATGCGGTCGAGGAATAGGCAAAGCTTGCCGCATCGAGCTTGACCAGCCCCTCCTCCAGCTTACGTTCCATCAGCTCGACCACGATCATCGCATCGTCGACGAGGAGGCCGAGTGCGATGATCAGCGCACCGAGTGAGATCCGTTGCAGATCTATGCCGAGCTCGTACATCATGGCGAAGGTCGCCGCCAACACCAGCGGAATGGCGATGGCGATCACCAAACCGGATCGCCAGCCGATCGACAGGAAGGAGACGATCAGCACGATCACCAATGCTTCGCCGAGTGCATGCATGAACTCGCTGATGGCGTCCGTCACCACTTCCGGCTGGTTGGAGATCTGATCGACCTGCACGCCGACCGGCAGCGAGGCGGTAAAGCGCTTGTAGGTCTCTTCCACCGCCCTGCCGACATCGGTCACTTTGTTGCCATTGGCCATGACGACGCCGAGCTGGACGCTCTGGTGGCCGTTATAGAGGAACTTGGCCGTGTAAGGATCCTGTAGCCCGGCGGTCACCGTCGCGATATCGCCGAGACGCGTCACCTGGCCGCCAGCGGTCAGCCGGAGATTCTTGATATCCTCGATCTTGTTGACGTCACCCTCGACCGAGATGCGCACGGAGCGCGTACTGGTATCGACCGAGCCGGCCGGATCGACTTTGTTCTGGCCGACGATTGCATTCTGCAGGGCGGTCAGCGTCAGACCGCGCTCGGCCAGCACCTTGGAGGAGACATCGATATAGATCTGCTCGGGCTGGTCGCCGATGATCACGGCCTTCTCAACGCCGGGTGTCGCAAGTAGCATATCGCGGGCCTGGATCGCGAATTTCTTCAGCTCGGGATAACTGTAGCCATCGCCGCTGATCGAATGCAGGGTGATGAAGGTATCGCCGAACTCATCGTTGAAATAGGGACCTTGCAGGCCTTCCGGCAGCGTATTGGCGATATCGCCGACCTTCTTGCGCACCTGATAGAAGGCATCCTTCACCTGCTCGGTGTTGGTATCGCCCTTGATCTGGACGGTCGTGATCGCAAAGCCGGCGCGGGTATAGGATTTCACCCAATCGAGATGCGGCGTTTCCTGCAGCTTGCGCTCGATTTTGTTGACGACCTGGTCTTCCATGTCCTGCAGCGAGGCGCCGGGCCAGATGGTCTCCACCACCATGACACGGAAGGTAAAATCGGGATCTTCCTTCTGGCCCATGTGAGTAAGCCCGAGCGCGCCGGCGATGATGATCAGTGCAAACAGGAAGCGCGCGATGCTCGGATGGGCGATCGCCCATCGCGACAGGTTGAAACGCTTCTTTTCTTCGGAGGTGGTGTTGATGGTCATAGTCCCGCCCCTCGATCCGGTTAGCGCACGATATCGGCAGCCGCGGCGCTGCCATTCGTTTCTGCCGCCGCCTGCTGAGCAGTCGGCACTTTGACCTTCATATTTTCGCTCATGAATTGCGTGCCCGCGGCAACCACGACATCGCCGGCCTTGAGCCCATAGGCAACGCGCACGCCGTCATCGGCGAAATCGGCAACCTTGACACTGCGCGAATGCACGGTGCTGGCGCTGCGATCGACCAACCAGACGATCTGTCGGCCATCCTTCTGGGCAAGCGCGCTCAGCGGAATAGAGACGTACGGCTCGGTATTGTCGGCCTGAGCCTCGATTGTGGCGGTCATGCCGAGTAGGACGCGCGGATCGTTGGGCAGGCTGACGCGGACCGCAAAGGTACGCGACTGAGCATCGGCACTTCCGGACACTTCACGCACCTTGCCGTCCAGCACCAGTTTATCGTCGGACCAGAAGTGCGCCTTGACGTCCTTGCCGACCCTGAACTGGGCGATGTCCATCTCCGGAACAGCGATCTGCACTTCTTTTTCACCGTCGACAGCGACAGTGATAACTGGCGTGCCCGAACCAACCACCTGGCCGACATCGGCATTGATGGTCGTCACGATACCGTTCATGTCCGATGTCAGATCGGTATAGGCGACCTGGTTCTTTGCTTCCGCCAGCGCCGACACGGCGGAATCGCGCGTCGATACGGCCTGATCATAGGAAAGCTCGGCCTGTTCCAGCTGCGATTTAGGCGCGACGTTCTTGTCGAACAGCTGCTGCGCGCGATTGCGCGCAAGCTCGGTGGTCTGCACCTGCTTTTCCGCCGCATCGAGATCGGCCTGCGAGCGGCGCACGGCCAAGGCGAAGTCAGTGGAATCGATGCGTGCGAGTACATCGCCGGGCTTGACCTTCTGGCCGATATCCACCTTGCGCTCGATAATCTTGCCGTTGACACGGAAGCCGAGGTTCATATCCGTCCGCGCCCTGACAGAGCCGGAATAGTCGAGCATGCGTGTCGTATCCGCCTTTGCGATCTCAACGACCTTCACGGGCCGGATCACTTCCGCCGTTTCCTCTTTCTTCTCGTTGCAGCCCGAAAGCATGAGCGCTACAGCGGTAAAAACTGCAGCGCCGGCAGCGGATCGTATAGTGGTGGTCGTTAGCGAGACCATGTCGCTCTCCTTGATGAAACGCTTTAGTCAAATGCAATGCGAGGGCACGCGGACCATCCGGCGTGCGGACAGTTATATCTTCAGGGCTCTAAGAGCGAAGTCGATGAGTTCGTCGGGCTCAGCCCGGTTCGTCTTGGCGAGACATTGCGCAACCATCTGCGGATGGCACAAAAGGATCGTTGCGGCGCCGAAGCATTTCGAGGCCGAAACCGGATCCTGTTCGGCGAACTCGCCGGCCGCGATGCCCTCGGCAATGATCTCAGCCAAGAGGTCGTGGATCCGGTCGATGTGTTTTTCGATCACATGCCAATCGCGCTCGATGGCGACGATCACCATCTCATGCACTTTCTGTTCGTCGAGCATCGTCTCGAGCGTCATTTTGTACTGCGCATGAACGTAAGCGCGCAGCCGCTCGGAAGCGCTGATCGGCAGGTGACGGATGTCGTAGGCCATCTTGTAGCTCTGCGCGAGCATGCGGCCGCAGACGGCTTGGTGGATTTCCGTCTTGGACGCGAAGAAACGGTAGATATTCGCGGTCGACATGCCGAGATCACGGGCGACATCGGCGACCGTCGTCTTGCTGTATCCGTAGTGGCGGAACAGCTTTTCGGCGGAATCGAGGATCCGGGTTATGTTTTCCTGACGCGCAGGATCGGCGCTGACATCAGAAAGATCGAGCATGGATGCACTTTCAAATTACGAGTGACGATTTTTAATTTTCGTTAGTCGTAAAACATCAAAGCAAATATGTCAACAAACCGCCCCGCGAAAGCGAGGCGGTTGAAATGTATCGTCGATAGGTTTGATCGGCTCAGGCGCCCTGAAGCTGTGGGCGGAAGCGACGCACGCTCAGGAAGCCTACGATGACGATGACGGCCAAAAGCACGAGCTGCGAGGCCAGGACCGGCGGCGCGTTGTCAGCGGGAGCCAGAGCGTGCAACGGCGGGATCTTCTGGAACGATTGCACGATCAGCACGAGACAGTTGAAGAAGAGCAGCGCGAGAGCACCGACGACGTAGACCGGCCGCCAAATCCCGGTCAGACGGAACTTGTAGAGCGCCAGCGCGGTTGGGATAAAGATCAGCACGCAAAGCGTGCCGACAACGATCCCCGGCGTTACTCCGTTGAATGGAAAGAGGAAACCGGTGAGGCTGGTAAGGATCGTGGTGACCATATAGATCAGCGTGGTGCGCTCATAGCGCTTGCCGGTCAGGAAACCATGGGCCACCGCAATGCCAGTGACAATAGCGATCAGGCTGATAATGACGTGAATCAACGTAAGTCCGGACATTCAAACAATCCCCTTCGCGCAATGTATTTTCTGCGCGAAGCTTAGCCCGGCCCTTGGATGAGGGATTGTAGATTCATGGCGAAATATGTGCGGAACTGCACGGTTTTGCGTGCAAGAAAACGCCGCGCGCCAGGCGCGGCGTTTCCATCGGAAACGTCAGGCCGCGTGGACTTCCAGAGTAATCGGAACGGAAGCGAGCGCCTTGGAGACCGGGCAACCTGCCTTAGCCTTGTTGGCGAGTTCGGTGAACTTGGCTTCATCGGCGCCGGGAACCTTACCGGTCAGCGTCAGGTGGATCGCGGTGATGGCAAAGCCACCTTCGACGCTTTCGAGGGTGACCTTGGCGGTCGTTTCCATGCTCTCGGCGGTAAAGCCGGCCTCATTGAGGATCAGCGACAGAGCCATGGTGAAGCAGCCGGCATGGGCCGCGCCGATCAGCTCTTCCGGATTTGTACCGGGAACGCCCTCGAAGCGGCTGGCAAAACCGTAGGGATAGTGATTGAGCGCGCCGCTCTGGGTCGAGATCTGACCCTTGCCGTCCTTCAGACCGCCGGACCACTGGGCCGAACCTGTACGATTGATCTGCATGCCGTCCTCCTTGTCGTTGATTGAGCGTCGGAAAAGGCCCCTTGCCCTCCCCGCAAATGACCGATGGGAAGCAGCCGACACAGCCTGAAAAGTGGATGCTCTGGCGCTGCCCCAACCGGCAATATAATGCTCTATCCGTCGAAGACGACAGCGCCGTAACAATTAACCTGCTGGCTGTGGCCAATAGCTTTGGCTATCCTCTCCTGCGCCCGGCAGCGACCGACCGGATATTGTCCAGCGTCACGGCAATCAGCAGGATCGAACCCAGGACGAGGTATTGATAGAAGGCCGGAATATTGAGAAGATTCATGACGTTCTGCGCGATGCCCATGATCAGAACGCCGACAATGACGCCGCTCATCGAGGCCCGGCCGCCTGCCAGCGAGACGCCGCCGAGCACACAGGCCGAGATAACCAGCAGCTCGAGCCCGATCGCCGCATTCGGTTGACCGGAGGTGATGCGCGACGACAAGAGAATACCGGCAATTGCGCAGATGAAGCCCTGCAGCGTGAAGATCCAGATCCGCATCGTGGCGACATTGACACCCGCCAGTCGCGAAGCCTCCGGATTGCCGCCGATTGCCAGCGTGTTCTTGCCGAAGATGGTGCGGTTGAGCACAAAGCCGAACAGAAGGAAAAGGATTACCATGATCCAGATCGGCGTCGGAATGCCGAAAAAGGTCGAGAGCGCCAGCTGATAGAAATTCGGATCGTTAATGCCGACGGCGCGGCCGTCCGAAGCGATCAGCGCCAGACCGCGGACGATCTGCATGGTGGCGAGCGTTGCGATCAGCGCATTGATGCGCACCTTGGCGATGAGCACACCATTGACGAGGCCGACGATCGAGCCGCAGACCAATGCCGCCAGCAGGCCGAGAATGATGGAGCCGGTGACGTTTGAAGCCATGACCGCGATCATGCCGCAGAAAGCGACCGTCGAGCCGACGGAAAGATCGAAATCGCGTGAGGCCAGGCAGAACATCATCGTGCAGGCAACGATGCCGATCGTGACCACCGATTGCAGCAGGCCGATCATGTTGCGCTCGGTCAGGAAATTCGGAACCGTCAGCGACACGATGACGAAGGCCACCGCGAAGATGACGACGAGGCCCTGTTCGCCCAGGAGGATTTTTTTCATGGAAGACATCGTCGCGATTTCCCTAGTCAGAATGTGCCTGCGGCGTTTTTGTCCGGCAGTGCGGCGGTGAGTATCTGGTGCTCGTTGAAATTCGCCCGCGCCACATCGGCGGCGACCTTACCGCCGCACATCACAATGATCCGGTCGGAAATGCCCATGACTTCTGGCAGCTCGCTGGAGATGACGACGATCGCCATGCCGCCGGCCGCCAGGTCATAGAGGATTTCATAGATTTCCGATTTCGCCCCCACATCGATACCGCGCGTCGGCTCGTCGACGACCAGCACCTTGACGCCCTGCTCGGACAACCAGCGGCCGAGAATAACCTTCTGCTGGTTGCCGCCGGAAAGATTGATGATGTCTTGTCTGCGCGACGGCGTGCGCACGCGCAGCCTGGCGATAAATTGATCTGCAAGCGCCGCTTCCTTGCGAGGGCTCAGTATGCCGAATGGCGAATAATGCCGCCGCGAGGAGATGGTAATATTCTCCTGGATCGAGCGACCCTGGATGATCCCATCGAGCTTGCGATCCTCCGGGCAAAGCACCATGCCGGCATAGATCGCCGCCTTGGGGTTGTTCGGAGCGACGGTGATGCCATCGATGGCGACCTTGCCCTGATGACGATGGTCCGCACCGAACAACAGCCGCGCCATCTCGCTGCGGCCGGCGCCGATCAGGCCGAAGAAGCCGAGGATTTCACCTTTGCGGACGGAAAAATTGATCGGCGTTGGCAGCTTCCGCCCCGAAAGATTCTTGACCTCCAGCCGGACAGCTCCGAGCGGCCGCTCGCGCCAGCCCCAAATATTGCTGATCTCGCGGCCGACCATTTCGGCAATGATCTGCTCGCGCGTTACTTTCTTGATGTCGGGATGGTGTGCTGCGAGCTTACCGTCGCGCAGCACCGTCAGGCTGTCGCAGAGCCGGAAGATCTCATCGAGCCGGTGCGAGACATAGAGGATGACCGTGCCGTTCGATTTCAACCGCTCGATCAGGGAAAACAGGATCTCGCTTTCGCGGGATGACAGCGACGAGGTCGGCTCGTCGAGCGCGATGACGCGGGCGTCGACCATGACGGCCTTGGCGATTTCCACCATCTGTCGCGCGCCGATCGACAGCGACGACACCTTGGCCGCCGGATCGACATCGATGCCAATCTCTCGCAGCTTAGCGCGCACGGTTTCGATCAGCGTCTTACCGTTGATGACGCCGGCCTTGGCTGGAAAGCGGCCGAGCCACAGGTTTTCCGCGACCGTCAGTTCGGGCACCAGTTGCAGTTCCTGGTGGATGACCGTGACACCGGCCTGAAAGGCATCACGTACCGAATGGTAGTGCTGTTCCTGGCCGTCGATGGTGATCGTGCCCGCATCAGCGGACTGATCGCCAGAAAGAATACGGATCAGCGTCGACTTTCCAGCGCCGTTTTCGCCCATCAATCCGTGCACAGCTCCCCTGACGACGGGGAAGATGATGTTCGACAGCGCCTGAACGCCGGGATAGTTCTTGGAAATACCGTTGAATTCGAGAAAGGCCATGTTTCTCTCACTGGTAAAAGGACCCGGCGGCAAGATTGCCACCGGGCCGTGATCACCCGGGGAGGATGATTATTCGATGCCGAGATCCTTGCGGACCTTCTGATAATCGCCGCGCAGCGCCAGCGAACCGGAGGTCAGCGTCAGCTTCGGCGGTTCCTTGCCGTTGGCGATCCAGTCGTACATGTTGATCGCGGTTTCGTAGCCGTGACGCTTCGGCGAGATGATGACCGTGCCGAAGAAGCCAGTCGGCTGCGGCTTTTTGAACTCGTTGATGGCCGAGTCTGCACCGCCGATACCGACGCCGATAACATTGGCGGCGGGGATACCGACCGATTCCGTTGCACGCACCGCGCCGAGCACCGCTTCGTCGTTGAGACCGAAAGCAACCCAATATTTCACGTCGGCATGTTTGTTGAGCACGGTGGTCGCTGCATTCAGCGCTGCTTCCGTGTCGGTCTTGGCCTGAGGCGCGTCATAGATGTTAGCGGCCGGGAAGCCGGCGCCCTTCAGCACCGAGATGGCGCCTTCGACGCGATCGACGGCGGTCGGAAGCTGATCGTAGGAAACACGAATTGCGCCGACATTCTTCATGTCCCAGCCGCGCTTCTTGATTTCATCGACGATGGCCTGGCCGACGCTCTCGCCGATCTTGGTCGCGGAAATGCCCATATGCGGCACGTCTTCCAGCGGCTTGCCGTCTGCACTGACCAGACGGTCGTCAACCGTCATCAGTTTGAGCTGATTGGCGGCCGCCTTGGCGACGATGCCGGGGCCAAGCTTGACATCGGGCGTGCAGATGATGAAGCCTTGCGCTCCCTGGGCGCCGAGATTGTCGATTGCGGCCTGAACCTTTTCGCCGTCTTCCGCGCCGATCTTGACGAGCGTGAAGCCCTTCTCTTTCGCGGCAGCGTCGGCAAACTTCCATTCGTCCTGGAACCAGGGTTCTTCCGGCTGCTTGACCACGAAGCCGATTTTCACGTCTGCGGCGAAGGCCGAGGTGGCGGCGATGACCGCAACCGTACCAGCCAGAATAGCTGCTTTGAAAAAGCGCATGATTCTCTCCCAAAAAATCCGAAGTGGAGCACCTGCCCTCCCAGGCAGTGTTCTTGAACTATGATAAATCATCATACCAGTCAATTGCCAATGTATGATGATTCGAATAATGTGACTTTTTGGAAGGATGGGCCGCCAAACGCCCCGAGGCTTATCGCCATGCGGAATGAATTCCGCTAAGCAGAGCCTCGGCCGCGCGGGAGAGCGACTGCGGAGAAGAAAATTGGATTCGTTTGAACGGCAAGAACACAGGCTGAACGGGGCACCGGAGCGCCGCCCGCGCGTGCGCAAGAATGTCACTGCGGCGATCGCCGAGGACATCTGTTCCGAACGCTATCCCGCTGGCTCGGCCCTGCCGCGCGAAAACGACCTCTGCGACATTTACGGTGTCAGCCGCACCGTCATCCGCGAATCACTGAAGATCCTGGAATCAAAAGGGCTCGTGCGCGGCAAGCCGCGCATCGGCACCACCGTCTGCGACAAGGACGACTGGAATATCCTCGACCAGGACGTATTGGAGTGGATGGGCCCCTATATCGCCGAATTCGATATTCTCGGCTGTATCCTCGAGGCAAGGCGCACGATCGAACCGGTTGCCGCCGAATATGCCGCCGAGCGCGCCACGGCACAGGAGATTGCCGATCTCGACCGGGCCTGGCGGCAGATGCGAGATTCTGGCGACGATCCCGAAAGCTTCACCGAAGCCGACGTGATGTTTCACACGGTGCTCTTGAACGCCAGCCACAACCAGGTGTTCCGCCGCCTTTCGAGCGCCATCCATGCCGGCCTGAAATATGCGTTGCATGCTTCGAATGTCGCCGTCGACAGCCGTGACGAGGCAATTGCCGTTCATGGTGACCTGGTGGAGGCGCTGCGCCTGCGCAACCGCACCGCCGCGCGAGACTGTGCCCATCGCATGCTCAACCTTGCCGCCCGCGACCTTGCCATCGCCGAAAAGGCGATCAGGCGGGCGGAGAAAAACAAAACCTGAATTCCCGAAATCCGCGGCCTGGCGCCGCTGATATGATCCCAAAGCCTAAACGGAAGCTTCCCATGAAAATCACCAAATTGACGACCTATATCGTGCCGCCGCGCTGGATGTTCCTGAAGATCGAAACCGACGAAGGTATCACGGGTTGGGGCGAGCCGGTGGTCGAAGGCCGTGCATTGACCGTCCAGGCGGCCGTGCATGAGTTGGAAGACTATCTGATTGGAAAGGACCCCTTCCTGATTGAGGACCACTGGACCGTCATGTACCGCGCCGGCTTCTATCGCGGCGGCGCTATCCACATGAGCGCACTCGCCGGCATCGACCAGGCGCTCTGGGACATCAAGGGCAAGGCGCTAGGCCAGCCCATCCATTCGCTGCTGGGCGGCCAGGTGCGCGACAAGATCAAGGTCTATTCCTGGATCGGCGGCGACCGCCCGTCCGACGTCGCCAACAACGCAAAGGATGTCGTTGCCCGCGGCTTCAAGGCGATCAAGCTCAACGGCTGCGAAGAAATGCAGATCGTCGATACCTACGACAAGGTGGAAAAGGCTGTTGAAACCATCGCCACCATCCGCGAGGCGATCGGCCCCTATATCGGCATCGGCGTCGATTTCCATGGCCGCGTCCATCGCCCAATGGCCAAGGTTCTCGCCAAGGAGCTCGAGCCCTACAAGCTGCTCTTCATCGAAGAGCCGGTGCTCTCCGAAAATCGCGAAGCCCTTAAGGAAATCGCCAATCATGCCTCCACCCCGATCGCACTCGGCGAACGGCTGTATTCTCGCTGGGACTTCAAGTCGGTTCTGTCGGATGGCTATGTCGACATCCTGCAGCCCGATCTTTCCCATGCCGGCGGCATCACCGAATGCCGCAAGATCGCGGCCATGGCCGAAGCCTACGACGTGGCACTCGCGCCGCATTGCCCGCTTGGGCCTATCGCGCTTGCCGCCTGCCTGCAGGTCGACGCTGTCAGCTACAATGCCTTCATCCAGGAGCAGAGCCTCGGCATCCACTACAACAAGGGCAACGACATCCTCGACTACATCTCCAACAAGGAAGTATTCAAATACGCCGACGGCTTCGTCAGCATTCCGCAAGGCCCCGGCCTCGGCATCGAAGTGGATGAAGCCTACGTCATCGAACGCGCCAAGGAAGGCCACCGCTGGCGCAACCCGGTCTGGCGTCATGAAGATGGCAGCGTGGCTGAGTGGTAAGAGCTCCCATCCGGTAAACGAAGCGCCCCGAATTTCGGGGCGCGCTTTGCTCTTAATGAACATCCGCCCGCGCTCGGGGCCGCGTATCGTTGCGCTCCCAGGAGAAAATTGTCGGCGGAAGGGGATCGCGGTCGCGGATAATATCCGCGCCTTTCTCGCCGACCATGATCGTCGGGCCGTTGGTATTGCAGGAGGGCACACGCGGCATGACGGAACTGTCGCAGACCCGCAGACCTTCGAGCCCCCGCACCCTCAGCTCGAGATCGACGACCGCCATGGGGTCCGTGCCCATCTTGCAGGTGCCAACGGGATGGTGGTCGGTCTTGGCGTTGGCGCAACCATAGTCGAACAGCTGTTCCTCCGTCTTGAGATTGCCGCCCGGCAGGCGTTCGGCGAGCACGAAAGGCTTCAGCGCATCCTGGCGCATGATCTCGCGGGCGATCCGCAGACCTTCGAGCGACATCTTCACATCATGCGGATCACTCCAATAGTTCGGATCGATCAGCGGCGCGGCCGATGGATCGCACGAGGAGAGGCGCACCGTGCCGCGCGAGCGCGGATGCAAATAAGCGGAATTCAACGTCACCCCGGCGTTCTTCAATCGCGCAACGCCGGCCTCGATGCCGGAGCCGAGGCCTAGATGGAACTGGATATCCGGCGAGCGGGCATCGGGATCGGCATACCAGAAGCCGCCGGTCTCGAAGAGCGACGAGGCAACAGGACCGGAGCGGAACAGCACATATTGCAGTCCGGCCCAGAGCGTACGATGCAACTTGGCGACATTGTCGTAGGTGTGGTCGCCGGTGCATTCCGAGATGACGAAGAGATCGAGGTGGTCCTGCAGATTGCCGCCGACGCCCGGCAAATCATGCACGACGGGCACGCCGACCGATGTCAGATGATCGGCCGGACCGATGCCTGATTGCAGCAGCAGCTTCGGCGAACCGATGGCGCCGGAGGAAACCAACACCTCCCGCTCCGCCCGGATGATATCGACGCCCTTGTCCGTCGCCACCTCGACGCCGACAGCACGGCGGCCTTCGATCACGATGCGCGCCACCCGCGCACTGGTACGGACCGTCAGGTTCTTCCGGTCTTTGATCGGCGAAAGATAGGCAAGCGAGGCCGACGACCGGCGGCGGTTGCGCTGCGTCAACTGATAGAAACCAACGCCCGCCTGCTGTCTGCCATTGAAATCGTGGTTATAGGGAATGCCGAGCTCCTGGCCGGCGCGGATATAGGCATCGCAGATCGGCAGCGTTGCCGCCGGCATGGAAACACCGAGCGGCCCGCCATAGGAATGATAGTCATCGGCGAAGCGCTGATTGTCCTCGGCACGCTTGAAATAGGGAAGCACGCTGCGATAGTCCCAGCCCTCGCAGCCATGTTCGCTTGCCCAGAGATCGTAGTCAGCGGCGTTGCCACGCGTATAAAGCTGCGCATTGATCGAGGAGCCGCCGCCGATCACCTTGGCCTGCGTATAGCGCAGCACGCGACCTTTCATATGCCTCTGCGGCACAGTCTCCCAGCCCCAGCTGGCCACGCCTTTGGTCATCTTGGCAAAGCCGGCCGGCATGTGGAACAGGGGATTCCAATCACCACCGCCGGCTTCCAGCAGCAGGACTTTCACCGATGGGTCCTCGCTCAGACGGTTGGCGAGTACGCTGCCCGCTGGTCCGGCGCCGGTAATGATGTAGTCATATGTCATTTCCAGTCCTCAGATTTATTATGGACGCCTGCTTAGAGCCGCCCGATCCCCAGTCCGCCATCCGCAGGGATCACCGACCCCGTGGCAAAGCCGAACCCCCCCTTGGCCAGCGCCGCAACGATACTGCCGACATCGCCCGCCTCTCCCCAGCGCTTCATCGGTACCAGCCCGCGTTCGATCAATGCGTCGTATTTCTCCGAGACCTGCGCCGTCATGTCGGTACGGATGATGCCGGGACGGACTTCGAAGACGGCGATGCCGGTCTCCGCCAGCCGCAGCGCCAGCCCTTGCGAGAAGGCCGAAAGGCCGGCCTTGCTGATGCAGTAGTCCAGCCGCTCCGGCGAGCTCAGCGCTGCCGAGACCGAAGTGATGTTGATCACCGAACGCGGCGCCAGCGACGTCTTCGCGGCGAGCATCGAACGGACTACCGCCTGCGTAAAAAACACTGTGCCACGCAGATTGACGTCGATGATCCGGTCGAAATTCTCCGGCGCCAGATCGAGAAAATCGCCGCGCGTCACGGCGCCGATGCCGGCATTGTTGACTAGGCAATCGATCTCGCCCAAAGCCGCCGAGATCGCATCGACCGTCGCCGCATGGGCGGAAAGCACCGCGAGATCGCTTTGCCGGTAGATAGCCCGCCCGCCAGCCGCCTCCAGTTCCTCAAGCACCGCTGTAGGGGCTTCTTTCTCGATGCCGGTGATCGCCAGATCGAAACCACCCTTGGCCAACGCCCGCGCAATGCCAAGACCGATCCCCTTGCGGCCGCCGGTGACGACGGCGATCTGGCGCCTTGCCTTCATGACCGAAGCTCCTCGCGCACGATATGGTCGGCGACGCGCAGCGCTTGCGCTGCCACAGTCAGCGCCGGATTCACCGCCGCCGAAGTCGGCAGGAAGCTGGCATCGACAACGAAAAGATTGGGATGATCGAAGGCCCGGCAGAAGATGTCGAGCGGCGCGCTCGCGCCATCATTGCCGATCTTGACCGTGCCGCATTGATGCGATGGCGTGCGCTTGTCGAAGGGACGTGACAGCACAATCGGGAAGCCGGCCTTGCGCAGCACGGTCCTTAGCTTTTTCACCAGCTCCAGATGCGCCTGCCAGTTGGTGCGCGCCCATTGCAGCACGATGCGGTCGCCGTCGACCAAGATCCGGCTTTCCTGCGACGGCAGGTCCTCGCTCATCGCGTAGAAATCGATGGCGTGGGCCGATAGGCTGTTCAACAGCCATTCCGGCACGGTCGGCATATTCGCCTTAAGGATGGTGCCGGAAACACGCCCCAAAAGCTGCACATTGCCAAGCGGCGGGCCGCCTTCGCCATCCGAGAGATAGAAGTCGTTGAAGCCGAATGTCTTCTGATAGATGGAATCATTCCGGTACCAAGGAGAAATCGCCAGAACGGCGGAGGAGTTGTGGTTCATGAAGTTGCGGCCGACCTGATCGGAGCGGTTGGCGAGCCCGCGCGGATTAGCATCGTTGGCCGATCGTATTAATAGCACTGCCGACTGCACCGCACCCGCCGAAAGGATCACCAGTTTCGGCCGCACCACACGCGCCTCGCCATGGGTGGAATAATGCACTGCTGCAATCGCCCGGCCATCGCCGGCAGTCTCCAGCCGCGTGACGCGTGCGCCGGTCTGCAGCTTGACGTTCGGATATTGCAGGGCCTTGGCGAGCGCCACCGTTTCGGCATCCATCTTCCCGTCGGCGCTGTTCGGATGGGCGTCCCAAGGCGTACGACCCTTGGCGAGCCACTTGTCGATGTCCACGCCCAAGGGTAGCGAATGCGGATGCATGCCGTTGTCCTTCAGCCGTTTGCGGACCTTGGCAATCGCCGGTTCCTCGGGCACCGGCGGAAAGGGATAGGGTTGCGAATGCGAAGGCTCCCACGGGTCGTCGCCGAGGTTGCCGCGCACCTGATAGAGCTGCTCGGCGGCACTGTACCAGGGCTCCAGCTCTTCATAGGGAAATGGCCAGGCCGGCGACACGCCGTCCAGATGCCGCATCTCCTCGAAATCCTCCCGTCGGTAGCGGATCAGCACCGCCCCGTAGAATTTCGAATTGCCGCCGACATTGTAATAATTGCCGGGATTGAACCCCTTGCCGTCCTTTTCGTACCAGGTCTCTTTCGGGCGAAAATGACCGTGCACAAAGATCGCCCGCTGGTCGCGGTTTTCCGGTCGGTCCCGCAACCGTTCGCCAGCCTCGAGGATCAATAGGTTGGCACCCGAGGCGGCAAGGCCTGAAGCGACGGTCGAGCCGCCGATCCCCGAGCCGATGATGACAATATCCGGTTCTACCATGCTGCCACTCACCCTATCCGAATTTGGCTCTGCGGATCGAAGAACACGGCCTTGTCGAGGTTGAAGGCAAGCCGCGCCGTCTGGCCGGGGGCAATCCGAGCGTCGGCGCGCAAACGCGCCACGACGGATTTGCCGCCAAGGCGGACGATCGCGAAGGTGTCCGAACCCGCCGGCTCGACCACCTCGATCAGGCAGTCACCCTCGGCGAGCGAATGGGCGTTGCGGTCCGCACCGTCGGGATCGGTCAGCGCCTCCGGTCGAATGCCGAAGATCACATCTCTGCCGGCATGGGCGGCGAGGCGGGCGCCACTCCCGTTGACCGGCAGCTTCAGGGGGGCCGCGCCGTTTGGCCGGTCGAGCGAGACCTGCAATCCCTGCGGCCCGCTTTCGACGGTGGCGGTTAGGAGGTTCATGGCCGGCGAGCCCATGAAGTCTGCGACGAAGGTGTTGGCGGGATGATTGTAGATTTCCGCCGGCGTCCCGAATTGCTGCAGCACACCGTCCTTCAGGACGGCGATCTTCGTGGCCAGCGTCATCGCCTCGATCTGGTCATGGGTGACGTATACGATCGTCGTCTTCATGCGCTGGTGCAGGCGCTTGATCTCGGTGCGCATATCGACGCGCAGTTTGGCGTCGAGGTTGGAGAGCGGCTCATCGAACAGAAAGACCTGCGGATCGCGCACCAGCGCCCGGCCCATGGCGACGCGCTGGCGCTGGCCACCGGAAAGCTGGCTCGGCTTGCGGTCGAGCAGATGGCCGATCTGCAGCATGTCGGCCACCTGCTTGATCGCTTTGTCGCGTTCCTCCTTCGGAACTTTGCGGATTTCCATGCCGAAGGCGATGTTGCCGGCAACCGTCATGTTCGGATAGAGCGCGTAGGACTGGAACACCATGGCGATATCGCGTTGCGACGGCGGCAAGCCCCTGACCGATCGGCCGGCAATGGCGATGTCGCCCGAGGTGATCGGCTCCAGCCCGGCAATGGTGTTGAGCAGGGTGGACTTGCCGCAGCCCGACGGGCCGACCAGCACGAGAAATCCGCCCTCTTCGATCTCGATATTGATGTCCTTGAGGATCTCGAGCGATCCGTAGGACTTGCGCAGATTGGTGATTTTCAGGAAGGACATGGGCTTATCCCTTGACGGCGCCGGACATCAGGCCACGGACGAAATAGCGGCCGGAGACGATGTAGACGATGAGGGTTGGCAGGGCCGCGAGGATCGCGCCGGCGAAATGGACATTGTATTCTTTGACGCCCGTCGACGAGCTCACGAGATTGTTGAGCGCAACCGTCATCGGCGTCGAATTGACGCCGGAAAACGATGCGCCGAACAGGAAGTCATTCCAGATATTGGTGAACTGCCAGATGACCGAGACGACGATAATCGGCCCGGAGGACGGCAGCAGGATACGCCGGAAAATCTGGAAGAAGCTCGCGCCGTCGATCTGCGCGGCGCGTACCAGCTCGGTCGGAAACGCCTCGTAATAATTACGGAAATAAAGCGTCGTGAAACCGAGGCCGTAGATGACATGGACGAGGATCAGCCCCCAGATCGTACCAGCAATGCCGAAGAAACCAAGGATGCGCGCCATCGGGATCAGCACGATTTGGAAAGGGATGAAGCAGGAGAGCAGGAGCATGCCGAAGAAGATCTCCGCACCACGAAAACGCCATTTCGTAAGCACATAGCCGTTCAGTGCGCCGACCATGGTGGAGATGGCGACGGCCGGCACGACCATCAGGATCGAGTTGATGAAAAAGGGCCTCAGCCCTGTCGGCTGCACACCGATCTGGGCGGTCGACCAGGCGGAAATCCACGGCTCGATCGTCCAGGCCTGCGGCAAGTTCAGCATGCCTCCCTGGCGGATCTCTTCGAGCGGCTTGAAGGAATTGACCAGCATCACGTAAAGCGGCAGCAGGTAATAGACGGCAAAGACGATCAGCGCTACATAGATCAGCGCACGTGTTAGCTTCCCGTGTGACATGGCGTTTTGCGGATTGGGATTGCTCATGTGCGTTTCCCTCTGCCGATTTCCGAATAGAGATAGGGAATGATGATGGCGAAGATCATCGCCAGCATGATGATCGCCGACGAAGCGCCTATGCCCATCAGGTTGCGGGTGAACGTATAGGAATACATGAAGGTGGCCGGCAGCTCGGTCGCCTGCCCCGGTCCACCGCCGGTTAGCGCGATGATCAGGTCATAGGCCTTGATGGCAAGATGCGCGAGCACGACGAAAGCCGAGAGGAACACCGGCCGCATCAGCGGAATGATGATGCGGCGATAGGTGGTGATCGCAGAGGCTCCGTCGATTTGCGCCGCCTTGATGATCTCGTTGTCGATGCCACGAAGGCCAGCGAGAAACATCGCCATGACGAAGCCAGAGGACTGCCAGACCGCGGCGATGACGACACAATAGATCGCCATCTTCGAGTCCTTGATCCAGGTGAAGGAAAAATTATCCCATCCCCAGAGACGCATGGTGTTCTCGAGCCCGATGCCGGGATCGAGAAACCATTTCCACGCCGTCCCCGTGACGATGAAGGACAGTGCCATCGGATAAAGATAGATCGGTCGCAGTAGCCCTTCGGCGCGGATCTTCTGATCGAGCAGAATTGCCAAAGCGAGGCCGAGCGTCGAGCAGATGACGACATAAAGCGAAGCGAAGATGCCGAGATTGGTAATCGCCCGCCACCAGTGCGGCAGTGCCCAGAGCTTGCTGTAATTGGCAAAGCCGATGAAGTTGTAGGACGGCAGCATCTTGCTGTCGGTCAGCGATAGAAAGCCGGTATAGGCGATGAAGCCATATACGAAGATCAGAATGATGACGAAGCTCGGGGCTAGCACCAGCTTGGGTAACAGCTCCTGTATTCGGCTGCGACTGTTCATGGTCGAACACCTGGTTTGATTGTCTGCGTATGGAGCAAGCAACGCCGCTCACCCTAGCCCTCCCACGCGAGCGGAGAGAGAGGACAACCCCGCTCTCTCTCTCCGATCCCCTTCTCCCCGCGAGCGGGGAGAAGGTGGCCGATAGGCCGGTTGAGGGGCTTTTCTTGCTCGAAAGCCTTACTTCGCAGCCGCGACCGCCGAGACGAGTTCCTTGACCGCGTCATCCGATGACAGATCGCCGTTGAATTCGCGGGTCACCACATCGTAGATCGCGTTCTTGACGGCAGCCGGATTGGCGTGGCCATGAGCCATGGAGCCCATCAGCGTGCCGTTCTTGTTGGCTTCGGCCAGGTCCTTGATCGCCTTCTTGCCGCAATCGTCGAAAGCGGTGTCCGGAACGTCGGTGCGGGCCGGAACCGATCCCTTGACCACGTTAAAGGCCGACTGGAAGGTCGGGCTTTCGATCGAGGACGCCATCTGCATCTGCGCCGGGCTCTTGTCGGCGGAAACCTTGAACATCGCGAACTGGTCGGAGTTGAAGGTCACCGAGCCCTGCGTTCCCGGATAGCGGATGCAGACGAAGTCCTTGCCGGGTACCTTCTTCGCCTTCAGGAACTCGCCCTTGGCCCAGTCGCCCATAAACTGCAGGCCAGCCTTACCTTCGATGACCATGCCGGAGGCAAGGTTCCAGTCGCGGCCGGAGAAATTATCGTCGACATAGGAGCGCAGCTTCGTCATGCGGTCGAAGGCTTCCTTCATCTTCGGGCTGCCGAGCGTATCGGGATCGAGATCGATGAAAGCCTTCTTGTAGAACTCGTTGCCGAGCGAGAGCACGACGGCGTCGAAAATCGTCGCATCCTGCCAGGCCTGGCCGCCATGGGCGATCGGTGTGATGCCCTGCTTCTTGAAATTGTCGAGAAGCGCGATCAGTTCATCCCAATTCGTCGGCGCCTTGCCGCCGGCCTTATCCAGCGCCTCCTTGTTGATCCACACCCAATTGGTGGAGTGGATGTTCACAGGCGCGGCGATCCAGTGGCCATCATATTTGGAGAACTGCTGCAGGGCGGTCGGAATGACCTTGTCCCAGCCTTCCTTATTGGCGACCTCATCGAGATTGCCGAGCGAACCTTCCTTTGCCCAATCGAGAATGTCGAAGCCGAGCATCTGGACGGCGGTCGGCGGGTTGCCGCCAGTGACGCGGGCACGCAGCACAGTCATGGCCTCGGTACCGCCACCGCCGGCAACCGGCATGTCGACCCAGCCTATGCCCTTCGATTCCAGGTCCTTCTTCAGGACTTCCAGCGCCGACGCCTCGCCGCCTGAGGTCCACCAATGCAGAACTTCGACGCTTTCGGTGGCATGCGCCATCGTCATGGTGCTCGTCATCAAAAGGGCAGCCGCGGCCACCGATTTCATCAACTTACGCATATTCTCCTCCCGGTTTGGACACATAAGCAGCAAGACTCCTCCCGCCGCTTCCCTCCCTGTTCCGCGCTCTTTGCGAAGAACAAATCCACCACGGCCTCTCAGCCACGGGTATTCATCTCACCTCGGCATCCACCAGCCGGTGCGCTGGCCGATATGCATGTTGAGCGTTTTTGTCTCGGTATAGTCTTCCACTGCGTGTCGGCCGAGCTCGCGCCCGAGTCCCGATTGGCGATAGCCACCGAAGGGCAGTTCGGCTGCGCCATCCATGAAGGTGTTCATCCAGATCGTGCCGGCGCGAACCCGTCTTCCGATCGTTAGGCACGTGTCGAAATCGCTGCTCCAGACGCCGGCGGAAAGGCCATAGTCGACGGAATTGGCGATACGGATCGCATCCTCAATTGTCTCAAACGTCAGCACCGAAAGGACGGGCCCGAATACCTCCTCCTTTGCCACCGCCATCTCCGGTTTGACATCGGCGAGAATGGTCGGCGCCATATATTGACCGAAGCCGAAATCGATCTGGCTGCCGCCATGGGCAACCGTTGCGCCGCTCTTTGCCGCGCCGGAGACATATCCTTGAATCTTCTGCAGGTGCTGCGGCGTTATGATCGCGCCGATTTGCGTAGAAGGATCGAGCGGGTCGCCGACTTTGACTTTTTCCGACAGCCTGGCAATCCGCGCGGTGACATCCCCGGCGATATCGCGATGGACGACCAGCCGCGAGCCGGCATTGCAGCATTCGCCGGCGTTGAAATAGGCGCCGAAGACTGCGGCATCGACGAACTCATCGAGATTGGCGTCGGGAAAGACGATCTGCGGGTTCTTGCCGCCGAGTTCGAGCGAAACCTTCTTCAGCGTCTGCGCCGCATTCGCCATGGTCAGCCGCCCAACGCCGGTCGAACCGGTGAAGGATATCATGTCGACATCCGGATGGCTGGTCATCGGCGCACCGACATCGGTACCCGTGCCCACGAGGATGTTGACGACGCCGGCCGGCACACCTGCTTCCATCAGGATTTCGCCGAGCACCAACGTCGAACCCGACGTCAGCTCGGACGGCTTGACCACCGCCGTGCAGCCGGCGGCGAGCGCAAACGGTAATTTCTGACTTACAATCAGGAACGGGAAGTTCCAGGGCGTGATGATCGAGATGACCCCGATCGCTTCGCGAAGGACGACGCCCATCGAGCCGTTGCCGAGCGTATTGTAGCTCTCACCATGCAGGTCCCTCGCAAGGGCAGCCGCGTAGCGCCAGATATCGACGGAGCCGGCGATCTCACCACGCACCTGCGTGATCGGCTTGCCGGCCTCGATCGCATCGAGATAGGCAAGCTCCTCGGCCCGCGCAGAGATTAGGTCAGCGGCCTTCAGCAGGATGTTGGAGCGTTGCGCCGCCGTCATGCCCGGCCACGAGCCCTGGTCAAACGCCTTGCGCGCGGCCGCGACGGCGAGGTGCACATCGTCCTTGGTTGCGGATTTATAGCGGCTGACCGTGACACCATGGCTTGGCGCCGCGCGCTCGATCGTGCCGGTCTCGATGCCTTCGACCCATTTGCCGTCGATCAACATCCTGAATTCGCGCACTTTCACATCGGGAAGCACCTCTGGCTTCACAAGGATCGTCATTACCACTCCCCTTTGAATTCGGCGGCGCGTTTGCCGGCAAAGGCCGCAACGCCCTCCTTGAGGTCACCCGTCTTGGCGACCAGGATCGATCCCAGCGCCTCGACGGCGGACCCGTTATCCTCGCCATTGGCCGAAGCGATCATCAGCTTCGCGATCTCCAGCGCAGCCGGTCCGCGCGCAACGATCCGCGCCGCGTAATCCCTGGCGGCGGCAAGCACCGTTCCCGTCTCGACGACAGCATCCACGAGACCGTAGCCGCGTGCCTCCTCGGCGGAAAACATCTCTCCCCCCAGCACCATGCGACGCACGATCTGCGCGCCAAACCGCTTAGTAAGCCGCTGCGTACCCGACCAGCCCGGCACCATGCCGAGGCTGGTTTCCGGCAGGCCGATCCTGATCTGACTCTCCGCAATGCGGACATCTGCAGCAGCCGCCAACTCCAACCCGCCGCCCAACGCATGACCATTCAATGCGGCGATCACCGGCATACGAAGCGTTGCCAGCCGCTCGAAGACGCGGTGACCGAAGCGCACCCAGGCATGACCGAACTCATTGGCCGCCATACCACCCCAGGCCTTGATGTCGCCCCCCGCCGAAAAGGCCTTGCCTTCGCCAATAAGGATCGCGACACGCACGGAACCGTTCGCCTCGACTTCGTCACAGGCCACCGCCAGCGCCTTCAGCATCTCGATATTGAAGGCATTGAGCTTTTCCGGCCGCGAGATCGTAATGGTCGCGACGGAACCGTCAGCGGAAACCTTGACCTCACCCATTGCGCGCTCCTTCCAGAACACGCCTGGCCTTGGCAGGCAGCGTCAGGCCGATAGGTGCTTCATGGAACAAAGCCGCGTCCATCACAGTCAATCGGTCGGATACCAGCACCGGGAATTCCGACTGATCGAGAATATGCGCTTCCAGATCGACGCCCGGCGCAATTTCTGTCAGCAACAAGCCATTGGGCGTCAGCTTCATCACGCAGCGCTCGGTGACGTAGGTGATATCCTGCCCCTGTGCAATGCCGCGTGGCCCGGAGAAGGTGACGTGTTCGACCGCGTTCACCAGCTTCTTTAGCTTGCCTTCCTTTTCAATGACGAGCCGGCCGTCCTCAACGCTGAGCTTCGCGCCAGCATTGAACATGCCAGAGAAGACGATCTTCTTCGCCCGCGCCGTGATGTCGACGAAGCCGCCCGCGCCGGCCGTCACATGCGGCCGGAAGCTGAGCCTCGAGACGTTGACCGAACCGTCGCGGCCGATCTCCAGGAAGGAAAGAAGCGAGGCGTCGAAACCGGCGCCCTGGAAATAGGTGAATTGATAGGGCGACGGCATGAAGGCATCGGCATTGGCCGCGCAGCCGAAGGCAAAATCGAGCAGCGGCACGCCGCCGACCGCCCCCTGCTCGATCACCCAGGTGACCGCGCCATGCAACCCTTCTTCCATAAGGATACGCGGCACGTTGGCCGAAATACCGAAGCCGAGATTGACGGCGCTGCCGGACTGCAGCTCCTGCGCCACGCGCCGGGCAATGACCTTCTGGATATTGAATTCCGGCACGCGGAAGCTTTCGAGCGGTCGAAAGATCTCGCCTGAAATGGCCGGATCGTAAAGCGTCTGTGTCGTCTGTTTCTGATCCGCGTCGACAATGATGTGGTCGACCAGGACACCTGGGATGCGCACGTCATGCGGCTTCAGCGAGCCTTCCTTGGCAAGGCGCTTGACCTGGGCGATGACGATGCCGCCATTGTTGCGGGCGGCGAGCGCTTGGTCGAGCCCACCAAGATAGGCGCCTTCGTGCTCATAGGTGAGATTGCCGCGCTCGTCGGCGGTCGTCGCCCGGATGATCGCCACCTGCGGCGCGATTGCTTTGAAGTAAAGCCACTCTTCACCCTCGAAAGAGATCCGCTTCACCACCGGCTCTGCCTTGGCTGCTGCATTCATGGCGCAGCCCTCGCGTCTAGGGTCGACGAAGGTGTCGAGACCGACCTTGGTCAGCACGCCCGGGCGCTTGGCGGCCGCTTCGCGATGCATGTCGAAGAGGATGCCTGAGGGGATATTGTAGGCCGCCACTTCGTTGGCGCCGACCATCTGCCAGATCAGCGGCGGCTCGGCGCTCGAGGGGCCGGAGGGATAAGAACCGCCGATGATTGTCTTCAGCAGACCTTTTTTGGCGATATGATCGACACCCTTGATGCCGCTCATGTCGCCGGCGGCGATCGGATGCAGCGTCGTTAGATCACGCGGATGGCCGGTCGCCTCGAAACGCTCGCCGATCGCCTTCAGCATCAGGTCTGGGCAGCCGAGACCGCTTGAGGACGAGACAGAGACGGTAGCACCGTCGGGGATCAGGGCTGCTGCCTCGGCAGGGGTGATATGCTTATTCATCGCGACGCTCAAAGTCCTGGATCAATCTTGGCGGCTTCGCCGGTTGCGGCCGATTTGACCACGGCAAGACCCGCCGCCAACGACCATACGCCGTCTTCGCCGGTGGCTGACGGTTTTCCCCGGCCCTCGATCGCGGCATGAAAGGCGGCAAGCGCCGTCTCATAGAGATTTCGGTGATGGAGCGGCAGCTCCGTCTCTCCATCCCTGTTGCGCAGGAAGACATGACCGATAGGCTGTTGCGTCATGACATTGCGGCCGATCAGCGATCCATCCGTGCCATGCACCTCGAAGCCGGTCTCCGCATATTTCGTGGTGAAGCCGTCGTGAAACTGCGCGATGACACCCGATTTGAACCGCAAGGCGCCCATCACCGCATCCTCAAGTCCGGCCTTGCTCATGCCGCCGTGCTGGCCGAGGGCGATCGCTTCCACCGGATCGTCATTCAACACGAAGCGCAGCGTATCGGCATCATGAACAGTGATATCGAGAATGACACCCCCGCCTGCTTGCGGTTTGTCCAGGCGCCAGCCCTGCAAATGCGGCGGCAAATAGACGGCATGGAAAACACGGGCGCTGAGCGGCTTGCCGATACGACCGGCTGCGATTGCCTCGCGCATCGCGCGGTGGCTTGCGGCATTGCGCAGGTGATGGTTGGTGCCCATGACCACACCGGCGCCCTTCGCAGCCTGCACCATGAGCCGCGCGTCTTCCAGCGTCAGCGCCAGCGGCTTTTCGCAAAGCACATGCTTGCCGGCCTTCACCGCCGCCAAAGTCTGGTCGCGATGCAATTCGTTGGTCGTCGAGATGTAGACGGCATCGACATCCGGGTCGCTGACGAGATCCGCGATATCCGTCACCGATCGGGCAATACCGTTCTCTGCCGCATAGGCGCGGCCGCGCTCCACGTCCCTGCTCATGACCGAGACGACGTCGCCGCCGGTTGCACGAATGGCGTTGATCATCCATTCATGGGCGATCGTGCTAGCGCCGATCAGGCCCCATTTTACACCTCCGCTTGTCATGACACGGCCCTCCTTGCCGTTGTGTCCAGCGCTAATCCGGAACTCTGGCGCACTACCAACCTCACAGCGCTGACGATCGCCTCCGCCTCCACCTTGCCGGAATTGATTTGCTTCAGGAGCAATTGCGCCGCCCGCCGACCCATGCCCTGCGGATCGACGGAAATCGTCGTCAGCGCCGGCACCGCGCTCTCGGCCTCGATCACGTCGTCGAAACCGACCACTGCGAAATCAACGCCGGGCTCCAGCCGCCGCGCCCTCAGGCCGTCGCAGACGCCGAAGGCGACCGCATCGTTGAAACACACCGCCGCCGTCGGCTTATCGGCAAGCAGCATGGCACGGCCGACTGCCTCGACGCCGCCGGCCCGCGACGGCGCGGTTGCAACGACGAGCTCGTCGTCAAAAGTGATCCCCGCCTTGGCCAGCGCATCGCGGTAGCCGCCGAGCCGTTCGGCAAAAACGGCGGTGTTGGCAAAACCGCCCATGAAAGAGATACGGCGATGGCCGAGACCGACCAGATGCTCGACCGCCGCCGACGCGCCGGCAAAATTGTCGGACACCAGCGACGACACCTTTGCGCCGGGAATATTGCGCACGACAATCACCACCGGAATGCCGGCATTGGTGAGCGGCTTGAAGTCAGCCGCATCCGTGCCGCGCGCCGGCGAGACGATTAGGCCGGAAATGCCGTGCTCGCGCATCGAGGCAACAACCTCACGTTGCCGGTCTATACTCTCGCCGGTATTGGACAGGAACTGCACATAGCCAGCCGACTGCACGACCATGTCGACGCCGACGGCGAGCTCGGCAAAGAAGCTATTGGTGAGATCGTTGACCACGATGCCGACGATTTTCGACTTCGCCTGCCGAAGGTTGGCGGCGCCGCGATTGTAGACGTATCCGAGCTCGCGGATCACCGCATTGACCTTGGCCCGCGTCGCCTCATTGACCAGCGGGCTGCCCTGCAAAACGAGCGACACGGTCGACTTGGACACATCGGCGGCATGCGCAATATCGATGACCGTGACACGTCCCTTGCTCATAAATCTCCTCCAGGGTCTCCACCCGCTATTGGAAGAGATTATTTGGAACGTTCCAAATTTTGTCAATAGGCAAATTCGAAAGTATAGTGACAGCAGGCTAAAAGCAGCCGCTAATGTCCAGTTTTCCCCGCATTTCGCTGGCCATATAGGCGTTATGCCCAGATCTCGATTTCCAGAATTATTGCTGTTGATAATTGGAACGATCTAAATTTCCGACTCAATCGGGCATGTACAAAAGCGCCCGGCAACCGAGCGGGTTACCGGGCGTCCCATGGAAACGAAAGAGAATTGCAGGCCTATTTATTCAACTGCGCCTGCAGCTTGTTGACATCATCGATCGACATTTCGCCGTCCGTCGTCACCTTGCCGTCGGCGATCTTCCAGAGACGGAACGGGCCGGTGATGTCGCCATATTTGTCGAAGGCGACCGGGCCGATGACCCCTTCATAACGGATCGGCTTGCCGTCCTTGATCAAGCCAAGCGCCTTGGCAAATTCGTCTTTGCCGGCGTAGATCGGCGTGCCTTGTGGATCGACTGCCTTGTACATCGCATCCTTGATCTTGGCCGGATCGTCCGACCCGGCAATCGCGATGGCGAGGCCGACGATGGCACCGGCATCATAGGAACGATCCGCCGCCGGATTGGACGGTTCGATACCCGAGAAATCCTTGTAGTTCTTCATGAAATAGTCAGTCGAAGCGGTCGGGCTGGTGCCGGAGGACGTGCCATAGGCATCCTTGAGGTAGTCGGCGCCGACCGAGTCGATGAAATCCGGGCTGTTCATGCCGTCGTTAAGCAGGAATTTCTGTACGCCACCCTGCGAAATCCAGGTGCGGGCGATGGTTGCACCATCGACCGGCGTACTGACGAGATAAAGGCCGTCCGGATTGCCCGCCATGGCGGCGGTGACTTCTGAGGCGTAGCTCGACTGCTTTTCGTTATATGGCGTGTCGGACACGATAGTGCCGCCGAGCGCTTTATAGGCACGAGAAAACTCCTTCACCATGTTGACGCCGAAGTCGTTGTTGACGTGAATGACCGCCAGCTTCTTGAGGCCTTTGTCGATCGCGTATTTTGCAGCAGCTACGCCCTGCAGCGCATCCGAGGTGATGGTGCGGAAGAAGATGCCGTTGGTCTTGCCGTCACGGCCGAGCGCCGTCAACGTCGGCGAGGACGAGGCCGGTGACACCTGGACGATCTTGGCCGGTGCGGTGACCGAAGTCAGTATCGGAATCGAGACCGACGAGATGATGCCGCCGATAATGACAGGTACCTTCTTCACCTGCACGAGTTGGGTCGCGGCGTCGACGGCGACATTGCCCTGGCTCTGGCTGTCACGTGTATCGGTCACCAGATCGCAGCCGCGCACGCCGCCGGCGGCGTTGATGTCGCGGAAGGCCATTTCGACCGATTTCGCGCCCGCCTGACCATATTCGCCGGCGGGCCCCGTTAGCTCCATGACCAGCCCGACCGTGATCTTGCAGTCTGCAGCGTTGGCAACGCCCGCCGCGGCAAGGAGCGCCAGAGCGGTGGTGATTTGAAATATCGTCTTTTTCATCTTTGTTCCCCTTGTTAGGTACACGACTTCTATTTCGGTGGTTGAGCCTGTTTCGTCTCCGGCGCCTGCAGCCAGGTTTCATGCAGATGCCGCCATTCGACGCCGTTCGGCATCGATGAACTCTCGGTAAAAAGCGCGCTTGACCGCCGCCGGGTCCAGGCGCCAGCTCGAAATTGCGCCTCGACATAGGTCACAACGATGATGCCGGCGGCCTCCCAGCCAGGCCTCACATCGTCGATCTCGATCACGAATTCACCGTGAAAGCAGCCACGGTTTGCCCGGACATGGTTGATGATGGAATCGCGTTCGATAATACGGCCGTCGTCGGGCGTGACGATGCGGAAGCCCTCGCCGAGGACTTTTTCGAACCGGCTGAAATCCGTTTGGTTGTGGTCCGTTGCGTTGTACCAGTCGGCGAAATAGCGATGCAGGTCGATGATTTCAGCCTTGGCGCGCTCGAAGAGCGATGGACTCGTGCTCATTTTTTCCCCGCGTTCAGATTGTAGTGCATGATTGAGCCATGCCGCCCGGTGCGGTCGCGCTCCAGCGCATAGACGTCGCCGAGTGGGCCGTTGCTCTGCGCGATGATCGCGGCAATCTGAGACCGATCCTCTGCTGTGAGCGCAATATCCATGATCTTCGCATTGGCGAGCGCATGCGCCCGATTGCGGGCGCCGACGATGACGGCAGCCACCTGCGGCTGCTCCAACACCCAGGCGCTGGCGATGGTGGCGATGTCGACGCCATGGCGGTTGCTGACGGCCTTCAATGCCCGAAGCAGCGACTGGAACAGTTCCCAACCGCCGAAATCGTCGATGATCAACTTGTATTTGATCAGCGAGCGGTTTTCGAGCGGCATCTCCGGCTCCGGCTGCCCGAGCCATTTGTCGCTGAGGAACCCACCCGCGACGGAGCCGTAGCAGAGAAAGCGGACATTGTTATCGGCCGAGAGTGCTGTCAGGCTGTTCGCAGGCCTTTGGTCAAGTACGGAATATTGCAGTTGCTGGCTGACCAGGGGAATGCCGGCTTTCAAGATTTCGGCAATGTGCGGCGTATCGAAGTTCGTCGTGCCGACATTGCGGACCTTACCTTCCCGCCGCATCTCGTCCAGCCAGCCGAGCGCATCGAGATAACCCGGCAACGTATAATCCCACCAGTGAAACTGCACGAGGTCCAGCCGCTCGGCCTTCAGCCGCCGCAGCGATTGCTCGACGATGCCTCTAATATAATCGCGGCTGATGCGCGACAGCACTTCGAGATCGGGCACCAGCTTGGTGTGCACCTTCATCTTGGCCGCGACGTCGAGCCCACGCTCCTTGGCAAGCCTCAGTCGGGCGGCGCCGATCAGCTCTTCGACGCCGGTATAGATATCGGCGCAGTCGTAGGTGATGATGCCCGCGTCGAAGGCGGCGATGAGGTCGGTTACGGCCTGCACGCGGTCGATTGACCCATGGCCCCCGGCCAATTGCCAGCCGCCGCGAATAACGCGCGAGATCGAATAACCAGGGCTGAGTTCGAAGGTCTTGGCATTCATCTATTTGTTCTCCTCGGGCAACGGCACTGCCGTCGTCTCCGCATGGCTGAAGCGCCGCTTGCCTGTCCTGACGATCCTGAGGCGGCTCGCACAGTTCGGGTCCGGACAAGCGATCTCGGCGTCCGATGTCATCCAGTCGTTCTTATGAGTGGGCCGCTGCTTGGCCGCGAGCAACGGCAATACGGCGGAAATGGAATAGATGGAGAAACCCTGCCCCGGCGGCAGCGACAACATTTCGCCCTTGAGTTCGAAATAATCACCCTTTTTGGCGCCGCAATAGATCGGCTTGCCCTCGGGAATGACGGCTTCGACACGCAGGTCGAACAGCTCGAAGGAATCGTCTGCCGCGCTCATCTCAGACCTCCGTAATGCGCGCGAGTGTCACGTCGCAGGCGCCGTTGCGGCGAATTTCACCGCAAGCGGCCGCGAAATGCTCGCGCTCTTCGGGCCGCACCTGCGCAACGACGCTGCCCGGCAGCCAGCCGATCGGGAACAGCAATCGCGCGCCTTGCCCATAGAACAGGCCGATATCGAAGATCGGGTTGGGGCTGCCGCCCCAGACACGCGCCGGCACATAGCTCAGCACGATATCGCCTGGCTGGGGCGTCAACGTCGCGTTTTCCGCCGGCAAGGGGTTTGCCCATTCCTGGCCGACGAGATGATCCGGCGGGATCGGACAGGAGATTTCCGGCCCCGTCCACATGGCATGGATACCGGGCACAATGCGCGGCTCGGCCAGATAGGTCCAGAGGAACTCTACATTGTCGGGCGCCTTGCCGTCGAGCAGCACGGCGGTGACGGAAAGTGCGGAGCCGGGCTCGGTAATGCGGAGGGCGCGCGTGCTCATGACGTACCTTTGCTTGCCGCTTCGGATTGCAGCTTGTTGCGGAGGAAATTGAAAGGCCGGCTGATGTCGGCGATCAGCGCTTCGCGGGCAGCCGCGGCATCCTGCACCGCAAGCGCCCCCACGATCCTGCGATGGAAATGCGCCGTATCGACCTCGCCGGCCTCGGAGAAGGCATAGATCGCTACGCGGATGCAGGGGCCGGATTGCAGCCACAGGCTTTCGATCATCGGGATAAGTACGGCCGAGCCGCAAGCGCGGTAGATTTCGAAATGAAAGCTCTGATTGAGCGTGACCTCGCGGTCGACGTCCTTCTTAAGCTTCAGCGCCCGCATTTCGTCCCACTCGCTGAGCATGCTCTCGATGACGGAGACTTGGCGCGGGCTCATCCGCGTCGCCGCAAGCGCGATCGCCTCGCCCTCGATCAGGATGCGGGCACGCAAGAGATCGTCCATGCGCTCAAGTGTGATCGGCGGAACGCGGACGGAGCGGTTCGGCAGCGCTTCCAGCGCCTTTTCGGTGATGAGCCGGCCCAGCGCTTCACGCACTGGCATGGTGCTGGTCATCAGTGCATCGGCAAGTCCGCGAATAGTGAGCACCTGGCTCGGCTCGAAGAGGCCGCCGATCAGTGCCCGGCGTAGCTCGAGATAGACGCGATCCTGCACGGTCTCGCGGCCGACGGGCGCGAGCTGAGCGGCAATGTGGTCGTTGCTTTTCACGACGGCGGTCTTTTGCATGTCCTCCCCGCTTTTGGCTTGCAGAGACGATTAAAGCCGATTAGCGTGATCATTACAAGTGTGATCACAAATCAAAAATCAGAAGGCGGCAACGACCGTTTTCGGCCAGAGGGATCCATGAGTGCACTGAGCGAACGGCGGGAAGAGGACACCCATCCACCCGTTTTAACGGCGAAAAACGTGGTGCGACGCTTCGGCGGCGTCACCGCGGTCAATGACGTGTCCTTCGATGTCCGCCGCGGTGAAATCCTCGGTCTGATCGGCCCGAACGGAGCCGGTAAGACGACCATGTTCGATCTGCTCGCCGGCAGCGTTCAGCCGAGCAGCGGCGAGATCGTGCTGAACGGCATAGCAGTGTCCGGCGAAGCAGCGCACCGCCGCATCGGCCGTGGTCTCGGCCGCACCTTTCAGATCCCACGCCCCTTTCCCAATCTGACGCTGCTCGACAATGTCATGCTGGCCGCGCAGTCCCAGGCCGGCGAAGGGTTGTTGGCAAACTTCCTAAAACCCTGGCGCGTCAAGGCCGAGGAGAAAGCCGCGCGCGACAAGGCGGCGGAGTTGCTGGAGCTCGTCAACCTGACGCGGCTGGCGCACGAGCCCGCTCGCGTACTCTCCGGCGGCCAGCGCAAGCTGTTGGAGCTTGCCCGCGTCATGATGGCCGATCCCGCCATTATTCTGCTCGACGAGCCGGCAGCGGGCGTTAACGCCACTCTGCTCGAAGTCATCATCGACCGCATCCGGGACATCAATGCCCACGGCATTACCTTCCTGCTGATCGAGCACAATATCGACATGGTGACCCGCCTCTGCCATCGCGTTCTCGTTATGGCAGCTGGTCAATTGCTCTGCGAAGGCACGGCCGACGAAGTCGCACGCGATTCAAGGGTCATCGAAGCCTATCTCGGGGGTGCGGCATGAGCGAAACCGCCCTCCTTGTCCGCGACCTCGTCGCCGGCTACGAGCCCGGCGTGCCGATCGTCCGAGGCGCATCGATCACTGTCCATCAAGGCGAGATTGTCGTCGTCCTCGGTCCGAACGGCGCCGGCAAATCGAGTTTCATCAAGGCGATCGCCGGCCTCGTGCCGGTCACCGGCGGCACGGTCTTGCTCGATGGCAAGGACATTACCGCTGCGCCCGCCCATACCATGGTCCGTCTCGGCCTCGCCTTCGTGCCGCAGACGGAAAATGTCTTCCCGCTGATGTCGGTCGAGGACAATCTGAAAGTAGCCGGCGGCATCTTAAAGCCGCGAGAGATTCCCGGCCGCATCGAGGAGATGTATGCGACCTTCCCCGATCTCGCCCGCCATCGCCGTATTGCAGCCGGCAATCTGTCGGGTGGTCAGCGCCAGATGCTGGCGGTCGCTCGCGCCCTGATCGTCCATCCGAAGGTGCTGGTGCTGGACGAACCGTCCGCGGGCCTGTCGCCGAAATTCGTATCCTTGGTTTTCGAGATGCTGACCGAGATTCGCAAAGGAGGCGTCACCATCTTGCTGGTCGAGCAGAATGCCAAGGCAGCGCTTGCGATCGGCGACCGCGCCTATGTGCTAGTCGAGGGCAAGGACCGGCATGAGGGTGTCGCCTCCGAACTCTGGAACGACCCCGTCGTCGCCGAACTCTATCTCGGCCAGCGCCCATCTCACACCAAGTCGGGAGGCGCGGCATGAGCCTGCAATTCATAATCGATGGCTTGCTAACCGGCTCGATGATCGGTCTTGGCGCCATCGGCGTAACGCTCACCTACTCGATCCTGCGCTTCTCCAACTTCGCCCATGGCGACTTTATGGCCTGGGGCACCTATGCGACGCTTGCCGTCGTCAGCGCCATTGGTGCCATGTTCGGCAAAATCGCCCCGATCGGCCCGCTCTCCTTCGGCTGGCCGCTGATCGTGGCGGTCGTCATCGCCATGGGGTTGACCGGCTTGCTGGCGTTGCTCCTCGACATGGTTCTCTTCGCGCGCCTGCGGGCCAAGGGCCAGGCGATCATAGTTGTCATGGCGAGCTTCGGCGCCTCCATGGCGCTGCGCAGTCTCTTGGAATTTCTCTTCACCTCACGGCCGACCTATTTCAGCCGCGCCATACAGATCGCCATGCCCATTGGTTTCGGTATCCGCATCACCCCCGATCAGATCGTGCTGCTGCTGCTGACGGCGATCCTCGTTCTCGGCGTGCATCTTCTGATCACGCGAACGCAGACCGGCCGCTCGATGCAGGCGCTGAGCCAGAACCCGGCCCTCGCGCGCATCGTCGGCATCGATGTCGCCAAGGTCGTGCGCGTCACCTGGCTTGTCGGCGGGGCGCTCGCTTGTGTCGCCGGTGTCATGATCGGCATTCTCGTGCAGATACGCCCGCTGATGGGCTTCGATATGCTGCTGCCGATGTTCGCCGCCGCCATCCTCGGCGGCATCGGCAGCATGCCCGGCGCCGTTCTCGGCGGACTGATCATCGGTCTGGCGGAAGCCGGCGCGGTGCAATTGATCGGCGCGGAATGGCGTGCCGCTGTGTCCTTCATCATCCTGATGGCGGTGCTGTTCGTCCGGCCGATCGGCCTCTTTGGAGTGAAGGAACGATGATGGATCTTGTCGGCTACGGCGCATTTTTCCTGACCTCGGCGCTGATCTTCTCGCTGATCACCCTCGGGCTGAACCTGCAATGGGGCCTGACCGGCCTCTTCAACGTCGGTCTCGCCGGCTTCGTCGCGATCGGCGCCTATACGTCGGCACTGCTGACGACGCCGGACACGGTCGGTCGCTTCGGTGGTTTCGACATGCCGATCCTCATCGGCTGGCTCGCAGCCATGGTGGTCGCCGCCGCCGCCGCCGCTGTCACTGGCATCGCCACACTCAGACTGAAGTCTGACTACCTCGCCATCACTACCTTCGGCGTCGCCGTGGTCGTTCAGCTCGTGGCGCTGAATGCGCAGGGCTTGACCGGCGGTCCCTTTGGCGTCGGCTTCATTCCACGCCCCTTCGCCGCCCTGGCTGAGACGCCGTTGCTGTTTAATCTCTCCAATCTTGCAGTCGCCGCCATGGTGACGCTGATTGTCTTCCTCGCCCTCGAACATCTGTCGCGCAGTCCCTGGGGACGTGTTCTGAAAGCGCTACGCGAAGACGAACGCGCCGCCATTTCGCTTGGCAAGAGCGCACGTTTCTACCGCGTGCAGGCCTTCGCAGTCGGCGGAGCGATCATGGGGCTGGCGGGCGCCGTACAGGCGCACTTCATTGGCTTCATTGCCCCCGACAATTACGTGCCGACGCTGACCTTTCAGGTCTGGGTGATGCTGATCGTCGGCGGCTCCGGCAGCAACAAGGGTGCGGTCGTCGGCAGCATCCTCGTCTGGGCGATCTGGGCCGGCTCCGGCGCCCTGACCAGCGTGCTTTTCACGCCGGAACAACAGGCCCGAGCCGCATCGCTGCAGATCGTCGCCATCGGCGTGATGCTCTGCGTCATTCTACTCGTCCGCCCTAATGGCCTCCTCGGCGACATGCCCCGCCGCCCGCGCTTTGGCAAACGGAAACAAAATGTTATTGCCGATAAAAGCGGTGCGACGCCATGAGGCATGGTTCTTGTCAGACGAGTGTGACGTTGCGGCAATCCCGCGACCAGCCCCTCACCCTAGCCCTCTCCCCGCAACGCGGGGCGAGGGGACGACGAAGTGAAATAGCCACATCCACACAGCAGCGCCCCCTCTCCCCGCATTGGCGAGGAGAGGGCTGGAGTGAGGGGCCATGCACATAGCTTCCTCGTTGGCAAACTTGCCTGACCATCCCCCGATCTCCCTGTGGCACGCCACCAGCCGCAACCGCAAAACGAGACCGCCGCTGGAAACCGATTTCGATGCCGATCTCGCCATTATCGGCGGTGGCTTTTCCGGCCTCTCGACGGCATTGCATGCCGCAGAAAAGGGGCTTTCGGTCGTTGTGCTCGAGGCCGAGATCGTTGCCTGGGGAGCGACCGGCCGCAATGCCGGTTTCGTGGTGCCGAATTTCGCCAAGATGGACCCGGACGACATCATCGCCCATCTCGGCCCCCAGGGTGGTGAGCGACTGATCCAAATGGCGGCCGGCAGCGCCGACCTTGTCTTCGATCTGATCAGGCGCCACGGTATCGATTGCGATGCATTGCAAAGCGGCTGGATTCAGCCAGCCCATTCGCCAGCCGCGTTCGAGAAGGTCAAATCTCGCGCCGAACAATGGGCAAGCCGCGGACGTCCGGCCGTGATCCTCGATTGGCAGGCGGTTCGAGATACTACGGGCGCGGATGGTTATTTCGGCGGCTGGATGGACAAGTCCGGCGGGGTGCTGAACCCGGTTTCCTATGCGCATGGTCTTGCCGCGGCCGCCGAAGCAGCCGGCGCGCGCATCTTCGAACACTCTCCCGTTGCTTCGATCCAGCATGAAGGTGACGGCTTCATGCTCGTGACCACAGGCGGAAAAGTCCGCGCTGGCAAAGTCCTGATTGCCACCAATGCCTATGTCGGCCACCTCAATCCGACGCTGGCGCGCACCTATTTCCCACTCAAAGTCTTCCAGATCGCGACGGAGCCGCTGGCAGCTTCGGCACGACAACGCTTATTGCCGGGCAGCCAATGCGTGTCGGACACGCGGCGCAATCTCTTTACCTTCCGCTTCGATTCCGAAAACCGGCTGATTACCGGCGGCATGCATATCATCGGCCCCGGCGCGGAAGAGCGGGTACCCCGTGCCATCCACCGTCGCCTCGCCCGTCATCTGAATCTCGAGGATATTCCGCCGCTTGCCTATAACTGGTCCGGCATCGCCGCCGTTGAGCCGGATTTCCTGCCGCATCTGGTAGATCTCGGCCTAGGCCTTGTCGCTGGTTTTGCCTGCAACGGCCGGGGCATCGCCATGACGACAGCCATGGGGCCGGTGCTGGCCGATTGGGCTGCTGGCACAAAGCCCGACGATCTGCCGATCCCCTTCGCGACACCGGCGCCGATCCCATTTCACGGCCTGCTGAAACATGCGCCGAACATGCTGCTCCCATGGAGCATACTGCGCGACAGGCTGGACGAACGCGCTCGCTCCTAATCTCAAAAAGGTTGCGCCTGCGGTATCGGCGCAGATACCGCAGGCGCGTCATGCGTTCCTACTAACTCCAATGGGACGCAATCTTTTATCGGGGTTACTCCCGCTCGCCGGTGAAATTTAGCAGGAGCTGGAAGATGTTGACGAAGTTCAGGTAGAGCGACAGGGCGCCGAAGACGGCCAGCTTCTGCGACGACTCCTGGTCGTAGTTCTCAGCATATTGTTCCTTGATGTTCTGCGTATCCCAGGCGGTCAGTCCTACGAAGACGACGATGCCGATGATCGAGATTGCGAACTGCAGCGCGCTCGAAGCCAGGAAAATATTCACGACGCCGGCGATGATCACACCGAACAGGCCCATCATGAGGAACGAGCCGATGTTGGAAAGGTCACGCTTTGTCGTGTAGCCGTACAGGCTGGTCGCGCCGAACATGGTCGCGGCGATGAAGAAGGTCCGCGCGATGCTGGTGCCTGTGAACACCAGGAAAATCGAAGCGAGCGACAGGCCCATGACGGCGCAGAAAGCCCAGAACATCGTCTGCGCGGCGCTCGCCGACATCGATTGGATGCGGAACGAGAAGAACAGCACGAAGGCGATCGGCGCAAGCATGACGACCCACTTCAGCGGCGTCTGGAAGATCGGCACATAAAGGGCCGGCGTCGTGCCGACGATCAGCGCAACAATGCCGGTCAGCACAAGTCCGATGCCCATGTAGTTATAGACGCGCAGCATATGTTTGCGCAGACCTTCGTCGAAGAGCGCCCGCGAGCCGCTGGCGGCTCCATAGCCGTATCGGGAATTGGTCGGGTTCATAGTCGTTCTCCTTTAATTCAAACTAATACAAGGTACGGGCGAGCTTTTCGGCCTTGCCATCAAGGTCGGCCGCCCTGCCGTCGCCGATGAGTGCGTAGGCAACCTCGCCGATCTGCCAATAGGCAGCCTGGACGTCGTCGCGCTTGACATGACTGACCTTCTGGACAGCGAAATTGCCTGGGCGGACGGCAAACAGGGACAATTGCCCGCCCTCGCCGGCATTGACCGTCAATTCAACGCTCGGGCCGAAGTCGGACGGATAAATCTGCGCGTCGGTGACGTGCCAGCCTTGCGGCAATGTCGGCAGGACGATTGCCGTCGATGCGCGGATCTCGTCCGCATTGTAGGCCGCATGCGCCGGCTGCGATTTCATCGCTTCGCGAACAGCCGTTGCCCGGTAGGCCCGCACCGCGTCGTCGACGAAAGCAGGCGCCGGAACGGATGCATTGACTTCGCTCGCGCTAAAGGCGCCGAAGGATGTGTGCGCGACCCAGCCGGCCGCCATCAACATGGCGACGGCGGCAACCCGCTGGAGCGAGTTCAGAACCCAGCCATAAGCCAGACCGCGCTCCAGTCGCCGTGCGGCCTCGCGGGTCTCCGCCTTCGCCGCCAGTCCTTCGCCGGCCAGCGCCATGCGCAGCTCGCCGCGGATGCTCATATCGGCCATGACCTTGGCGGCGATCGCCGGGTGTTCCGAAAGGTAGGATTCCACCTCGACACGGCGCGCGACAGTCAGTTCACCATCGACATAGGCGTCGAGATCGGCGTCGATGACGGGATCAGTTGTTTTCATTGCCTCCTCCATCGATAAGCCGAAGATGCGAGCCCGCGCGCGATGCGTCCTCGAAAGTCCTCAGGCTGGCGCGGGCGCGGGCGATGCGCGACATCAGCGTCCCGACAGGAATGCCGAGCGCGGACGCTGCCTCTTGATAGGAAAGATCCTCGATCGCCACGAGATGCAGCGCCTCGCGCTGCTCTTCCGGCAGATTGAAGAAGGCATCGCGCACCTGTTTCAGGCGCACGGCATGATCCTGCGAAGCCGGCAGCGACCGATCGAATTCCGCGGCGGCCTCTTCATGGCGCCGATTGAGCGAGCGCGCCTGTCGCAGCCGGTCGATATGGGCGTTGTGGAGGATCGAGAGCAGCCAGGTGCGCAGGTTCGCGCCGCGTCGGAACGACGACCTCCGTTCATAGGCCTTGACCAGCGCGTCATGCACCAGGTCTTCCGCCTCATCTGTATTGCGGACGAGCGAACGGGCATAACGTCTCAGCGAGCCGAGCTGCCCCAAAACATCGAATGTGCGTCCTTTGCGTTCCATACCTCAATATACGGAAGCTGAGGCGACCTTATTCCATGGACCGGCGATTTTTTGCCGATTGCTTACATCAGCACGAAATCTTTCGGTTGCGGCAGCGGCGGCAGATCGGTTTCGCCAAGCGCTTCGCGCAGATTGATTTCGATGGTATCGGCAAGAGCACCGATCGCTAGCGCATTCGGGTGGCTGCTGAACGGATCCTCCAACTCGTCCCCCAGCGCGTCGAGGCCGAAGAAGGTATAGGCCACGAGGGCCGCCACAAAAGGCGAGCCCCAGCCGAGTGTATCCACAAAACCGAAGGGCAACAGAAAGCAGAAGATATAGGCCGTGCGATGCAAGAGCAGCGTATAGCCGAAGGGCAGCGGCGTATTGCGGAGGCGTTCGCAGGCTGCGTGCGCTGCCCCCATTTGGCCGATGCTGACGTCGAGCATCTGATATTGGATATCCGAAATGTCACCTGCAGCCTTGAGCTGTGCGAGATGCGCCGACATCAGGCGCAGAAGGAGATCCGGCCGATTTTGAGCCGTGCGATAGAACTCGACTTCGCTCGGCGTCAGATGACGCAAAACCTTGCTGACGTCTCCGCCCCCTCGCAGATCGCAAACCAGCGCCTGCGAGAAGGCCATGGTCAAATTTAGCAAGTTCCGTCGCGCCGCACGACCGGCCTCTCCTGTCGCCTCCAATATCAACGTCTGACGAGCGAAGCCGCGAGCTGTATAGACAAGCTGGCCCCAATTGCGCCGTCCCTCCCACCAGCGGTCGTAGCACGCATTGTTGCGAAAGCCGAGAAAGATGGACAGAGCGATGCCGAGCAGCGCGAACGGCGAGCCGCTGAACGAGAGGATGACGTTCGGTCGCTCCTGATGGCCCCAGACGATCAGCGCCGACAGCAGGAAGATCACTATGATCTGCGGCAGTATCCGGCGGATAATCGAACCGCGAACGATGAAGAAAAGCTGGAATAGACCTGGCCGGTCGCGGACGATCATGACGAAGAGCACTCGAATTGATGCCTGGAGAATGGAGCAATACACCAGGCATCGAAAGAGTAACGAGCATTTCCTGCAAAGCTGCCGTGTTTGGCCAGCATCACCAGCAGCTCAAGCAGGCTGAACGGCGCTACTTCGCCGAGGCGCTTGCTTCGACCAGAACCGGATCGACGCGATAGTCCCTCGGAAAAATGCGCTGCAGATTTTTGATCTTCGGCAGGTCGTTGATGACGATGTAGGGGTAATTGGGATGCGTCGTCAGGAAGTCCTGGTGATAGTCCTCGGCGGCATAGAATTGTCGTGCCGGCTCGATCTTGGTCACAATAACCGCATCGAAAACCTTGGCGTGATTGAGCTGGTCGATATAGGCCTTGGCGACGGTGGCCTGTTCGGCGTTGGTCGGGAAGATCGCCGAACGATACTGCGTGCCGCTATCCGGCCCCTGATAGTTGAGCTCCGTCGGATTATGGGCGACGGAGAAGTAGATCTGCAGGAGATGCCCGTAGCTGATCTTGTGCGGATCGAAGACGATGCGCACGGATTCGGCATGCCCCGTATCGCCGGTGCTCACCATTTCGTAATGAGCCGCGTCCTTGTTTCCGCCGGTATAGCCCGACGTGGCGCTGATGACGCCGTTGACATGCTGGAACACGCCCTGGACGCCCCAGAAGCAACCGCCCGCGAGAACGGTGGTTTCCGCGTTACCGGCGCCCGGCTTTTCGTCTACGGTCGGCGCCGGAATGACTCGGGCGTCTTCGGCCGAGGCACGGCCGGCGAATTGCAGTGCGACGCCGGCAAGCAAGATCGCGCCGGCGGCAAAGGCGGCGGGACGGGCAACGCTCGACAGTGTCCTGCGGATCAAATCTTTCGATGCACCGTTCATGATCATCACCTCCTGGCAGCGATTATAAAATTTCTCGTCACCAGGGGATACGGGAGGATAGGTCTTTTTGTTACACACAGGCTGTGAAACACCGAAACGTGATGATGCACCGCAGCCGGTATCGGCGGCAAACCTATTAGAACTTGGCAACGATCGCCGCGCCGACGGGTTTGCCACCGGCAGCAGGCAGGGGAGAATGGAATGGAGCTATCGGGAAAAGTCGCATTGGTTACCGGCGCAACATCGGGCATCGGTCGAGCATCGGCCTTTCGACTGGCCGCGGAAGGCGCGGCCATCGGCGTTCTCGGTCACGACGCGCATGAGGTCAACGACACCGTAACGGCGCTTACCGCTGCCGGCAGCAAGACGGTGGGACTGATTGCCGATGTCGCCGAGGAAGTTGCCATGGAAATCGCCGTGAACACCCTGATTGCGCAATTCGGCAGGCTCGACATCGTGCTTGCCAATGCTGGCATCAACGGCGTCTGGGCGCCGATCGACGATCTAAAGCCTGCGGAATGGGACCGGACCATCGCCGTCAATCTGCGCGGCACTTATCTGACGCTGCACTACGCCGTGCCGCATCTGAAAACGCAAGGCGCCGGCTCCATCGTCGTCATCTCGTCGATCAACGGCACACGCACCTTCACCAATGCCGGCGCGACCGCCTACAGCGCCACAAAGGCGGCGCAGGTCGCTGTCGTACAGCATCTTGCCCTCGAACTTGCCAGATACCGTATCCGCATCAACGCCATCTGCCCCGGCGGAGTCGTTACCAACATTTCCGAAAGTACCGTCAAGCGCAACCAGGAAGAAGCCGCCATTCCCGTCGTCTGGCCGAAAGGCAATATTCCCTTGAGCGACGGCCTACCCTGCAGCGCGGACGACATCGCCGAAACCGTTTTGTTCCTCGCCTCCGAGCGCTCGCGACACATCACAGGTACGCCGATCTATGTCGACGGCGGCCAGGGCTTGTTGATCTAGGTCGCGACCCAACGATCCTCGGCTTTCCGCCCCAGGCGGTCATCAGCGCTCAGAGATCCATTATCATCTCGTGCCACACTTTCCCGCCGTGATCGGACGCGGATGGCTTCGTGTAGCGATATCCCATTTTCTCGTCGAGCGGGATGTGGTTATCCCTGCACATAAGATGGATTGTCTTCTTTCCCATCTCGGTCATTCGACGGATGAACTCGTTCATCAGGAGTTTGGAGTAGCCTTTGCCTTGCTCAGCGGGATCAACGACGACCGACATGATGACGACATTTGGCGCGCAGCCCGATCGTGTCCAATCAGTTCCTTGAATTCCTCGTCAGACATCACGACGTTAATTGCGCACCCGCTGTTGATGAAACCGACACACCGCCCCTCCGCCTCAAGGATCAGAAAGCCTTCCGGGCACTCCGCAATGCGCGTTGCGATCTTTTCCAACGTCGCTGCCTCATCGCCTTCATAGGCAGAGGTCTCGATTTTGAAACAACAGGCTGCGTCGCCGGGAACGGGTTGGCGAAAGGTGGGCTGCATAATCATCGATTTCTCAGGGTTCGCATGTCCGAGCCGGCAGAGCGCAATCGCTTTGGTCTCAACAATGAGCCCGGCCCAACTCTACCGATAGAGCCGCTCAATAATGCGGCGGCTTGGTGATGGCTGGCGCGTCCAGGGACTGTTCCTCCAGGGTCAGGAAGCGCTCGGACAGCCGGACCAGCTTCTGCCGTGTCTCATCGATCACCTTCCACTGCTCCGCCACCTGATCGGACAGTTCTTCGATCGTCTTGGCCTGATGGGCCACCTGCTCTTCGAGTGCGGTGATACGGCTTTGTTCGTCTGACATTTCTGTTCCCTTTCGGCAACGATCTATAGCACCTGCCCCACCTGCGTATAGTGTTTCAATTCGGCATATGACAGGCACTGGCGCCATTTGACGATGATGTGACAAAACTGAAAAACAGGTGAAAAGACCCGTTACCTAACTGACATCAGGGCCTTCTAAACAGAGCGGCGAGAAGCGCCGGTTTTGAAGGAAATTCCCTTCACAAGCGCTCTCATTTTAAGATTTTCGGAGAAGCGCCTTGAAGATCATCCAGATCACCGACACGCATTTCAGCCCGAGCAAGCCGCATTTCAACGGCAATTGGGAGCCCCTGGCCCAATGGATCGAAGCGAGCGGTGCCGATCTCGTCGTTCATACCGGCGATCTCAGCATCGACGGCGCCGACAAGGATGAGGATATCGCCTTTTCCATGGACCTGATGCGGCAGATTTCCGTGCCGATGCTGATCGTACCCGGCAATCATGATGTTGGCCATCTGCCGGGCTCTCTTCAACCCGTCAATGCTGAACGACTGCAGCGCTGGCGTCGGCTGGTCGGCCCGGACTATTGGGCGGAGGATTTGGAAAACTGGCGGCTGATCGGCCTCGACAGTCTGTTGATGGGCTTCGAGGATGCCGAAGAGAAGGCCCAATTCGAGTGGCTGAAAGACATGCTCGAGAGCCGCGGCGACCGGCGCGTGGCGCTCTTCGCCCACAAGCCGCTATTCGTCGATGAGCCCGATGAAGGCGACACCGGCTATTGGAGCGTGCGCCCGTCGCAGCGCCACCGCTTCTACGATCTGATATCAGCCCACGACGTTGCGCTTTTCGGCAGCGGCCATCTGCATTGGGCCTGGAAGGGACAGTTAGACAACACCGCCTTGGTCTGGGCGCCGGCCGCCTCCTTCATCCTCGACAAAATGGAGCGCCTGATGCCGGGCGAACGCCTGATCGGCGCCGCCGTCCACACCCTTGGCGACGGCGTTACGACCGAGATCGTCGCCGTTCCCGGCATGAAGACCTATTTCCTTGATGATGTCGTCGAGGAGGTCTATCCGCACGAAGCCCATAAGGTTCAGCGGGAGCCGACCGTATGAGCACGCTCTCGCTTCGCGGCATTACCAAGTCTTTCGGCGCTAACGACATCCTGAAGGGCGTCAGCCTCGAGGTCGAGCCCGGCGAGTTCATTGCCCTCGTCGGCCCGTCCGGCTGTGGCAAGAGCACGCTGCTGCGCATCCTCGCGGGGCTTGATCACGCCGATAGCGGCGAGATCCTTGTTTCTGGCAATGACATCTCGGGCGTAGCGGCGGCTGACCGCAACATCGCAATGGTCTTCCAGTCCTACGCGCTCTATCCGCATCTGACGGCATCGGAAAATATCGCCGTGCCGCTCGCCATGCGCCGCCTGACGCGCATGCAACGCCTGCCCTTCGTCGGCGCAGTGATCCCCGGCCAGAAGAGCGTCCGCACCGGCATCCTCCGCGATGTCCGCGAGATGGCGGCATCGCTGAAGATCGACCATCTGCTCGACCGCAAGCCCGGCCAGATGTCCGGCGGCCAACGGCAACGCGTGGCACTTGCCCGCGCCATGGTGCGCCAGCCCAGCGTCTTCTTGATGGACGAACCGCTCTCCAATCTTGACGCCAATCTGCGCGTCCACGCCCGCGGCGAAATCGTCGAGCTGCATCGCCGAGCTGGCGTGCCGACAGTTTATGTCACCCACGATCAGGCCGAGGCGCTTTCCATGGCCGACCGGGTTGCCGTGATGATCGGCGGCCAATTGCTGCAACTGGCTGCGCCGCAGACGATCTATGATGATCCGGCCCATATCGAAGTTGCCCGCTTTGTCGGTCAGCCGCGCATCAACCTCCTGCCGGCATTGGCCGAGAACGGCACCGTCGCCTTCGGGGGGATCAGGCTGGCGCTGGAGGACGGTAGCCTCACCGGCAACAATGTCACGCTCGGCATCCGCCCGGAATTCGTGCGCCTCACCCAGGGCCGCCAGGATGCGCTCGCGGCCCATATCGAACGCCTGGAGTTCCTGGGCTCCGAAGTTATTCTCTACGCCAAGCTGGACGCCATCGGCGAAACCATGGTCGTCAAGCTCGCGCCAGCCGAAGTTGCCGGCCTTTCCGCCGGCATGCCCGTCGCGCTGACTCTCGCGGCCGAACAGGCGATGGTCTTTGCCGAAGACGGCCGTCGTCTGCGCGCCGTGCCTGTTGCCGCCGATGCGACAAGGGAGAAGGCCCATGGCTAGCATCGCCGCCACGGCCATGCCGATGCAGTCGGTGGCAGCGCGCGAGCGCAGCGAGGCTCGCACGGCCCTGCTGCTGGCGCTGCCGGCCATCATCCTGATCGTGCTTTTCGTTCTCCTGCCGATCGTCGCCGTCGTCTTTCTCGGCTTCACCGATTTCCAGCTTGGCGACAAAAGCTTCCGCTTCGTCGCTTTCGAGAATTTCGCGCACCTGCTCCGGGACCGCACATTCCAGAAGTCCCTGTGGAACACGACGATCTATACCCTCATCGTCGCACCTATCTCGATCGTGCTCGGCCTCGGTGTGGCGCTGCTGATCGAAAGCGAAGGCACCGGCCGCAGCTTTTTCCGCACCGCCTATTTCCTGCCCGTTGCCTCGCTGATCGTCGCCATGGCGACCGTCTGGCAATATCTCTTCCATCCGACCATCGGCCCGATCAATGCCATGCTGGCTGAAATCGGCCTGCCGCGCCCGAACTGGCTTGGCTCTTCGGCGACCGCTCTCTACAGCCTGTCGATCATCGGCGTCTGGCAGACCGTCGGCTTCAATATGGTGCTATTCCTCGCCGGCCTCACCGCCATTCCGCGCGAGCTCTACGCCGCCGCGGAGGTGGACAGCGCGAAATCGGCACTCGATCGCTTCTGGCTGGTCACCTGGCCGATGCTCGGGCCGACGACACTGTTCGTTACGACGATCAGCATCATCAACGCCGTTAAAGTCTTCGATACCGTCAAGACCCTGACCGATGGCGGCCCGAACCACGCCTCGGAGGTCCTTCTTTTCACCATCTATCAGCAGGGTTTCGTCTATCTGCAGGTCGGCTATGCCTCGGCGATGACGACTGTCTTTCTTGCCATCCTGGTGGTGCTGACCTTTCTGCAGTATCGCGTTCTCGACCGGCAGGTGCACTACACATGACCTCCACTCGCTTCACACCCGGCCGCATCCTGCGACTCTCGCTACTGGTCCTCGGCGCCATCGTCTTCGTCGCGCCCTACATCTTCATGATCTCGACCGCCGGCAAGGCGCAAGACGACATCTTCACCTCCGCCCTGAAGCTGATCCCGACGCATATCTTCTACGTCGAGAACATCACGCATGCGCTGAGCAAGGTGCCGATGGGCACGCTGCTTTGGAACGGCGTCCTCGTATGCGGCCTGATCTTCTTCTTTCAGGTGCTGATCGCAATCCCCTGCGCCTATGCCATGGCCAAGTTGAAGTTTCGCGCCGCGCGCACGATGATGGTGCTGATCATGCTCGGCCTGCTGATCCCGATCCACGCCACGGCCCTGCCGCTCTATGTCGCCTTCAACAATCTTTCCTTGCTGAACAGCTACACCGCGCTGGTGGCGCCCTTCTCGATCTCGGTCTTCGCAATCTTCATGTTCCTGCAGTTCTTTCGCGCCATGCCCGACGACCTGATCCACGCCGCCCGCCTCGACGGCATGTCGGAGCTCGGTATCGTCGCCCGCGTCATCGTGCCGAACGCCTGGCCGGCGGTGACCGCCTTTGCGATCTTCTCGGTCGTGGCGCATTGGAACGACCTTTATTGGCCGCTGATCGTCATCAGCAAGCAGGACTACGCCACGCCGCCGCTCGGCCTGATGTATTTCCGCGCAGCCGAGGCTGGCGACGACTACGGCGCGCTGATGGCCGCCACGCTTATTATCACCCTTCCCCTCGTCGTCGCATTCCTTTTCGCGCAGAAGCGCTTCGTCGAGGGCATCACCATGACCGGTCTCAAGGGATGACCGGTTCGAAACAGGAGAACGAGCGATGAAGCATATCACCCAGATTCTCGCCGCCACGGCCATCTCAATGGTTGTGTCGGTCCCGGCCTACGCCGAAACGACCTTGACGGTTCACTATCCAATGCCCGGCTTCTTCAAGGACGTGATGGACACGATCTCGAAGAAGTTCATGGAAGAAAATCCGGATATCAAGATCCAGTTCGCTGCTCCTTCGGCCACCTACGAGGAAGGCATCCAGACCATCCTGCGTGAAGCCGGCACGAATGAAATGCCCGACGTCACCTTCGTCGGCCTCAACCGTCTGCGCATGATGGAGGAGCGCAATGTGGCCGTCGATCTCGGACCGCTCGTCCAGAAGGACGGCAACATGGCGGCCCTGGGCTTCTCCGACACCATCCTCAAGCTCGCCCAGGTCAAGGGCAAGCAAGTTGGCCTTGCTTTCGCCACGTCGAACCCGATCATGTACTACAACGCCGACCTCGTGAAGGCAGCCGGCGGCGACCCGAACAACCCGCCGAAGACCTGGGATGAAGTCATCGCGCTTGGCGGCAAGATCAAGGCGCTCGGCAACGGCGTCGACGGCATCGATTTCCGTTGGCAGGGCGATGACTGGATGTTCTCCGCCCTTCTCTTCGGCGCCGGCGGCAAGATGCTGAGCGACGACGAAACCAAGGTCGCCTTCAACGGTCCGGAAGGCCAGAAGGCCGTCGACATGATCGAGCGTATGGTCAAGGAAGGCGGTATGCCGGTGTTCACCAAGCCTGCCGGCGAACAGGCTTTCGCCGCCGGTAAGGTCGGCTTCGAATTCCAGACCACGGGCGCGCTGATCAACACGATCAAGAACGTCGGCACAAAGTTCGACCTGCGCACCGCCCCGATCCCGCTGATTGACCCCACCAAAGGTCGCCTGCCGACCGGCGGCAACGCCGTCGTCATCCTGACGCACGATCCGGCCAAGGAAGACGCCGCCTGGAAATTTGCCAAGTTCGCCGCCGGCCCCTACGGCGCTTCGGTCGTCGTGCCCGGCACCGGTTACGTTCCGAATAACGAGCTTGCCGCCAAATCGGCTGACTATCTCGGCGACTTCTACAAGAAGAACGCGCTCTTCCAGGCAAGCCTCAACCAGATGCCGCTGATGATCCCGTGGTACGCCTTCCCCGGCGCAAACGGCGTCAAGGTCACCCAGACGATCGTCGACAACCTGTCGCGCATCGTCGACGGCTCGGCCACGCCGAAGGAAGCACTGGATGACGCCGCTTCCGACGTCGAAGGCATGCTGCCGCGCAGCTGATATTTGATCTGATCAAGCAGGCGACGCCGCTTCTCTTCGCAGAGGCGGCGTTTCCGTTTGCTGGCACACTGGAGCAATTTCAGAGATCGCGGACCGTTCCGCCGGGCCGCAGCCGATAGGGTACGGTCAGGTGACGCGACGGCGCGGCGTTCTCTGCCATGTCGAGCAACAGAGAGGCCGCGGCCGCGCCCATCGTCACTTCCGGTATCTCCACCGTCGTCAACGAAACCTCCATGAGCAGGCCGAGGGAGATGCCGTCGAAACCGGCCACGGAGATATCACGGGGGATCGCGAGCCCCTGGCGTCGCAGCGCCCCCATGACACCGATTGCCAGGAGATCGTTGGAGGCTATGACCGCTGTCGGTTTAAGGCGCGACACGACATCCGAGAGGTCGAGCTGGTCCAGGCTGTTGACGAAGGAAATCTCCAAGGGCTCGAAAGGCGGATAGCCGGCCGCCTCCATCGCCCTGATGTATCCGAAATAGCGCTGCCTGGCTCGATCCGACGCCGCAAAATGACCGGCGATGAACAGGATACGGCTATGACCCTTGCGCAGCAGATAATCGGTCAGATCCCGGCCGGCGCCGAAATTGTCGGTCGAAACGGCGGCGGTGAAGCGTGCCGTCGGCAGATTGCCGAGCAGCACGGTCGGCGGCAGAGCGGAAGAAAGAGCGGGGCTATGTTCAGGGTCGCAGACCGTGAGGATGAGACCGGTCGGCTGTTGCTGGAGCAGCGATGCGACGGCATCGGCCTCCTGCGCCGGATCATAATTCGATTGCGCGATCAGCACGCTGTGCCCCGCATGCATGGCCCGGCTCTGGATGCTTGAGAGCGAGGACGCGAAGATCGGATTGGTGATGCTGGGAATGAGCACGCCGATCGCCGGCCGCCGATTGCTGGCGCGGCCGCTGGTGCGGTAGCCGATTTCGGCCGCGGCGCGACGCACGCGGCGCACCATCTCGTCGCTGACCGGGCCATTGCGGTTCAACACCCGGCTGGCAGTCGCAACCGAGCAGCCGGCACGAAAGGCGACTTGCTGGAGCGTCGACATGATCTCACGCACCTCCGGCTTCAGGTCCGGCAGCAACGAAAACAGATCGAGCACCAGGGTAGCCGGCTATTTATCCGAGGTCCGTGACAGTTATTTGAAGGAACCTTGTCGCCTCAGCTCATCCATTTCCGATGTTCGACAAAGCGCTCCGCGACCAGATCGATGAATATCCGTGTTTTCGTCGGCAAATAGGTGCGGTTGGGATAGATCGCGTTGATGGAGAATTCCGCAGGCTTATAGTCCGGCAACAGGCGCGCCAAAGCGCCGGAAACCACATCGTCCATGATTACAAAGCTAGGCGCGAGGAAAATCCCCTGACCGTTCTGCGCCAAATAGCGCAAGGTGTCGGCACTCGTCGTGACGATATTGCCTCCGACCTTGACGCTCACCTGTTCCCCTGCCTCGTTGAAAAAGCGCCAGTCGTCGCCATAGGGATAGTATGAGTAGCGCAGGCAATTGTGGCTTGCGAGATCGGCAGGCGTCGTCACGGCCGGATGTGTCCGGATATAGTTCGGCGAGCAGACGAGCACGTGCCGCCAGGGCGTCAGCCGTCGCGCCACGAGGCTCGAATCGGCCGGCATCGTCGTGCGGATGGCGAGATCGAAGCCCTCCTCGATTAGATCGATCATCCGCTCGCCGATGCTCAAGTCAACGCTCACGGACGGATAGAGGCTCAAATACTCGCTGATAACAGGTGACAGGAAGCGGGTAATATGCGTGCTGGTATAGAATTTCAGCGTACCTCGCGGCGTCGAGGTCGCCGCACCCGCGGCGCTGTCGGCCTCCTCTAGATCGGCGAGAATCTGGCTCGAGCGCTCATAATAAAGCTTACCGGTTTCGGTGAGGCTCACCTTGCGCGTGGTGCGGTTCAGCAGCCGGACGCCGAGCCGATCCTCCAATGATTGTATATGGTTGCCGACCATGGTGACCGACATGTTGAGACGTCTAGCGGCTGCCGAAAACCCACCGCATTCCACCACGCGCCCAAACACCTGGAGGCTCGTCAGCCTGTCCATATTGTCCCTCGATTATCCGCTCTGAGTTGATGATCCTTCCCAATTTAAGCACATTATCACGCGGCGCGTCTCGGCGCATTCTCCAGCCAACGAAACACGGACCTCCGGACAGAGGTCGAGATCATGGAGACAGACAATGGTTGAGTTGCCGCGCAAGGAGCAGTTTCAGACCGTCTTGGAAGCAGACGTGAAAACCCCTGCCGTCGCCGAGGCGCCTGCTACGGGAACCTCTAGCGCTGAAGCCCCGAAGTCTAAGTCGGGCCGCAAGATCGTCAAGCGCACGATCATCGCCGCAGCGATGCTCGCCGGCGCCGCCTTCATCGGCGACTATGGCTATCACTACTGGACGACCGGCCGCTTCATCGAATCGACCGACGATGCCTATGTGAAGGCCGACTACACCACCATTGCTCCGAAGGTTTCGGGCTACATCGCCGAGGTGCTGGTCAACGATAACGATCACGTCAAGGCGGGCCAGCCACTTGCCCGCATCGACGACCGCGATTATCGCTCGGCGCTGACCCAGGCCCAAGCCGACGTCAAAGCCGCCGGGGCCGCCATAACCAACCTCGATGCGCAGATCGCCCTGCAACAATCCGTCATCGACCAGGCCAAGGCGACCATCGTTGCCTCACAGGCTTCGCTGACCTTCGCCGAAGAAGACTCTCAGCGCTCGCAGAACCTGATCCGCAATGGCGCCGGCACGACGCAGCGCGCCGAGCAGAGCCAGTCCGCCCGAGACCAGGCCGCAGCCAACCTTCAGCGCAATCAGGCAGCTCTCATCGCCGAACAGAAGAAGATCACGGTCCTTCAGACCCAGTACGACCAAGCCGTCGCCCAGCGCGATCGCAGCGCCGCCGCCGCCCATCAGGCTGAGTTGAACCTTTCCTACACCGAGATTGTCGCCCCGATCGACGGCACGGTCGGCGCCCGTACGCTGCGCGTCGGCCAATTCGTCACCGCAGGCACGCAGCTTATGGCCGTCGTTCCGCTCAATGCAGTCTACGTTCTCGCCAATTTCAAGGAAACGCAACTCACTTATGTTCGGCCCGGCCAACCGGTCGATATCAAGGTCGACAGTTTCCCGGACGCCGAGATCAAGGGCCACGTCAATAGCGTATCGCCGGCGAGCGGCCTGGAATTCTCTTTGCTGCCCCCGGACAACGCAACCGGCAACTTCACCAAGATCGTCCAGCGCATTCCAGTCAAGATCACGCTCGATGATGCAAGCCTTGCCGGCCTGCTACGCTCGGGCATGTCGGTCGAACCCGACATCGACACCAAGGCCGCCGTTTACGGCCAGCATTGAAGCATGATCTGATCCACTTTTCGGATCAGATCAAGACATGAAGGATTATCCAGCCAGACTGGATGATCCTTCCCTTCCTTCCTCGATTATCACTCGGTCCTACACATGAGACTGTCTCTTCCAGAGAGCCAGAGGAGAAACGTCATGGCCACGCTTCAGATCGCCGCAAACAGCAACTCCTCCGCAAAGCCCGCAGCCGCTGCCGGCGGCGCGGTCAGCATGAGCCCGCTTAGGATGTGGACGGCCGTCATCGGCTCCACGCTTGGCGCCTTCATGGCGGTCCTGAACATCCAGATCGTCAACGCCTCCCTTGCCGACATTCAGGGAGCGATCGGTGCCGGCACAGACGATGGCGGCTGGATTTCCACCTCCTACCTGATCGCAGAGATCGTCGTCATTCCTCTAACCGGCTGGCTCGCCCGCGTCTTCTCGGTGCGCACCTATCTCCTGGTCAACGCCATCCTGTTCCTCATCTTCTCGGTTGCCTGCGCTTTCGCGGCGAACCTGCAGCAGATGATCATCCTGCGCGCCATCCAAGGCTTCTCCGGCGGCGTGCTGATCCCGATGGCCTTTACCATCATCATCACGCTATTGCCCAAGGCCAAGCAGCCGATCGGGCTCGCCCTCTTCGCACTGTCGGCCACCTTCGCGCCGGCGATCGGCCCGACGATCGGCGGCTATCTCACCGAAAATTGGGGCTGGGAATATATCTTCTACGTCAACCTCGTACCCGGCGTGGTTATGGTCGGCATGCTCTGGGCTTCGCTCGACCGCGCGCCAATGAACCTCGGCTTACTGGCCAAGGGCGACTGGCCTGGCATCATTACAATGGCGATCGGCCTCGCTTCGCTACAGACTGTGTTGGAAGAAGGCAATAAGGACGATTGGTTCGGCTCGCCCTTCATTACCCGCCTGTCGATCATCGCCGCCGTTTCGCTGACCCTGTTTCTGATCATCGAGCTGCGCGCCGCCCATCCGCTCCTGAACCTGCGCCTGCTAGCGCGCCGCAACTTCGGCTTCGGTATTGTCGCCAATTTCCTGCTCGGCATCGCGCTCTACGGTTCGGTCTTCATCCTGCCGATCTATCTCACTCGCATTCAGGGCTATAATTCCGAGCAAATCGGCATGGTGCTCGCTTGGACCGGCATCCCGCAGCTACTGTTGATCCCGCTGGTTCCACGCCTGATGAAGCGCATCGACCTTCGCGTCATGATCATGGGCGGCTTCGCCCTCTTCGCCGCCTCGAACTTCATGAACATCTACATGACGGCAGACTATGCTAGCGACCAGCTGTTCTGGCCGAACATCGTCCGCGCCATCGGCCAGGCCCTTGTCTTCACACCGCTGTCGGCCATCGCCACCTCGGGCATCGAAAAGGAAAACGCCGGTTCCGCCTCGTCGCTCTTCAACATGATGCGCAACCTCGGCGGCGCCGTCGGCATCGCCATGCTGCAGACTTTCGCCCAGAAGCGTGAGCAGTTCCATTCGAACATCCTGACAGATTCCGTCTCGGTCTTCGGTGAAGCTACCCGCATCCGGATCGCGCAACTGACAACCTACTTCATGAACCATGGAGTTTCCGACATGGCGACCGCCAAGCATAAGGCCATCGTCGCCGTCGCGCTGCGCTTGCGGCAACAGGCCAATATCATGGCCTATAGCGACACCTTCTATCTCCTCGGCGTCGCTCTCGTCGCCGCGCTCATCGCCAGCCTCTTGCTCAAGAAACCCGGCCATATCGAAGGCGGCGGCGCTCACTAAGCGCCGCTCCCTCCCTCGTCTCAGGAGATGACCATGACCATCGCCAAAACCCGCCAGCCTGCAACTTCATTGTCAGATCTTCTCGATATCGAGCATCGCGTCCCCGAACCGGGGGCCATCAGCCCGGCGGCCATCCTCGCTCTCATCGAATGGCTCTCGGGCGACGAGGCCCACGCGCTGGATGAGGCCAGCCTGACCTTCGGCCTGGGCCGCCGTTTAAGAAGCCTCGGCCTTCCAGTCGACCAGCTGACCTTGCATCTCATGACCCTGCATCCGGAGATTGTCGGCCGCTCCGTCGCTTGGTCGCCGAACGAACCAATACAAATCCGGGACCGCGAGCACGGGACCATTACCCAGACATTCCTTCACAGCGCGCTTTGGAAGGCCATGAATATCCGCGATATCGTCATCGCCGGCCGGGGCGACGTCGGCGACCAATGGGAACAGCTCGATGTATTTGCCGGCCGTGATCTGGTGGAACTGATGATCGTCCCGCTCTGCAATGCCGACGGGCCGGTCAGCGCCGCTTCTTTCGGCACCAAACGTCCGGGTGGCTTCACAGTCTCGGAGCGGCAGGTGATCGAACGGATCATGCCGTCGCTGCGCAATGCCTGCGAGATCCGGACACTGCGGCAGGTCGAGCTCAGCCTGCTCGACACCTATATCGGTCCGATGACGGCGCAACGCATCCTCGCCGGCCAGATCCGCAAGGGCGAGATCGAGACCATGGAGGCCGCGCTCATGCTCTGTGACCTCCGTCGCTTCACCGAGCTTTCCAATCGCCTGCCCGGAGAGCGGGTGCTAGAGCTGCTCAACGTCTATTTCGACGCCGTCGTGCCGGCTATTGCTCGCGAAGGCGGCGAAGTGCTCAAATTCATGGGCGATGCCGTTCTCGCCGTCTTTCCCAGCTATGACGCAACCCGCTCAAGCGCTGCCGCACTCACCTCCGCCAAAGCCATCCTCACCCGCCTCGAGAAGCTGCATTTCTCCGATGCCCGGCTGCAGGCCGGCATCGCGCTGCACTACGGCGAGGTCAGTTACGGCAATATCGGCTCCGGCCGTCGCCTGGATTTTACCGTCATCGGCCCCGACGTCAATCTTGTGAGCCGGATACAGGGTGTTTGCAGCGATAGCGGCGAGCCGCTGCTGATGTCGCGGGATTTTGCAACGATGCTCAGCCGTCAAGAGAGCTTTTCGATCGGCAGCCGGTTCATCAAGGGATTTGACGAAGAGATCGAGCTGTTTGCGCTGGCATCAATCTCTCCCCTTGCGGGGGAGAAAGCAAAATCAGCATCTTAGCTTTAGCGAAGTGTTACAATTTGCAAAGAGAGGAGGTCGGCAGGGATTGAGGGGCGCGGTAGCCTCCACACTGCCGACCCATCAGCACCAATACTAACCGATCCTAGAACTCTACAGGCTGCGCATTCCGTCGTATCGCCTGTGGCGGCTGTCCGAAAGCCCGTAGAAAGGCCCGCCGCATGCGCTCGCGGTCGGCGAAGCCAGTTTCCCGCGCCACAACGTCGATCGAGTGCCGCCCCTCCTCCATCATCAGCCGCGCCGCCTCGACGCGCAGGTTTTCCACCGCCTTGGCCGGTGACTGGCCCGTCTCCGAACGGAAAGCCCGGCTGAACTGCCGAGGGCTCAAATGTGCGGCTTCGGCGAGCTGTTCCACCGATAGCGGCGTGCGCAGATTGCGTTTGGCATAGCCGAGCGCACTCTGTATCCGGTCGGATTTCGGGTCCATCTCCAGAAGTGCTGAAAACTGCGACTGGCCGCCGGCGCGGCGGTGATAAACGACAAGTTTCTTCGCCACCGCACGCGCCAGATCGATGCCATGATCCTTTTCAACCATGGCCAAGGCCAGATCGACGCCGGCCGTCATGCCGGCAGAGGTCCAGATCGAACCGTCGATGATGAATATGCGATCCTCCTCCATCTTGATCTTGGGAAACCGCTTCTGGATATCGCGGGCCACGATCCAATGAGTCGTCGCCCGCCGCCCATCGAGTAGGCCGGCATGGGCGAGGAAATAGGCGCCGGTACAGATGGAGGCGAGGCGACGCGAGCGCGTCGATGCCTCTTTCATGAACAGCCGTTCCCCTGCGGTCGGCACAGTTTCCCCAGGCGCGCCGCTGACAATCAGCGTGTCGAACGTCGGATCATTAAACGCCTGAGTTTCCACCGCCAAGCCGAGCGAACTCATGATTTTTCCGCCGGTCTCGGAGATATAGAGCGTCTCGTAGATCGGCTCCTTGACTTCGAGATTGGCGAATTCAAACACCGAGGCCGCGGCCAGGCTCATGACCTGAAAGCCGGGAAACAAAAGAAAGGCGACGCGTTGCATAGCCGAAATCTCCACAGTGTCCTAAAAGGTGGTATATATGACATTTAAGACGAGAACAAGCCGGGCTATAAATCTCCTCAAGCGAACGGCGGATGCCGACGCTCCGAACCGAAACGATGGAGACAGACAATGTTTAGCGAAGACAAAGGCACCGCACTCGTCACCGGCGCATCCACCGGCATCGGCGCACTCTACGCGCACCGTCTTGCCAAGCGTGGCTATGACCTGATCCTGGTCGCCCGCAATCGCGATCGCCTGACGACGCTTGCCCAGCGCCTTGCCGCCGAAACCGGCCGCACGGTCGAAATCATTGCGGCCGATCTCAACGAAAGGGCCGATCTCGCTCGCATCGAACAAACCCTGCGCAGCGATGCCAGCATTACTCTGCTGGTCAACAATGCCGGCGTTGGTGGCACGGCCCCGCTGCTCGCCTCCGACATCGACAAGATGGAACAGATGATCAACCTCAACGTCACGGCACTGACGCGGCTGACCTATGCGGCCGTTCCCGGCTTCGTCGCCCGCGGCAGCGGCGCGATCATCAACATCGCCTCAATCGTTGCCGTAGCGCCTGAAGTTCTGAACGGCGTCTATGGTGGCAGCAAGGCCTTCGTCCTCGCCTTCAGCCAATCGCTGAAGCACGAGCTGGCCGACAAGAACGTCAAGGTCCAGGTCGTACTGCCGGGCGCCACCGCCACAGACTTCTGGGGCATCGCCGGCACGCCGGTTGAGCATTTGCCGAACGAAATCGTCATGTCGGCGGAAGATCTGGTCGACTCCGCGCTTGCCGGTTTTGACCAGGGCGAATTTGCGACCGTGCCTGCCCTTGCCGATATTGCTCAGTGGAATGCTTACGAAGGCGCCCGCCAGGCCATGATGCCCAACCTGTCGCGCACCAAGCCAGCGGAACGCTATAAAGTCGCCTAAGGCGCTGAAAAAGCGCGCTTTATGAAATGAGATGTGTCAGCGTTTCCTTGCGTGAGGCGCTGGCAGATGCTTTCTATAAGCAATAGGGTATTTACATCATATCTGGATTCAAATCGCTGTTTTCGCGCTACACTATCTAGGATAGTGTTCCAAAAATTGATAATCGTCGCTGGCATCGGTCTCTGGAGGGGGCCGGCTGTTGTGAGGCTTGGGGCGTAGCAACGATGCATCATGGTGTGGGGTCCGAAGACTATTTCAGGCTGAGCGCGCCGGTGTGTGCGTTCGAAGCCGTCCTTTCCAAAAACGGAATTAACCTGGACTGTCCCGAGACAGTTACGGGCCCCACGCGCGAGGCCGGTTTTGTGCTCGGCCTGCAGCGTCAGGAACCAGCCTTGGACCGGGTGAAACTCGGCGAATACTTTGTTCCCGTCATTCCCTTCCCGCATGGTACGATCGGGCTCGCCAGCCTTATCCTCGATCCGCCCAGTCAGGCGCATCGCGAGGAAACGACCAGCATTTATCTGTCACGCCGGACCTTCGACCAGATCGCCGATACGCTCGGCACCGACCGCATCGCCGACCTTCCGCTCGCGCCCGGTATCGCCACCGGCGACACCGTCATCGAAAACCTGTTTTCCTGCCTGATCCCGGCCATCGAACAACCGGACCAGACGAGTGCATTGTTCATCGATCACGTCGGCAAAGCCTTCAATGCCCATATCGCTCAGCGCTACGGCCGAATGCAGATGGCGCGACCCGCTGTGATTGGCGGCCTGACGCCCTGGCAGTTGCGCCGTGCTCGCGACACGATCAATGCCCGGCTGGATCAGGATCTATCCCTCGCGCAGCTTGCTAGCAATTGCGGCCTTTCCACCAGCCATTTCGCCCGGGCCTTCGCCCGCAGCATGGGCATCCCGCCGCATCGCTGGGTGACGCAGCGCCGCGTCGACCGCGCCAAAGAGTTGATGCTGCAGGGGACGCCTCTTGCCGAGATCGCGCTGATGTGTGGTTTCTCCGACCAAAGCCACCTGACACGCGTTTTCTCGCAATCCGTCGGCCTCACGCCGGGACGATGGCGGGATTGGCAGATGTCAGCCGCCTTCGATGTCGAACCGATCGCGATGGGAGAGGCGGACCCATGCTGACCACCGTCAAGGAGCCCTTGCTTGATCGGCGTTATGGCATCAACAATCCGCCGACGCTGATCTCCACACTCGCTGGTTCCGAGTCCGTCGCCTTCAACAGCTTGCATGTGGATTCGGCGCAACTCACCGCTCTCCAGAACCTAAACAAACCAGTGCATAGCTGATTAAAGCTACGCAGCCGCCTTGTTGTCTGGTTCCTGCTTCCCGCGCAAGTCCACGACTTGCAATGGAATGTTCGCTGCGACAGCGCCAGTTCGGCCTTGACCGAACCGCAGCAAGAACAGGTCTTGCTCTTGATTCTTTGCTGCACTGCAGCAGATCCTCAGCAGGAATGACGAAAGATGCTGTCATCAAGCGATGTCATCATCTTCCCGCGACGACCCCGCAGATCCGACCTTTGAAAGGGTGCTCTCATGTCAGAAGCAGAAGTACGGACGCCTGCCGCCTCTCCTGGAAAGACCGAACGGCTTTTTTTCCTCGATATCAACGATGGGCGAATTATCTCTTCCGCCATCGACGGAAGCGACCTTAAGCTGATCATCCAGCGCCCGAACCGCAGTCCGGACGGCATCCTCGTCGACAGCGACAATGGCTGGCTTTACTGGACGGAAATGGGAACCGACTACAATGCCCATGACGGTTCAATTGAGCGCATCGATCTCGATGGCAGCAATCATGTGACGTTGATTGCGCCCGGCAGCACGCTGGTGACGCCGAAGCAGATCCAGATCGACAGCGATGGTGGCAAGCTCTACTGGTGCGACCGCGAAGGCATGCGCGTAATGCGCGCCAATATCGACGGCTCAGACATCGAAACCCTCGTCCAGAACGGCGACAGCCCGGCCGACAGCGCCGATATCGAACGCTGGTGCGTCGGCATCGCACTCGACCTGCCGCGCAAGCAGGTCTATTGGACGCAGAAGGGGCCGCCGGATGCCGGTCTTGGACGCATCTTCCGTGCCGGCATCAATATTCCCGCGGGCGAGACGGCAACGAAGCGCAGTGATATCGAGACCCTGCTCGACAAGCTACCGGAACCGATCGACCTCGAACTCGATCTTGCCGCTCGCACAATCTACTGGACGGACCGCGGCAATCTTCCGCGCGGCAATACCGTCAACCGCGCCAGCATGGACAATATCGCCGCGAGCTCCGAGGTCGTCCTTGATGGTCTCGACGAAGGCATCGGCCTTTCGCTCGACCTGCCAAACAACCGCATGTTCTTCACCGACATCGGCGGCAATCTCTATTCGGCAAGCCTCGACGGCGCCGGCGCGCGCGAGCTGCTGCACCATGCCGGCTCGTTTACGGGAATCGTCTACGCGGTGGTTTGAGTTTTTAGCCGAGGGTTGCCCCCCACCCTAGCCCTCTCCCCGTTTTTGCCGGGGAGGGGGAACGAATTCTGCGCTCACTCCCAATTGCGCAATTGAAGGGAAGGCTGTGGGTGCGTCTAACTAACCCCCTCTCCCGCGAGCGGGGAGAGGGGGGCCGCCGTTCGATAAAAACTCAGGAGGCCGGATGAGGGGCTTCTCAGCCCTCAATTGCCCTTGCGCACACCATCCATCAAATGTGGCAGCGACCTAACACCCTCGTCCTGCAATTCCACGGGCAGCAGGCCTTCGGGCAAGTCCTGATAGGACACTGGACGCAGGAAGCGGCGGATGGCGAGCGTGCCGACCGACGTGGTGCGGCTGTCCGAGGTCGCCGGGAACGGGCCGCCATGCACCATGGCGTGGCTGACCTCAACACCGGTCGGCCAACCATTGGCAAGGATGCGGCCGACTTTGCGCTCCAACACCGGCAGCAGCTTCGCGGCAATTGCATAATCGCCCGCATCGACCTGCAGAGTTGCGGTGAGCTGGCCCTCGAGCTTTTCGGCAACCGCAATCATCTGGTCGATGTCCTTGCAGCGCACGAGCAGACCGCTGGCACCAAAAACCTCATGGCCGAGCCGCTCGTCGGCAAGGAATTCCTCGACATCGGTCTCGAAGAAGGCGCCGGGGCTGCGGTTGACGCCTTCAGCCGGAGCGCCGCGTGCGATCGTCTTCACCGCATCATGGCCGGCAAGGGCTGCAACGCCATTGTCGAAGGCCGCATGGATGCCGGGCGTCAGCATCGGCGCCGGCACGCTGCCGGTAAGCGCGGCACTGGCCGTAGCCACGAAACGATCGAGATCGGGACTATCGATGGCAAAAAGCAGCCCGGGGTTGGTGCAGAACTGACCGGCACCCATCGTCAGCGAACCGACAAAACCGGTACCGATTGCTTCCGCGCGGGCCTCAAGGGCTGCCGGGAACAGGAAGACTGGGTTGACGCTGCTCATTTCGGCATAGACCGGAATCGGCTCCGGCCGGGCCGCCGCGATCGCGCCGAGCGCCAGGCCGCCGCCACGCGAGCCGGTGAAGCCGACCGCCTTGATATGCGGATTGCGCACCAGAGCGGCGCCGGTCTCGTTCGCGCCGGTCAGGAGCGAGAAAGCTCCTTCCGGCAGGCCGCAGGCCACGACGGCGGCGCGAATGGCGCGCCCGACCAGTTCACCAGTACCCGGATGCGCAAGATGACCCTTGACGACAACAGGGCAACCGGCCGCCAATGCCGAGGCGGTATCACCACCGGCAACCGAGAAGGCGAGTGGGAAGTTGCTGGCGCCGAAGACGGCGACGGGGCCAAGCGGAATCTGGCGCAGGCGCAGATCCGGACGCGGCAGCGGCTTGCGGTCCGGCAAGGCCGGGTCGACACGCAGGTCGAGCCATTCGCCGGAGCGAACGACTTGCGCGAACAACCGGAGCTGGCCGACGGTGCGGGCGCGCTCGCCCTGCAGGCGGGCAGCCGGCAGGCCGGTCTCTTCGCTCGCACGTTCGATCAGCGCATCGCCTATCCCCAGGATGTTGGTCGCGATCGTCTCCAGGAAGGTCGCGCGGGCTTCCGGGCTGGTGGCGCGATAGGTATCGAATGCCTGGCCCGCGAGCTCGCAAGCGCGGGCAACGTCCGCCTCGCTGGCGATGGCGAAGGCTGGTTCCAGGTTCGCGCCGGTCGCCGGGTTGATGGCGCGCACAGATTTGTTGTCGCCGGCCGAATCCGCGCCGATCAGCAAATCGCCGCTAATCACAAAAGACTGTGTCATGAGTATTCCTTGATGATGCCAGGACGCTGGGAGGTGCGCCCATCAGGAGCAGATAGCAAGATGGAATGACAAATGTAAGATGATAATCGTCATCTAAATATCAAGGCTTATCCGGGGAGATAAGACGGCTGCGAACTTTTGCACCGAAACGTTCCGAAATCAAGGATGCTGCTGAACGCTTAAGCCTCCGTCGATGGTCAGGGTGGCGGCATTCATAAAGGGGCACTCATCGGAAATCATGAAGACGGCGGCGAGCGCGATCTCTTCCGGCGTCGCGATGCGGCGGCCCGGATGCAACCTCATCGTCTCGGCCTTGGCGGCTTCCGGATCGGCAAAGCTGTTCCAATAATCGATCACCTTCTGCGTCGAGACATAGCCCGGCGCCAACGCATTCACCCTGACACCCTTGGCCGCATATTCGAGCCCCAGCGATTTCGTCATGCCGAGCAGCGCATGTTTGGCAAGCGGATAGGGAAAAGTATGCGGGATGATGGTGAAAGCATGGGTGGAGGCAATATTGAGGATCGCACCGCCGCCCTCGGAGACGATGCCCGGTAGCACCGCCTTGCTGCAATTCCACGCGCCCTTGAGATTGATATCGAAACAGCGCTGCCACTCTTCGTCGGTCGTTGCCAGCGGCTCGGAGAAAACATTGACCCCGGCATTATTGATCAGCGCATTGAGCCGGCCGATTTCGGCGCCTGCCTGCGCCACGACAGCCTCGATCTTTGCGGCATCGGCGATGTCCGCAGCCGTATAGCCGAGCACCGCGCCCGCGGCCTTCAGCGCTTCGGCCTCCCGCGCCAACAACGGGCCATCCATGTCGATAAGGAATAGTCGCGCCCCTTCCGCGACGCAGGCCTTGGCGATTGCCAGGCCGATGCCCTGTGCCGCGCCGGTGATCAGGATGCGCTTGCCGGAGAGACGGTCGGCCATGAGAGTCCTTTCTTGAATTTAAGAGCCGCTAGGCGATCGCTTCCGGATGCAATTGCAGGCTGACTGTCATCCGCTCGCCTGGCTCCAGTATAGTGAGATTGCCGAGATCAGGCAGGTTATGGCCGTTAGCCAGATGCGACATCGGTTCGAAACAGAAATAGTCGCGCCGAAAATCCGGATCGAAACCGTTATCTGAGACGAAGATGAAATAGTGCCTGAGCCGCTCGTCCGCCGTCAGACGAAGGCGCATCCGATGTTCGGGCCAGGCGATTTCCGCAAAGCCGTTCCACCCTTCGAAGCCGTTGTTGATCCAGCGGTGCGGCAACACGCGTGCCGTTGCGAAATCCAGGTCGCTGGGGATGTCCGCGGCCTCCCCCGCCAGCCAGCCCTCCACTTCCGTCCAGTATCTCTTCGCCGGCGCGTTGAGCGTCGTGGTCGGTGTCATCGGAAAGTAGGGATGCCAACCCAAGCCGAAAGGAAGTGCCTCCGGCCCAAGGTTTCTGACTTGGAGATTAATGTCAAAACGATCATCATAAATGATGAAGCGCTGCCGCGCTTCATAGGCGTAAGGTGTGCCGCGGCCTTCATGCGAGAAGCTGAATTCCGCCTCGTTGCCGTATTGGCTCAGAACAGCCCATTCCGATTGCCAGCCCTCGCCATGCACATAATGAGGATCCCAAGGCGTATTGGGCTCGAATGCATAGTCCTTGCCGCGGAAGGTAAAGCGATTGCCCTTGACCCTGTTGCCGAATGGAACGAGCGGATAGCAACCGCAGGAATGCGCGTCGGCGTCATCCGAGGGTGCTTCTCGCAACAATGGTGCGCGCATGCCGTCCCTCTCCCACCAGAGGCCGAGCACGATACCGCCACGCGTGGAAAGCCTAGCGGTCAGGCTGCTGCTCTTGAGCTCCACCACCGTCACCAGCCATTGTCCTCCGTTCACATTGGCCAACCGAGCGGGGGACGGTAGATTTCATCATATTTATTGTCAATATAGGTAGGATTTATATACAGTCGCTTGGGGATGGCTACGCTGGTGATCGCTTTGGCGATTGCAGGAGGCGCGCGATGGATCGGGGAGACGGCATGGCCAGCGGCAATACGGGGGATAAGTTGACCACGGCGATGCCCGGGCTTACGGAGAGGGGCAAGCGCAGCGTCCGCGAAGCACTGCTGCAACGCCTCATCGACAAGATCATCTCCGGCGAAATAGTCGAAGGGTCGACGCTACCAAACGAGGCGGAACTGACGGAGCAATTCGGCGTCAGCCGCACCAGCCTGCGCGAGGCCATGCAATATCTGGCGGCGCTCGGCATGATCCGTTCGCGCACCCGGGCCGGCACTACAGTGCTGCCGCGGGAAAACTGGAACTATCTCGATCCGCTCGTTCTCGACGCCACCCTACGGCTCGGCAACGACGACCGCTTTCACGCCTCGCTGATTGAGGCCCGTCAATTGCTGGAGCCGGCCGCCGCTGCCCAGGCCGCCGCCAACGCCAATGCTCATCATCTCTTCCGCATATCGAAGGCCTTCGAGGAGATGGTAGAGGCCAATGCCCGCGACAACGAGGCCTGGAGCCGTGCCGATCTCGAATTCCACACCGCGATCATCCGCGCCAGTGGCAATTGGGTCTATCTGCAATTCGCCACCGCCATCCGCGCGGCGCTGCTCGCCAGCTTCCGACTGACCAACCGCGCCAGCCAATCACATGAACAGGCGATCGCGATGCACCAGGACGTGCTGGAAGCGATCCGCATGCGCCGCCCCGATGAGGCCCGCAGTGCCATGGAGCGCCTGATCGGCGTTGCCCGCGACGAGATTTCGGATGCGCTCAAGAAAGCCCGAACCTAGCCATATGGTATTGCGGCCGAGTTCATGCCAATTTACCGCCCATCCGAAAGACTGAACGCGGCCAAGTTCTTATGTCCATTACGCTCCTCGCCGATCCGATCGTCCAGTTCTGCATCCTGGTGGTGGTAGGCACTTTCATCAGCCGATTCGTGCTTCGCCATCGGCGCGCCGGGCGATTGATTGGACAGATTACCTTTTTCATCAGCCTGACCGCGCTGTTGCTGTATCACGGCATCGTGCCTTATGAGCCCAGTCCGTCGCAGCCACAGGACACGGTGCAGCTGCGTATCTTCATCGGTTTCGCCAAGATCGTCTGGTGGGTCAACGGCGCCTGGGTGCTGATCGCCTTCGTGCGCCTGTTCCTGATCTTCGAGCGCAAGCCGCGCGAAGCCCGCCTGCTGCAAGATCTGGTCGTCGGCATCATCTACCTAGGAGCGGCTCTCTCCGTCGTCGCCGATGTCTTCAGCGTACCCATAGGCACGCTGATTGCGACCTCAGGCGTCTTCGCGATCATCCTCGGTCTCGCGTTGCAAAGCACGCTTAGCGATGTCTTCTCCGGCATCGCGCTGAACCTTGGCAGACCCTATTCCGTGGGCGATTGGGTGGTGCTCGACAATGACGTCCAGGGCCGTGTCGTCGAAACCAACTGGCGCGCCACGCATCTGCTGAGCGGCACAAACGACCTCGTCGTCATCCCGAACAGCGCTCTTGCCAAGACCCGGATCACTAATCTGTCAAGCCCGGACGAAAGCCACGGCGTCACCATCACCGTTCGCGTCCAGCCGACCACGCAGCCGAACGTCATCGTCGGGGTGATGCGCGATGTGCTGATCAGTTGCAACACGATCCAGAAGACGCCCGAGCCCAGCGTGATGATCGATTCGATCGACGGACAGGCGGTCGAATTGCAACTATACTTCCGCGTCCCCGACATATCGCAGACGATGGCGGCCAAGAATGAGATCTACGATCTCATCTACCGTCACACGAAAGCGGGTGGGCTGAAACTCGCAAGTCCACCCGAGGCGATCATAGCGCCGCCGGATACGCAAACAGAGACGGTAACCGCCGCCCAACATCCCGGTACAGCGTGGCGGCTGCTCAACAATGTCCCTCTGTTCTCGTCACTGACCGAGGACGAGAAGGAACATCTGGCATCGCATATGCAGCGCCGCACCTATCCCAAGGATGCTATCATCGTCGAACAGGATTCGCGGTTGCGCGCACTGACCATCGTACGCTCAGGTGTCGTCAGCATCACCCGCAGGGAGGCACAGCGGCAGATCGAACTGACGCGGCTTGCTCCCGGCGACTATTTCGGCGAAGGCGGTCTGCTGATGGGAGCCGTGGAAGTCGGCACGGTCCAGGCGCTCACCTTTGTCGTAACCTACGAGATTGGCGAGGCTTGCCTGGCACCGCTTTTGCACGACCGACCGTCCATGGCCGACGAGCTGGGGACCATCATGTCGAAGCGCATCGAAGCCGAACGCCATCTCTTCGGCACCAGCGATATATTGGTCAATGGCGCTCCGATCGGTTCCTTGACCTCCCGTATCAGGCATCTGTTTCAGCTGCAGCACGACTAATTCGACTGCACGGCAGGTGCTGCCACCGGCTGCGCCGTGAAAAACGCCTTGGCATCTGCGGTGAATTGCTCGCGCGACGTCGGCCGCGTGTAGAACATATGCCCACCACGATAGAGTTTCAGCGCAATCCGGTCGGCAAAGGCCGGCGGCAGGTGATCAAGCACATATTTGGTGACGCCGAAGGGAACGATGAGGTCGCTATAGCCCTGCGCTACCAGGAGACGGAAGGAAGGGACGAGGGTCAGCATTTCCTTGATGTCGTCCGTCCCGCTTGCATGCAGGCGAGAGCCACCGTTGCGGCCGCCCCAGTTCCAGTGCTCGTTCACGGAACTCGACAGCAGATTGTAGGTCATATCGGTATGAAAGCCGAGTTCGTCGCGCGCATAGCTAGAGAAGGCCCCACCATAGGCACGCACGAAGCCATCGAGGATAGGGTCGTCGCTGCGGCCGGCCTCCGATTCGGGATAGGGATCTGGCGCGAGGAACGAGGCGTCGTAGGAACTGACGATATCGGCACCGTCGCCATCGGAATGTTTCTGATATACCCCGCCGAGAAAGCCCTGGTTCTTGGCGACGACATCTTCGGGAATGCCGGTCAGCTTGGCAACGCGATCATAGAAAACGCGACCGGCATCGCCGGTCGGGGGCTTGCCTGCAAGCGTGGGCAGATATTCGTTCAGCGCAAATTTTTCGGCATCCTGAACCCCCTGCTCATTGAAGGCGTTTTTCCGCTCCAGTTCGGCGGCGGCCAGTGACGGCAATTCAAGTGCAGCACCAAGCGCAAGATCATTCGCCCCGAACACAAGCCGCCCTTCGATCAGCGGCGACAGCATGACGATACCGGAAATCAGGATGCCTTGATCCTGCCGCAGGCTGGTAGCCACTTTCGCCGCGCGCAGGCCGCCGTAGCTTTCTCCGAGAATAAATTTCGGCGAGTCGGCGCGTCCGTTGTGGGCAACATAAAGCGCGATCGCCTTGGCAAGGCTCTCCGCATCCCCACGCATGTTATAGAATTCATTGGCATCATCCGCCTTGGCCGTGCGGCTCCAGCCGGTGCCTATCGGATCGATCAGGACAAGATCGGTGAAATTCAGCCAGCTATGGGGATTATCGACCAGCTTTGCATTGGCCCCGTCGCGACCGCTCGGACCGAAATCGAGAACGCGGGGTCCAACCAATCCCAGGCTGAGAAAGGCCGAGGCAGCGCCCGGCCCGCCATTGAAGACGAAGGTGATCGGCCTGCCGGCGTCCCTGTTCTTGGCGACATAGGCGGTATAGAAGATCGCCGCGTTGCGCTCGCCGTCTTGCCCGAAGAGGTTGAGCGTGCCTGCCGTCGCCGTATAGGGAATGCTTTTGCCATCGGCATTCAGAACATGGTCGCTGACGGCATCTGATGGCAACAGGGAGAGAACGCTTCCACCGCCCCCGACGCCGGCAGAGCGGCCCTGCTCCGGCGGCGCAGCAAAGGCTAGCGTCGAGACGAGGGAAAAGACCAGCGCAAGGCTTGGAACGATCTTGCGAAAAGACATGCGTATGCGACCTCCATCGGCCCCGCCATCGGTGCCCTTGCCTCGGATACTATTCCACCAACGGCAAAAGCGCGAATTCAAGAGATGTTGATCGCCGATCCGGCTGTCACATTCCTATGAAAGGGAATTGCCATTGAGCGCCTGTCGGCCATTTGCCAGAGTGCCGCTTCGGGGAACGAACACTCAAACCAAGACCCCAAGGGTTAGAACAATTCGCTTGCAATCTTAGTGAATCTATGTATATCCATCCAAAATGGGGAGATTTGTGAGCATAGGCGAAGCGGCGGAAGTTTTGGGCGTGTCGATCACGACATTGCGCCGATGGGAAGCTGAAGGCCGTCTGGTG
>NZ_JARFYN010000171.1 GCF_030272695.1 Martinezella calliandrae
CTCATCGGCCCGCGTCAGGTCGGTAAGACGACATTGGCACTCTCCATAGCCGACCATCGTCCATCGATCTATCTCGATCTGGAATCGGATGCTGATCGCGCCAAGCTCACCGAGCCCGAACTATATCTCAGCCAGCATAGCGACAAGCTCATCATCTTGGACGAGGTTCACCGGCTTCCTAATCTTTTCCAGAATTTGCGCGGACTTATCGACCGCAGCCGTCGAAGCGGAAGGAAAACTGGGCAGTTCCTGCTGCTTGGGTCGGCATCTATTGACTTGTTGAAACAGTCGGGCGAGACGTTGGCTGGCCGTATCGCCTATCTTGAAATGGGACCGGTCAACGGCATCGAAGTGCCAGCTGACGAACTGAATACGCTGTGGCTACGAGGTGGTTTCCCAGACAGTCTACTCGCTCCGAGCGATCGTGCGAGCCAGCGATGGCGGCAGGGCTTTATTCGCACGTATCTGGAGCGAGATATTCCTTTGCTCGGTCCTCGTATTCCCGCCGAGACATTGCGGCGCTTCTGGACAATGCTCGCACATCATCAGTCTGGACTTCTGAACGCCGCAGAGTTTGCGCGCGCGCTTGGCGTCGATAGCAAGACCGTGGCCTCCTATCTTGACCTTCTGGTTGATTTGCTGCTCGTGCGCCGTCTGGAGCCTTGGCATGCAAACGTTGGTAAGCGTCTCGTAAAATCACCACGAGTTTATGTTCGCGACAGTGGCATCACCCACACCCTCTTGGGGCTGACCACTCAGGAGGATTTGCTCGGCCACCCTGTCGCCGGTGCAAGTTGGGAAGGTTTCGTGATCGAGACGTTGGTTGCTGCAGCACCACCCGGAACACAGAGTAATTTCTATAGGACATCCGCCGGTGCCGAGATCGATCTGCTCCTCACGCCACCGGGCG
>NZ_JARFYN010000172.1 GCF_030272695.1 Martinezella calliandrae
GTATCCTGCAAATCGACGCGCGGGATCGTTGCGGCGATAGCGAATTATCTGGCCGATCAAGGTTGCAACATCGTCGACTCCAGCCAGTTCGACGATCTCGATACCGGCAAGTTCTTCATGCGCGTCAGTTTCATCTCCGAAGAAGGCGTGGGTCAGGACAGCCTGATCGAGGGCTTCAAGCCGATCGCCGCCAAGTTCGAAATGGACGCCGAGATCTACGATGCCCATAAGCGCATGAAGGTGCTGCTGATGGTGTCGCGCTTCGGCCATTGCCTCAACGACCTGCTTTACCGCTGGAAGATCGGTGCCCTGCCGATCGACATCGTCGGCGTCGTCTCCAATCATTTCGATTACCAGAAGGTGGTCGTCAACCACGACATCCCCTTCCACCACATCAAGGTGACGAAGGACAACAAGCCGCAGGCCGAGGCCCATTTGATGGAGCTCGTCGAACAGACCGGCACCGAGCTGATCGTGCTCGCCCGTTATATGCAGGTGCTGTCGGATGCGCTCTGTAAGAAGATGTCGGGCCGGATCATCAACATCCATCATTCTTTCCTGCCGAGCTTCAAGGGCGCCAACCCCTACAAGCAGGCCTATGAGCGCGGCGTCAAGCTGATCGGGGCGACGGCGCATTACGTCACCGGCGATCTCGACGAGGGTCCGATCATCGAGCAGGACACGGCGCGCATCACGCATGCTCAATCGGCCGAGGACTACGTCTCGATCGGCCGCGATGTAGAAAGCCAGGTGCTGGCCCGGGCCATCCATGCCCATATCCACTACCGCACCTTCCTCAACGGCAACCGCACCATCGTCTTCCCGGCAAGCCCCGGAAGCTATGCCTCGGAGAGGATGGG
>NZ_JARFYN010000173.1 GCF_030272695.1 Martinezella calliandrae
GACGATGTGATGCTGGGTCAAAAGGAAGACGTGCTCCTCGTCCGACATGTCGATCAGCCGCCCGCGGATCAGCGGCCCGCGCGAAAGATCAAACGGCGTGTGCGCCTCCTCATGGCACAGCTCCAAAAGCGCCGCCGCAGCATCCGCCCTGCCCTTGAGATCGTGCTCGATCACCGGCAGCCCCGCATCCGGCGGCAGGACCTCGACCCGGGGCTTGCCCTCAGGTGCGACAAAGATGCTGCGCAGCGCCTCATGGCGCGCCAACAGACGGTCGAGGCTACGCTGCCAGGCGCTGCGCTCGAGCACACCAGATAGCCGCAAGACCAGCGGAATATGATAGTTGGTGCTCGCCTCGTCCAGCTGCGCCAGGAACCACAGCCGCTGCTGCGCGAACGACAGCGCAAGCGGCTCGTTCCGGCTTACCTGTGATATCGTGGTGTCTGCTTCGCTCCGTTTTGCTATCTTCTCTTTTGCAACTAACAACAGCCTGGCCAAGCTTTCGTCGTCTAGGTTTTCTAAGCTATTCCTAACTAAATTAGTCATTATCTAGCTCCTAGGAAGACCAGCTTTTCAAGCTCGTCACCATCGAATTCTTGTTCAATCAAGGTGATAGAGATTTCACGGGCGAGGTGCGCGAGCGCCGGCTTGGCGAACAACGTTCTCAGCGGCAGTTCGACACCGAGAGCCTGCGACAGCCGGCTCAAGAGCCTTACGGCGAGCAGCGAGTGTCCGCCGAGTTCGAAGAAATTGTCGTGGCGGCCGACCCGCTCGATCCCGAGAAGCTCCGTCCAGATCTGAGCGAGCGTCGTCTCGAGCTCGCCCTGCGGCGCCTCATAGGCGCGCCGTGC
>NZ_JARFYN010000174.1 GCF_030272695.1 Martinezella calliandrae
ATACTGCAGTGGCTCGCTTGATCGCGTCGTCCTGTCGGCGCAATGCTTGATCGACATGATGTCGGTTAACATTGTGGCTCAAGGACTGCTGCATGCGGTCGGCGCCGGCGGCCATGGTGTGCTCGATCTCGAGCATTTCCCGTGTCGTGTAGCGTGCAAGTTTGTGGTTCTGCTCCGGCCGCAATTCGATGAGGGCAGGAGAGGCCATGACGGTGGCAAAGGCGTTCTGGAAGGCTTGCGGATCGTCGATATAGCGGTGCAGGGCGCGAGCGACGTCATATCGGTCGAAGACGCTCTTTTCGGCCGTCAGGATCGACAGGACTTGCTCCGGTTTTTCCCGGATCAGTTCCGCATTTCGTCGCGCTGCCTTTTCGTCGATGCGCGTGCGCGATACGTCGAGCCCACGTCGATCCATCTGCGAAGCATGGACGCCGATGTGCTCGGTCGGCTCGATCTCCAGTCCGCGCTCCAGATGCGAGCGATGATCAATCCGGATATCGAGCCCGGCGCGCATGAGCTGCCGGTTGGCATGGCTCTCCCAGGCTTGCCGCATCTCCCGGAGCTGCATATGCGACGTCGGCTGATTGTGGTTCAGCAGCCACTTGTTTTCCCGCTCGATCAGGGTCTTCTCGCCGAGCCCGGTCGCGCCGATCATCCGTGTCGTCATCAGCACGTGGGCATGAACGTTTCGGACGTCGCTTTCGACATGCGGCTGATGAATAGCGAAGTCGACGGCTGCGCCATAGCGGTTGGCGAGATCGCGGGCGAAGTCGCGCACGAGCAAAAGCCGTTGCTGAGCGTTGAGTTCATGCGGAAGTGCCAGCTCGAACTCGCGGGCG
>NZ_JARFYN010000175.1 GCF_030272695.1 Martinezella calliandrae
ATACTGCAGTGGCTCGCTTGATCGCGTCGTCCTGTCGGCGCAATGCTTGATCGACATGATGTCGGTTAACATTGTGGCTCAAGGACTGCTGCATGCGGTTGGCGCCGGCGGCCATGGTGTGCTCGATCTCGAGCATTTCCCGTGTGGTGTAGCGCGCGAGTTTGTGGTTCTGTTCGGCGCGCAATTCGACCAGGGCAGGAGAGGCCATGACGGTGGCAAAGGCATTCTGGAAGGCTTGCGGATCGTCGATATAGCGATGCAGGGCACGCGCGACGTCGTATCGGTCGAAGACGCTCTTTTCGCCCGTCAGGATCGACAGGACTTGCTCCGGCTTCTCCCGGATCAGTTCGGCGTTTCGTCGCGCTGCCTTTTCGTCGATGCGCGTGCGCGATACGTCGAGCCCACGTCGATCCATCTGCGAAGCATGGACGCCGATGTGTTCGGTCGGCTCGATCTCCAGCCCGCGCTCGATATGCGAGCGATGATCGATCCGGATATCGAGCCCGGCGCGCATGAGCTGCCGATTGGCGTGGCTCTCCCAGGCTTGCCTGATGTCGCGAAGCTGCATATGCGACGTCGGCTGATTGTGGTTCAGCAGCCACTTGTTTTCCCGCTCGATCAGTGTCTTCTCGCCGAGCCCGTTCTCGGCCACCATCCGCGTCGTCATCAGCACATGGGCATGAACGTTTCGGACGTCGCTTTCGACATGCGGCTGATGAATAGCGAAGTCGACGGCTGCCCCATAGCGGTTGGCGAGATCGCGGGCGAAGTCGCGCACGAGCAAAAGCCGTTGCTGAGCGTTGAGTTCATGCGGAAGTGCCAGCTCGAACTCGCGGGCG
>NZ_JARFYN010000176.1 GCF_030272695.1 Martinezella calliandrae
CTCGCGCACCAGGGCATTCTCGCAAAGCCGTGCGGCGATCTCGCCCGGCTCGATGCGGAAGCCGCGGATCTTCACCTGCTCGTCGTTGCGGCCGAGGAATTCCAGATTGCCGTCCGGCAGATAACGTCCGAGGTCACCGGTCTTGTACAGCCGGTCGCCTTCGACAAAGGGGCTGGCGATGAACCGCTCGGCCGTCAGCTCCGGCCGGTTCAGATAGCCGCGCGCAACGCCGGCCCCGCCAATATAAAGCTCGCCCACCGCCCCGAACGGCACCGGTGCACCATCGCCGTCCAGAAGATACACTCGAAGATCGCGGATGGGCTCTCCGATCAGACTACCCGAGTTGCAGGTGTCAGAATGAGTAAGAGGTCGATAGGTTACATGCACGATCGCTTCCGTGATGCCGTACATGTTAATCAATTGCGGGGCGCCGTCTGAATGCCGTTCATACCACGGCTTCAGAATGGACGGCTCCAGAGCCTCCCCACCAAAAATCACATATCGAAGGCGGCTTCGAACACTGCTCTGGCATTCTACATTCATGAAGGCTCTAAAAGCCGAGGGGGTTTGATTGAGAACCGTGACGCCAGACTTGCAGACGAGCTCATGAAAGTCGGGGGCAGAACGGGCGGTATTACTCGGAACGACAATCAAACGTCCGCCATAGCGCAGTGCGCCCCACAATTCCCACACCGAAAAGTCGAACGAGATGGAATGAAACAGGCACCAGACGTCGTGTTCGGTGAAGCCATACCAGTCATGTGTCGCCTCGAACAGACGAGCCACGCTCGCATGCTCGACCATGACGCCCTTTGGTGTCCCGGTGGAACCGGA
>NZ_JARFYN010000177.1 GCF_030272695.1 Martinezella calliandrae
ATCGATGGCAAGCAGGTGGCTGCTTCGGTAATTGATGCGGTGAAGACGGCGACCGCAGCATTGGAAAAAGAGACGGGTGTGAAGACCGGCCTTGCCGTTGTCATCGTCGGCGATGATCCGGCCAGCCACACTTATGTCGCCTCCAAGAGCCGTATGTCCAAGGAATGCGGCTTTACCTCCATCCAGCACACGCTGCCCGCCGAGACGACACAGGACGAGTTGGCAAAACTTGTCCAGTCCCTGAACGCGGACGCCGCCATTCATGGCATCCTCGTGCAATTGCCATTGCCGAAGCATCTGAATGCCGATGCGATTATCCAGTCGATCCGGCCGGACAAGGATGTCGACGGCTTGAATGTCGTCAATGCTGGCAAGTTGGCGACCGGCGATCTCGACACCGGCCTGATTTCCTGCACGCCGGCCGGCGCCATGCTGTTGGTGCGCCGTGTGCATGGCGAAGACCTATCGGGTCTCAACGCGGTCGTCATTGGCCGTTCCAACCTCTTCGGCAAGCCGATGGCGCAGCTGCTCATTCATGCCAATGCGACCGTAACGACGGCGCATTCGCGCACGAAGGACCTGCCGAGCGTAGCCCGTGGTGCCGATATTCTGGTTGCCGCCGTCGGCCGGCCGGAAATGGTCAAAGCCGATTGGATCAAGCCTGGTGCGACCGTCATCGATGTCGGCATCAACCGCATCGCCGCGCCGGACAAGGGAAAGGGCAAGAGCCGCCTGGTCGGGGACGTCGCTTTTGCTGAGGCTGCGGAAGTTGCCGCCGCCATAACCCCGGTGCCTGGCGGCGTCGGCCCGATGACCATCGC
>NZ_JARFYN010000178.1 GCF_030272695.1 Martinezella calliandrae
AAAGGATCATCGGCACCGAAATCGCGAAGTTGGTCAAAATGAGCGCACCGGGCCGACGCAGCGATCGTATTAACGAGCCAGTTCGCCGTTGCCGAAAGCGAGTTATCAGGGGTATTTGCGGGCAGAGTTCTGCTACTCTCAGAATCACCCATGATCCGAGCTCCCATAAGAGATTAGGTTGAATGGCCTGCATGAGACCGAGACGATTCGATAGACGCTTTTCGTAACAGGGATACGATATCTACTTATGTCGAACTTTTCAACCCTTTTTCGTAACGGCGTTACGAAATGATCGCTGTGCAATGTAAGATGGCGCGCGTTGCACTTGGCTGGGGAGTCCGCGATCTTGCCAAAAGCGCCAAGGTCTCCCCGGACACGATCGCGAGATTTGAGCGCGGTGAACATCTCCGGTCAGCCACAATCGAGAGTATCAAAATGGCATTTGAAATGGCGGGGATTGAATTCATCGACGAGAACGGCGGCGGCGCCGGGGTGCGCTTCGCGAAACCAAAAGCAGATGCTTCGGATTAAGTTTGAACCCCGATCGCCCACCCGGCTATTGGTCGTCGTCGTACCGCAACGAGGAGGACCGTCCTTGAAGCCTGTCCAGAATTTGGTTCACCTCGTCTGCGCATGCTCTCATTGGTTCGTCATCGGCACATTTGACGTCTATCTTGACGTCGCCGTTCTCGATGCGGAACCGGGCGGCCTTAGACAGGATCGGGCGATGGCTCATTGGACCCCCATGCCAACCGCCTCTCATCATTACCTCGTCATCAGCTCGGTGCTGCCCCATTGTTGATGGGTGCGGGTTTGCT
>NZ_JARFYN010000179.1 GCF_030272695.1 Martinezella calliandrae
AGGCTGCGCTGCCAGGCGCTGCGATCGAGCACACCGTGCAGTCGCAAGACCAGCGGAATATGATAGTTGGTGCTCGCCTCGTCCAGCTGCGCCAAGAACCAGAGCCGCTGCTGCGCGAACGACAGCGCAAGCGGCGCATCGCGCGACACGGCAACAATTGCCGGCAGGTGTTGCGGACCGGCGCGGCTCAAATCTTCGACGATGCTTGCCGCCAGATCGCAAAGCGCCGGCTTGGCGAACAGCGTCGTCAGCGGCAGTACCACGCCGAAAGCCTGCGACAGCCGGCTCAAGAGCTGCACGGCCAGCAGCGAGTGTCCGCCGAGTTCGAAGAAGTTGTCGTGGCGGCCGACCCGCTCGATCCCGAGAAGCTCCGTCCAGATCTGAGCGAGCGTCGTCTCGACCTTGCCCTGCGGCGCCTCATAGGCGCGCCGTGCATAGGCGTCGTCGTCGGGAACCGGCAGCGCCTTGCGGTCGAGCTTGCCGTTTGGTGTGAGCGGCAAGGTATCGATCCGCATGAAGGCCGATGGCACCATGTAGTCGGGCAGCCGCTCGCTGACATGTGCGCGCAAGGCGCCGGCAAGGTCGGATCCCTCGGCTCCGTCGGCATGGTCGCTCGCCACCACATAGGCGACGAGGTGCTTGTCGCCGGTGCGGTCCTCGCGCGCCACCACCACCGCCTCGCCGACGAGCTCGTGCTCGCAAAGCCGTGCGGCGATCTCGCCCGGCTCGATGCGAAAGCCGCGGATCTTCACCTGCTCGT
>NZ_JARFYN010000180.1 GCF_030272695.1 Martinezella calliandrae
TTCGGCGTGGTACTGCCGCTGACGACGCTGTTCGCCAAGCCGGTGCTGTCCGATCTGGCACAAAGCATTGTCGAGGTGTTGAGCCGAGCCGGTCCGCAACACCTGCCGGCGATTGTTGCCGTGTCGCGCGATGCGCCGCTTGCGCCGTCGTTTGCCCAGCAGCGGCTCTGGTTCCTGGCGCAGCTGGACGAGGCGAGCACCAACTATCATATTCCGCTGGTCTTGCGACTGCACGGTGTGCTCGAGCGCAGCGCCTGGCAGCGCAGCCTCGACCGTCTGTTGGCGCGGCATGAGGCGCTGCGCAGCGTCTTTGTCGCGCCGCAGGGCAAGCCCCGGGTCGAGCTTCTGCCGCCGGATGCGGGGCTGCCGGTGATCGAGCACGATCTCAAGGGCAGGGCGGATGCGCAAGCCGCGCTTTTGGAGCTGTGCCAGGAGGAAGCGTGCACGCCGTTTGATCTTTCGCGCGGGCCGCTGATCCGCGGGCGGCTGATCGACATGTCGGATGAGGAGCACGTCTTCCTTTTGACCCAGCATCACATCGTCTCGGACGGCTGGTCGATGGGTGTGCTCGTGCGGGAACTGAACAGCCTCTACCGGGCATTCGCCGCCGGGCAGGACGATCCCTTGCCGCCGCTCGCCGTCCAATATCCCGACTATGCCGCCTGGCAACGCCAATGGCTGTCGGGGGAACGGCTGCAGACCCAGGCGGACTATTGGCGCGAGACCCTGGCCGGCGCCC
>NZ_JARFYN010000019.1 GCF_030272695.1 Martinezella calliandrae
TGATAAGCGAAACCATCAGAAAGCTCCAAAACAGAGCTCCCTAAAGAATCCATATCACATCAAACCGCCACACCTTTTTTCAAATGCGATTCCCCTGCGTTTCAATCCATGCAGGTTCGATTCGTCCAACCCATCATTGACAGCGGCAAACTCCGGATGAAGCTCAGGTGAACGCTATCGTCATGCCATATTCAGTGCCTCCCGACTACCTTTGAATCAACGTCCTCGGAGACGTTGTACAAGAGCAAAATGTTCGGAGAAGCCCCGTGAACAAGTTCTTCATTGCCTCTGCAATCGCCCTTTCCTCTCTTGCAGCCACAACACTCCCCTCCCAGGCGCAAGGCTACGGTCCCGATTACCACCACCATCACTATCCCGATTATCATCACCGTCACTGCTTCACGAAAGTCGTGAAAGAATGGCACCACGGCCATAGGGTCGTTCGGGAAGAGCATGTCTGCCGGTAATATTTCTATATTTCTAAATCAGGCCCGGCCTTGCGCCGGGCCGTTCTTCGCGGCGACATCCGTCATAGCACCGAACCTGTCGAAGCCTCCAACCTTCACGAGATCGCCGGAAGACAATTTGAGGCCGGTTGGTCGCCGAACCATTGAACGAAGCGCCGCTGCTTTGAGGCAGATGTCAACTGGATGCTTGACGAGAGGGAGGTTGGTGGTCGCACGACCAGAAGCAATGATATGACCCAAGGCGCTCAGCGCTTCGACCACCTTGCCCTCGCGATCGGCATTCATGTTTGCCTTCATGAACTCGCGCACGCATTCGGAGAGGCGCCGATAGTCGCTGTCTTCCCAATCATCCTGAGATTGCGAGGAAGCCGTACCCAAGAGTTAGCGATAGACATCCAGGTCAGTGGGCTTGGTCGCGATGCCATCAGCGTCAGTCGACTTAAAAATGATCAACAAAGCTGAACACGAGATCGACATTACCACCCCATTTTGGGCAGAGGAGCGGAAAGAACAACATCACGCGTTCTCGGCCCATTTTACCGATGTATGTTGAAGTCTTCTCTGTTCGTCGTGGTGAGGTGATGGTGCCCCCGGCAGGGTTCGAACCCGCGACCCCCTGATTACAAATCAGGTGCTCTACCAACTGAGCTACAAGGGCACATCGGCATGCCAAGTAGCAGATTTTCATTTCCTGTAAAGGGAAAATCCGCCGTCTGGCTTTGGCGCCGCAGATCAAAACGCCTTTGCGGGTTCACCAGTCTCCGCAAAACGTCTTGTCGCATAGGGGGAATATCATTACCTAGTATGATTATTCAAAGGAAATTGCATGTCACGCGCTTTTCAATCTGTTTGTTTTCTCGCATCGACCGCACCGGAAGCCCAGGCCGCGCGGGAAGATTTGATTCGGCTTTACGGCCAGACGCCGCAGGAAGATGCGGATATTGTTGTGGCCCTCGGCGGCGATGGTTTCATGCTGCAGACTCTGCACAACACCATGAACTCCGGTAAGCGCGTCTATGGCATGAATCGCGGCTCCATCGGCTTCCTAATGAACGATTATCGCACGGAATGCCTGGCCGAGCGTATCGACGCGGCGGTCGAAAATGCCTTTCATCCGCTGCAGATGAGCACGCGCAACGAAGACGGCAGCACCTCCGTCGCACTCGCTATCAACGAGGTATCGTTGTTTCGCCAGTCCTATCAGGCGGCAAAGCTCAAGGTTGAGATCGACGGCCATGTGCGTCTGCCGGAACTGATCTGCGACGGCCTGATGGTGACGACGCCGGCCGGCTCAACCGCCTACAATCTTTCCGCCCACGGCCCCATCCTGCCGCTGGAGGCGCCGCTGCTCGCCATCACTCCCGTCAGTGCTTTTCGCCCGCGTCGTTGGCGCGGCGCCCTGTTGCCGAATAAGGTGACAATCGACATCACCGTGCTGGAGCCGGAAAAACGCCCTGTTAACGCGGTTGCCGACAACACCGAGGTCAAATCGGTCGTGGCCGTCAGGATCGCCCAGACCGAAGACACGACGGCACGCATTTTGTCGGATCCGGACAGGTCGTGGTCGGAGCGGATATTGGCGGAGCAGTTTTCGGATTGAGGTTTGTTTGCGCATCGGCGCAACGCGGCATCTCAGCCAACAAAAAGCCCCGTCTCCGGGGCCTTTCATCGATCAAATAGATCCTGCTATCAGTCCACGTCGTCGACAACCGCATCCGCGGCGCCGCTGATGCGGTGAGCTAGGGCGGCTTCCATGAACTCATTGAGATCGCCGTCCAGCACGTCGTCGGGGGCCGTGCTGGCGACACCGGTACGCAGGTCCTTGACGAGCTGATAGGGCTGCAGAACATAGGAACGGATCTGATGGCCCCAGCCGATATCGGTTTTCGAGGCGGCTTCGGCGTTGGCGGCTTCTTCCCGCTTCATCAGTTCCGCTTCGTACATGCGGGCGCGCAGCATGTCCCAGGCCTTGGCGCGGTTCTTGTGCTGTGAACGTTCTTGTTGGCACTGCACGACGATACCGGTCGGGATGTGCGTGATACGCACGGCCGAATCGGTCGTATTGACGTGCTGCCCGCCGGCGCCGGACGAACGATAGGTGTCGATGCGGCAGTCGCTTTCATTGATCTCGATCTGGATCGAGTCGTCGACGACAGGATAAACCCAGATCGACGAGAAGGAGGTATGACGGCGGGCGTTGCTGTCGTAGGGCGAGATGCGCACCAGGCGGTGAACGCCCGATTCGGTCTTCAGCCAGCCATAGGCATTGTGGCCCTTGACCAGCAGCGTCGCCGATTTGATGCCAGCTTCTTCGCCATCGTGGACTTCGAGCAGTTCCACCTTGAAGCGCTGCCGCTCGGCCCAGCGCGTGTACATGCGCAGCAGCATGTTCGCCCAGTCCTGGCTCTCGGTACCGCCGGCACCGGAATGAACTTCCAGGTAGGTGTCGTTGGAATCGGCCTCGCCCGACAGCATAGCTTCCACTTGCCGGCGCGCGGCTTCCGCCTTCAGGCCCTTGAGGGCTTCCTCGGCCTCGCGGACGACATCGGGATCGCCCTCTTCCTCGCCAAGCTCGATCAGCTCGACATTGTCGGAAAGCTGCCGCTCAAGAGCACGCACGCCGTTGATGCCGTCATCGAGCTGCTGGCGCTCGCGCATCAGCTTCTGTGCTTCGGTGGCATCGTTCCAGAGGGTCGGATCCTCTGCCTTGTTGTTCAACCAGTCCAGTCGTCTTACCGCCTGATCCCAGTCAAAGATGCCTCCTCAGCAGGCTTATGGCCTGCTTGGTTTCGTCGACTACATTCTCGATTTCCGCTCGCATATTTCCGTTTCTTTACTCGGCCATTCGCTGTGAACGGCTGTTCGATTCAAAGAGTGTTGGTGACATAGTGACACATGCCGCGACTGTAAAGCCCCGCGGCTGATCATCGAAGAAATCCGATGAGATCAGAAGAGACCGCCCGCGCCCGAGGTGACCGCCTGGTTGGCCTGCGGCGAAGTCTTCAGAATTTCCTCAGGAGCGACCTGCGCTGCCGCATCGCCGCCGCCGATGACCGTATAGGTGGTGGCCGGGCCGGTGCCGGGCTTGAAGGCCTCCATGATGGCGTCGGGATCACCGGGCTGTGCGGCCATGCCGGTCGCGCGGTTGACGGCCATCATGTTCATGCCTGCCGGGACCTGGAACTTCTGCGGCGCCTGATCCTTAGTGGCAGCCTGCATGAACTCGTTGAAGATCGGCGCAGCAATCGAGCCGCCGGTCGCGCCGCGGCCGAGCGTGCTCGGCGTGTCGTAGCCGATATAAAGGCCGGCGACAAGGCTCGGCGTAAAGCCGACGAACCAGGCGTCCTTCTCATCATTGGTCGTACCGGTCTTGCCGGCGACATCGGTGTTGAGCTTTACCTTGCCGGCCGCCGTGCCGCGGATGACGACGCCCTGCATCATCGACGTGACCTGATAGGCAGTCATCGGGTCAAGCACCTGCTCGCGATTATCGGCGATGACGGGCTCGTCCTGGTTCTGCCACGCGCTGAAATTGCAGGTGTCGCAGACTCGTTCCTCGTGCTTGAAGATAGTCGCGCCGTAACGGTCCTGAATGCGGTCGATCAATGTCGGCTTGATCTGCTTGCCGCCATTGGCAATGACCGAGTAGGCGGAAACCATACGCAGCACCGTCGTCTCGCCGGCGCCAAGCGCCATGGCAAGAACCGGATTCATATGGTCGTAGATACCGAAGCGGTCGGCATATTCGGCGACCAGCGGCATGCCCATATCGGCGGCGAGGCGCACGGTCATCAGGTTGCGTGAATGCTCGATGGCAAAGCGCAGCGTATGGGCGCCGCCGCCCTCGCCTTCATAGTTTTCCGGCTTCCACACCTGGCCGTTGCTGAGCGTGATCTGGAGCGGATCGTCGAGAATGACCGACGCAGGCGTATAGCCGTTATCCATGGCCGCGGCGTAAACGAAGGGCTTGAAAGACGAGCCCGGCTGGCGCTTTGCCTGGGTGGCGCGGTTGAACTCCGATTGCGCATAGGAGAAGCCGCCGACCATAGCGAGCACACGGCCGGTATGCGGGTCCATGACGACGAGGCCGCCCTGCACCTTCGGAGGCTGGCGCAGGCGATAGATGCTGGAATCGGAATCGCCGGTTTTCTGGACGTAGATCACGTCACCAGCGTTCAGTACGCCGCTCGGCGATTTCGCCGTCTTGCCGCCATTGGCTGAGCGATAGGCCCAGCGCATGTCGGCGGCGCCGATCGTACCGCGCTTTCGGTCGCCTGCGACCTTGCCGGCAGCGTCGACACTCGGCTGCAGGCCGATATCGACGGTCTGGTCGGACACCGAAAGCACGACGGCCAACTGCCATTCCGGCACATCGCTCAAGGCCGGGATCTTGGCAAGCTCCGAACCCCAGTCCTGCGATGTCGCGATCTGTTTGATCGGCCCGTGGAAGCCGCGGCGCTCGTCATAGTCGACGAGACCGTCCTGCAGTGCCTTGCGCGCTTCCAGCTGCATTTGCGGATCGAGCGAGGTGCGTACCGAAAGCCCGCCCTCATAAAGCATCTTCTCGCCGTACTGGTCGAGCAACTGGCGGCGAACTTCCTCTGAGAAATAGTCAGAGGCGAAAAGCGACGGCCCGTTCTTCGGCGGCACGACGCCGAGCGGCTGCTTTTTGGCGTCCTCGCCGTCGCTCTGGCTGACATAGCCGTTCTCGACCATGCGGTCGATCACCCAGTTGCGGCGCGTCATTGCAGCGTCGGGGTGGCGGAACGGATTATAGTTGGACGGACCCTTGGGCAGCGAAGCGAGATAGGCCGAGTCGGCAATGGTCAGCTCGTTCACCGACTTGTCGAAATAGGTGAGCGCGGCACCCGCGATGCCATAGGAATTCAGGCCGAAATAGATCTCGTTGAGATAAAGCTCGAGGATCTTGTCCTTGCTATAGGTCTGCTCGATGCGGAAGGAGAGGATCGCTTCCTTGATCTTGCGGTCGAAGGTCTGGTCGGCCGAAAGCAGGAAATTCTTGGCAACCTGCTGGGTGATGGTCGATGCGCCGACAAAACGGCGGCCGGAACCAATGTTCTGGAGGTTGACGGCAACGGCACGCATCAGGCCGCCGACATCGACACCGGGATGATTGTAGAAGTTCTTGTCTTCGGCTGAGAGGAAAGCGGCCTTGACGCGATCGGGAATGGCCTGGATCGGCAGGAACAGCCGGTTCTCGCGCGAATATTCCTTCATCAGCGCACCGTTACCGGCATGAATGCGGGTCGTCACCGGCGGAGCATACTTTGCCAGGACCTCATAGTCGGGCAGATCCTTGGAGACGACGCTCAGATAAATGGCCGCAGCCGCAGCCGCACCCAGGAACAGGATGCAGCCCAGCCCAAAGAAATATCCAATCAGTCTGACCATATGATGCTACCGGTGCTTCTCTTCATGCGGCGCATGTGCGAGACCATCGCACATTCACGGGCGTTTTGCACGCTCAAGGTGTTAATGCAAGACGGTAACGGCACAAAGCCGTGCATGCCGCCTGCGGGGCAAACAGTACTTCGCTGTAACGGCGGGAATGTGAGCAAAATAGGGCTCTCCGCCAGTATTCCTCACTTCATCCCAGACCATAAGCAGTGGCTGTTACATGGAAGACACGAACGGCGCTCATCGTCCCCATGCTCAGCCGCCATTCGCAATGGTCGAAACGCGGTATTGTTTCACGGCATCGGTAAGCCGGTCGGCCAATTTCTGCCGCCAATCAGGATCGAGGAGCAGCTTTTCATCATCCTTGTTCGAAAGGAAGCCGAGTTCGAGCAAAATCGAGGGAACGTCGGGCGCTTGCAGGACGCGGAAGCCGGCATGGCGATGCGGATTGTTGATCATGGCGATCTGGCCGGTGAACGAGGTCAGCACGTCCTGCGCCAGCGATATGGAAAAAGCCTGTGTCTCACGCCGCGTCAAATCCATCAGAATATCGGCGACCGCCGCGGGCTGAGCCTGCGTCTCGGCACCGGCGAGCTGATCGGAATTGTTTTCGCGATCGGCGACTTCGCTTGCGAGCTTATCGGAGGCCTTATCGGAGATCGTGTAGACGGTCGCGCCCCGGATATCCTTTTGCTTCAACGTGTCCGCATGCAGCGAAATGAACAGCGAGGCATGGTTCTGTCGGGCGATGGTGACCCGCTGCGACAATGACAGATATTCGTCCTTGTCGCGCGTCAGAAACGCCTTGATGCCGGGCTGGGCATTCAGCTTGTCGGCCAGAAGCTTGGCGAAGGTGAGCGTGATTTCTTTTTCCTGCGTGACCCCGTCGCTGGCGGTGGCGCCGGCATCGATGCCGCCATGACCGGCGTCGACAGCCACGAGAAAGGAGCCCGGATCGGCCTTTTCCATCGATGCCACCGGGCCGACATCCTTTGCGGTGTCGTCGTTGGTCCAGCTCTGTTGCCTGATCAGCTCCGCAAATTGCGCGGCGGGTAGCATCTCGGCGTCGAGTACCAGGCGATGCCCCTTGCCGTCTTCATCGGCCTGCACCTTGGCCATGACCAGCTTCACCGGCTTGGCCGCCGTCAGGACGATGCGGGCGCTGTCCTCATCCATGGTGCCGTAGCGTATGTCCTTGAAGAGGCCGACCGGCTTCAGATCCTTTGCCGGAAAGCCAAAGGCCGTTGCCGGAAGGTCAACGACAACGCGCACGGGGTTGTCGAGATAATGAACAAAGAAGGCCGGCTCGCGATCCAAATCGATGACGATTCGCGTACGGGCATCGTCGCCGGCGATGCGTGCGCCATAGGCGAGCAAGGGATCTGCCGCGGCTACAGCCGTCGCAAACGGCGAAAAGATTGAAAGAGCCGTCACTGCGAGGGCCGCTCCTGCAATTTGCAAAGCCCTCACCTCATTCTCCATCGCATGCCGCTATCCCTTTAACAACTGCTCACCGCGCCCCATATCGGTTCCAATGTTGTTTTTGAAGTCCAAAAATAACCGGAAAATCGCGGGTAATGCGGTGGTGTTGATGTGATGGCGTGCCGGGAGAAGAATCGGAAACGCCGTCCCCTCGTCTTCATCACACGACGAATCCATCAATATTATGGCATACTTGGCTTTCCCCTTGCTATTGTGACAGATTAAACATACAACGCATATTAGGGTAGAAGTGTTGACGGGATAGAGTCGCCGCAAAGGCAGCCGCCTCGAGTACTGGGCGCCACAAGCGGCCGTCATCCGCCGTCTCCGGTGCTTCTGCTCCCATACTGGATATCTGAGTTTCCGGTTTTGCGCGGGAAATTCATCGGTGGAGAGCCACCAAACGCTCTTTAAAAAGAGAGCACATTCATCGGACCCGGTTGATGGGTCTAAGGCATTGTCGATCTCGCTTGGTTACGGATGTTACCGCTGCAGCTTTTTCAGGAATTGAACAGACCCCGGGGAACTAAAGTCCCGGCCGTTGTCTGGCTGCTGTCATCGCAAAACAACCAATCGCGACTTTCATTATCCGGCGCAGCAATGGTGGATCGCATCCAGCCTGTCCCAGCGACAGGCCGGCGCCGTTCCGCATGCCGGCGCCGAGGAGCACAGCTTTCATGGCAGACAAAATGCTTATCGATGCGTCTCACGAGGAAGAGACGCGTGTTGTTGTCGTTCGCGGGAACCGCATAGAAGAATTTGACTTCGAGTCGCAGCACAAGAAGCAGATCCGCGGCAACATCTATCTCGCCAAGGTGACGAGGGTCGAGCCCTCGTTGCAGGCCGCCTTTGTGGATTACGGCGGCAACCGGCACGGCTTCCTGGCCTTTGCCGAAATTCATCCTGACTACTACCAGATCCCGCTTGCCGACCGGCAGGCACTCCTGAAGGCGGAAGCCGAAGAGCATCGCCGTGATGACGATGTCGAGCACGTCGAAACCGCGCTTGATCTTTCCCAGCAGGAACAGCCCGACATCGGTATCGTCCACAAGGACGAAGCTGAAGCTGAAGTCGTTGTCGCAGAAGAAGCCCAAGCGGAAGCCCCTGCCCAGGTAGCGGCTCCCGCCGAGGAAGAAGCTCCAGCAAAGAAGCCGAAGCCGCGCCGCAGTCGCAAAAAAGTGGTTGCCGAAGCTGCCGCCCAAGAGGCTCCTGCAGTCGAAGCGACGGCAACAGTCGACGCTCCAAGCGAAGACGAAGAAGGCCCGTCCGGCGAAATGGCAGCGATGGTTGAAACCGACTCGATTTCCGAAGACGTCGACGTTTCCAAGCGCCGTCATGACGACGACGACGACGACGATCATGACCACGAAGAAGAAGTGATCGAATCCGTCGGCGCCGAAGACGCGATGGAAGAGGTTCCGGACCGCACACAGCGCAAGCCGCGAAAGCAGTACCGCATCCAGGAAGTCATCAAGCGCCGCCAGATCTTGCTGGTGCAGGTGGCCAAGGAAGAGCGCGGCAACAAGGGTGCAGCGCTCACGACTTATTTGTCGCTTGCAGGCCGCTATTCCGTTCTGATGCCGAACACGGCGCGCGGCGGCGGCATCTCCCGCAAGATCACCAATCCGCAGGACCGCAAGCGCCTCAAGGAAATCGCAAAGATGCTCGAGGTGCCGCAAGGCATGGGCGTCATCCTGCGTACTGCCGGCGCCAACCGCACCAAGGTCGAGGTCAAGCGCGACTTCGAATATCTGATGCGCCTGTGGGAAAACGTCCGCACGCTGACGCTCGCTTCGACCGCTCCCTGCCTGGTCTACGAAGAAGGCAGCTTGATTAAGCGCTCGATCCGCGACCTCTACAACAAGGATATCGGCGAGATTATCGTTGCCGGCGAAGAGGGGTATCGCGAAGCCAAGGACTTCATGAAGATGCTGATGCCGAGCCACGCCAAGGTGGTTCAGCCCTATCGCGACATTCACCCGATTTTCTCGCGCTCCGGCATCGAAGCGCAGCTTGACCGCATGCTGCAGCCGCAGGTGACGCTGCGTTCTGGCGGCTACCTGATCATGAACCAGACGGAGGCGCTGGTTTCAATCGACGTCAACTCCGGCCGCTCGACCCGGGAGCATTCGATCGAAGACACCGCGCTCCAGACAAACCTGGAAGCGGCCGAAGAAATTGCGCGCCAACTGCGCCTGCGCGACCTTGCTGGCCTGATCGTCATCGACTTCATCGACATGGAAGAAAAGCGTAACAACCGTGCTGTCGAGAAGAAGCTGAAGGAGTGCCTGAAGAACGATCGCGCCCGCATCCAGGTCGGCCGCATCTCGCATTTTGGCCTGCTGGAAATGTCGCGTCAGCGCATCCGCGCTTCGGTTCTCGAAAGCACGACGCAGATCTGCTCGCATTGCGGCGGCACCGGTCACGTCCGCTCGCAGTCCTCCGTTGCGCTGCATGTCCTGCGCGGCATCGAAGAGTATCTGCTGAAGAATACGACGCATGATATCACCGTGCGGACCACGCCGGACATCGCGCTCTATCTGCTGAACCACAAGCGCCAGACGATTGTCGATTACGAAAACCGCTTCGGCGTCTCGATCGTCATCGACGCGGACAATGCGGTTGGCACGCAGCATTTTGCGATTGATCGCGGTGAGCCCGTCGAAAATCCGGTGAAGATCGAATCTCTGTTCAACTTCGCAGCCATTCCCGAGGATGAAGACGACGATATCGTCATCGAAGCCGACGAGGACGAAGACGAAGAACTCGAAGAAAAGGCCGCCGGCGTCGAACAGGAGCCTGTCGCCCGCTCTGAATCCAATGAAGGCGGCCGCAAGCGCAAGCGCCGCCGCCGCCGTCGCGGCCGTGGCAATGAGGCCCAAGCCGCCTCCGATTCCGCCGATACATCCCCTGAGGATGGTAGCGAAGAAGCGGATGAAGGCGACGAGGACGACAATAGCGGTAGCAGCGAAGTCGCTACCGTTTCTGGCGAGGATGGACAGCAGAAGCGCAAGCGCCGCCGTCGCGGCAAGCGCGGTGGCCGCCGCAATCGCGACGGTGAAGGCAATGAATTGGCCGCCGGCAGTGAAGCAGCCGGCTCCGACGAAGGCGTTGACGACGAGAATGACGGCGAAGAGGATGTCCTGACCGTCGATGAAATCATTGTCGCCGAAGGTGAAGCCGCCGTCGAAAGCCAGCCGGCCATGGCGGCTGTCGAAACTGCGCCCGTCGTTGCCGAAGAGGTGAAGCCCAAGAGCCGCAGCCGTCGCAAGCCGAAAGCCGAAGCATCGCCGGTCGAAGCCCCGGTTGCCGAAATGGCAGCTGCCGTTGACGCAGAAGTCGAAACTGTCGCCGAAATCGCCGGCGATCTCGACAGTGCCGTCGAACCGGTGGTCGCAGCGGAGTCCGAGGTGATCGAAGCCGAGGGCAAGCCGATACGCGCCAACCGCGAGTCGAACGTCTCTTCCTCCGAGCCGGTGGTCAGGTCCACCCGCACGAGCGAAGGCGGCGATACGGATGGCGAGCCGACCAAGCCGAAGAAGGCCGGTTGGTGGCAACGCCGTGGCTTCTTCTGAACACTGCTGTTCGGACCGAAATAACAAATCCGGCCGTGGCAACACGGCCGGATTTTTTGCCGGTTACAGTAATGCGGATGGAAGGTGCGCCATAATAGATTGTTCTGTTACACGAGCCCTCGTCCCTCGAGGGTCGCTTCGCTTCATCCCTTACACGTCGAACCGCGAGTTACGCTTTACGGCGCGGCAAGTTGCAAAGCCGGTTCCGCCCCGTCCTAAGGCGCATTTCGGCGCAACCTCGAAGGATTGGGCGGCCCGGTTCGGCTGCCAATCCTGAAATCCTAATCAAATACTTCCTAAAATACTTTCGAAACCTGCTGTAACTTACTGATATCGGATTTATTTCAGCCAGGCGGCCATGCGTTCCGCCGCCTCCTCGATCTCCGCGTTCGAGCCGGCATAGGAGATGCGCATCGTGCGGTGTCCCTCGATTGGATCGAAATCGAGGCCGGGTGTGGCGGCGACGTTGATTTCGGCCAGCATCTTGCGGGCGAAGGCCATGCTGTCGTTGGTGAACTTGCTGACATCGACGTAGGCGTAGAAAGCGCCATCCATCGGCGAAGCGATGGAGAAGCCGATTTCGGGCAGACGGCGCATTAGGAAATCGCGGTTGCGGCGATAGCTTTCGCGGTAGACATCCAGCTCCACCCCTGACCCGAGTGCTGCGGCCGCGGCAATCTGCGAAAGTTCCGGCGCTGAGATATAAAGGCTCTGGGCAACGCGCTCGATTGGTCGCACCAGTCGCTCCGGCAGCACCATCCAGCCGATACGCCAGCCGGTCATGCAGTAGTATTTCGAGAAGGAATTGATGACGATCGCTTCGTCAGTCAGTTCCAGAGCACTCGTCTCTTCGCCGACGAAGGTCAGGCCATGATAGATTTCGTCGGAGATGAAGGCGATCGAGCGGTCGGCGCAATACTCGGCGAGCGCTTTCAGCGCAGCCTTGCCCGTCACTGTACCGGTCGGATTGGCGGGGCTTGCGAGCAGCACGCCCTTCAAACGTTTGCCGCTGGCTGCTTGCGCTACCTCCAGGCTCTCCGGCGTCAGCGTGAATTGGGTCTCGGCGGTGACAGGCACTTCGAGGACGTCCAGCCCGAGGGCAGCGAGAATATTGCGATAGGCGGGATAGCCGGGACGGGCGATCGCAACGCTGTCGCCGGGATCGAACAGGGTCAGGAAGGCGAGATTGAATCCGGCCGACGAACCGGTGGTGATCGCGATCCGCTTTGGGTCGATGGTGAGCCCGTGCCGAATTCGATAGTGACCGGCTAGCGCCTGTTTCAGCGCCAGCGTGCCGAGTGCATCCGTGTAGCCGATGCGGCCGTGACCGAGTGCTTCGCGCGACGCCTCAAGCGCGGCCTGCGGCGTTGGATGCGATGGCTGGCCAACCGCCATTGAGATGACGGCATGTCCCGCCTGTCGCCGGCGCGTCGCCTCCGCCAGCACATCCATCGCGTGAAAGGGTTCGACATCGCTGCGTTTGGATAGGGAAAACAAGGTCACTTCTTTCTCGGATCGGATTAGCGCCAGACAATTGCCGCAATATTAGCCTGTTCACAATCCCGCGATTGCGGCTTTGTCGTGAAAATTCCTGTTTCTGGAAATAAGCATGCGCCCTAAATTGCTCGCAAGCATCTGTGGATTTTAATCAGGCAATGATATCCCGAAGCGGACGATAAACCTCAGCATCTACCCAAACGAGGACCCAATGACCTTTTTTTCCAAGACCCTGCTGACGGTTTCAGCGATCGCCATCACCGCGTCATTCGCAATGATCCAGCCCGCAGCCGCGCTGGATGACCAACAGAAAAAAGAATTTGGAGAGTTCATCAAGCAATATCTCGTCGAGCATCCGGAAGTTCTCTTGGACGCGCAGGCGGCGCTTGAGAAGAAACAGGATGAGCAGCGCATCGCTCAGTCGGCCCAGGCTGTCGCCCAAAACAAGGATGCCATCTTCAATTCCAAGAATGATGTCACGATCGGCAATCCAAAGGGCAACGTCACCGTCGTCGAATTCTTCGATTATAATTGTACCTATTGCCGCCATGCACTCCCCGATATGGACGCGCTGCTGAAGCAAGACCCGAACGTGCGTTTCGTGCTGAAGGAGTTCCCGATCCTTGGGCCGGACTCCGTTGCCGCATCCAGGGTCTCCGACGCTTTCCGTAAGCTAGCACCGGAAAAATATGCCGAATTCCACCATACGCTGCTCAGCAGCGACGGCCGCGCCTCGGAAGACAGCGCCATCGAAGTCGCGACCTCACTTGGCGTTACCGAGGCGGCAATCCGCGCCGAAATGGCCAAGAGCCCGAACAATGATTCGGTAAAGGCTACCTACCAGCTCGCCACTGATCTCAACGTCACCGGCACGCCGGCCTACGTCATCGGTAACGAGGCGATCTCGGGCGCGATCGGCCTCGACGCGATTCAACAGAAGATCGCCAATGTCCGCAGTTGCGGCAAGACGACCTGCTAAGCCGCGGAAATGATTGCCTCGTTCGTCTTAAAGGTTGCATAAAGGACACAGTGGCGTATCAGAAGATGCGCGAGCCATTCCGAAGTCGAGCCGATTTCAGGAGCATGCGTAAATTCGCCAAATTCGGGGCGTTTCCACACCTACACATGCGCAACCTATGCCCTGGGGGCTTTCCTATGGGCCCTCGGGAGTCTATAGGTTGCGCTGCACTTTGACGGAACCTCTGATGGCGCAAACCATTTTCGTCCTAAACGGACCCAATTTGAATGCCCTTGGCAAACGCGAGCCGGGCATCTATGGCGGCAAGACTCTCAAGGATATAGAAGCCGACTGCAAATCCGTGGGCGAAAGCCTCGGGTTCGTCATTGACTTTCGCCAGAGCAATCATGAGGGCGTGCTGGTCGACTGGCTCCATGAAGCCGGAGATGTCGCTGCCGGCATCGCCATCAATCCGGGCGCCTATGGCCATACGTCGATCGCGCTTCATGACGCAATCCGTGCCATTTCCATTCCAGTGGTGGAGGTTCATATCTCCAATATTCACGCACGCGAAGAATTCCGGCACAAATCGATGATCGCGCCCGCCGCTAAGGGCATGATCTGCGGTTTCGGGCCCTACGGCTACATCCTGGCGCTGCATGCGCTGAAATCCATCACGCAATAACAAGAATACAGGGCAAGACATCCATGGCTGAAAAGAAATTGGGCATCGACCAGGCGTTGATTCGCGACCTCGCTAATATTCTGAACGAGACGGATCTGACCGAGATCGAAGTCGAGCAGGAAGATCTGCGTATCCGCGTCTCGCGCGCCGGCACGACACAATATGTTCAAGCGCCAATCGCAGCACCCGCTTATGCCGCAGCCGCACCTGCCGTCGCCTCTGCGGCGGCCGCAGCCGCCGCACCTGTCGGCAAGTCCCGCAATCCCGATAACGTCGTCAGCGCACCGATGGTCGGCACAGTTTACATGGCGCCTGCACCGGGTGCTGCGCATTTCATCGAGGTCGGCGCTTCTGTCAAGGAAGGTCAGACGCTGCTGATTATCGAAGCGATGAAGACGATGAACCAGATCCCCGCGCCGAAATCCGGCATCGTGACCGAAATCCTCATTCAGGACGGTCGGCCGGTCGAATACGGCGAAGCCCTGGTCGTCATCGAGTAGGCCCCATGCCCATGATTTCGAAGATTCTCATAGCCAATCGCGGAGAGATCGCCCTTCGTGTGCTGCGCGCCTGCAAGGAGCTTGGCATTGCGAGCGTAGCGGTTCACTCGACCGCCGACGCCGACGCGATGCATGTGCGTCTAGCGGATGAAAGCGTGTGTATCGGCCCGCCGCCGTCGCGCGAGAGCTATCTCAACATTCACCAGATCGTCGCGGCCTGCGAGATCACTGGCGCCGACGCCGTGCATCCGGGCTATGGGTTCCTGTCGGAGAACGCCAAGTTCGCCGATATTCTTGAAGCACATGGCATTACCTTCATCGGACCGACGGCGGACCATATCCGCATCATGGGCGACAAGATCACCGCCAAGACGACCGCGCAGCAGCTCGGCATTCCTGTCGTTCCCGGCTCGGACGGCGAAGTGAAGACCGAGGCGGACGCGCTGCGGACGGCAAGGGAAATCGGCTACCCCGTGCTGATCAAGGCGACCGCCGGCGGCGGCGGCCGCGGCATGAAGGTGGCGCGCACGGAAGCGGATGTCATCGAAGCCTGGTCGACGGCGCGTACCGAAGCGGCGGCCGCCTTCGGCAATGAATCCGTGTACATGGAAAAATATCTCGGCAAGCCGCGCCACATCGAAATACAGGTGTTCGGCGACGGTGAGGGCAATGCCGTGCATCTCGGAGAGCGCGACTGCTCGCTGCAGCGCCGCCACCAGAAAGTTTGGGAAGAAGCCAATTCGCCGGCACTCAACGTCGAGCAGCGCATGAAGATCGGTCAGATCTGCGCCGACGCCATGAAGAAGTTGAAGTACCGCGGCGCCGGCACGATCGAGTTCCTCTACGAAAACGGCGAGTTCTATTTCATTGAAATGAACACGCGCCTGCAAGTGGAGCATCCAGTCACCGAAGCGATCACCGGCATCGATCTCGTGCACGAACAGATCCGCGTCGCCTCGGGCGGCGGTCTTTCGGTGACACAAGATGATGTGCATTTCCACGGTCACGCCATCGAATGCCGTATCAATGCCGAGGACGCGCGTACTTTCGTGCCCTCGCCCGGCACAATCACGCATTTCCATGCGCCGGGCGGCCTTGGCGTGCGCATCGATTCCGGCGCCTATCAGGGCTACAGAATCCCGCCTTATTATGACAGTCTGATCGGCAAGTTGATCGTGCATGGCCGCACTCGCGTCGAATGCATGATGCGTCTGCGCCGTGCGCTTGATGAGTTCGTGGTCGACGGCATCAAGACCACCCTACCCCTGTTCCAGGAACTGGTTTCCAATCAGGATATCGCCAATGGCGATTACGATATACACTGGCTGGAAAACTATCTGGCGAAGGGATCGGCTTGACCTATGGTAGGACCGCGTGGCAGAAATCCCGGCATTACTCCGGAGATTCTGTTGCGCGCCTATTCCATCGGGCTCTTCCCGATGGCGGAATCGGCTGACGATCCGGAAATCTTCTGGGTCGAGCCGGAGCTACGCGGCGTCCTGCCGCTCGACACGTTCCACGTTTCGAAAAGCCTGGCGAAGACCATCCGCCGCAAGCCCTTCGATATTCGTTTCAATACGGATTTCGACGGCGTTATCGCCGCCTGCGCCGAGCAGACCAACGGCCGACCAAGCACCTGGATCAACAAAACCATCCGGACGCTCTATTCGACCCTGCACCATATCGGCCACGCCCATTCTGTCGAGGCCTGGGAAGGCTCCAGGCTGGTCGGCGGGCTCTACGGCGTCTCGCTCGGCTCGGCCTTCTTTGGCGAGAGCATGTTTTCACGCCGCACAGACGCCTCGAAGATCTGCCTCGTCTATCTTGTCGAACGCCTCAAACAGCGCGGTTTCACCTTGCTCGATACCCAATTCACCACCGAGCATTTGAGAACATTCGGCGCAATTGACGTGCCGAAGGATCAATACGCAAGAATGCTGGAAAAGGCGATGGAATCACCCAATCTCAGCTTTAAGGACAATTGAAACCTAGCCGACGCGTACGAGCAGCCAGCGTTCGGAATAGGCACTTTGACCATCCTGGGGAGGGTAATTGTGGTAAAGCGTCACAGTTCATAAATGCCGCCATCAACAACCCGGTCGGCGACGTTGGTGCTGATAATAGTCGAGATAAGGTTAGCCGGCTTGAGCAATGCTCGGGAAACTCCATTGGTATGACGCGATCGCACGCGCGGCTTCGCTGAACAAATCAAGGAGCCGAGGATTGACAGAGTCGTCTACATATTCCGGTGTGGGTGTCATCTTGATGGCGGCTGGAGCACCGCCTGTGCCGCTGCTGAAATTGATATAGAGCTTGTCCTTGATTTGGTCCTGCGCCGCGTTCAAAGCCTGTTCTTCCAATGTTCGTATTTTCGTTTGAGCGTGGCGTATCCACACCTTTATCGCTGCAAGGCTGACGGACGACGTGAACAGTTCACCACTGAGGCTTTCCCGGCTTCAAATCCCGGTTGTTCTCTGCTATCGTTTCGCGCGAAGAGCGTTTGCGCGTTGAGGTTTCATTTTGCCTTTGTAATTGCCGGTCTCATCCAAAGCACCCAGTGCATCAGGGCGGCCTAGCTAGCGCCGACTGGTGAATATTCATGTCCATCGGGTGATGGCCTGAGACCGGTTTGGCATTATCAAACGCGCCCAGCGCAGCCACTGCTGTCTCAGCTCTTCAGCCGTCCTTCAACATCGCCACACCGTGCCCTGACGGGCTTGTCTCACCGCCAGCTTGTGGACTTCCAGACGGAAGACCAAGACGGTATGTGCAATGTTCTTCAGGTCCGTTGGACCATCTCGCCTCGAAGCTCGCCTCAGCCATGGATCGCCTGCAGCGGTTGTGGATCACCGAGACCCTTCAGATCGAGCGGCAAAATCAGGCTCAATTTTAATGGCAAGAGGCTTGACGCCTGGCTCATTTACAAATGCATCGATTGTCAAAAGACCTGGAACCGAACGCTGTTCGAGCGAAGGACCGTTCACGACCTAGCCCGCTCCACGCTCGAGGCATTGCAGCGCAGCGATCCGAATTGGGTGCGAGCCCAAGAATTCGATCTCGACGAATTGAAGCGAAAAGCCAATCGCATCGAGGAACTGCCGGAGGTCATCATTCGGAAAGTCGCCAGAAATGAGCCAAGCGAATGGACTGTGCTGGACATCGAGATATTAGTCGAGTTCCCAATGAATCTGCGTCTTGATCGGTTGCTGGCGTCAGAACTGGCGATCTCGCGTTCGCGGATTCAGGCTCTCCACGATGGGGGTAGATTGAAAGCCCATTCGGGCCGTCACGACTTTCTGCGCCACAGGCCCAAAGACGGGATGAGGATCACCCTCGACCTGTCGGAGGCGGCCGACCGTCAGGAAATAGCTGAAGCCGCGGCCGATCTGGGATGAAGCTAAAACTATGCCCGCAGAAGCAAGGCTTCTGCGGGCGGTACTTTGTAGTACATTTCTTGAAAGCGACTACTTAGCGCCAGCGCTATCCGGCGGCGGGATATCAGACTTCTGTTTGCACTCTTTCAGCCAGACGTCATAGATCGGATGTTCGACGGCGTTGAGGCCCGGGCTGTCGGCAAACATCCAACCGGTGAAGATGCGACGGATGCGGCGGTCGAGCGTGATCTCGTCCACCTCGACAAAGCCGTCGACCTTCTGCTGCTCGGTATCGTCACGGGAATAGCAGGCCTTCGGCGTCACCTGCAGCGCGCCGAATTGCACCGTCTCGTTGATGTAGACATCGAAAGTCGTGATGCGGCCGGTGATCTTGTCGAGGCCGGAGAAGACCGCGACGGGGTTGGAAATACGCGCCGCCTCCGCTGATGGCGGCACAAGAGCGCCCATGGCGAGGGCGAGCGCCACTCTCGACATCGCACGCAAAGAAGCGCTCCGCGTGAAAAACGTCATATCCGCCAATCTCCGCTTGGTCTCGGTCAAAGCGCCTAGCATGAGCCGGCACATTCTGCGCCTAAAGGCCAATTGTGGCCAAAGGACGGGCCGGCCTTCTATGCTCAGTTGCCCGGGGTCCAGGCGTCATAATCGCCAGTAACGCGCGGACGTTCGCCTGCAACGGACAGCGAGCCCGGCGGACGATAGGCCTGCGGCGAGCCAGTCGGATTGGCGCGGTGGGCCTTCTGCCATTCCTTGGCAACATAGTTGTCTTTGGTCGGCGGTACGTCGGTCCGATGATGCATCCAGCCGTGCCAGCCCGGAGGAATCGCGGAGGCTTCGGCATAACCCTTGTAGATCACCCAGCGCTTCGGAAGACCGTAGGAGGACATTCCGCCCTCGTAATAGACGTTGCCGAATTCATCCTCGCCGACGCGCTTGCCGAACCGCCAGGTCGCGAATCGGGTGCCCATCGTCTGACCGTTCCACCAAGTGAAGGTTTGTACGAGTAAATTCCACATGTCTTTTCCTTATGCCCGTTGGGAGCAGGCCAAACCAGAATTCGATAGTTTGCTTATGCCGCCTGACAAGCGGATTGTCCAGAGATTCACATGGGAAACGCGCTTCATTTCAAGGCCATCTTGAAGCCGAGATGGCTCGGCTTGAAACCCAATCTTTCATAGAAACGATGGGCATCCTTGCGAACGGCGTTCGAGGTCAATTGCACAAGCCGCACGCCGCGGCCTTTTGCCTCGGCAATGCAAAAATTGATCATCGCAGCACCGATCCCCTGCCCGCGCAGATCGACACGCGTCTGCACGGCTTCGATGATCATCGAGGAGGAGCCGCGGCCGTTCAGCGAAGTCATGAGCATGGTTTGGAACGTGCCGACAACGTCACCCGCCAGTTCGGCAACGTAGAGTGTCTGATTCGGCGAGGCCTGGATGGTGCGGAAGGCGCGGAGGTAGTCGTCATAGGCAGCCGGATCGACGGTATCGCCGTGCCCGCCGAGCGCATCGGCGGCGAAGAGCGAGATCAAGGCGCCAAGATCCGCCTCTCGGGCTTCGCGGATCAACAGATCAGTTCCAGTTATCGCCAAATTCTTCTGATCCATTTAGTGGCTTACCAGCCGCTTCTCAAACACTAGCGCCGGAATACCTGACTGTCCCGGCCCGGCATTTTCGTTGCGACCGACCTCGGCAAAGCCGTGGGCCTCGTAGAAGGAGATTGCTTCGGCATTCTCGGGCTCGACATCGAGGCGCATGACCTCAGCGTCCGGAAAGCAGGTTTCCAGCTCGGCGAAGATGTCGCGGCCGATGCCGTTTCGCTGCAGCGACGGGCGGACATAAAGCATATGCAGAAGAACGGTCTTTGTCATCTGCTCGGACATGACGGCATAGCCCATGCCGCCGATATCCTCGCCATTGTCGGCAACCAGGAACTCAGATTGCGGCTTTGCCAGCCGCGCTCTCAGCTTGGCCGGCGATAGAAGAAGTTCGATCAGTTCATCGACTTTCGCCGCGCCAAAGTGCCGGTCATAAGCGGCGTGCCAGGTCTCCACGAGAAGGTCGCGGACCTTCCCGAGATCCTGTTCGCCGGCCGTGCGCACGAAATACACGGAGCCTATTCCTCTTCGATGCCGAGCTTGGCCTTGACGAGGGCCTGCACGGCCTGCGGATTGGCCTTGCCACCGGTCGATTTCATCACCTGGCCGACGAACCAGCCGGCAAGCGTCGGCTTGGCCTTGACCTTAGCAACCTGGTCCGGATTGGCGGCGATGATCTCGTCGACGGCCTTTTCGATGGCGCCGGTGTCGGTGACCTGCTTCATGCCGCGGGCCTCGACAATCTCTGCGGGATCGCCGCCTTCAGTGAGCACGATCTCGAAAAGGTCCTTGGCGATCTTGCCGGAGATGGTTTCGGCCTTGATCAGGTCGATGATAGCGCCGAGCTGGGCGGGCGAAACCGGGGTCTCCTCAATGGTCTTGCCGGTTCTGTTCAAGGCGCCCAAGAGGTCGTTAATGACCCAGTTTGCGGCGATCTTGCCGTCACGGCCAGCGGCGACCGTTTCGAAATAATCGGCAATCGCCTTTTCCGAGACGAGCACGGAGGCGTCGTAGATCGAGAGGCCATGGTCGCGAACGAAACGCTCCTTCTTGTCGTCGGGCAATTCCGTCAGCTTGGCTCTCAAGGCATCAACAAACACGTCGTCGAATTCGAGCGGCAGCAGATCCGGATCGGGGAAATAGCGGTAGTCATGCGCATCTTCCTTGGTGCGCATGGAGCGGGTCTCGCCCTTGTTCGGATCAAACAGGCGGGTTTCCTGGTCGATCGTGCCACCGTCCTCGAGGATCGCGATCTGTCGGCGGGCTTCATATTCAATCGCTTGGCCGATGAAGCGAATGGAATTGACGTTCTTGATCTCGCAGCGTGTGCCGAACTCGCCGCCGGGGCGGCGCACGGAAACGTTGACGTCGGCACGCATCGAGCCTTCGTCCATGTTGCCGTCGCAGGTGCCGAGATAGCGAACGATCGAGCGCAGCTTGGTCATATACGCCTTGGCCTCATCCGACGAGCGCATGTCCGGCTTGGAGACGATTTCCATCAGTGCCACGCCGGAACGGTTGAGGTCGACATAGGACATGGTGGCGTGCTGGTCGTGCATCGACTTGCCGGCGTCCTGCTCCAGGTGCAGGCGCTCGATGCCGATCTCGATGTCCTCAAACTGGCCCTGGCGATCCGGACCGAGCGAAATGACGATCTTGCCCTCGCCGACGATCGGGTCCTTGTATTGCGAGATCTGATAGCCTTGCGGCAGGTCGGGATAGAAATAGTTCTTGCGGTCGAAGACCGAGCGCTTGTTGATCTTGGCCTTCAGGCCAAGGCCGGTGCGCACCGCCTGCTTGACGCATTCCTCATTGATGACGGGCAGCATGCCGGGCATGGCGGCATCGACCAACGAGACGTTGGAATTCTGCGGCTTGCCGAACTCGGTCGAAGCACCGGAGAAGAGCTTGGATTTGCTCAGCACCTGGGCATGGACTTCCATCCCGACAACAACTTCCCAGTCACCGGTGGCACCGGGAATGAAGCGCTTCGGATCTGGCGTGCGGACGTCGACAATGGTCATGAGAGGCTCTTGAAATGCTGTTCTTCTGAACTTTGTGAGGTAGAGCAATTGGCGGTGCGGCGCAAGGCTTTCAGCACTGCGCAGACGCTATATGCCCGTGCCCTATGCCCCGTCACCGCTGTCCACCAGCGCTTTTGAAAGTCCGACGGTCGGCACATCGCGATCGAGCTTCGGCGAATAGTCGACGGACAGCCAATGGATGGCGTAACCATTCGCCTTGAAGAATTCGATCGCATTGGTGTTGCCGGCGTGGGTCTGAACGGCGATCTTCTCCAGCCCCTGCTCCAGAACATCCTTCTCGATCTGTGCCAGCAATGCCGAACCAAGTCCCTGCCGCAGATGATCGGGATCGATCCAGAAATCGGAGATATTCTCGTCCAACGCTTCGCGCGCCGCCCAGCCGGCAACCAGTCCGTTGAGCTCCACGACAGTAATCGTCAGCCAGGCACCCTGGGTGAAATTCGAGAAGGCTTCACTGGCATTTTCCAACAGCGCGTCCGTGCCGCCAATCGACCCCATGGCCGTTTGCCATGACCGCAGGCCGATACTGACCAAGATCTCCGTCTCTCCCTCGTGCGCATTGCGAATATGGATCATCGGGCCCCCGCCGTTTCCAGTAGTAAAACACCGGAAAACGGCTTTTTCCAGCGGCCAAATAGCAACAGGTGCTGGGAGGCTGTCTATGTTTAACAAGGGTGAAACTTGACCGCAGGGTACAACCTGCTTTAGGTAAGACCCATGTTTAACTTTTCACAGACCCGGTAAACGCCCCGCCCGCAAGCCATCTTGAGCGCTGGGCCAGAGACGAAGCCTCGACTTCCCTACAGGGAACGTCGGATCGTTTTGTTGCGCCTTAGGGTGCTTTCCGGATCTTGAAAACCATGGATATTTCCCGCGCTGAACAGCGCATTCTGCATCTGCTCGCCCAAGGCGGGCGCATCGAAATCAACCGCACTGAAAACAAGAAGTTCGAGACGGTCAGCTGCTTCACCCGCGATGGCTGGCTCTATCCCGGCTTCGGCCTCGATCTCTTCCGCAAACTCAAACGCCTGAAGGCCATGAAATCGGCCGGAGGGCATCCCTATCGGATTACCGAGCGGTGATTGAGATTGGTCAGGGCGCAGCTGGATAATAGATAAAGCAATAGAGGTGGGGCCCTCACGGGGCTCCACCTCGTCCTAACATTACAGGCGAAGCAAACATTTGCCGGAGCACGCGATTTCTCTACAGTAGTTCGCCGCGCGCCAATTCAGCCGGCTATTTCCAAGATGCGATCGCTAATTCACCCTTTCACCAGCGGCGGTGTCCAAGCCGTTGAGAGCTTCGTCACGCGGCCAGTAAATCGCTACCGCTCACCACCACTTCGAAGGCGTGAACTTGCCCGCGGCCTGCTCGATGACGTGCGCGGTCTTGAACAGCGTTTCCTCGTCGAACGGCTTGCCGATCAGCTGGAGGCCGAGCGGCAGGCCCTTCGTGTCGAGGCCAGCGGGGACGGCGATGCCAGGGAGACCGGCCATGTTGACCGTCACTGTAAAGATGTCGTTGAGGTACATCTTGACCGGATCTGATACGAGGTTCTCGTCGGCAATACCGAAAGCCGAAGACGGCGTGGCGGGCGTCAGGATGGCGTCGACGCCGGCGTGGAAAGCGAGTTCGAAATCGCGTTTGATCAGCGTGCGAACTTTCTGGGCGCGCAGATAGTAAGCGTCGTAATAGCCGGCAGAGAGCACGTAGGTGCCGATCATGATGCGGCGCTTGACTTCCTGGCCGAAGCCGGCCGCGCGTGTCTTCTCATACATATCGACAATATCCTTGCCGTCGACACGCAGACCATAACGCACGCCGTCGTAGCGCGCGAGGTTCGACGAAGCTTCGGCGGGCGCGACGATATAATAGGCCGGCAGGGCGTATTTCGTGTGCGGTAGCGAGATATTGACGATCTCTGCGCCGGCATCCTTCAGCCAGGCGACGCCCTGCCGCCAAAGGGTCTCGATCTCCTCCGGCATACCGTCGATACGGTATTCGTTCGGGATGCCGATCTTCATGCCCTTGAGCGACTGGCCGAGCGAGGCTTCGTAATCCGGCACCGGCATGTCCACAGAAGTGGTATCCTTGGGGTCGACGCTGGCCATCGACTTCAACAGGATGGCGGCGTCTCGGACATCGCGGGCGATCGGGCCGGCCTGGTCGAGCGAGGAAGCGAAGGCGACCACGCCCCAACGCGAGCAGCGGCCGTAGGTCGGCTTGATACCGACCGTTCCCGTGAAGGCAGCAGGCTGGCGAATGGAGCCGCCAGTGTCTGTGGCGGTGGCGCCAGCGCAGAGATGCGCGGCAACGGCAGCGGCCGAACCGCCCGACGAGCCGCCGGGAACGAGCTGCTGGTTGGAGCCGGTAGCACGCCAGGGATTGATAACTGGACCGTAATAGGAGGTCTCGTTGGAGGAGCCCATCGCGAACTCATCCATATTGAGCTTGCCCAACATGACGGCGCCGTCGTTCCAGAGGTTCTGCGTGACGGTCGACTCGTAGTGCGGCTCGAAACCATCGAGGATGTGGCTGCAGGCCTGCGTGTGAATGCCTTCGGTGCTGAACAGGTCCTTGATCCCCAGCGGAATGCCTTCCAGCGCGCCGGCCTTGCCTTCAGCAAGGCGGACGTCCGACACCTTGGCCATTTCAAGCGCCTTTTGCGGCGTCACCTTCACATAGGCGTTGAACTGAGCGTTGGCCGCCTCGATCGCCGAAAGATAGGCCTCAGTCAACTCGGTGGCGGTGATATCCTTGGCGCGCAACTTTTCGCGAGCTTCGGCGATGGTCAGGCTGGTCAGTTCACTCATCTTGTTTCGCTTCAGGTCTAATGAGGGCAATGGGTCGGAACAGGCTCGTGCGGCCGTTATTCGACGACTTTAGGAACCAGAAAGAAATTCTGGTCGGTATTCGGGGCATTGGCGACGATGTCGGCGGCCTTGCCGCCGTCGGTGATACTATCCGCCCGCTTCTTCATCGCCATCGGCGTGACGGAAGTCATGGCTTCGACACCATCGACATTCACTTCGGAAAGCTGCTCGACGAAGCCCAGGATGCCGTTCAATTCGCCCATCATCCGCTCGGCTTCGTCATCGCTGACGGCGATGCGGGCGAGATGGGCGACGCGTTTCACGGTTGCAAGATCGACGGACATGGCATTCTCCGGATAGGACTTTTCCTACCCGCTATAAAGGCCATGTCCGCCATACGCAACGTACTTTTGTCAGGCGGAAACGCTGCCGCCCGGCTTCGGTGCTGCGACCGCCGTCTTCGAGCCTTCCAGACCGGCGATGAACTTTTCCGGGGTCTGGTCGATGATCGGGAAAGTGCCGTAATGGCAGGGAATGGCGGTCTTGAAATTGAAGAAGCGCTGGCAGGCTAGCGCGGCAACAGCGCCGCCCATGGTGAAGCGGTCGCCGATCGGCACAATGCCGATGTCCGGCTGGTGGAGTTCGTTGATCAGAACCATGTCAGAGAAGATGTCCGTATCACCCATGTGGAACAGCGTCGGTTCGTCGTCGAAATGCAGCATCAAGCCGTTCGGGTTGCCCAAGGAATGCGAAACGCCGTCCTCGGTAAGCTGAGCAGAGGAGTGCAGTGCATTGGTGAAAGTCGCCGAGAAGCTGCCCAACGGAACCGTGCCGCCGGTGTTGCCCATTTCCAGCTTGTCGACACCCTTGCTGCCGAGCCAGGCGGCGAGATCGGCATTGGCGAGAACGACGGCGCCGGTGTCTTTGGCGATCTGAACTGTGTCGCCGACATGATCGCCATGGCCGTGGGTTAGCAGGATATGGGTGATGCCGGCGCTGACGTCCTTGATGTTGAGCCCGGCGCCGGCAAAGGATGCATTATAGCTCAGGAAAGGGTCAATAAGGATTTTAGCCTTGCCCGTTTCGATGCGAAATGCGGCGTGGCCGAGCCAAGTGATTTTCATGGATTTTCTCCTTAATACTTGATTTCAAATGCAAGGCTGGTGTCTTAGGACATATCCGAAACCGTCACAAAGAAAAGCGGTACGGACTTCAATTTGTTTTGACGGGGGATGAGGCCTGGTGACGACGCTGACCATCGAAGACCTCGCCGTTATGCTCCTGCCCGGCCAGCCGATCGCTGGGCTCGATCTCGGCACCAAGACGATCGGACTTGCCATGTCCGATCTCGGCCGGCGGTTCGCCACGCCGCGCCCGGTGATCAAGCGCGTGAAATTCACGCAGGATGCTCAGGTGCTGCTCGCCTTCGCCGATAAAGAAAAGGTCGCGGCCTTCGTCATTGGCCTACCGATGAACATGGATGGCTCAGCCGGCCCCCGCGTGCAGGCGACGCGGGCCTTCGTGCGCAGCATGGCCGACAAGACCGACCTGCCCTTCGTCTTCTGGGATGAACGACTGTCGACGGTGGCCGCCGAACGGGCGCTGCTGGAAATGGACGTTTCACGCGCGAAACGCGCCGAGCGTATCGACTCGGCCGCCGCAAGCTTCATTCTTCAGGGGGCTTTGGACAGGCTTTCGGCTCTCGGCAGGACAGTCTTTCCCGAGACCTGACGACGCCGCCACCAGGCCAGGATAGCGGCGCGCTTGCGAAAGCCGAGGAGGCAGAAGACCAACAGGCTGTCGAATGCGACGGCGCGTGCGACCAACGGCGGAATGGTTTCGGGAGGAATGCCGAGTATCTTGCCATAGATCTGGAAGACCAGATCATGCATCTGCCGCGTGAACATGAAGACGCCGAAGCTCATGTCGTAGTATGACAGGTAGTACCACGCCCCGAGAAACGAGACGGGCGCGGCCCAGAATATCAGCAACCACTTCATGCGGTTCCCCTTCGACGCTGGTATTGCGTCGCTTCGACCGAACGGACCAGCCAATTCGACAGTGCCATAGCGCTCAACACTACTGCCGGCACTGTTATATCTAGTGCCAGAGCGGCGAAGAACATCATCGCCGCGACAAGAAACGCTATTTTTGCGGGTCTGGACCCCATGGCTGCACGCTTGGTGGTTAACAATCTCTTTTCGCACAGTGGCGAGTTCACCGATGCTGCGCAATGTAAACCATTTGTTAAGGTTAATGGCCGGGCGGAGTTGTGGATATCTCCCGCGCGGCTGGACCGTCAGCCGTAAATGCCGCGTACGATCCGCTTCAGTGCTATGGCCGCCTTCTCCCAATCCTTCGTGGTTTTCAGCACAAGACCGGCGCATTGGCCGCTGACGGCCGCCGAGAGAACGAGATGCTGGATGGCGGCGAAGATCACGGCATTAACGCCGATCGTGTCGATCCCTTTCGGCGGTGTTAGCGAGCCGCGCATGCGCTCGATCCAACCGGCAAGCGCTTTTGAGCGGGCCTCCGACAGCCGCCGCACCTGCTGGGTATTCTCGGATACCTCCCAAGCGACGATACGGCGCATCAGCGGATCTGCGCGCAAAGCCTCGAGGAACAACAGGGCGAGCCGCTCCATCAGGTCGCCATAGGTCAGCAGGAACATGCCGCCGGTGTCGTCGGGAATGCGATCCTTCACCCAGCTTCCGAGATTGGTGCCGATCGCCTCTACCAAGCCATCGAGGCCACCGTAGTAGCGATAGATCAGTTGCTTGTCGCAGCCGGCGCCGCGAGCGACCGCGTTGATGCCGAAATTCTGAAACCCCACATCCGCCAAGAGCCGTTTCGCGGCATCTAGGATCGCTTGTTCGGTAGCGGCGCGGTTACGCACCCGCTTCTGCGCTTCAGCCGGCGTTTCGATCGGTTTTTTCAGAACGGCGTTTGCCCTCGGCATTATCTCGACCCCAACCTGTCACCTGCTGGTGAATAACAAGCCGCACGGAAGTGAACAACGAGCCGATGAGTTTCGACGGGTTTAAAGCTGTGCAATCCACAGATTACAGAGATTGGCCGAACCAGACGGTGGTCTCCAAGGCCAATCCGGGCGGCAGTTCCAACCGGGAAAACCCGCGCGATGCCCAGAAGCGTATGCCATTGTGGTTGCCGACACTTGCACCCAGATGCACGCCTTTGACTCCATGGGCGCGGGCGGTGCGAAGCCATCTATCGAGAAGCGCGCTGCCGATGCCCTGTCCCTGCGTGCGCGGCAGCAGATTCATATGAATATGCGCCGGGAACGGATCGGTCAGAGCAGCGGGCGCTCGCTTCGGATGGTGGATCATGAAACTCCTCCGCTGATCCGCATCCCAGGCCGAAGGATCACCTGATGGCTCCGCATAGCGTTTGCGCAAGGCCGGCCACCACTCGCGCTCCAGGCGCTGCTCGAAAGCAACGGTATCGAAGGCGCCGACGATATAGCCGCAGACCCCCTCGCCATCCTCGGCCACCAATGCCGCTTCAGGATGAAGCGTGGCGTAAGGGGCGGAATAGATGTGCCCGATCATCCTTCCATCGCGATGGAGTAGTGTGGCGTCCTTGCCTGCATCGCCGGTCACCAGGGAGATGACATAGAGCTGGTCGATGTCATCGGGTTGGACGGGGCGGTGGTTGATCATGATTGCCTCTTCCATAGGTCTGGAAAATTACGCGTGCAGGATAGATTGGTCCGGACCGAATAATCATTTCAAAGTGACGGCTCACGTCCATTCGCTGATGCAATATACGATTAATCACTGGCTCGGAATCCTGCTGTCGATAGTAAATCACCTGGGAAGCGAACAGGGTATTTGAAATATCCCACTCGAATATCCGCGCGACGTCCGACCTTGAAGCCAGAAGCCAATCCTTCACAGGCATCAATAATGATGGCATGAAAGGCCTCCGCTTGCGTTAGCGACCAGTTTTCAACGGTAAATCGCCATCTTTCTTCGAGTTTCCGAAAGCGGCGACAGGCTGTACTCGCCTGACTTACTCGCCACGTGCAGCTCGCATCCGCTTCAGGAATGCGGCACTGTCGGAGGGGCCGGGTTTCCGGGGTCTTCTTCGGCGATCAGTGCGTCTTGAAGGGCTTGACCTTCGCTTCGCGTTCCTCGAGCAGACGCAACCCTGCCCGGACAACGTCGCTTGCGGAGCCATACCGACCCGTCTGCACCTGATGATCGAACGACAGCTTCAAGTCGCCGGCGGATATAACAAATCCACGATGTAGCTCGCGTCAAAGCGGGCATCCAGCATGCCGTAAGTGGCGCGCCAGCCGCCCGCCAGGCGGGTTTCGATGAAGGCATCGGCGATCTTGCCTGCGCCCAGGCGATAGAGTTCGGCGGCGCCGGCAGCGAGTGCCATCTGCTCGATCAGCAGACGGGCCGCCCCTTCGTCTTGCTGGCAAAGCGCCATGGCGGCGCGCAGAACATCGATGGTCTTCTTGCCGGCTGGACCGAGATCGCGGGCAAGGCCGGCGAAGACAGTTTCGAAAAGGTCCTTGCCCCGGTTCAGAACGCGCAGCACGTCGAGCGCCATGACGTTGCCGGAACCTTCCCATATCGCATTGACCGGCGCCTCGCGATAATGACGGGCGATCGGACGCTCCTCTATATAGCCGCTGCCGCCGATGCATTCCATCGCCTCGTAGATCAGCGCGGGCGCGATCTTGCAGCACCAATATTTCGCGACCGGCGTCATGACGCGGGCATAGGCGGCATCTTCACTACTGCTGCTTGCCTTGTCGAAGGCTTCCGCCAGACGAAAGGCGAGTGCGGTCGCCGCGGCGACATCGAGCGCCATGTCGGCAAGCACGCGCGTCATGATCGGCTGATGGACCAGCATCTTGCCGAAGACACTGCGACCGCGGGCATGGTGCACAGCTTCGGCCAGCGATGCGCGCATGATACCGGCAGACGCCAGCGCACAATCGAGGCGCGTCAGGGTCACCATATCGAGAATGGTGCGGATGCCGCCATCGGGGGCGCCGAGCAGGAAGCCGAAGGTATCGCTGAATTCAACTTCGGAGGACGCATTCGAGCGATTGCCGAGCTTGTCCTTCAGCCGCTGGAACTGCAGGCCGTTGGCCGAACCGTCTTCAAGCAACCGCGGCACCAGGAAGCAACCCATGCCGTCCTTGGTCTGCGCCAGCATGATGAAGGCGTCGCTCATCGGCGCCGACATGAACCATTTGTGACCCGAGAGCCGGTAGATGCCGTCGCTGACCTTGTCGGCGGTCGTCTTGTTGGCGCGCACATCTGTGCCGCCCTGCTTTTCCGTCATGCCCATGCCGATCGTCACGGCGCTCTTCTGCATGGCCGGCTTGTTGGATGAATCATATTTGCGCGACAGAATCTTCGGCGCCCAATCCTTCTGCACCGCCGGGGACGCCATCATCGCCGCGACCGAGGCGCTGGTCATGGTCAGAGGGCAGAGATGGCCACATTCCAATTGCGCCGTCAGATAAAAGCGCGCGGCGCGGACCTTGTGCGACTGCCCTTTGGCGTCGGGATCAGCCTGTGGATCCCAGATCGAGGAATGCAGACCTGACGACATGGAGCGGCGCATCAGCGCATGCCAGGCCGGATGAAACTCGACCACATCCAGCCGTTCGCCGCGCGGACCATGGGTGCGCAGTTGCGGCACCCCCTGGTTCGCCATGCGCGCCAGTTCCTGCGCCTCGTGCGAGGTGACGTAGCGGCCCATCTGCTCCAGATCTTCACGCGTCGAGCGCGGCAGGCCGGATGTCAAATCGACGATTAGCGGATCGGACCGATAGGCATTGATACCGGACCAGAGGCTCGGCTGGTTCAGTTCGGCAAATGTGTCTTCAGTCCGGGTCGGTTGGGTCATGGATCGCTTGTAGAGCAAGAGGGTTGCAAAAGGAAACTGGAAGTTTCGTCTCCCAACAGCATAGCTGCTGTAGCGAGATTCGGGCCAAATTGCATGGGGAACAAACGGGCGCGACGAATGCCCGCGCTTGCCCCTGGCGCACTCCCTCTTTATAGACCCCCTGACGAAATCCGGAGGACAGCGTCATGGCCTTCTTTCCCCACCGCCACCTTATCGGCATCAAGGGCCTCACCGAACAAGATATCACCTATCTTCTCGACAAAGCCGACGAGGCGGTGAAGATCAGCCTCCAGCGAGAAAAGAAAACGTCGACGCTTCGCGGGTTGACGCAGATCAATCTCTTTTTTGAAGCCTCGACGCGGACTCAGGCCTCCTTCGAGCTGGCAGGCAAGCGGCTAGGCGCCGACGTCATGAACATGTCGGTCGGCAATTCCTCCGTAAAGAAGGGCGAGACGCTGATCGACACGGCGATGACGCTGAATGCCATGCGTCCGGACGTGCTCGTCATCCGCCATTCCAGCGCGGGTGCCGCCTCTCTCCTAGCGCAAAAGGTTTCCTGCTCCGTCGTCAATGCCGGCGACGGCCAACACGAGCATCCTACGCAGGCGCTACTCGACGCGCTGACCATCCGCCGCGCCAAGGGCAAACTCTCGCGCATAATTGTCGCGATCTGCGGCGACGTGCTGCATTCGCGTGTCGCGCGCTCCAATATCCTGCTGCTGAACGCTATGGGCGCGCGGGTTCGCGTCGTGGCGCCCGCCACGTTGCTGCCCGCAGGGATCGCCGACATGGGCGTCGAAGTCTTCCATTCGATGAAGGAAGGGCTGAAGGACGCCGACGTGGTGATGATGTTGCGGCTGCAACGCGAGCGCATGTCCGGTGCCTTCGTGCCGTCAGTGCGCGAATATTTTCATTTCTATGGGCTCGATGCGGAGACGCTGAAGGCGGCCAAGGAGGATGCGCTGGTCATGCATCCCGGTCCGATGAACCGCGGCGTCGAAATCGCCTCCGAAGTGGCCGACGGCCCGCAAAGCGTGATCGCCGAGCAGGTGGAAATGGGCGTCGCGGTGCGCATGGCCGTCATGGAGGCGCTGCTGATTTCACAAAACCAGGGGCCGCGCACCGAGGGAGCTGGCGCATGAGCAACTCAATCGTTCTCCAGAATGTTCGTATCGTCGATCCCTCGCGCAATCTCGACGAGGTCGGCACGATCATCGTCGAAAACGGGGTCATCCTGGTTGCCGGCAAGGAAGTGCCGGGTCATGCCGCTCCGAAGGGGGCGAATGTGCGGGATTGCACCGGCCTCGTTGCAGTGCCCGGCCTTGTTGATGCCCGCGTGCATGTCGGAGAGCCCGGCGGCGAACATCGCGAGACCATCGCTTCTGCGAGCCGTGCGGCCGCTGCGGGCGGCGTTACCTCCTTCATCATGATGCCGGATACCGATCCAGTCATCGACGACATTGCGCTGGTCGAGTTCGTTAAGAAGACGGCGCGCGACACGGCTGTCGTCAACGTCTATCCGGCAGCGGCGATCACCAGGGGCCTCGCTGGCGAGGAGATGACGGAAATGGGCCTCCTCAAGGAAGCAGGCGCTGTGGTCTTCACCGACGCGCATTCCAGCGTCCACGACACGCAGGTCCTGCGCCGTATCATGACTTATGCGCGCGAATTCGGCGCTGTCGTCTCCTGCGAGACCCGTGACAAATATCTCGGCGCCAACGGCGTCATGCACGAGGGTTTGCTCGCGAGCTGGCTTGGGCTGTCGGGCATTCCGAAGGAAGCCGAGCTCATCCCGCTCGAGCGCGATCTAAGGATCGCAGCGCTGACCCGCAGCCACTATCACGCGGCGATGATCTCGGTGCCGGAATCGGCGGAGGCCATCCGCCTCGCCCGCACACGCGGCGCAAAAGTTACTTGCGGCATCTCGATCAACAATCTGGCCCTCAACGAAAACGATATCGGCGAATACCGCACCTTCTTCAAACTCTATCCACCGCTGCGCTCCGAGGATGACCGCACGGCCATGATCGAGGCGCTTGCAGACGGCACGATCGATATCATCGTTTCGTCGCACGACCCGCAGGACGTGGATACCAAGCGCCTGCCTTTCGGAGAGGCTGAGGACGGCGCGGTCGGGCTGGAAACACTGCTTGCAGCCGCGCTCCGCCTGCATCACAGCGGTGAAGTGGGCCTGATGCGGCTGATCGACGCTCTGTCGACGCGGCCGGCGCAGATCTTCGGTCTTGACGCCGGGACGCTAAAGCCCGGCGCCAAAGCGGATATTGCTTTGATCGATCTCGATGAGCCTTGGCTTGTCGCCAAAGACATGCTTCTTTCGCGCTCGAAGAATACACCATTCGAAGATGCGCGAATGACCGGGAGGGCGGTCGCGACTTATGTCGCGGGCGAGCTGGTTCACGGTCTCTAGGCAGAGCTGGGAATTAGGGGGAACATAAGGTAATGGCAGATTTCTGGACATGGCAGCTGACCCTGCCGACGGCGCTGGCAGCTATTGTCATCGGCTACCTGCTCGGCTCCATCCCCTTCGGCCTGCTTCTAACGCGCATGGCCGGCCTCGGCGATGTCCGCAAGATCGGCTCCGGCAATATCGGCGCGACCAATGTGCTGCGCACCGGCAACAAGCCGCTTGCGGCGGCAACGCTGCTACTCGATGCCTTGAAGGGCACGGCCGTCGTGCTGATCGTTTCGCACTTCTTCGGCGAGGACGCGGGCGTGCTCGCCGGCTTTGCGGCCTTCATCGGACACATCTTCCCGGTTTGGATCGGCTTCAAGGGCGGTAAGGGCGTTGCTACCTATCTAGGCATTCTCCTGGGTCTCGCGCCATTGATGGCCTTGATCTTCGCGATCATCTGGCTGGCCATCGCCTTCACCACCCGTTACTCCTCGCTTTCCGCTCTGGTTGCAACGCTTGTCATTCCGGTTGCACTGTGGATATTGGGTGCCGACAAGATTGCCGCGGCGATGGCAGTGATGACCATCGTCTCCTGGTACAAGCACAAGGCCAATATTATCAGGCTGACGGCCGGCACGGAAAGCAAGATCGGAGCGAAGGTGTAATAGCAAACAGGCAGCGTAGGATGAACCGGAATTGCGCTGACCGAAAAACAAAGATCCGCGCTGCGACGGCACCAATGGTTGCTGAAAGACGGCGCGCTGATCGTTACCAGCCCCGATGATGTCATCGAGGCGCTGAGGCCGCTGCTGAGCGCGATCTTTTCCGCGCGCAGCTCGCCGAAGCATCTGCCGAAAAGAGCGCCAAACCGATATCGCCGCCACCGGAACACACCGATTGCTGCCAGATCATCGATGCACTCGCACCGACGTCGGTCGACGATATCATCAGGCACATCGGTATCCTCCGTCCATGCCGTGCTTCTCGAACTGGACATGGCCGGCCGGCGGCATCGTCCCCGCGGCGGATTGGTGTCGATTTCGACGCTGGATTGAAAGTGTCGCGGACCATCCCGATATCATGGCGGCACCCCGCCGGGAGCGTCCGGAAACGTTTATCCCGATTTGTAACATTGATACCATTCCGCGGGGATCGCATCGCCGTGCCGACCGCAAAAATCGAACTCAGCTCTTGACCGCGACGAATTCCCTGTCCATGTCGGAAGGCCGGGGAAACTGAAATACCCGGCTTCTCCCGCGTCTTTTTCCGGCGCGACCTCGTATTCAGAGATTTATGATGAACGTTGTAGTGGTGGAATCGCCTGCCAAGGCCAAGACAATCAATAAGTATCTGGGACCCGGATATAAGGTTCTTGCTTCCTTCGGCCATGTGCGCGACCTACCTGCCAAGGACGGTTCGGTCCTTCCCGATCAAGACTTCGAGATGCTCTGGGAAGTCGATGGCGCTTCGCAAAAGCGCATGAAGGACATCGCCGATGCGGTGAAATCCTCCGACGGCCTGATTCTCGCGACCGACCCGGATCGCGAAGGCGAAGCGATTTCCTGGCACGTGCTCGACCTTCTGAACAAGAAGCGCGTCATCAACGGCAAGCCGGTAAAGCGCGTCGTCTTCAACGCCATCACCAAGAAAGCAGTGCTCGACGCAATGGCCGAGCCGCGCGACATCGACGTGCCGCTGGTCGACGCCTACCTTGCCCGCCGCGCCCTCGACTATCTCGTCGGCTTCAATTTGTCGCCGGTGCTGTGGCGAAAGCTGCCGGGCGCCCGCTCGGCCGGCCGCGTGCAGTCGGTAGCGCTTCGCCTCGTCTGCGACCGCGAGTCGGAGATCGAACGCTTCATCTCCGAAGAATACTGGAACCTCTCGGCGATCCTGAAGACACCGCGCGGTGACGAATTCGAAGCGCGGCTCGTGGCCGCCAACGGCAAGCGCCTGCAGCCGCGCTCGATCAGCAATGGCGAAGAAGCCGGCAAGCTGAAGGCGCTGCTGGAAGGCGCCGCCTACGTCGTCGACACGGTCGAAGCAAAGCCGGTCAAGCGCAATCCAAGCCCGCCTTTTACCACCTCGACCCTGCAGCAGGCCGCCTCCTCCAAGCTCGGGTTCTCGGCATCCCGCACGATGCAGATCGCGCAGAAGCTCTATGAAGGTGTCGATATCGGCGGCGAGACTGTCGGTCTCATCACCTATATGCGCACGGACGGCGTGCAGATGGCGCCGGAAGCGATCGACGCGGCGCGGCGCGCCATAACCGATCAGTTCGGCAACCGCTACCTGCCAGAAAAGGCGCGGTTCTATTCGACCAAGGCCAAGAACGCCCAGGAAGCGCACGAGGCGATCCGCCCGACCGATTTCGATCGCTCGCCGGATCGCGTCCGCAAATTCCTCGATGCCGACCAGATCAGGCTCTATGATCTCATCTGGAAGCGCGGCATCGCCAGCCAGATGGCCTCGGCCGAGATCGAGCGAACAACCGTCGAGATCCTGGCCGACAATGCTGGCCAGAATGCAGGCTTGCGCGCCGTCGGCTCGGTGATCCGCTTCGACGGCTTCATCGCCGCCTATACCGACCAGAAGGAAGACGGCGAGCAAAGTGACGATGCTGACGGCGAGGATGGCCGCCTGCCGGAGATCAACGCCCGTGATAACCTCGCCAAGCAGAAGATCAATTCGACGCAGCATTTTACCGAGCCGCCGCCGCGCTATTCGGAAGCATCGCTGATCAAGAAGATGGAAGAGCTCGGCATCGGCCGCCCGTCGACCTACGCGGCGACGCTGGCGACGCTTCGCGACCGCGATTATGTGACGATCGACAAACGCAAGCTGGTTCCGCAGGCCAAGGGCAGGCTCGTCACAGCCTTCCTCGAAAGCTTCTTCACGAAATACGTCGAATATGACTTTACCGCCGATCTCGAAGAAAAGCTCGACCGCATCTCCGCCGGTGAATTGAACTGGAAGGATGTGCTGCGTGACTTCTGGCGCGATTTCTTTGCCCAGATCGAGGACACGAAGGAGCTGCGCGTCACCAATGTCCTCGACGCGCTGAACGAAGCGCTTTCTCCGCTGGTCTTCCCCAAGCGCGAAGACGGCAGCGATCCGCGCATCTGCCAGGTCTGCGGCACGGGCAACCTGTCGCTGAAACTCGGCAAATACGGCGCCTTCATTGGCTGCTCGAACTATCCGGAATGCAACTACACGCGCCAGCTTTCCTCGGAAGGCGGCGCAGAGGCCGAAGCCACCGGCCTGAACGAACCGAAGGCACTCGGCACCGATCCGGTAACCGGCGAGGAGCTGACGCTGCGTTCCGGCCGCTTCGGGCCCTATATCCAGCGCGGTGACGGCAAGGATGCCAAACGCGCCTCGCTGCCGAAGGGATGGAAGCCCGAGGATATCGACTATGAAAAGGCCATGGCGCTAATCTCGCTTCCGCGCGATATTGGCAAACATCCGGAAACTGGCAAGATGATCTCGTCCGGCATCGGCCGCTACGGGCCGTTCCTGCTGCATGACGGCAGCTACGCCAATCTCGAGACGGTCGAGGACGTTTTCACCGTTGGCCTCAATCGCGCCGTCAGTGTTCTTGCCGAAAAGCAGAACAAAGTAGCCGGAGGCAGGGCTCGCAGCGGCACGCCGGCCGCATTGAAGGATCTCGGCGAACATCCGGACGGCGGCGGCGCTATCACCGTTCGGGACGGCAAATACGGCCCCTACGTCAATTGGGGCAAGGTCAATGCTACGCTGCCGAAGGGCACGGATCCGCAGGCGATCACGGCTGAAGAGGCCTTGGCGCTGATCGCCGCAAAAGCCGGCAAATCCGGCGGCGCGAAGACAGCCAGAACGTCGGCAAAGGCCAAAACCGCGGCTGCCGCCAGCAAGATGACGAAGACTGCGGCCAAGCCCAAGGCCAAAACGGCTGCAAAGGCTCCCGCCAAGGCGAAAACGGCCATGACAACGAAGAAGAGCGCAGAGTGAGCAGAGAACCGCGTGGCAGGATATCATCGTCGGAGCGACGCTCCGGCAAGGCTGGCCGTGCGGCAAAGAATAGCGGCGCGCAGGAACCGATGATGGCGATCGTGCACGGCGTGCTGCCGCCACGCGAAGTCATTCTGCGCTTCATCGCCGATCACCCGCAGCAGGCTTCCAAGCGGGAGCTTGCCAAAGCCTTCGGATTGAAGGGCGAGAGCCGTGTCGAACTCAAGAACCTCCTGCGCGAGCTCGAAGACGACGGCATGGTTCAGAAGAGCCGGAAGTCGCTCATCCGCCCCGGAGCATTGCCGCCGATCGCAGTCCTCGACATTACCACGCGCGACAAGGACGGCGAGCTGATCGGCCGTCCCACCGAATGGCCAGAAGAAAACGGCGTGGCACCGGCCGTGCTGATCAAACAATCCTCCTTGCCCGGCGGCCGCAACGGCAAGGGCAAGGCACCTGTGGCCGGCATGGGCGACCGGATCCTCGCCAAGATTTTTCCGGCTGTCGATCGCGGCGGCCCCGCCTATAGCGCGCGCATCATCAGGGTCATCGACAAGCGTCTGGCAGCGACCATGGGGGTCTTCCGCGAGACGCCGGGCGGCGGCGGACGCCTGATGCCTATCGAACGGCGCGGCGAAGAAATGATCATCGATCCGGATTATACCGGCGGCGCAGAGGACGGTGATCTGGTGGAGGTCGAAGTGGCTCGCCTCGGCCGCTTTGGCCTGCCGCGCGCCAAGGTGCTGTCAGTCATCGGCTCCGTCGCTTCGGAAAAGGCGATCTCGATGATCGCCATCCTTGCGCACGGCATTCCGCATGTGTTTCCGCAAGCTGCAATCGCCGAAGCGGACGCCGCCAAACCGGCCACGATGTCGCATCGCGACGATTGGCGCAGCCTGCCGCTGATCACCATCGATCCGGCCGACGCCAAGGACCATGACGACGCGGTCTATGCTGAAATGGACCCCTCGCCTGACAATCCGGGAGGCGTGATCGTCACCGTCGCCATCGCTGATGTCTCCTGGTATGTCCGTCCCGGTTCCGCACTGGATCGTGAGGCGTTGAAGCGCGGCAATTCGGTCTACTTCCCGGATCGCGTCGTGCCGATGTTGCCCGAGCGCATCTCCAACGATCTCTGTTCCCTCAAGGAAGGCGTAGACCGCCCCGCCCTTGCCGTGCGGATGATCTTTTCCAAGGAAGGCCGCAAGGCGGGCCACAGTTTTCATCGCATCATGATGAAGAGTACCGCCAAACTCTCCTATCAGCAGGCGCAGGCGGCGATCGACGGCAAGCCGGACGACAAGACCTTGCCGATGCTGGAGCCGATCCTCAAGCCGCTTTGGCATGCCTATGAGATCATGAGACGCGGCCGCGACCGGCGCCAGCCGCTTGAGCTCGACATGCCCGAACGCAAGATCCTGCTGAAGCCGGATGGCACGGTCGATCGCGTTTTCGTGCCGCCGCGTCTCGACGCCCACAAACTCATCGAAGAAATGATGATCCAGGCAAATGTCGCAGCCGCCGAAACGCTGGAAAAGAAGCGTCAGGTGCTGATCTACCGCATCCACGACGGCCCGACGCTTGCCAAGCAGGAAGTGCTGCGCGAATTCCTTGCGACGCTAGGCATCTCGCTCGTCAAAGGCGGAAATGTCCGCGCCAACAGTTTCAACGGCATCCTGGCGAAGGCCGAAGGTACAGCGCATCAAACCATGGTCAACGAGATGGTGTTGCGCTCGCAGAGCCAGGCTATCTACAGCCCCGACAATATCGGGCATTTCGGCCTGAACTTGATGAAATACGCCCATTTCACCTCGCCGATCCGCCGCTATGCGGACTTGATCGTGCATCGTGCCCTCGTCGGCTCGCTTGGCTTCGGTGAAGGCGGCATCACGCCGGACGAGGAGGCAACGCTCGACGATATCGCCGCCGAAATTTCCACCTTCGAGCGCCGCGCGATGGCTGCCGAGCGCGAGACGGTCGACCGGCTGATCGCGCATCATCTTGCCGGACGCGTCGGCGAAGAATTCGAGGCGCGCGTCGGCGGTGTCACCAAATCGGGACTTTTTGTCACCCTGCCCGCCTATGGCGCTGATGGTTTCATCCCTATATCTACGCTCGGCTCCGACTATTTCATTTATGACGAGGCGCATCAGGCGTTGACGGGTGAAAAGACGGGGCTCGGCTTTCGTCTTGGCGATAGCGTTGCGGTGCGTCTGGCGGAAGCGATTCCGCTTGCTGGCGCTTTGCGCTTCGAAATGCTGAGCGACGGCCGCGCCATGCCCACGGCGGTGCGCTCCTTCCACAAGGCGTCGCGACGCAATAAGACCCCGGCACGCAAAGCGCCGGGAACAAGACCGCCCCGCGGACGCCGATAAACGACGGTCGCCGGAAGGAAGGAAACGTTCATGACGAGCAGCCCGTCCGATCCCGTTACCCGCTATGTTGGCCCCGACGAGGCCGAACGCCCGCTCGGGCGCTCAATTGTCCGCGGCTTGCTGAACCGCTGCCCGAATTGCGGCACGGGAAAACTCTTCAGGGCCTTCTTAAAGCCTGTCGACCGTTGCGCCGTCTGCGGCGAGGAGCTGTTCCATCAGCGTGCCGACGACCTGCCGCCCTATCTGGTGGTCCTGCTGCTCGGCCATGTCGTGGTCGGTGGCTACATGTTGACGGATATGGCCTATCACCTGCCGATCTGGGCGCATCTCGCCATATGGGCTCCGATCACGGTGATCACCGCACTTGCCTCGATCCAGCCGATCAAAGGCGGCGTCATTGGCCTGCAATGGGCCCTACGGATGCATGGCTTCGGCGGCCATGACGACAGTCCGGAAGAATGGGATCAGGGGAACGGCCGCTCGTGAACGATGTGTTCGGACTGATCTCACCAGCCTTGCCGGCTGGCGGGGCCTGGCGTGCCCCATTACTCCCTTTGGGCAGAACCGCTATCGATCCAGCGCATATTCGTGATTCGCGGGAATTGCTTGAACTCCAATGGCTTGACATCGGCGGCATTTCTTGTCTGAACATGCCGGGCGTCGAGAGGATCATTCCGGAGGATGTGACCGATCCCATGAAAGCCGACCCGTCACCTGGATTTGGCCGAGCCGTGCCTTTCTATCTTCCGCGTTGCGAACGATTCGTTCGCTACATGCTCTAAGGATCAATTCATGTTTGAACCGACGAACGGCAAGGCCGGCCAAGTCGAAGAAATTCATTGGCCTTCGCTCGTCGCCGCCATTTCGTCCGTTTCCGCCGTCGGCATCGCTATCGGCCTCGGCCTTCCGCTTCTCAGCATCATCCTGGAAAAACGCGGCATTCCGTCGAGCCTGATCGGCCTGAATACCGCCATGATGGGGATCGCCGCGATGATAGCGGCCCTGATCACCACCAAGCTTGCGCACCGATTCGGTGTCGTGCAAACGATGATTTGGGCCGTCGTGCTCTCTGCACTGAGTTCGCTCGGGTTCTACTACGCCGAAAGCTTGCTGCTCTGGTTTCCCCTGCGCCTGATCTTCCACGGGGGCACCACCACCCTCTTCATCCTGTCGGAATTCTGGATCAACGCCGCCTCCCCGCCCTCCAAACGCGGCTTTGTCCTCGGCCTCTATTCCACCGTTTTCTCGCTCGGCTTTGCAGCCGGCCCCCTGCTTTTCTCGCTGGTCGGCAGCGAGGGGCTGACGCCCTTCATCATCGGCGCCTGCATCATTCTGGCGGCGACGATCCCGATCTTCATTGCCCGCAACGAGAGCCCCATCGTCGACGAAAAACCGGAACTGCATTTCATACGCTACGTCTTCCTAGTGCCGACGGCCACGGCTGCCGTCTTCGTTTTCGGCGCGGTGACCGTCGGCGGCGGATCGTTGTTCACCAGCTATGCGACTCGGCTTGGCTTTAACGAATCACAAGCCGCACTCCTGCTGACCGTGATGGGTGTCGGCAACTTCGTCTTCCAAATTCCCTTGGGGCTGCTTGCCGACCACTTGCGCGACAAGAGAACGCTTCTGTCAATCATGGCGGCCATCGGCCTGATCGGTGCGCTTCTATTGCCCTTGCTTGCCTCCAATTGGATACTTCTGGCGGTTATCCTGCTGTTCTGGGGCGGTTGCGTCTCGGGCATGTATACGGTGGGCCTAAGCCACCTCGGAACACGGCTGACGGGCGTCGATCTTGTGGCAGCCAATGCTGCTTTCGTTTTCTGTTATGCGGTTGGTATGGTGCTCGGCCCGCCGATGATCGGTAGTGCCATGGATATCGCCAACCCCAGCGGTTTTGCCTGGGCAATCGCCTTTTTCTTTGGGCTTTATGTCCTGCTTTCCGCGATACGGGTGCTTTTCATGGGCAGCAGGGGTTGACTTTTCGGGCGCGATTTGTAGTTTCGCGCCAGAATTTGCCGTGGACCTCCGCACCAGCTGTCCACGGCTTTCATTTTTCTTAAAGGCAGGACGACCATGGCCAAGGCTACCACCATCAAGATCAAGCTGCTGTCGACGGCCGACACAGGTTTCTTCTATGTCACGACGAAGAACAGCCGTACGATGACGGACAAGATGACGAAGACGAAATACGACCCGATCGCTAAGAAGCACGTCGAGTTCAAGGAAACAAAGATCAAGTAAGTTTTCTAAACTTCTGATTACAAAAGGGCGCAACCGCAAGGTTAGCGCCTTTTTCTTTCGGTGGTTTTCTTTTTTCTGTGTAAAACCTTATGAAGGTATAGGAAAAACAGTAAAATCTAAAACTCAACTTTCTGATATTGAATGACAATGAAAAACGCCGCTCTTCCTTTGGAAGGCGGCGTTTCAAGCTGGGGGCCGGCTAGCCTGCAAAACGGCACGAGGAACCGCTTGAAATTGCCTGCCAGCCGACCGACCCCACGACCCAGGAGATGCGGCGGACCTGAGCATCATGGGGTATTTCCACGCCCTTGCGGGCTATCCTTGTATGAAACTAAATTTGCGCGAAATCGGAAGAAAATCAACAAATTCTTAATGATAAAAAATCCTCGTTTGCGCGAATGGTTAAAATTCGTGTTTTCGTTCAGTTCTGTCGCCCGCAAAAATAACAATCCAAAAGCGAGTACACCTGAAAATCGAAGAGATAATTATCGTTTTCCTAGCAGGTTCTCACTACAGATATTTGAGCGCATTTGCCTACCATAATGAAAATCATGATACGCATCAGATACCCTCAGTTTTTTACTTAATCAACTTCTTGTCGCTCAAATTTATTGCAGCATACGCATAATAGACATCGTATTTCTATCAATATGGAAAGTATTTATAGGGATTTTCTGGGACGATTATCGAGCCTATTCTCTTGTGGAATCGGCATGCACATAACCGTGGAACAAAGATTAAAATTTGTTAATCCCTGTTCATAACTCAGAAAAGCCCTTAGATATTGAAGGGCCTTGATCTGGTTCGGATCGTTTCGATCAGGCGGCTGCCGCGACAACCCGGTTGCGGCCCGCGTTTTTGGCCTCGTACAGGGCGCGGTCGGCATGCTTCATCAATTGCTCGGGCGTTTCGACAGTCTCTAAACGGGACGCAATACCGAAGGAAGCCGTAACGTCGAGCGCGATCCCTGACGCCCGCAGCGTGAAGGGCATGGTCTGCACGGCAGCGCGGAGGCGCTCGGCAACGGCGGCGGAAACCTCAGCGGACGTATCCGGCATAACCACCACGAATTCCTCGCCGCCATAGCGGCAGGCCAGATCGGCGCCGCGCACGGTGGAGCGGATGCGGGCGGCAAACTCCCTCAGCACTTCGTCGCCTGCATCATGGCCATAGGTGTCGTTCACCTGCTTGAATCGATCGATATCCGTGATCAACACGGAGAGGGGCCGTCCGCGCGTCAAAGAGCGGTTGAAGAGGATCTTTAGGTGATTGTCGAGATAGCGCCTGTTATTGAGGCCGGTGAGCGCGTCAGTGACAGCAAGCTCGATCGTGTGCTGCACACTGGCACGCAGACGGTCGTTGTATCGTTTGCGGCGGATCTGGGTCAGGCAGCGGGCAACCAGCTCGTTCGGATCGAGCGGCCGGACGATATAGTCGTTGACGCCGAGATCGAGCGCACGGACGATCATCTCGTCAGCCCCTTGATCGGTCACCAGCAGCACCGGCAGGAAGCGGGTCCGCTCCAGCGAGCGGAGCTGCGAGCAAAGCCTTAGTGGGTCGTAGCCATCGAAATTCGAATTGACAATGACGAGCTCGAACGGCTTTTCCGCAGCTTCGACCAGGGCTGCCTGCGGATCGGACGTCACCGCCACCTCTGCGATCGGTTTCAGGGCGCGGATGATACGTTCCTGCGAATTGGCGCGGCCGTCGACCAGCAATACTTGGCCGTCCTCGTCGACGCGGCCATCGCCCGAGCGCATCAGGTCGTCGATGCCGAAGTTGCGAGCCGTCTCGTTACGCATGCGCAACTCATCGCTCAGCGTCTTCAGGCGCAACAGGCTTTTGACCCGCGAAATGAGTTGCAGGTCGTTTACCGGTTTGGTCAGAAAATCGTCGGCGCCAGCTTTCAGGCCACGCACGCGATCTGCCGGATAATCGAGCGCCGTGACCATGACCACGGGAATATGTGTTGTGCGTGGATCAGACTTCAGCCGCTCACAGACCTCGAAACCATCCATGCCAGGCATCATGATGTCGAGCAGGATGAGATCGACTTGCGTGCTCTCGCAGATGGCGAGTGCCTTCAAGCCGTCTTCCGCCGTTAGCACGTCGAAATACTCGGCCAGCAGCCGCGCTTCGAGCAGCTTTACGTTAGCGGGAACATCGTCAACCACCAGGATACGCGCGGTCATAAGTCTTTCCCCGCGCTCAGGCGTCGCCCAAATAAGTCTTGATGGTCTCGATGAATTTCGGGACAGAGATCGGTTTGGAGACATAGGCCTCGCAGCCGCCTTGACGAATACGCTCCTCGTCACCCTTCATCGCAAAGGCCGTGACCGCGATCACCGGGATGACGTGCAAATCATCGTCTTCCTTCAGCCACTTCGTCACCTCGAGCCCGGAGACTTCTGGAAGCTGGATATCCATGAGGATCAGGTCCGGGCGATGTTTTCGAGCGAGATCAAGCGCTTCCATACCGTTTCTGGTCTGGATCGTCGTGTAGCCGGACGCCTCGATCAGATCGCGAAAGAGCTTCATATTGAGCTCGTTGTCTTCTACAATCATCACCTGCTTAGGCATGGAGAGCTGTCCCTGCATCCGGTATTGCATCCATTCTATGAAAATATAACGTCGCGAGAAATCGATTCCAGAAATACTTGAATCCGACGCTAGCGGCATTTGGTTGAAAAATAGGTAACTTACCGCTCAAAATGCAAAGCAACTTCAAGAACCCAAAGAAGGCGGCCGCCGATCCGCAGGAAACCGCGATCGCCGTACTTGGCTGGCTCGCCAATGAGCCGGATATGTTTGGCCGCTTCCTAGCCCTTACCGGCGTCGAACCGGCGCAAGTGCGCGATGCCATCAACGAACCTGCATTTCTGGCAGGCATGCTGGATTTTCTGATGAACCACGAGCCGACATTGCTTGCTTTCTGCCAGGCAAGCGGCATCGCGCCCGAATCGGTTGCCGCGGCTTCAGCGCATTTCTCGCCGCCCGGTCTTTCCTCTGGGGAATATTGACCATGGATACTGCTGCAATCGAACTGGACACATCGCATGTCCGCCTCGGAGACCGGCCGCTGATCGTCTGCGATGTCGATGATGTCGTGCTCCACTTCTTCGCGCCTTTCCTGAACTACCTGGATAGTGAAGGCCATGAATTCCTGCCGCGTTCCTTCCGGCTGACCGGCAACGTCATTTCGAAGGCGAGCGGCAAGGCGCTGGAAGAAAAAGAAGTCCGTCGGTTGATCGATGCCTTTTTCGAAGCGCAGGAGCAGTGGCAGATGCCCTTCGATCGGGTCATCGACACCCTGGGCGGCTTCTCCAAGAACGCCGATATTGTCTTCCTCACCGCTATGCCGCCGCAATTCTGGACCCAGCGACGCCGCCTTCTCGACCGGCTCGGCCTCGCCTATCCGCTGCTCGCCTCGCTGCAACCCAAGGGACCGATCGTGCAGGCCCTGCATGGCGATCGCACCTTGCCTGTTACCTTCATCGACGATATGGCGCACAATCTGCATTCGGTTCGCGACCATGTAGCAACCTGCCTTCTCATCAACCTGAAGCCGGATTCGATCGTCCACCGCATGGCGCCGGCTGCCGCGGCGGATATACCCCAGGCGAATGAGTGGGCTCAGGCGGAGCCGTTGATCCACGCCCACATCGCCGGCTGAGAACCCCCGCGCCGGCATCAGAGAACGAGGCGCATCAAGGGACGCCCGTCCTTTCGTTTTGCGACTTCGGAAAATCCGGCCGCCTCGAATATCCGCAGCGAGCCGACGTAGAGACCGACCGATTTCGACTGTTTCGTCCGTTCGATCGGACAGCCTTCGAGAATGCGCGCACCCGAGGTCGTGGCAAAATTCACCGCCTCCGACAGCATGCGATGGCTGTATCCCTTGCCACGATCACGCGAATTCATGAAAAAGCAGCTCACGGCCCAAACCGAGCTGCCTTCGGCATCGGCCGGATCGAGCGGCCGTGATACGGTTTTCGGCGAATTCCACATCGGTAGTTCCGATCGAGGACCTACCTGCGCCCAGGCGATCGGACGCTGGCCGATATAGCCGAGAAGGCCGGGCGGCGGGCCCTTTGTGACACGAGCCCGCATGAATTCCTTCTTCGCATCGCCATCCATCGTCTTCCGCTCTGAGGTCGGAATCCGGAAATGGGTGCACCAGCAGCCATAACAGGCGCCACTTGGCCCGAAAAGCGTTTCGAAATCGCCCCAGCGATCGGCCGTCAAAGGCACTGCTTTCAATTCCACCAGCATCTCCTCCCGCTGCTTTCCGTCTTGAGACTCACGAATTTAAAACATAAGGTAGCTATGTTCAATTTTTGTTCTATTTTTATGACCAGCGCGCCAGATAAAGTTTCCGGTTTTTGCCGCGATTGCTTGAGCGAGCAATCCCCCGAGCGCACGCGTTGCCGGGCCTGCGGCAGTCCGCGCCTGGTCTATCATCGCGAGCTCTATGGCCTGACGCTCGCGCATATCGATTGCGATGCCTTCTATGCGTCGATCGAGAAGCGCGACAATCCGGAACTGGCCGACAGGCCGGTCATCATCGGCGGCGGCAAACGTGGCGTCGTGTCCACCGCCTGCTACATCGCCCGCATCCATGGCGTCCGGTCGGCCATGCCGATGTTCAGAGCGCTCGAGGCCTGCCCGCAGGCGGTCGTCATCCGCCCGAACATGGAAAAATATGTCCGCGTCGGTCGCGAGGTGCGCGCGCTGATGCTGGAGCTGACACCGCTGGTACAGCCGCTTTCGATCGACGAGGCCTTTCTGGAGCTCGATGGTACGCAGCGCCTGCATCATGATCCCCCGGCTCGTATCCTTGCAAAATTCGCCAAGCGCATCGAAAGCGAGATCGGCATCACCATTTCCGTCGGCCTTTCCTACTGCAAGTTCCTCGCCAAGGTCGCCTCCGACCTGCAGAAGCCGCGTGGATTTTCCGTCATCGGGCGGCAGGAGGCCATCTCGTTTCTGGAACCACGGCCGGTGACCACAATATGGGGCGTCGGCAAGGCTTTCGCGGCGACGCTGGAAAGCGACGGCATCCGCACTATTGGCCAATTGCAGACGATGGAGGAAGGCGACCTCATGCGCCGCTACGGCGTTATCGGCCAGCGACTTTCCCGTCTGTCGCGCGGCATCGACGACCGCACAGTGCATCCGAACGAGGCGGCAAAGAGCGTATCGTCGGAGACGACCTTTTTCGACGACATTTCCCGCCACGACGATCTGGTGCCGATTTTGCGCGATCTGTCGGAGAAGGTATCGCGCCGCCTCAAGCGCAGCGGCATCGCCGGGCGAACTGTCGTGCTGAAGCTGAAGACTGCGGATTTCAAAAGCCGTACCCGCAACCGCCGGCTCGAGGACCCGACGCAGCTTGCCGACCGCATTTTCCGCACCGGCTTGCGACTGCTCGAGCATGAGACCGACGGAACCAAGTTTCGCCTCATCGGCATCGGGGTCACCGACCTCTGCGACGCTGCCCGCGCCGACCCTCCCGATCTGGTTGACGAACAGGCGATGCGCCGGGCCGCGGCGGAAGCGGCGATGGACAAGCTCAGGGAAAAATTCGGCAACAAGACAGTCGAAACCGGCTATACATTCAGCGGCAAGCGCGAGAGCTGAACCATCGCCGGCAGCATGTCCGTCTCTTCATCGAAAAGTGCCGCGCGATTGGCGAGCGCCTGCTCGTAGTCCGGCCTGATCGAGATCGCCTTTTCATAACTCGCCAGCGCCTCGTCGGAGCGCCCCAGGCGGCGTAGCGCGTTTCCCTTGTTGTTATAGGCAATCGCATGATTTGGCTCGAGGGCGATCGCCTGATCATAGCGGACGATGGCGCCTTCGAAATCCCTGACCGCGGCGAGAAGATTGCCGTAGGTGCAATGGGCTGCGGCTGAGTCGGGGCGAAGCTCCAACGCCCGCCCGATCTCGGCCTCAGCCTCCTTCGCCTCCCCGCGCAGCAGCAGGAGTATGCTCAGCCGATGTGCTGCATCGAAGTCTCCGGGGTTTTCGGCGATCGCAGCGCGACATTGCTTTTCTGCCTCGGCGCGGTCGATGGCACCTTGACTGTCGGTCACGGTGTCCGTGACCGCGTCATCGGATGTGATTGCCTGCCATAGCATCCGCGACGCCACAATTTCGCGGTAGAGCGCCAGGGCATCCTTGTGTAACGGCTCGATCGCGAGAACCTGTCGGCAGCCTATCTCGGCATTGGCCAGATCGCCGGCTGAATACAGGCTTTTGATGCGGGCAATGACGAACGGCAGGCAATGCGGGTCCAGCCGCTCGCCGAGATTCCGCCCCGTCCTGGTGTCGATCCGGAAGCGCTCGATCCGCCGGCTGACCGAACCGAAAATAAACTTGTGCTCATAATTGCCGGGTCCGAGATCGTAGATGCGAAAGCCGCTCTCTATCGCCCAGCGGATCGTATGGGCATGTACCATCAGGCCCGGCGACAGGCCTCGGATCGAGACATCGCGCCCGCTCAGGAAACAGAGCAAGCTCTTTCTGGGGCGATCGATAAGGACGGCGGAGGCCGCTATCGGCACCTGGTCATGCCAGAGAATCGGTAGAAAAAGACCGCCGCTGCGCAAGCAATCCGGTAGAATGGCGTGCGAGTTGTCGAGAACATAGCGCGTGTAGCCAGGATTGCGCCTTCCCCATTGCCTTTCCCAAAGGCTGAGCAGCGTCGCCAAATCCGCTTCGATGGTCTCGGCGTTGCCGTGGGTCACCCGGAATCCCGCGGCCCCATCCAGCTGACGCAGGCAATGACGGATGTTCCGCCGCGCCCGCCAATGCAATTTGTCACGAAGGAACGAGCCGAAATCCGCCGGCAGCGTCACATGGACATGGATTTCCGGATCGATCCGCTCGGCCGCATCCGAAATCTGCGCAGGGCGCTTGACCCTGTCGCCGACAAAGTCCGCCGGCGGAAAATGCTCGAGGAATGACCCGATCCGCGCAGACGACCGATCGATATCGTCAAGATGCAGGCTGGACCAGTGAAAAGAGCGAACGCAATCAGCAAAGGCTGGGACGGCAGCATTGGCGAAGGCGGGATCGCAGAGAATACCGGTATAGGAGGCAAAATAGGAGCCGCCCAGGACGATGGTGTTGTAGAAGCCTTTGCCCCGGTCCAATCCGGTGCCAAGCTGGATCGGGAAGAAGGCCACATAGGCGCCTTCAGCATCTTCCCTTGCAGCCAATACCATCCAGGGCAGAGAACGCGAGGCAAACCAGCTCGATATCCAGGTCCAGGACAAGAAGCACTGCGCTTCCGGGTCGATCTCATAGATCCGATCCCAGTTGTCTTTCAGCGCTTGCAGATCTTCCAGCTTTTCGATCACGTCCACATGCATGTCGAACGCCCGCCCGGTTCCCCATCCTGCAATTTAAGATACACATAAAATACATTCTGTAGCAATTGCGACTATCGGGCAGGCCTTTGCCGGATGAAACGCCCAAAAAGCAATTTAAGCGGATGGCATGCCTTCAAGTCTTCCTTAAACTTCGAAGTCTAACCTGCGGCGATACGAGTATTGCGTTTTGGTATGTTTATATGACGTCGCGTTTTCTTTTCGGACTTGGCCTGTTGTCGGCCACAGCCCTCATTCATCCTGCCTTTGGCGCGGAAGATGCCCGCACATTACAGATCGTCGTGTCGAAGGACCAGCAATCGCTTGCCGTCTTTGACGGCGACAAGGTGGTGGCGACGTCGAAGGTTTCGACCGGCAAACGCGGTCACGCGACACCGAGCGGAATCTTCTCCATTCTGGAGAAGGAGGTCTATCACGAGTCTAATCTCTATTCGGATTCTCCGATGCCCTTCATGCAGCGGCTAACCTGGTCTGGCATCGCACTGCACGAATCCAGTTCGGTACCGACTTATCCTGCCTCGCATGGCTGCGTGCGCATGCCCAAGGCTTTCGCCAAGATGCTCTACCAGATGACCGAGCGCGGCGTGCATGTCGTCATCGCCGATCAGCCGCTGGTGCCGCAGCTTTTCGAACATGCCATGCTGTTCCAGCCCGAAGCCGTCCCCGCCTCTGTTCTGTTTTCCGATCTTGAACTGCGCCCGACGACGGCCTTCCTAACGCAAGCACAGCCGGTGCAGGTCGCCACCAACGACGTCGCTGCCCTGCCCATGCCAAAGCCTACACAGGCGGCACCCGTCGATGCGGCGCCGCTCGGCATCCTCATCACCCGCCGGGGTCTGCGCGAAAATGTCCGCGACCTGCAGGGGCTGCTGAACGGCATCGGTTTTGCGACCGGGACACCGGACGGGATGCTCGGACCGGCGACTGTGCAGGCGATCGAGGACTTCAAGAAAGCGCATAACATCAAGACATCGGGCGGACTGGTGAGCCCGGCTTTGATGAAGGCCGTCTACAACGTTGCCGGCAAGGGCGAGCCGCCGAACGGCGAAATCATGGTTCGCCAGAACTTCAAGCCGCTATTTGACGCTCCCGCTGTCATCGCCGAGCCCCAGGAAGCGCTCGGCACGCATTTCTTCACCGCCCATACGATCGACAAGGTGAACGGCAAAGCGGACTGGTTTGGCGTGACGCTGGAAGACGATCTTTCCAAGGAAACGAAAAAGCGGCTGGGCATCACCAGCGAGGCGCAAGCGGAATCGCCAGACGCCACCGATCGTGCGCTCGATCGCATCACGATACCCAATGACATTAGGCGCAAGATCGAGGACCTACTGACGGCCGGCTCGTCGCTGACGATTTCCGACACCGGCATCGGCCCGGAAACCGGCGACCAGACCGATTTCATCACCATCACCAATCGCGGCGCCCTTGGGAAAAAGGGCTAGACCAGCTCGACGTCAATTACGCCGGGCGCGGTGCGCAGTGCGGCCGCGATTTCCGGCGTGATGCGATATTTCTCCGGCAGCGCGACTTCCACCTCGCGCTTGCCCTCCTCCTTGATGACGATGAAGGAGACGAGGCCGTCGCCCTTGGCGTTGAGGTGGACGGCCACCGCCTTCAGGGGGCCGGAATCGCGGACGTAGACGCGTAGCGCCTTCTGCATCTGCAGCGACTTTTCCTCCAGCGATTGCGCCGTCTGCAGGCGCAGGCTGATGCCTTCCGGCCGCTCGTCCGCCTGCGCGGTAATGACGAAGGATTTGCCGACTTCGAGCACGTCGCGATATTGATTGAGCACCTCCGAGAACAGCACGGCCTCGAACTGGCCTGAGGCATCGGAGAAGACGAAGATGCCCATCTTGTTGCCGGTGCGCGTCTTGCGCTCTTGCTTCGAGATGACGGTGCCGGCCAGGCGGCCGTTGCTGGCCCCCTGCTTCACCGCCGTCGAGAAATCGGCGAAGGTCTGCACGCGCATCTTGTTCAGCACGTTCTTGTAGGTGTCCAGCGGATGGGCCGTGAGATAGAAGCCGAGCACCTGGAATTCGCGCAGCAGCCGCTCCGAGGCAAGCCAGGGCGTAAAGGGTGGCAGAAGGATCTTCTCAGGTCCCGAAGCCGCACTTCCGAACATGTCGGACTGGCCGCTTCGCTTGTTCTCCTGCGCGACTTGCGCATAGCCCATGATCCGGTCCAGCCCGCCGATCAGTTGCGCGCGGTCGATATCGAAACAATCGAAGGCGCCCGCGGCAATCAGGCTTTCCAGCACACGGCGGTTGATCTGCTTCGGATCGATGCGCAGGCAGAAATCCTCGATGCCAGCAAAAGGCCGGTCGCCGCGCACCTCGACAATATGAGCGACAGCAGATTCGCCGACACCTTTGATGGCGGCCAGTGCGTAATAGATGCGATTTTCGCCCGTCTCGAAATGACGGAACGAGGTCTGAATCGACGGCGCGATGACTTCAATGCCGAGACGCTTGGCGTCCTGGCGGAAGTCGTTGACCTTTTCGGTGTTCGCCATATCGAGCGTCATAGACGCCGCAAGGAACTCCACCGGATAATGCGCCTTCATATAGGCCGTCTGGTAGGAGACGATGGCGTAGGCAGCGGCGTGCGATTTGTTGAAGCCGTAGTTGGCGAACTTGGCGAGCAGGTCGAAAATGACGTCCGCCTGGCCCTTCGACACGCCATTCTTGACGGCGCCATCGACGAAGCGTTCGCGCTGCTGGTCCATCTCGGCCTTGATCTTCTTGCCCATGGCGCGGCGCAGAAGATCAGCCTCACCGAGCGAATAGCCGGAAAGTACCTGCGCGATCTGCATCACCTGTTCCTGATAGACGATGACGCCCTGTGTTTCCTTCAGGAGATGGTCGATCGTCGGATGGATCGATTCGATCTCCTCTTCGCCATGCTTGCGGGCATTGTAGACCGGGATATTTTCCATCGGGCCTGGACGGTAGAGAGCCACCAGCGCGATGATATCCTCGATGCAGTCCGGGCGCATACCGATCAGAGCCTTGCGCATGCCGGCACTTTCCACCTGGAACACGCCGACCGTCTCGCCACGCGAGAGCATGTCGTAGGTCGTCTTATCGTCGAGCGGGATGCTGGCGAGATCAAGCGTAATTCCGCGCTTGGCGACGAAATCGACCGCCGTCTTCAGCACCGTCAGCGTCTTCAGGCCGAGGAAGTCGAACTTCACCAGGCCGGCCTGCTCCACCCACTTCATGTTGAACTGAGTGACCGGCATGTCGGAGCGCGGGTCTCGATACATCGGCACGAGCTTCGACAGCGGCCGGTCGCCGATGACGATACCGGCGGCATGCGTCGAGGCGTGGCGATAAAGGCCCTCGATCTTCTGGGCAATGTCGAGCAGACGGGCGACGACCGGTTCCTTGTCGGCTTCCTCCTGAAGGCGCGGCTCTTCCTCGATCGCCTTGCTGAGCGGCGTCGGATTGGCGGGATTGTTCGGCACCAGCTTGCAGATCTTATCGACCTGACCATAGGGCATTTCCAGCACGCGGCCGACGTCGCGAAGGGCGGCGCGCGCCTGAAGCGAACCAAAAGTGATGATTTGCGCTACCTGTTCTCGGCCATATTTGCGCTGCACGTAACGGATCACCTCTTCGCGGCGGTCCTGGCAGAAATCGATATCGAAGTCGGGCATCGATACGCGTTCCGGATTGAGGAAGCGCTCGAACAGCAGCGAGAAGCGCAGCGGGTCGACGTCGGTGATCGTCAGCGCATAGGCGACCAGCGAGCCCGCGCCCGAACCGCGTCCGGGTCCGACCGGGATATCGTGCTGCTTGGCCCATTTGATGAAGTCCGAGACGATCAGGAAGTAACCGGGGAACTTCATGCGCTGGATAACGCTGAGCTCGAATTCCAATCGCTCGCGATAATCGTTCTCCACATAGCCCGGCGCCATGCCGAGCGAGGCGAGCCGCCGGTCGAGACCTTCGACCGCCTGGGCGCGCAATTCTGCCGCCTCGGCGCGTTCGGCCTCCTCCGCATCGTCGGTGGCGCCGGTGAAGCGCGGGAGGATCGGCTTGCGTGTCTTCAGGACGAAGGAACAGCGCCGGGCGATCTCGACGGTGTTTTCCAAGGCTTCCGGAAGATTGGCGAATAGCTTCGCCATATCGGCGCGGCTCTTCAAATAATGGTCCGGCGTCAGCCGGAAACGGGTATCGTCCGAAACGATGGCATTGTGGGCGACGGCCATCAGCGCGTCATGAGCATCATAATCGTCGCGGGTCGGGAAAAACGCCTCGTTGGTTGCGACCAGCGGCAGGTCATGCTCGTAGGCGAGCGCGATCATCTTCTGTTCGTGGCGGCGATCATAGGTGCCATGACGTTGCAGTTCGACATAAAGGCGATCGCCAAACAGGTCCTTCAGTGTCAGCAGGCGCGACAGAGCCTGCGGCGCATGACCCTCCTTCAGCGCCATATCGACCGGGCCGCCGAGTGAACCGGTCAGCGCGATCACGCCATCTGTACCGATCTCCTCCAACCAGGAGGCGGTGATATGAGGGGCGTTGTTGCCTTCGCCGCCAAGATAAGCGCGGCTGACGAGATCGACCAGCCGCTCATAGCCCCGCTCCGTAGCTGCAAGCAACACGATGGACGGCAGCTTGGCCAAGGCCTGCTGCCACCCACGCTTCTCGCTCTCGACACCGTCTTCCATGTCGATAGACACCTGGCAGCCGATGATCGGCTGCAGCCCCTCGTCCATCGCCTTTTGGGAGAACTCCAGTGCAACGAAAAGGTTGTTCGTATCGGTAATGGCAATGGCCGGCTGATTGTCGCCGGCCGCCTTGGCGAGGATCTTCTTCAGCGGCAATGCGCCTTCGAGCAGCGAATAGGCAGAATGGACGCGAAGATGCACGAATTCCGGCGTGTCACCGACCGGCGCATTCGGTGCGCCGCTGCTACCCATATCCGCCATCATATGCCCTTCCGCATGCCCAAATGAATCGGCTGCATTGTCGGCATAGCGGACGATAAAGTCCAGAAGTTGATCTCATGAATCACGAGCGCATCGCAACACCCGTGGGGACAAGAGTCACATCGCCATCATGATGAGGGAAAAACTGGCAACAAACATGACGATGGAGGTGAATGCTGCAACGTCTCGAATGATATCGGTCATTTACGCGCTCCTTACTCGTTATGTTTCCTTTTTGTTCTATTTATGTTCGAGAGTCAATAGGTGCATCAATAAATTTCACTGTCGTTGTTTTGGTCGAAGTCGATGGACCGAAGGCACAACCCTAAGCTATGAAAACGCGAACGGAGAGATCACGATGAAATCACTTGCCTGCGCTCTCATTCTGCTTTCGGCTACATCGGCACTTCACGCCGAAGATATGGTCGCGCCCGACCGCATCATCGACGCCGCAATCGGCGACTGGAACAAGGACGGCAAGCCGGACCTTGCATTGCTGGCGTTGGCCCCGCCGAACGATCAGGCCGACAATACAATCGGCATCTATATTTATCTACGCGACCAAGAACATGCGCTGCTGAAGCTGGCGGCCGCCGCACCTGACAAGATATCGGGGAGTGCCGAGCCCGGCGGCATGGTCGGTCAGGAGCCGTCAATCGCGGCGCTGCCCAATGGTTCGATTGCCGTTACCTCGCAGAACGACGCGATCGGGCGGGATCGCTGGCATCGGACTCTCACCCTCGCCTTCCGTAACAACGCCTTCGTCGTTGCGGGCTACACCTATGATTACCGGGATACTCTCAATCCTGACGGTGGCTTCACCTGCGACTACAATGTCCTGACGGGTAAAGCGACAAAGGGCGGCAAGGAACTCAAGACCGACGCCAAGACCATCAAGATCCAGGACTGGAATGTCGATATCGGCCAGAAAAGCTGTGGCCTAAGCCAGTAACGACAGCCATTTGTTCACTATATGTTCTTTACACGATACGGCATGCGTGCCATCCTCAGCTCTCATCATGGGATGGAGAGAGCCGTGCCGGATCTTGCAGAGCTGAATTATTTTATTGTCACTGCGAAGGCGGAGACCTATGTCGGCGACGGCATGGCTCTACCGTCCTGCCGCAACGGTTCGCATGATTTCGGCTACACCAGCGGGCGCTGGCGCTATCTCGACAGCTATTTCGGCGGCACGGATTTCGCCGGACAGGAATTGGTCTGGCTGGACGACGAACCAGTATGGGCCATGAACTATTTCGGACGGATCGCGGAGCCTGATCTGATCGACGCCAAGGCTGCGGGAATGATCACCAAAGCGGCTCTCATGCGGCTTTACCTTGATGAGAAACGCTTTCTTGGCGGCTTTGAATTCAACCATCCGCTTGGCCGCTATGTCGATCGCAGCACCGGTAACTGCGATCATTTTATCGGCCGCGAGGTCATCCTGGTGAATGAGTGCAAGGCATATGAGCTCGACTATCGCGGCGGGCTGATCGTCCCCTGACGAATGCCGTCAAAACTCAACGACCTTGCCGTCGTGGATGGTAACGCGACGATCCATGCGAGCGGCGAGTTCGTGATTATGCGTGGCAATCAGCGCTGCGAGACCCGACTGCCGCACCAGTGCTTCGAGCGCGTCGAAAACATAGTGCGCGGTATCCGGATCGAGGTTGCCGGTCGGCTCGTCGGCCAAAAGCACCAACGGTGCGTTGGCGACAGCGCGGGCGATGGCGACACGCTGCTGCTCACCGCCGGAAAGCTCGGCCGGGCGATGGTCGGCGCGGTGGCCGATGCGCATATAGTCGAGAAGCTGGGCAGCGCGGGCGGCCGCTTCATTCCAGGAGAGACCGGAAATCAGTTGCGGCATCATGATATTTTCCAGCGCCGAAAACTCCGGAAGCAAATGGTGGAACTGGTAGACGAAGCCGATCTCGCTGCGGCGGACGGCCGTACGCTTTTCGTCGGATAGTCCCTCGCAAGCACAGCCGTTGATCGTCACCTCGCCGCCATCGGGGTGCTCGAGCAGACCCGCGACATGCAGAAGCGTCGATTTCCCCGTTCCTGACGGTGCGACAAGGGCTACGATCTCGCCGCTACTCAAGGCAAAATCTGCGCCCTTCAGGATCGAAAGCCGCGTCTCACCCTGCCCGTAATGACGCTCCACGCCCGTAAGCTGGAGAACGACGTTGCGCTTCATCAAATGTGGAATTCCTTATTCGTACCGTAGCGCCTGCACTGGATCGAGCCGCGAGGCGCGCCAGGCCGGAAAGATCGTGGCGAGGAAGGAGAGCGTCAACGCCATCACGACCACTGAAGCGGTCTCACCGAGATTCATTTGCGCCGGCAACTTGCTGAGGAAATAGACCTCGGGATTGAAGATCACGGTGCCGGATATCCAGGAGAAGAACTGGCGGATCGATTCAATGTTGAGGCAGACGACGACACCGAGCGCCACGCCAGCGACAGTGCCGACAACGCCGATCGCCGCACCCGTCATGAAGAAGATCCGCATGATCGCCCCGGATGTCGCGCCCATGGTGCGTAAGATGGCGATATCGCTTCCCTTGTCCTTCACCAGCATGATCAAGCCGGAAATAATATTAAGCGCAGCGACGATGACGATCAGCGTCAGGATCATGAACATGGTGTTGCGCTCGACCTGCAGTGCCGAGAAAAAGGTCTCATTCACCTGCCGCCAGTCGGTGAGAAAAACCTGCCGCCCTGCCGCCGCCTCGATCTGCGGCCTCAATTCGTCGACATCATCCGGATTATTGACGAACAGCTCGATCTTCTCGACGATCCCTTCCGCATTGAAAAAGAGCTGCGACTCCTCCAGCGGCATGAAGACCACGGAGGAATCGTATTCGGACATGCCGACTTCGAAGATGCCGGAGATCGGATAGGCTTTGACGCGCGGATTGACTCCGAAGGGCGTCACGTCGCCGTCGGGCGCAGTAAGCGTGATCTGATCGCCGACGGTAAGTCCGAGCTGCCGGGCCAGACGTGAACCGACCATAACGCCCTGCCCGGCTTTGAAGCCGACCATGTCACCATCGACGATGTGGTCCGAAACGGTCTTGAGCTTGGTGAGGTCCTCGGATCGGATGCCGCGCACGAGAGCACCGGTGCCCGAACCGCCGCGGCCGGAGGCAAGCGTCTCTCCTTCGACCAGCGGCAGAGCCATGGTGACGCCGGGGACAGCGGCGAGCCTCTGCGCCAGCGAGGCATAATCATTCAGCGGCGAATCCACCGCCTGGACAACGACATGACCGTTAAAGCCGAGGATCTGCTTGAAGAGTTCCGCGCGAAATCCGTTCATGACGGCCATGACAATGATCAAAGCCGCGACGCCGAGCATGATGCCGACCAGCGAGAAGCCAGCGATGACCGAAATAGACGCTTCCTTGCGCCGGGCGCGCAGATACCGCCATGCGACAAGCCGCTCGAAGCCAGAAAACGGGCGCGCTGACGGGCTGGTTTTGAGGACCTTCTCCTGCTGCTCCATTACCGCGCTCGCCGCCATTCGCTTCTCATCCTATCGTTCCATCAGCCCGCCAGCCGATTGAGCGCCGCTTCGACGGTCATCGTCTCCCGGGCACCCGTCTTGCGGTCCTTGACTTCCACTTCGCCACTCGCGATCGAACGAGGCCCGACGATGATCTGCACCGGCACGCCAATCAGATCGGCGGTGGCAAACTTCGTTCCGGCGCGATCGTCCCTGTCGTCGAGAAGCACATCCTTGCCGGCCTTTGACAGCGCAGCATAGGTCATCTCGCAAGCGGCGTCGCAGGCCTGATCGCCGGCCTTCATGTTGATCACGACGGCATCAAAGGGCGCGACCGAGGCCGGCCAGATGATTCCGTTCTCGTCATGCGATGCTTCGATGATGGCGGGAACAAGGCGTGTCGGGCCAATACCGTAAGATCCCATGTGGACGGCATGCTCCTTGCCGTCAGGTCCTTGCACTTTCGCGCCCATTGGCTCAGAATATTTGGTTCCGAAATAGAAGATATGACCGACTTCGATGCCGCGGGCCGACAAGCGCTCGGCCTCGGGGATGGCATTGAAGGCTGCCTCGTCATGCATTTCGGAGGTTGCCGCATAAAGCGAGGTCCACTTGTCGAAGATACCCTTCAGCCCTGCCACATCATCAAAGTTCGTGTCTTCCGCAGGAATGTCGAAATTGACGAAATCTTTGTGGCAAAAGACTTCCGATTCGCCGGTGTCGGCAAGGATTATGAATTCATGGCTGAGGTTGCCGCCGATGGGGCCGGTATCGGCGCGCATCGGGATTGCCCTGAGGCCGAGGCGATTGAAGGTACGCAGATAGGCCGTGAACATCTTATTATAGGATTGCACAGCACCTTCCATCGTCAGATCGAAGGAATAGGCGTCCTTCATCATGAACTCGCGCGAGCGCATGGTGCCAAAGCGAGGACGGATCTCGTCGCGGAACTTCAACTGGATATGGTAAAGGTTCAACGGCAAATCCTTGTAGGACTTGACGTAGGAACGGAAGATGTCGGTGACCATCTCCTCATTCGTCGGGCCATAGAGCATCGGCCGCTCCTGACGGTCCTGGATGCGGAGCATCTCCTTGCCATAGGCGTCATAGCGGCCGCTTTCCTGCCAGAGCTCAGCCGACTGCAACGTCGGCATCAGCAGCTCGATTGCGCCGGAACGGTTCTGTTCCTCACGAATGATATTGTTGACCTTGTCGAGAACGCGCTTACCAAGGGGCAGCCAGGAATAGATGCCCTGCGACTGCTGGCGGATCATGCCGGCGCGCAGCATCAGCCGATGAGAAACAATTTCAGCCTCTTTGGGATTTTCCTTCAGAATGGGCATGAAGTAGCGAGACAGACGCATGGGCGGATTCCAGATGGTTTGACGTTCCGCATCCAGCGGAATCGCTCGAAAAATTAACTGCTGGAGGCGTTCATAACTGCTTCGGCGCAGGAAAGAAACCCGCATTTAGCGCGAGCAAACCGGGTGAACACCCGCAAAAGCAGAGTAACCTCGTATATTTTTCGAATTTCGAAAAGATGCACGTTTCTAAGGATTTGTGAGCGAAATCTGTCAACAGAAAAATTCTGCGCGACTGTAGCAAAAATGCAAAAAAATAGATGACAAGGCTCAATCTTTGAGCTAATTTTAGCTCACAAAAGAGGCAAGAAGGCTAAATTCTTGCCGTTTCGCGGTCAAGTCTTGGGAGGATCAGATCTTAGGCGCGCTTGCTCGCAGCCCCGGCAACGGATAAGGATCACGCGATACTTAAAAACAAGGCTTTCAGCCTTGTTTTTTTTTGCTTATCTACCCTGAGCGATCGCCTGTTTATTTCAATCGACGGGCTTTAACCTGTTTCCAGCCACAATGAACTTACGTTGCGGAAGGATCACCGTTTGCGCCGCCTCTTTGCCTCAGGCAGATGACAGGGGTGTGACGAATTCTGGGCTATTCAGTGACGACCGATTTTCATCCGAAAATTGCGGAAAATTTTCAAGGATGAACCTCAGCCATCAATCGCGTGGAACAATCGGCGGGATCGAGTCGAAGCCAAAGCCGAGATAGTGCGAGCTGACATACCATGCGCCGTAGATCACCGCCGATACCAGCGTCGTGATCAGCACGATCCTCCAGCCGCGAAATTTCGTCGGCGCACTCTCGACGGTGCCGAGGATGACATGGTTGTCTTCGGCTTGCGTGCGCAAACCAAACGGCAGGACGGCGAAAAGCGTGATCCACCAGACAACGAAATAGACCGCGCAAGTCGAAAAAATCTGCTGGGCCATTATGCTCCCCTTGAAGCAGGCCGCGAACCGGCTGCCCTCTCCTCACTCAAACCAGCTTATAGAACCAAAGCCCCGCATTTCAAAGCACAGCTCAGCGCGCTAATGTCACATAACTGCGCCGCGCTGCCAGCATGGCGCGCAAAGGACGCAGCAACACCTCCGGATTGCGCGGGGTCAGCGTTGCTCGAGTTCAATGAGAGTCCCGAAGAAATCCTTGGGATGCAGGAAGAGCACCGGTTTGCCGTGAGCGCCGATCTTCGGCTCGCCATTGCCGAGTACGCGAGCACCCGCCGCAATTAGCTGATCGCGCACCGCGAGGATATCATCCACCTCGTAGCAGATATGGTGCATGCCGCCGTCCGGATTCTTGATGAGGAAGGCCGATACCGGTGAGGCATCGCCGAGTGGTTCCAGCAACTCGACCTTCGTGTTCGGCAATTCGATGAAAACGACGGTGACGCCATGTTCCGGCAGAGATTGCGGCGCCGACACTTTGGCGCCGAGCGTATCGCGGTAGATGGCGGAAGCGACAGCGATGTCAGGAACGGCAATAGCAATGTGATTGATGCACCCGAGCATGGCTGCCCCCTTCCTCTCGATCAGATCGAATCGCCTGTTACCCCGTGACGCGCGTGACGAACACGGTCACGACCGGTTTCTTGCCCCAGCTCTGGTTGGCCGCGGCGCGCACAGCGCGGCGGACGGCCTCCTGCAGCATGTCGATATCCTTGCGGCGGGCGCGCGGAATGCTCTCGATGGCGCCGACGATGGCGTCGAAGAGCGTGTCTTCCATATCCTCGCCCTCGTCGTCATAGGCCGGAAGGCCGATCGGCACGAGATCGGGATCGCCGACGATATCATAACGGGCGTCGAGTACGACGTTAACGGCGACATGGCCGACATAGGAGAGCTTCTTGCGCTCGCCAATGCCCATCTCGTCGAAATCGCCGATCAGCGTGCCGTCCTTGAAGATGCGTCCATGCGGCGCCTCGCCAATCACCTCGACCGGCCCCGGCGCCAACCGCAAAATATCGCCATTGCGAACCCGCGGCACGATGGAAATACCGGATTGCTCGGCCAATTCCTTGTGCGCGGTCAGATGCGTTGCCTCGCCATGCACCGGCACCACGACCTTCGGCCGAGTCCATTCATACATCCTCTGTAGCTCGTTGCGGCGCGGATGGCCGGAGACGTGAACCAGCGCCTCGGCGTCCGTCACCACATGCACCCCCTGCTCGGTGAGGCCGTTCTTGATATCCTGGATTGCCTTCTCGTTGCCCGGAATGGCGCGCGAGGAGAAAACGACGATATCGCCGGCGGCAAGCGCCACATTGCGCATCTCATCGCGGGAGAGTTTCGCAAGGGCAGCACGCGGTTCGCCCTGGCTGCCGGTCAGAATGACGACGACCTTGTCGCGCGGGATATAGCCATATTCGTCTTCGGCGATGAACGGCTTGATGCCCTCCATAATACCGATGTCACGCGCGACATCGACAACGCGCTTCAGCGAACTGCCCAGCAGCAATATCTCGCGGCCCGCCGCCTCGGCGGCTTCAGCGATGGTGCGGATACGGCCGACATTCGACGAGAAAGTGGTGATCGCCACCCGCCCCTCGGCATTCTCGATGATCTTGCGCAGGCTTTCCGAAACATCCTTTTCCGAGGGAGAGACGCCGTCACGCAACGCATTAGTGGAATCACACATAAGCGCCAGCACGCCTTCGTCGCCGAGCTGGCGGAAACGGGCCTCGTCTGTCAGCGGTCCGAGCGATGGTTCGTGGTCGATCTTCCAGTCGCCGGTGTGGATGACATTGCCGACCGGCGTGCGGATCATCAGGGACATTGGTTCGGGAATGGAGTGATTGACGGCCACGCCCTCGATACTGAACGGACCAACGTTGATACGATCGCCGGCCTTGAACGGCGTGACGGGGATCTCACCCACCGACTTCTCATAGTCGCGCTTGGCTTCCAGCAACCCGGCGGTAAAGGCCGATGCGTAGATAGGAACATTGAGGCCGGGCCAGAGATCACTGAGCGCCCCGTAGTGGTCCTCATGCGCATGCGTGATGATGATGCCTTTGAGATTCTTGCGCTCCTTGGCGAGGAAGCGGATGTCGGGGAGCACGAGATCGACCCCCGGCAGATCCGGCCCTGGAAAGGTGACGCCGCAATCGACCATGATCCACTGGCGACGTTCCGGCGCGCCATAGCCGTAAAGCGCGAGATTCATGCCGATCTCGCCGACGCCGCCAAGTGGCAGAAACACCAGTTCGTCTTGGTTCGCCATATCTATCTTCTACCTAACGATTAAAAAAAACGTCGCCCGCGGCGATCGGCAAAATCTTGCCGTCACCGGTATCGAGCATCAACAAGCCATTATCATCGATTCCGACGAAATGGCCGGAAATCGAACGGTCCGGCAGGTGTACAGTGATCTTTTCACCAATGCCGCAGGCGACCTCGCGCCAACGTGCGGTCACCTCGCGAATGCCTTTGCCGCCGTTCCAGACGGTGAGCGCTTCGGCCATGGACGCATAGAGATGAGCAAACAACTCTTCCGGCGACACTGTCGTGCCATGCTCATGTAGACAGGTGACTGGGTAGTGCGGATTTTCCGGCATCACCGAAACGTTGATGCCAATGCCGATCACCAGCGCATATCGTCCATCGGGAAGTGCCTCCCCCTCGATCAGAATGCCGCAGGTCTTCTTACGGCCGATCAGAATGTCATTCGGCCATTTGACCTCGACAGGCTCGGCGGCCAGCGGCAACACACTGCGCACCGCCTGGTGCACAGCAACCGCAACCGCGAGAGGGAGGGAACCCAGGCGATTCACGGGAGCCGGATCAATCAGAAGAAGTGAAGCATAGAGGTTGCCGCGTTCGGACGCCCATAGGCGCCCACGGCGCCCGCGGCCGCCCGTCTGGCGGCCTGCCGTCACCCAGAGATTGCCGGCATCACCTGTTCGCGCCCGCTCTAGGCACTCGCTGTTGGTGGACGCAGTCTCTGAAAGAGCATCATGCCGGAAGTCGCCGAGCGACTTCCGGCTGTTCATGTCAGACGCCATCAAAACAGCGTCGCGGCAGCAAGATCGGCCGCACCGCCGATAGCACCGCCGAAGAAGACGTAGGTGATGACGAAGAGACCGGAGAGCCCGAAGACCAGACGCAGAGATCCGGCGGTGCGGGTGAATTCGTCCTTGGCTTCATCGAACCACATGACCTTGATGACGCGCAGATAATAGTAGGCGCCGACGACCGATGCGAGAACGCCGATGATGGCGAGCGCATAGAGATGGGCCTGAATGGCCGCTACAAAGACAAAGTACTTCCCGAAGAAACCGGCGAGCGGCGGGATACCGGCAAGCGAGAACATCAGCGCCGTCAGCACCACCGCCATGAACGGATTGGTCGTCGAAAGACCGGCGAGGTCGTCGATGTCTTCAACTTGGCGGCCGTCCTTGCGACGCATCGCCATGATGATGGCGAAGGAGCCGAGCGTCATGACCATGTAGATGACCATATAAAGCATGACACCGGAGACACCAGTCTTGTTGCCGGCAGCGAGGCCGACCAGCGCATAACCCATGTGACCGATGGAGGAATAGGCCATCAGTCGCTTGAAATTGCGCTGACCGATCGCGGCGAAAGAGCCAAGCAGCATGGAAGCGATCGAGATGAAGACGATGATCTGCTGCCAGTCGGCGAGCACCGGCTGGAAGGCGGTAACGACAATACGCGTCAGGATCGCCATGGCCGCAACCTTCGGAGCACCGGCGAAGAAGGCGGTGACGGGAGTCGGCGCACCTTCATAAACATCCGGCGTCCACATGTGGAACGGCACGGCGGAAATCTTGAAGGCTAGGCCTGCGAGAACGAAAACCAGGCCAAAAACGAGGCCGAGCGAACGGGTTTCCGCGGTAAGAGCCGTAGCGATTGCGTCGAAAGTCGTGTGACCGGTAAAGCCGTAGACCAGCGACATGCCATAGAGCAGCATGCCCGAGGACAGTGCGCCGAGTACGAAATACTTCAAGCCGGCTTCCGTCGACTTGATGCTATCGCGATTGATGGCGGCAACGACGTAAAGTGCCAGCGACTGCAGCTCCAGCGACAGGTAGAGCGAGATCAGGTCATGTGCCGAGATCATCAGCAGGATGCCGAGGGTTGCCAACAGCAACAGCACCGGGAATTCGAATCGATCGAGCTGCTGCTCACGCGCCTGCCCCATGCTCATAAACATGGCGACGATCGAGCCCACCACGGCCACGATCTTCATGAAACGAGAGAAGCCGTCGGCGAGATAGGCGCCGCCGTAAGCCAAGCCTTCGCCCGGCACGAAAATGATCCAGAGACCGGCCACCGCGAGAACCGCAATGGCAAGGCCGGTGACCGTCGGTCCCGACCGTTCGCCCGCAAAGACGCCGATCATGAGCAGCACAAGCGCACCGACCGCGAGGATGAGCTCCGGGATGGAAAGGTGCAGGCTTGCAAGAATTGTGTCAGCAGTCATGTCGAATAAGTCCCGTCATCAATTCATCGACAGCGCAACATTCTGCGCGGCGTGCAGGGCTGCGGTGTAGTTGTTCACGAGCAGATCCACCGAGGCGGCAGTCGCATCGAAGATCGGAGCCGGATAGACGCCGAAGAAAATCGTCAGCGCGATCAGCGGATAGAGGATGAGCTGTTCGCGCGGCGACAGATCGAGCAGCTTCTTGAGGTTTTCCTTCTCCAGCGCGCCGAAGATGATCCGGCGATAGAGCCAAAGCGCATAAGCGGCTGAAAGAATGACGCCAGTGGCAGCGAACAGCGCAACCCACGTGTTGGCGCGGAAGACACCGATCAGGGTCAGGAATTCACCGATGAAGCCGGAGGTGCCGGGCAGACCCACATTCGCCATGGTGAACACCATCATCGCGACTGCGTATTTCGGCATATTGCTGACGAGACCACCATAGGCCGCGATCTCGCGGGTATGGGTGCGGTCATAGATCACACCAACGCAAAGGAAGAGCGCACCCGAGACGATGCCGTGCGACAGCATCTGGAAGATCGCACCCTGAACGCCCTGCTGGTTGGCAGCAAAGATGCCCATGGTGACATAACCCATGTGCGCAACCGAGGAATAGGCAATCAGCTTCTTCATGTCCTCCTGCATCAGCGCCACCAGCGAAGTGTAGATGATGGCGATGACAGACAGCGCAAAGACGAGCGGCGCGAAATATTCCGATGCGTTCGGGAACATGCCGATCGAGAAGCGGATGAGACCATAGCCGCCGAGCTTCAGAAGAATACCCGCAAGGATAACCGAGCCCGCGGTCGGCGCCTGAACGTGCGCATCAGGCAACCAGGTGTGCACCGGCCACATCGGCATCTTCACCGCAAAGGAGGCAAAGAAAGCCAACCACAGCCATATCTGCATCTGCGGCGGGAACTTGTAGGCAAGCATAGTCGGGATGTCGGTCGTGCCGGACTGCCAGTACATCGCCATAATGGCGAGAAGCATCAGCACAGAGCCGAGCAGCGTGTAGAGGAAGAACTTGTAGCTGGCGTAGACGCGATCCCTGCCGCCCCAGACACCAATGATCAGGAACATCGGAATGAGGCCCGCTTCGAAGAAGACGTAGAACAGCACGATATCCAGCGATGTGAACACGCCGACCATCATCGTCTCGAGGACGAGGAAGGCGATCATGTAGTCCTTCAGACGCTTCTCGACCGAGAGCCAGCTCGCCAGCACGCAGAAGGGCAACAGGAAGGTCGTCAGGATGACGAACAGCATGGAAATGCCGTCGACTCCCATGTGATAGCTTATGCCGGAGTTGAGCCAGTCGTGCTTTTCGATCATCTGGAAGCCCGGGTTGGCATTGTCGAAGCCAATCCAGACAAACAGCGAGACGATGAAGGTGAAGACCGTCGTCAGGAGCGATACGTTCAGAATGTTGCGGCGGCCGTTGGGTCCGTCATCCCGCATGAACAGCAGGAGAAGGACACCCACCAGCGGCAGGAACGTGACCGTTGAAAGAATAGGCCAATCGGTCATCAGAGGGAACTCCCGAGCATCATCCAAGTAACGAGGGCTGCAATGCCGAGCAGCATCGCGAAGGCATAGTGATAGAGGTAACCGGTCTGCAGGCGAACGACGCGGTTGGTCACATCGACGACTCGAGCGGCGACACCGTTCGGGCCGATCCCGTCAATGACACCGATATCGCCCTTCTGCCAGAGGAAGCGACCAAGCGCTTTAGCGGAGCGGACGAAGAGAAAGTCATAGAGCTCGTCGAAGTACCACTTGTTCAAGAGGAACTCGTAGAGCACGCGATGCTGCTGCGCGAGAATACGCGGTGTCTCCGGCGACCTGATATACATGTACCAAGCCAGTACGAAGCCGACCAACATGGCGACGAACGGGCTGACGCTGACCCAAGCCGGAACATGTTCCATCTCTTCGAAGATATGGTTCGCAGGCAATGTGAACAGCGCGGTCTTCCAGAACTCGCCATAGGCCTCGCCAACGAAATCGCTTCTGAAAACCATGCCGGCGAGGATAGCCCCAAGCCCCAGCAGATAGAGCGGGATCAGCATGACGTTCGGCGATTCATGCACATGGTGCATGACTTCGTGCGAAGCGCGGGGCTTGCCGAAGAAGGTCAAGAAGATCAGGCGCCAGGAGTAGAAGCTGGTAAACAGCGCTGCGATGACCAGGAGCGTAAAGGCGAATCCGGCGACCGAGCTGTGCGAGGCGTAGGCGGCCTCGATGATGGCATCCTTCGAAATGAAGCCAGCAAAACCGAAATGGGTGAAGGGAATACCGACGCCGGTAATCGCTACCGTACCGATAATCATAACCCAGAAGGTTTTGTTGATGTGCGGACGCAGGCCACCCATGTGACGCATGTCCTGCTCGCCGTCGACGGCGTGGATAACCGAACCGGCCCCCAAGAACAGCAGGGCCTTGAAGAAGGCGTGCGTAAACAGGTGGAAGATACCCGCGCCATAGGCGCCGACGCCGAGAGCGACGAACATGTAGCCGAGCTGCGAACAGGTCGAATAGGCGATGACCCGCTTGATGTCGTTCTGCACCAGGCCGACCGTCGCCGCAAAGAAGGCGGTGATCGCCCCGATGACGGTGACGAAAGCCAGCGCGTCCGGGGACAGTTCGAAGATCGGCGACATGCGGGCGACGAGAAAGACACCGGCAGTGACCATCGTGGCAGCATGGATGAGCGCCGACACCGGGGTGGGGCCTTCCATGGCGTCCGGCAGCCAGGTGTGCAGCAGGAACTGCGCCGACTTACCCATCGCGCCCATGAAGAGGAGCAGGCAGACGCCGGTCAGTGCTTGCGCACGATCAAGATGCATGCCGAACAGGTTGAGCACGATGTCGCCCGGCTGACCGCCCTGCCCTGCGGCAAAGCTCTGAGCGTTGCCGAAGATGACGTCGAAATTGATCGAGCCGAAGAGAACGAAGACGCCCGCGATGCCGAGCACGAAGCCGAAGTCGCCAACGCGGTTGACGATAAAGGCCTTTATCGCAGCTGCAGAGGCCGACGGCTTCTTGTACCAGAAACCGATGAGCAGATAGGAGGCCAGACCGACCCCTTCCCAGCCGAAGAACATTTGAGCAAGGTTATCGGAGGTCACCAGCATCAGCATGGCGAAGGTGAAGAGTGAAAGGTAGGCGAAGAAGCGCGGACGATGCGGATCGTGATGCATGTATCCGATCGAGTAGACGTGAACCAGGGTCGAAACCGTGTTCACGACGATCAACATCACCGAGGTCAGCGTATCGATGCGCAGCGTCCAGGAGACGTCGATACCGCCGGACTGGATCCAACGCAGCACTTCGACCTTGATCGGGCCATCGGCATGACCGAGCGCGACCGTGAAGAAAACGATCCAGGACAGAACCGCGGCGACGATCATCAAGCCGCTAGTGACATATTCCGAAGCTTTGGCGCCGATCCCGCGGCCGAAAAGGCCTGCGATAATCGCGCCGATCAGGGGAAGAAAGACGATAGCCTTATATAAAAACATAGCTTTATCAGCCCTTCATCATGTTGACGTCTTCGACCGCGATGGAACCGCGGTTACGATAGAAGACGACGAGAATTGCAAGACCGATGGCCGCTTCGGCAGCGGCGACAGTCAGAATGAACAGAGCGAAAACCTGGCCGACGATGTCGTTGAGGAACGTCGAAAAGGCGACCATGTTGATGTTGACCGCGAGCAAAATGAGTTCGATCGACATCAGGATGATGATCACATTCTTGCGGTTCAGGAAAATGCCGAAGACGCCGAGCACGAAAAGGATGGCGCTGACCGTCAGGTAGTGGGAAAGTCCGATGACCATATTCTTGTTCCTTTGACCCTCGTGCCTCGCCTTAGACGCCCTGCCCCGGCTTGACCTTGACCACCTCGACGGCGGTCGCGGGCGTGCGGGCGACCTGTTGGGGAATGCTCTGACGCTTGATGTGCGTGCGATGCTTCAGTGTCAGCACGATCGCGCCGATCATCGCGACCAGGAGCACAAGGCCGGCAATCTCGAAGAAATAAACGTAGTTGGTATAGAGTACGTCGCCGAGCGCGGCGGTGTTCGTCCGGGTCGTCAGCGCGGGGATCGGCATGGCGACCGACTTTGCGATCGTGGGCGAAATCACGCTGCCGCCGATGACGACGATCAGTTCGGCGGCGAGGATGATGCCGATCAGCGCGCCGATCGGCGCATATTCCAGAATACCTGCCCTGAGCTCGGAGAAGTCGATGTCGAGCATCATGACGACAAAGAGGAAGAGAACCGCGACGGCGCCGACATAGACGACCAGCAGGATCATCGCCAGGAACTCCGCCCCCATCAGGAGGAAGAGACCCGCCGCATTAAAGAAGACCAGGATGAGGAACAGGACCGAATGGACCGGATTCCGCGACGAGATAACCATGAACGCCGACGCTACCGCGACAAAGGCGAAGATATAGAAAAAAAGAGCCTGCAGACCCATGTTGGTGCCTTTTTCGTCTTCCCCCGGGCAGCCGGGAGTGTCCCTGCCCGATGGGACTTGGCTGGACAAAATGTCCGGCAAAGCCCCGGTCTCTATTCGACCGCGACGGCGACAATCTCGGCCGCCCGTCTCGGCATATTCAAAATTCCGCTTAGCGGTACGGCGAGTCCATCGCGATATTGCGCGCGATTTCACGCTCCCAGCGGTCGCCATTTTCCAGAAGCCGCGCCTTGTCGAAGTAAAGCTCTTCGCGGGTTTCGGTAGCGAATTCGAAGTTCGGCCCTTCGACGATCGCATCGACCGGGCATGCTTCTTGGCAGAAGCCGCAATAGATGCACTTCACCATGTCGATGTCGTAGCGCACCGTGCGGCGGGTGCCATCGTTGCGGCGCGGCCCGGCTTCGATGGTGATGGCCTGAGCAGGACAGATGGCTTCGCAGAGCTTGCAGGCGATGCAGCGCTCTTCACCATTCGGATAGCGCCGCAGCGCATGTTCACCGCGGAAGCGCGGGCTGACCGGCCCCTTTTCGAAGGGATAATTGATCGTCGCCTTCTGCTTGAAGAAGTAGCGCATCGACAGAAAGAATGCGCCGACGAATTCCTTGAGGAACAGCGAGCTGACGGCGTTGGAAATTCCGGCCATCTTCAACCTCCAAATCTGCTTGAAGCGAGGATCGACATCATCATGCCCATCCTGTCAGCTTCAGCACGAATGCAACGATAACGACCATCGCCAGCGACAGCGGCAGGAAGACCTTCCAGCCGAGGCGCATGAGCTGGTCGTAGCGGTAGCGCGGCACGAACGCCTTGACCATCGCGAACATGAAGAAGACGAGGCACGACTTCAGCAGGAACCAGATGATGCCCGGGACCCAGTTCAGGATCCAGATATCGATCGGCGGCAGCCAGCCACCGAGGAAGAGGATCGTGGTCAGCGAGCACATCAGAACGACGGCGGCATATTCGCCAAGCATGAACATCATATATGGCGAGGAGCCATATTCGACCATGAAGCCGGCAACAAGCTCCGATTCCGCTTCCGGAAGATCGAAAGGCGGACGGTTCGTTTCAGCGAGGGCCGAAATGAAGAACACGATGAACATCGGGAACAGCGACAGCCAGTGCCAGTCGAGGAACGACGCCGGCAGGCCGAGCTTGGTGCCGAGGCCGGTCTGCTGCGACATGACGATATCGGTCAGGTTCAGCGAGCCGACGCAAAGCAGCACTGTGACGATGACGAAGCCGATCGAGACTTCATAGGACACCATCTGCGCGGCTGAACGCAGCGCGCCGAGGAACGGATACTTCGAGTTCGAAGCCCAGCCCCCCATGATGATGCCGTACACTTCAAGCGACGAGATCGCCAGAATGTAGAGGATGCCGACATTGATGTCGGCGATGACCCAGCCATGCGCCACCGGCACGACAGCCCAGGTGGAGAGCGCCAGAACCACGGAAACGAGTGGGGCCAGCAAAAAGACGGTCTTGTTGGCGCCGGCCGGGATGATCGGCTCCTTGACCATGAACTTCAGAAGGTCAGCGAAGGACTGGAATAGGCCGAAAGGACCGACGACGTTCGGGCCACGGCGCAGCTGAACCGCTGCCCAGATCTTGCGGTCGGCAAGAAGGATGTAGGCGATGAAGATCAGCAGGCAAACGAGGAGCAGCAGGGACTGACCGATGATAATCAGCGCCGGCCAAAGATAGGTCGAAACGAATGAATCCATAGTCCTTTGCCCTTACTCTGCCGCAGCCTGGAAATTGTTGCGGGCCAATGCCGAGCACTCCGCCATGACGGCAGAGGCACGCGCTATCGGGTTCGTCAAATAGAAGTCTTTGATCGGCGAAGCAAACCCGGATTTTGTCATCGCGCCGGCTTTTTTCGCGAGTGCGACAATTTGGGCGCTATCGCCTTCGGCGATCTCGTCAATGCCTGCGAAATGCGGGAAAGCAGCATAGAGCTTGGCACGCAATTCTCTCAACGAATCAAAGGGAAGCTTCTTGCCGAGCACGTCGGAAAGGGCACGAATGATGGCCCAGTCCTCGCGCGCGTCGCCCGGCGCGAAGCCAGCACGGTTGCCCATCTGAACTCGGCCTTCGGTGTTGACCCAGGTGCCCGACTTCTCGGTGTAGGTGGCGGCCGGCAGGATAACGTCGGCAATGTGCGCGCCGTTGTCGCCATGCGAGCCGATATAGACGGTGAACTTCGCGCCCTTGCGGCTGAAGTCCAGCTCGTCGGCACCGAGCAGGAAGAGAACGTCCATCGACGAGAGCATCGCGGCAGCATTGACGCCCTTTGCGCCCGGCACAAAGCCGAGGTCGAGGCCGCCAACACGGGAAGCCGCGGTGTGCAACACGGCAAAGCCGTTCCAACCGTCCTTCACGACGCCGACAGCGGCGGCGAGCTTGGCGGCATTCGCAAGCACCTCAGCACCGTCTTCGCGAATAAGCGCGCCCTGGCCGATGATGATCATCGGCTTTTCCGCGTTCTTAAGAACATCGGCAAAGCCGTGCGTTCCGCCGACGACATCGGCCAGCGTATCCGGACCGGCGCCGAGATAATCATAGGAGTAACGCAGGTCGGCATGTTCGCCGATCACGCCGATCGGGAACTTGCCGCGGCGCCAGCGCTTGCGGATTCTTGAGTTCAACACGGCCGCTTCGAAGCGCGGGTTGGCACCGATGATCAGCAGCGCATCGGCGGCTTCGATGCCCTCGATGCTCGGGTTGAAGATGTAGCTTGCGCGGCCTAGCGACGGATCAAGCGCCGTCCCGTCCTGGCGACAGTCGAGATTTTCTGATCCCAGCGACTTCAGTAGTTCGGAGAGCGCGTACATCTCTTCGACAGAAGCGAGGTCGCCGGCAATCGCACCGATCCTGTCGCCGCTGGTGGCGGCAACCGCGGACTTGATGGCGGTAAAGGCGTCGCTCCAAGTCGAAGCCTGCAGGCGTCCGTCCTTGCGGACATAGGGCTTGTCGAGGCGCTGCGTCTTCAGACCGTCCCAGATGAAGCGGGTCTTGTCGGAGATCCATTCTTCATTGATCTGCTCGTTGACGCGCGGCAGGACGCGCATGACTTCGCGCCCGCGGGTATCGACGCGGATGGCCGAGCCAAGCGCGTCCATGACGTCGATCGATTCGGTCTTGTTCAGCTCCCACGGACGGGCCGTGAACGCGAAGGGCTTCGAGGTCAGCGCGCCGACCGGGCAAAGGTCGACGACGTTGCCCTGTAGCTCGGAGGTCATCGCCTGCTCGAGATAGGTGGTGATTTCCGCATCTTCACCGCGGCCGATCAGGCCGAGTTCGGAAATGCCGGCGACTTCCGTCGTGAAGCGGACGCAGCGCGTGCAGTGGATGCAGCGGTTCATCACGGTCTTGACGAGCGGACCGATATATTTGTCCTCGACGGCGCGCTTGTCTTCCTGATAGCGCGAACTATCGATGCCGAAGGCCATCGCCTGGTCCTGAAGGTCGCATTCGCCGCCCTGGTCGCAGATCGGGCAATCCAGCGGATGGTTGATCAGCAGGAACTCCATTACGCCCTCGCGGGCCTTCTTGACCATCGGCGTATTGGTGAAGACTTCCGGAAGCTCGCCGTTCGGGCCGCCGCGGATGTCGCGCACGCCCATGGCGCAGGAGGCCTGCGGCTTCGGCGGGCCTCCCTTCACCTCGACGAGGCACATGCGGCAATTGCCGGCCACCGACAACCGTTCATGGAAGCAGAAGCGCGGGACTTCGGCGCCGGCTTCCTCGCACGCCTGGATAAGCGTGTAGTGATCCGGAACTTCGATCTCTTTACCGTCAATCTTCAGTTTTGCCATCGTCCACTCAGTCCTATCTCACGTCTGCCGCCGAACCTGGCCTCAGACAATTTCATGACCGCAATACCGTCTCGCCAGCGGCACGGCATTTCAGCCGTGTGGCACCGGTTTTGCTCACAATCACCTTTGCCGAACCTTGCCCCCACAAGATCGGCACCCCGGCTGAAACGTCGCGGGCCGCGCCCGCAACATGCTCACCGCTCAATTTCACGCTCTTCGGCAGCTTGCGGCATAGCCGAAGAAAATCCTCAGCCCCGGCCCTTTGGCCGGAGCGCTTTTGCCTGGCCGACCCAGTCGTCACGACGGATACGACCGTCGAAACCGAGCTCCGAATCGATCCGTTCGATATCCGCCTCACTCCAGGCAGCGATATCGACAAAGCGCTGAATGCCGCGCCCGTTCAGAACCTGCTCGAGCTTCGGACCGATGCCCGATATCCGCTTCAAGTCATCCGCCTTAGCGGCCGCCTTGCGGCTGCGCGCCGGCGCCGCCGCCGGCTTTGTCGCGACCGGCTCCGCAGCAACGGCTTTGGCACTGGTCCTGGCTTTGGCCGGCGCCTTCGCCGGCGCTGCTTTCGCGGCGACCCGCTTCGGCTCGACCTTCTTCACCTCAGCCGGCTTGGCAGCGGGCGATGCCGTCACCGGCTTTGGCTCCTCGGTCCCGTCACTCTTTGCCGCCGGCTCAGGCGCAGCTGCCCCATTGTTTTCCTCGTCGAACGCGACAGCGAGCTTGTTGGTCGCCTCGACCGCGCCTTGCAGCGCGCCGAAGAACGCGCCCGCCATCTGCGAGGAGAAGCCGAACCCAATCGCGGTCGCGGCGGCAAAGGCAGCAGCCGGATGCGACATCAACGGATGGATCGGCAAGGTAGGCGAATTCCGCAGCATGTCCGCAGCAATACGGGTGAGATCAGCCGACATATCGTCCGCTCCGCTATTCTGCTTGGTATCTGTGGTCTTCGCCATGATCGTCCTTACTCGGCCGCTTCCAGCACCGCGCCGTGGCTCGTCGCATTGGCCGTATATTGGTCGATGCGTTTTTCGATTTCCGGGCGGAAGTTGCGGATCAGGCCCTGTACCGGCCATGCGGCGGCGTCGCCGAGCGCACAGATGGTATGACCTTCGATCTGCTTCGTCACCTGGAACAGCATGTCGATTTCGCGCTTCTGCGCATTGCCCCGGGCCATGCGCTCCAGCACGCGCCACATCCAGCCCGTGCCTTCGCGGCACGGCGTGCATTGGCCGCAGCTTTCGTGCTTGAAGAAGGCCGAGATACGGGCAATCGCCTTGATGATATCCGTCGACTTGTCCATGACGATCGCAGCCGCGGTACCGAAGGACGATTTGACTTCGCGCAGGCCGTCGAAATCCATCGGGCAGTCGATGATGTCCGCTGCCGGAACAACCGGGCACGACGCGCCGCCGGGGATGACGGCAAGCAGATTGTCCCAGCCACCGCGAATGCCGCCGGCGTGCTTTTCAATCAATTCGCGGAAGCTGATGCCCATCGCCTCTTCGACCGTGCACGGACGATTGACGTGACCGGAAATCATGAACAGCTTGGTGCCGACATTGTTCGGACGGCCGAAGGAGGAGAACCAGCTGGCGCCGCGGCGCAGGATCGTCGGGGCAACGGCGATCGACTCGACGTTGTTGACGGTGGTCGGGCAGCCATAGAGACCCATGTTGGCCGGGAACGGCGGCTTCAGGCGCGGCTGGCCCTTCTTGCCTTCCAAGCTTTCGAGCAGCGCGGTTTCTTCGCCGCAGATATAAGCGCCGGCGCCGTGATGAACAAAAACGTCAAAGTCCCACCCGAGCTTGTTGTTTTTGCCCAGAAGTCCAGCATCGTAGCATTCGTCGATCGCCGCCTGCAGGGCTTCGCGCTCGCGCATGTATTCGCCGCGAACATAGATGTAGGCGGTGTGAGCGCCCATGGCGAAGCCGGCGACAACGCAGCCTTCGATCAGCGTATGCGGATCGTGGCGCATAATATCGCGGTCCTTGCAGGTGCCTGGCTCGGACTCGTCGGCGTTGACGACGAGATAGTGCGGACGGCCATCGCTTTCCTTCGGCATGAAGGACCACTTCAGACCGGTCGGGAAGCCTGCGCCACCACGACCGCGAAGGCCGGAAGCCTTCATCTCGTTGACGATCCAGTCCCGGCCCTTTTCGAGGATCTGCTTGGTGCCGTCCCAGTGGCCGCGCGCCATCGCGCCTTTCAGGGACTTGTCCTTGAGACCGTAAATATTGGTAAAGATGCGATCCTGATCCTGTAACATACCTTACCTCTTACTCAGCCTTGTCGCCGACAGCCGTATTGTCTTCTTTGGCCGGAGCCGCCTTCGGATGCTCTGCGGGCAGCACGGTTTCGCCGTCGGCTGGGCTCTTCAGCGCCGGGTTGGTCTCAGCATCGCCACTGACGGGCCTTGCTGCCTCGGATGGCGGTAGAGCGACCGTTTCGGCGACGACCTTAACACCAGACTTCTTCTTCGTCGCCGGCTTCGGCGAATCCCTTAGCGAAGTCAAACCGCCTTCCGGCGCGGAGAAAATACGATCGATCTGCGGACCGGTCGGGACTTCGCTGCCCTTGCCTGCGACGAATGCATCGATGATCTCTTCGAGACGTTCCGGCGTCAGATCCTCATAGGTATCCTTGCCGATCACGACCATCGGTGCGTTGACGCAAGCGCCCTGACATTCAACCTCTTCCCAGGAGAGCGTGCCTTCGGCATTGCGCTCCAGTGCGTGGCCGGCGATCCGGCTCTTACAGACCTTCACCAGGCCTTCGGCGCCGCGCAACATGCAGGGGGTCGTGCCGCAAACCTGGATATGAGCGCGGCTGCCGACCGGATGCAGTTGAAACTGCGTGTAGAAGGTGGCGACCTCGAGCGCGCGGATATAGGCCATGTCAAGCATATCGGCGATCTTTTCGATGGCCGCCTTGGTGACCCATCCGTCCTGCTCCTGCGCGCGCATCATCAGCGGGATGATCGCGGATTGTTGGCGGCCCTCGGGATATTTCTTGATCGTCTTTTCCGCCCAAGCCGCGTTCTCCTGGTTAAAGGCGAATGCGGCAGGCTGGAATTGATCTTCGGCTAGTCGACGAACGGACATCTTTCACGCCTTATCTCAGTTTAAGGACCCACACCGCGTATCCGTCAGAGACGAAAATTCGCAGGCATAGGCCGACTGGTCTTTCTGCATAAACACAACGAATTTACCGCCATTCGGTACAGCGGCCTTTATTTCATAGCCGCGTGACACGAGATCGGCCATGGTCGATGTCGCGCTCTGCGAGGCTGTATTCCCACTCTTGGCACTATTCGAGCTTTTCACATTCGAACCTTGCACAGAGATGCTGGGCAACGCCTGCGTCTTTCCTACCTGCTGAGCCGAAGCTCCGGAAGCAACGAGAACCGCAGCAACGATGACCGGCCAAAGCTGCATCAGCGATCCACCTCACCGAATACGATGTCGAGCGAACCGAGCACGGCCGCGACGTCGGCAAGCAAATGGCCGCGGCACATGAAATCCATCGCCTGCAGATGCGCATAGCCCGGAGCACGGATCTTGCAGCGATACGGCTTGTTCGAACCGTCGGAGACGAGATAGACGCCGAACTCGCCCTTCGGCGCTTCGACGGCGGCATAAACCTCACCGGCCGGCACATGATAGCCTTCGGTGTAGAGCTTGAAGTGGTGGATCAGCGCTTCCATCGAGCGCTTCATCTCACCGCGCTTCGGCGGCACGACCTTACCGTCGAGCGAAGAGACCGGGCCAGTCTTGGCATCCCCGAGCAAGCGATTGACGCACTGCTTCATGATGCGGACGGACTGGCGCATCTCGATCATGCGGATCAGATAACGATCGTAGCAGTCTCCGTTCTTGCCGATCGGAATGTCGAATTCGAGATCGGAGTAGCATTCATAGGGCTGCGCGCGGCGCAAATCCCACGCAGCACCCGAGCCGCGTACCATGACGCCCGAGAAGCCCCAGGCCCAACAGTCTTCTAGCGACACGACGCCGATATCGACGTTACGCTGCTTGAAAATGCGGTTGCCAGTGAGCAACTCGTCAATATCGTCAAGAGCCTTCAGGAAGGGATCGCACCAGTCGCCGATATCCTGCACCAGCTTTTCCGGCAAATCCTGGTGGACGCCGCCCGGACGGAAATAGGCGGCATGCATGCGCGAGCCCGAGGCGCGCTCGTAGAACACCATTAGCTTTTCGCGCTCTTCGAAGCCCCAGAGCGGCGGCGTCAGGGCCCCGACGTCCATGGCCTGCGTCGTCACGTTCAGTAGATGCGACAGGATGCGGCCGATTTCCGAATAGAGGACGCGGATCAACTGGCCGCGAATCGGGATCTCGATGCCAAGCAGCTTTTCGACGGCCAGCGCATAGGCATGTTCCTGGTTCATCGGCGCCACATAATCGAGGCGGTCGAAATAAGGGACGGCCTGCAGATAGGTCTTCGTTTCGATCAGCTTTTCCGTGCCGCGATGCAGCAGGCCGATATGGGGATCGACGCGTTCCACAATTTCGCCGTCCAATTCGAGGACAAGACGCAATACGCCGTGCGCAGCCGGGTGCTGCGGACCGAAATTGATGTTGAAGTTGCGAACGTTGTGTTCTGTCATGGCGGCGATGCTCGCGTTTTCAGATCTTCAGAGAATGGCAGGCTTCGCCCGCCACACGCCACAAAATTATGCCTTCGCCTTCTCATCGCCCGGTAGCACGTAGTCCGTGCCTTCCCAGGGGGACAAAAAGTCGAAGTTACGGAATTCCTGCTTCAACTCTACCGGCTCGTAGATGACCCGCTTGGCAGCGTCGTCATAACGGACTTCGACGAAACCGGTGGTCGGGAAATCCTTGCGCAGTGGATGGCCTTCGAAGCCATAGTCGGTCAGTAGGCGGCGCAGATCCGGGTGGCCGGTGAAGAGAACGCCGTACATGTCCCAGGTTTCGCGCTCGAACCAATCGGCGCCCGGATAGACGCCGCAGGCGGAGGGAACCGGCTGATCTTCGGCGACCGGAACCTTGACGCGGATGCGCAGGTTCTTCTTCGGCGAAAGCAAGTGATAGACGACGTCGAACCGATCGGGACGCTGCGGCCAGTCAACGCCGCAAATATCCGTCAGGTTGACGAAACCGCATTTGGCATCATCGCGCAGGAACGTCAGCAGCGCGACCACGTTTGCGGCTGTTGTCGTCACGTTCAGTTCGCCATACTTGATTTCGAACGACGAAATCAGGGCGCCGCGGACTTCCGTGAGATAGGTGGCGAGCTCGTTCAGGGCTTCACTCATATTGCCTTGTCCCCTGCATTACCGTTCGATCGTGCCGGTGCGCCGGATTTTCTTCTGCAGCAGAAGCACGCCGTAAAGCAGTGCCTCGGCTGTGGGAGGACAGCCCGGTACATAGATGTCGATCGGCACCACGCGGTCGCAGCCACGCACAACGGAATAAGAATAATGATAATAGCCGCCGCCATTGGCGCAGGAGCCCATCGAGATGACGTAGCGCGGCTCCGGCATCTGGTCGTAGACCTTGCGCAGAGCCGGAGCCATCTTGTTGGTCAGCGTGCCGGCGACGATCATGACGTCGGACTGACGCGGTGAGGCGCGCGGCGCGAAACCGAAGCGCTCGACGTCATAACGCGGCATGGAAACCTGCATCATTTCGACAGCGCAGCAGGCGAGACCGAAGGTCATCCACATCAGCGAGCCGGTGCGGGCCCAATTGATCAGCTCGTCCGTCGAAGTGACCAGAAAGCCCTTGTCGGCAAGTTCATTGTTGATCTCGCCGAAGAACGGATCATTGCTGCCAGCGGGCTTGCCCGTTGCGGGATCGATAATCCCCTTCGGCTGCGGCGCAACGAGCGTAGTGTTGCTTTGGGTTACTCCCATTCGAGCGCTCCCTTCTTCCATTCATAGATAAAGCCGATGGTCAGCACCGCCAGGAACACCATCATCGACCAGAACCCGAACCAGCCGATCGCACCGAAGGATACGGCCCAGGGGAAAAGGAAGGCGACTTCCAGGTCAAAGATGATGAAGAGAATCGACACAAGGTAGAAGCGGATGTCGAACTTCATGCGGGCGTCGTCGAATGCGTTGAAGCCGCATTCGTAAGCCGACAGCTTTTCCGAATCAGGCGCCTTGAAGGCGACGGCAAACGGCGTAATCAACAACGCCAGGCCGATCACCACGGCAATACCAATGAAAATCGCTATCGGAATATAGGAACTGAGCAGTCCAGTCATCATGTCCATCCCTGCTTGCCATGGACGCCGGGGTGGCGCCTTTGAGCAAATGCCCAAGCCAAGCGAAAGAGCGTTGCAACAAAGCCGTGGTTAGCGCAGCCGGAGCGCGGGCGCAAGCCTTTTGAATGTGTCGTTTCAAGCACTACCGAACCGGGCTTATCAGCAAGCTGCAACGATATCGCGACAAATCGGCGCAAACATAGAACAGTGTTTTCGCAGACGCAGCAAATTGATGATTGATTGTAATGGCTTGAAACAAATGGCGCGAGTGACGGGGCTCGAACCCGCGACCTCCGGCGTGACAGGCCGGCACTCTAACCGACTGAGCTACACCCGCGCAACGTTTGACCTATTGGCCAGGCGAAAATCCGGAATTAGTGCTTTAAAATGGCGCGAGTGACGGGGCTCGAACCCGCGACCTCCGGCGTGACAGGCCGGCACTCTAACCGACTGAGCTACACCCGCATTTCATTTCAAGCATTCCGGATGCTTTCGCACCCATCAAAGCGGCCTCTCGCCGTTTGATGAGCGGCTAACTACGGGGTTCGTGTTTGGGTGTCAAGCAGGTTTAAATACAAATCCATGACAGAGTGCGAATTGTTTGCACAACCTTCGCCGACGCATCTCGGCTCCGCCGATTTGGCATGGCAGGTTCGCGCCTCACGCATTTCAAAAGCGGCTCATACACGCCCCCCACATATGCTGCTTTTGCGAAAGGACATAGTGGCGATATCGACTTGGAGGGGCGACGCCATCAAAAAAATCAAAAAATCTTCACAAACACTCTTGCGGTTTTTTGCCGTTCCGCATAGATCACGGCCACCGAACGCAGCGGGGCAATGACCGCTTGCATGACGGGCGATTAGCTCAGTTGGTAGAGCGCCTCGTTTACACCGAGGATGTCGGGAGTTCGAGTCTCTCATCGCCCACCATTTTCCAAACATGAAATTGATTGGTTGATATCGTGGCTTTCGAGCTACTTCGCAGCGCCTTTTTGCGTAGCAGAACGGTGCAAACGCCCTGCGCCGCTGGCGTCGATCTAGCGCTTCCAATCAACGGGGCCATCGTCGAGCGGTTGAAGCTTTAACACCAGATGCGAGTCGGGAGTTTGCATGCACGGCGAAGGACCGCATGATCTGGCTGAGGGCATCCTGGTGGCTATGGAATGGCGAGTGCTAGCGCGATTGATAATCCATCTGAAGCTGCAAGGGATAGACGAAGAATCGCGGTTTGTCGGCGATCTAGCGCTCGGTCGTCGCCTCAACCTCGCGCGCCTGTGGAGCCAGCCGGCATATTCCACTAGCGGATGATAGAGCGCTTGGCGCCGATAGCCAGGACGGAGAATCCACAGAAAAGCGTTGGGAAGATTGTAGAGGAGATGATGCACCAGCCTCCGCCGAGAAGCTGTGCCCGAAGCGACGGCCCCAATCCGACTCGGGAAGGCTCGCTGAAGCCTCCACGATGTAGAGCGAATCGACGGGAAAGTCGGAATTGGATGACATTCCGTCGCGCTCGATGGTTACCCAATCCGGTCGCGGATATCACATCTCGACCACATTGCTACACATTCAGTGGAGAGAATTTCGCCGCTGCCGATAAAGACGTCCACGATTGCCCGCGCGCCCACAATGCCCGCTTTCGTATCATCTGGACACCGTTCGCCTATCTCTGCCTCCATCACCGTGAATCAGTTTCACGGGGTCCGACAAATCGGGAGAGTGGAAAAAACGATTTGAACGGAGAAGGACAATCTGCGCCGCCTGCACGAGACGCAGACGCTTGGGGACCGGGCGATCAATCCCGCATGCAGCCGAGACAAATCAAACCCGAAAATCCTGATCGGAACGAATCTGCATATTCGATCGATGTGACAATCGCAGCCTCCATCACAATCTGAAAGAGCTGCCGCCTTTGCAAACCGATGGAGCCGTTTCGCATTTATCCGCGATACTGCTCGTCGGTTACATATTCCATCCAGTCGGCGGCTTTGCCGTCCTGCATTTCCTGAATGGCGATATGCGTCAACGCGGTATCCGGCCCGGCGCCGTGCCAGTGTTTTTCGCCCGGCGCAAACCAGAGGACGTCGCCGTCGTTGATTTCCCGGATTTCGCCGCCCCAGCTCTGGGCAAGGCCTTTGCCGGATGTCACCACCAGAGTCTGGCCAAAGGGATGCGTATGCCAGGCCGTGCGGGCGCCCGGATCGAAGCTGACATTGACGACCTGGATGCGGGCCGGTGCCTGCGCCTGCATCAATGGTTCCTGGCGTACGGTGCCGGTGAAATATTCGGCCGGCGCCATCAGCGACGGGCGCGATCCTTTAGGCTTGATCTCCATGGCGTTTCTCCTGCCTTGCCGAGCTGGCGTCTTGCTCTCCGCCGTCAGCCTATGCCATCCGATGACGTCATCCAAGCGACAACGTCGATGTCCGGCCTGACGCTTTAAAGGTGGATCAGATCCAAGTCCGTTCCGATCTCGCGTTTGGCAATCTCGACCAGGCTCATTTCGTGAGTGAAGAGTATGGTCTGGAAATGCTCCGTCGTGCCGGCGAGCGCCTTGAGGCCGGCGCTAGCGCGGTCATCGTCGAAAGTCTGGAAAATGTCGTCGACGATCAATGGCGCGGGCTCGTTGCGGGATGAATAATCCTCCAGAAAGGCGAGCCGCAAAGCGAGGTAAAGTTGATCGCCCGTGCCCTCGCTCAGGCCCTCCAGCGGTACGCGCTCGCCGCCTGAGCGCTCCGCCAGCAATTGCAAAACGTCCTTTTCGTCATGCTCTTCAACCAGTCGCGTGAAGCGGCGGCTAGTCAGCAGCGAGAACAAATCCCCCGCCCGCGTGATGACCGGATCGGCCTGGTGCTCGCGGTAGGCTTCCATCGAGCTTGTCAGCATCCGTGCTGCAAGTTTCAGCACCACCCATTGCCGCGCCAAGTCCTTGGCTTCCCGTTCAGCGGAGAGCTTTTCGAAGACGGCGTATTCGGCGCTGATGCCGGTCTCTAGCGCGCGCTGCTGGCGCTGGTTTTCCGACAAACGCGCCATGAGTTCGCCATGCGCCGTGAATTGCCGGAGATCTTCGGCGGTCAACCGCTCGATCTCCAGTTCGGCGGCGACGCGCTCGAAGCCGATAAGCTGGGCGCGGGCTTCATCCTCGCCCACGCCATCGGCCTGTTGGCGGAAGCGGCCCCGGCTTTCGGCCAACCGGGTGTTCAGCCGGGCGCGCTCGCGCAGGCGCGACAACAAGGCCGGCAGATCGATATCGTCCGGCAGACCCGCTGTCAGCCTAGCGAGGTCGGCCATCACCGCAGCAAGCGCCTCGCCACAGCGGACGGCCTGCGCCTCCGCCTGCTGGCGTTCCTCATCGAGCCGGTCGCGCTTCTTCTGTTCGCCGTGCGCCGCACCAGCGCGTGCGTGCAACGCTTCGGCCGCGGCGTCCGACGGCAGGTGGTCGAGTTCATAGCCAGCGGTTGCGGCAAGTGTTGCGAGCCGACGCTCGAAATCGGCCATGTCGCGTCGCATCCCGCTGACGCGGCGTTGGCGGTTGTCGTGCTCCGCCAAAACGTCCGGCAGCTCGGTCCACGCCTTCAGTGCCGCCGCCGCCATATCCAGCGTTGCATCCGTGGGAAGGCCGAACAGGGGGACGGCTCTGCCGAAAGCGTCGCGCCAATCGGCCTGATCGCACTCGATATCCCGCTGCTGCGCGCTAAGACGCATCAGCCGGTCGCGTGCCGCGACGATTTCGCCTTCACGCGTGCGGCTCTCGCTCCAGCGCTCCGAAAGCAGACGGAGGTGTTTTCTCAACCCTTCTGCCATCGCACCCGTCGGCAGCCGGCCGCTTTTATAGCCGGTGGCGTCGGCAATATCCTTCAGTGCCGGCGAGACCCCTGCTTCGGCAAGGGCAGCTTCATCCCGCTCGTCCAGCAGATCGCGCAGAGCGCGGCGTTCCCGGAACAACCCTTCGACCGCGCGCCGCCACTCCAGCATGGCTGCCGGGTCGAGGGCAGTGATACCGCAGGGCTCGAACAGCGCCGCAAAGGCCGCAAGCGCTTTTGCCAATGTTTCTTCGCACTCTCGCAGTCGCTTCGCGGCAGCCTCACGCTCCTGTCGCAGCCGCTCCTGTCGCAACCTGTTGTCCGCATGACGCGAAACCCGCTCTGCATCGCTCAGCGCGATATCGGCAAGGCGATCCGCTTCCGCCATACTTGTCGTGAGGGTGGCGATCGCCTTGCCATTGGAAGGCACGCCACCATCCGCCAATGCGTTGCGGATCGATTGCCACAGGACATCGCGAGTGTCGCGCGCGTCGGCAATTTGTTCATGCGTCACGATCGGACCCGTGCGCTCGGCTGCTTCCAGCGCCTGCTCGATCTCGGCTAGCTGCTCGTTACAGGTGCGCGCCTTATCGGATGCCTCGCGCAGGCTGCTGCGCATGGCGTCAATCGTTTCGCGATGCGCGGCAATCTCGGCACTATCCGGCAGCGGCGCGGTAAAGAGCGCGCCGATATCGGCAACCGGCGGGCGCAAACGAGCGGCCGCCTCTTGAAGGTCCGCTTTGATACGGCGGATCTGTGTCTCCAATCCATCCAAGCGGGCAAGGGCGGAGAGACCCGGGGTCAATGCCTCCAGCTGGTCGATATAGGGCCGAGGATCGATTAGGCGACCCGAGAAACTCTCTCTCTCCAACGCCGTCAATTGTCTGTGTTCGCTGTCCGCTTGCGCTGCGATCCCCTGGCCTTGCAGAAGCAAATGCCTGCCTTCTTCGACCAATTCGGAGAGGCGTGCGCGCTCGGCATCGCTCGGCTGCCGCTTGTCCAAATGCGCAACGTCGGCAAAGCCAAGACGGCGGGCGAGCTGCGCAAGTGCTGCGTCATAGCCCGCCAACTCCTGATCGACGCGCGGCAGATCATCTCGCTGGCTGCGGTAGTTGCCGGTATCGGCAAAGAGCTGTGTGATATCGTCCGATATCCGCAGCAGCGTTTCGTCTATCTCAATCGATGACAGCTCTTCGCGGGTGCGCGCGGCTAGCTGCTCGGCGCGGCGCAGCTCATCCTCGGCGGAACGCTTGTCGCTCACGCCCTGCTCCAGCCGGTCCGCAAAACTGTCCGGCATCGCGTCCAGATCGGTGAGGCTGACGAGAGCCGCCATCTCGCGGTCGATATCGGCCAAGAGCGGCTGCAACGTCTTCAACCTCTGTAATCGGTCGAGTGCCTGCCGCGTCTGGCGGCGCTGGTCCTGCAGGCGCTCCAATTCTGCCTCGATCTCCGCGGCTTCCGTTAACAGCTTCTTCCAGTCACCGGATTTGAGCTCACTGTCGCGTTCGGCCTTGCGGGCCTTGTCATGGCGGTCCAGCGCCTGATAGAAACTGCGATCCTTCGACCGTCGCTGGGCATAGATCCCGTCCGCTTCGCCCTCGAGAGACTGCCGCAAGCGAGAGAGGCCGGTAAGACCGGAGGCGGCGGAAAACAATAGGCTGCCGATCTCTCCGCCGCTGTGCAGCATGGCCGTTGCTCCCTGGCGCAAACGGAGGGAATCGAGGCCGAAAGCGCGTTCGAATACGTCGCGGCTCAAATTTCCGAGGAACGGCGACAGGGCATCCTCGGCAAGCGGAGTCTCCTTTTCATCAGGCGCGAGCAACGTGTTCTTGCGCCCGCGGCGGCGGCGGAAAGCCAGTGGTGCGCCATCGCGCGCGCTGATGGCGGCGCCGACACGCAGGCTTGTCGGTTCATGCAGGAAGCTCTGTTCGGCGGCAGCGGGAAAGCCGAAAAGCAGATCGGAAATAGCGCTGAGCGCAGAGGATTTGCCCGCCTCGTTCGGCCCATAAATGACATGCAGCTTCGCGCCGGCGCGAAAATCGAGCGTGCGGTCGGTCAGCGCGCCGTAGCGGAGGATGTGGAGCCTATCGAAGCGCATGGGTCAGCCTGCCCCCTGCCCGCGCGCCAGCAGCAATTGCCGCGCCTCCTCGATCAGCATCTCGATGGTATCGTCCAACGGCAACTGAGACGTCCCGAGGCCTGCAGGCAAGCGTGTTGCGATCTCACCGACGAGCCTGTTCGCCTCCGCCACGATATTCGCATCGCCGACATGTTCGGCCAGCAATTGGCCGAGATCGAGCGTGCCATTGGCCTTGACAGCGCTCGCGGCCGGCGGCTCCAGCCGCAGTTCCAGCTTCTCCAGCCAGATGTCCTCATGCACGCGGTGGCACGCCGCCTCGACTTCGTCGCGCCATTGCTGGCGATTGGCGGCAATGACGCCCTGCAGCGGCGTTGTACCCGACAGCCGGACACGCAGCGCCATCATGCGCCCCGCCATATCATCAGCAAGCGGCTGCGCGGCCTGCTCGACTCGACGCAGGATCGCTGCCTGGTCATCGTCGGGATCGACAGCGATATCGACCTGCCCAAACCGCGCCTCGTCGACGATCAGGCGCTCATGGCTGATACGGCCGCCCTCCTCGACGGTCACAAGTACAGCGCCCTTGGCGCCGCGCTCGCGAATGCTCCGGCCCTGCAGATTGCCGGGGAAGATCACCAGCGGGTCGCTCGCCACCACCTCGTAGTCGTGGACGTGGCCCAGAGCCCAATAGTCGTAGCCGCGCGACCGCAAGTCATTGACCGAGCACGGCGCATAGGGCGCATGCGGCTCGCGGCCGGTGAGCGACGTGTGGAGAACGCCGATGTTGAACCAGCCGGACACCGGCGCGGGATAGCCAAGCGCCAGGTTGTCGTTGGCCGAGCGCTCGGCAAAGCCCTGTCCGTGCAGCGCCACCTGCAAGGCCTCCAGCTTGACGGAGTCGGGCTTGTTCGTCGGGAATTCGTAGACATTGGCAGGCAGCGTTATCGTCTTGGTGATGACGCTGGCCGCATCGTGATTGCCGCGCAGCAGATAGACCGGAATGCCGGTACGCTCCAGCCGCGCCAACTCCCGATTGAAGAACAGGCCGATCTTATTGTCCTTCCAATCGCCGTCATAGACATCGCCGGCAATCAGCAGGAAATCGACCTGTTTTTCGATCGCCAACCCCACGAGTGTCGAAAAAGCCTTGCGGCTGGCCTCCACGAAGACAGAAGCGACGGCAGCATCCTTCAGCGCCAGCCCCTGGAAAGGGCTGCCGAGGTGGAGGTCGGCGGCATGGATGAAGCTGAAAGAGGGCATAAGCTCCGGTCATCATCAGATATCTGGCACCCTCTTTTAGGGAAATACTGGTTCGATGAACACCGTGCCGCATCCGTCATCCAACGGTTTCGTCTATTGCCGGCTCCTGTCATACTCCTATGTCACACAATTGCGATTTCGGAGTTTCGTCCTAGGCTTGTCCGCACTCTGGGCGGCTGGTAGTGCCTTGGCATTTCATCACGAACGGAGACAATCCCATGAAACACCATGCTTTCGGCCGCACGTCCTTTATCGTTACGGATGTTGGCTTTGGCGCCTGGCAGATCGGCGGCGCCTGGGGCGATGTCAGCGAGGCCGACGGTCGCGCCGCGTTAAATGCCGCTCTCGACTCCGGCATGACCTTCATCGACACGGCTGACGTTTATGGAGATGGCCGCTCGGAAAAGATTATCGCGGACGTGCTGAAGGCTCGCGGCGGCACGCGCCCGATGGTGGCGACCAAAGCCGGCCGGCGCCTCAACCCGCATGTCGCCGACGGCTACAACAAGGCTAATCTTGAAGGCTTCATCGACCGCAGCCTGAAAAACCTCGGCGTCGAGAGTCTGGACCTGGTTCAGTTGCATTGCCCGCCAACGGAGGTTTTCTATCGCCCGGAAGTCTTCGCCGGTCTCGACGAACTGCAGAAGGCCGGCAAGATCAAGGGATACGGCGTCAGTGTCTCGACAGTCGAGGAGGGATTGAAGGCGATCGAATATCCGGACGTGCTCAGTATCCAGATTATCTACAACATCTTTCGCCAGCGTCCCGACCATCTTTTCTTCAAGGAAGCCAAGCGCAGGAACGTCGCGGTCGTCGTCCGTGTGCCGCTCGCTTCCGGACTGCTTTCCGGCAAGATCACTCGCGACACCAAGTTCGCCAGCGACGATCATCGCAACTTTAACCGCCACGGTGAGGCCTTCGATGTCGGCGAGACCTTTGCCGGCGTGCCTTTCGACGTCGGTCTGCAGGCCGTCGAAGAAGTCCGCAAGCTGGTCCCCTCGGGCACCAGTATGGCCGCCTTTGCGCTGCGCTGGATCTTGATGAGCGAAGCGGCCACGGTCGTCATCCCCGGCGCCCGCAATGCCGAGCAGGCCAAGGCCAATGCAGCCGCCGCCGACCTCGCACCGCTTTCAGCCGAAGTCATGTCGGCAACGCGCGAAATCTACAAGCGCCTGATCGCGCCGCACGTTCATCAGCGCTGGTAACGGCTGGCGTTTTTCTGAGGGCAAATGGCCGGGCGCTAACCCGGCCATGAATATTTTGAGCCGTCGGCCGGCATCCGAAAACGACGCATAGCCGTCCGTCCCGAAACTCAGGGTTCAAGGAGGAAATTCAATGAAAGTGGCTCTCGTAACCGGCGCCTCACGCGGACTTGGCGCAGTGATCGCGCGGGAACTTGGGGAGGCAGGTTGGGCCGTTGCGGTCAACTATGCACATGACACCTGCGGGGCAGACTCCGTGGTCGACTCGATCCGACAGCGGGGCGGCAAAGCCTATGCGGCGAAATTCAGCGTCATCGACAAGGCTCAGCTTACCGTTGGCCTTACTGCTATCAAGGACGCGCTAGGGCCCGTCGACCTGATCGTAAACAATGCGACCGGGCCGCAGCCGGAAATGCCGCTGATGGAGCAATCCTGGCAGACCCATCTCGATCAGCTCGAGTTCTTCGTCAAAGCGCCGTTGGAACTGCTCCAGGCCGTATTGCCCGATTGGCGGACGCGCAAATCCGGGCGAGTTGTCAATATCGGCTCGGAGGTAGCGGAACTCGGTAATCCTTACTTCGGAAACTATGCGTCGGCAAAAGGCGCCATGCTTTCCATGACCCGCTCCTGGGCCCGGGAACTCGCGCCGGAGGGAATTACCGTCAATCTCATAGCTCCCGGCTGGATTCCCGTCGAACGGCACGCCGCAGCGTCCCAGCAGGCGATCGATGGGTATCTAGCTCAAACCCCACTGAGACATTTTGGAACACCGGAGGATGTCGCCCACATGGTGGCATTCCTCGCCTCGAACAAGGCCGACTTTCTCACGGGCCAGAAATTCGCTGTCAACGGAGGGCGGACACTCCTTTGATCGCCCTGTTTTCCACGACTTCGGCCTGTGACTGAACATCAAGGGCTCGGTGTATAAGCACCCTCCAGCGGGATAGGGAGTTGATATGATCGTTCGTTCTTGGCGCGCCGTTGCTGGCTCTGACGAAGTGCTGTCAGCTTATGCAAAACATCTCGAGACGACCACCTTCGTTGAAATGGCGTTGCTTCCCGGCCACTTGGGGGCGACCCTCGCCCGCAAAGTTCGAGGCGAGAACAATGAGCTGGTGGTTATGAGCTTTTGGGCCGATATGACCTCTGCTGGTCATTTTGGCAAAGGCGATTTCGACGATGCGGTGGTGAAGCCAAGCACGCAGAAACTTTTGCGCTCCTTCGATTTGAAGGTCGAGTACTTCGAGACCGTGGTTTCGACCGGGCTTGTGTCCGGTCATGATCGCCCCGGCAGCGAATAGAGCTGGCGGGCCTGCCCGAAAGTAATCACCGGTTGCCTTTGCTACATAGACCACAAAAAGGGGGTCCGAAATGCTTCGAACCCCCCTATAGCCTCCACCATGGGGCAAATGCCCCGATAGGCGGGTGAAAACGGATCAGCCGTTGACGGCGTCCTTCAGGCCCTTGCCGGGCGTGAACTTCGGCACGTTACGAGCCGCGATATCGACTTCGGCGCCGGTGGACGGGTTACGGCCCTTCGTGGCTGCACGGTGGGAAACGGTGAAGCTGCCGAAACCTGCGAGACGAATGTCGCCGCCCTTCTTCAGTTCAGCCTGGACGGTATCGAAAACAGCGTCAACAGCGGAAGTAGCGTCAGCCTTCGTAATACCGGCCTTCTCGGCCACTGCGGACACGAGCTCATTCTTATTCATGTTTCCACCCCTTTCTACTGGTATGAAACGACTCATCTTGTAAGCGGGGCGCAGAATACGAGTGCTCTAGCCCGCCGCAACCCCCAAAAGCCCTGCAAATCAAGGAAAAGCAAGCACCGCCAAAAGCTTTTCACAAAAAAAGACCGGCAAAAATGCCGGTCTTTTCTGGTTTTTTGTCAATTCGGCGCAAATGAGGCACGACCACGCTTAATGCGCGATGGTTGCTCCAACATCGTCGACACCTTCAACCGTTGCGATCACGGGCGTTTCGACGGTGCCATCCCACTCGATCGGCTCGGGCCTGCGGACCAGTGCATGCTTGATTACCTCGCCCATGCGGGATACCGGGATGATCTCCATGTTGTTCTTCACGTTGTCCGGAATCTCCGCCAGATCCTTGGCGTTTTCCTCCGGAATCAGCACCTTCTTGATGCCGCCGCGAAGCGCTGCAAGCAGCTTTTCCTTTAGCCCGCCGATCGGCAGCACGCGGCCCCGCAGCGTGATTTCACCGGTCATGGCGACATCCTTGGAAACGGGGATGCCGGTCATGATCGAGACGATGGCGGTCGCCATGGCGACACCGGCCGAGGGACCATCCTTCGGCGTCGCACCTTCCGGTACGTGCACGTGGATGTCGCTCTTGTCGAAGAGCGGCGGCTGGACGCCGAAATCGACGGCGCGCGAGCGGACATACGAGGCCGCCGCGGAAATCGATTCCTTCATGACTTCCTTCAGGTTGCCGGTGACCGTCATACGGCCCTTGCCTGGCATCATCACGCCTTCGATCGTCAGCAGCTCGCCGCCGACTTCCGTCCAGGCCAGACCCGTTACGACACCGACCTGATCGTCGCGCTCGGCTTCGCCATGGCGGAAACGCGGAACGCCGAGATATTCGTCGATGTTGGCAGCGGTGACCGCAACGGACTTAGTCTTGCCCTTGATGATCTCGGTGACCGCCTTGCGGGCGAGCTTCATCAATTCGCGCTCGAAGTTACGCACGCCAGCCTCGCGGGTGTACTGCTGGCTGATCGCCATCAGGGCATCATCGCTGACCGAAAACTCGTTCGGCTGCAGCGCATGTTCCTTGATGGCCTTCGGCAGCAGGTGCCGCTTGGCTATTTCGCGCTTCTCGTCTTCGGTGTAGCCGGCGATACGGATGATCTCCATGCGGTCCATCAGCGGCGCAGGGATGTTCAGCGTGTTCGCCGTCGTGATGAACATCACGTCGGACAAATCGTATTCGACTTCCAGGTAATGATCCATGAAGGTCGAGTTCTGCGCAGGGTCCAGCACTTCCAGCAGAGCCGAAGACGGATCGCCGCGGAAATCCATGCCCATCTTGTCGACTTCGTCGAGCAGGAAGAGCGGATTGGACTTCTTGGCCTTCTTCATCGACTGGATGATCTTGCCGGGCATCGAGCCGATATAGGTGCGGCGGTGACCGCGGATTTCAGCTTCGTCACGAACGCCGCCAAGCGCCATGCGGACATACTCACGGCCGGTCGCCTTGGCGATCGACTGGGCGAGCGAAGTCTTGCCAACACCGGGAGGGCCGACGAGGCACAGGATCGGGCCCTTGATCTTGGTCGCACGAGCCTGAACAGCCAGATACTCGACGATACGCTCCTTGACTTTTTCCAGACCGAAATGATCTGCTTCGAGGATCTTCTCGGCATTGTTCAGATCGGTCTTGATCTTCGACTTCTTGTGCCAAGGGATGCCCAGCAGCCAGTCGAGATAGTTGCGCACGACGGTGGCTTCCGCCGACATCGGGCTCATCTGCCGCAGCTTCTTCAGCTCCGCATCGGCCTTTTCCTTGGCTTCCTTAGACAGCTTCGTCTTAGAGATACGCTCTTCCAGTTCGGCCATCTCGTCGCGGCCCTCTTCGCCGTCGCCAAGCTCCTTCTGGATCGCCTTCATCTGCTCATTCAGATAGTATTCGCGCTGGGTCTTCTCCATCTGGCGCTTGACGCGCGAGCGGATGCGCTTTTCGACCTGCAGAACCGAAATCTCGCCTTCCATGAAGCCGAGCGCCTTTTCCAGACGACCCTTAACGCTGGTGGTTTCCAGCATCTCCTGCTTCTCGGTGATCTTGATCGACAGATGCGAAGCGACCGTATCGGCGAGCTTCGAATAGTCATCGATCTGGCTGGCTGCACCGACCACTTCCGGCGAAATCTTCTTATTGAGCTTTACATAGCTTTCAAATTCCGAAACGACCGAGCGGCTCAGCGCCTCCAGTTCGACCGGGTCTTCGTTCGGCTCATGCAAAATATGGCCGAGGGCTTCATAAAAATCCTCGCGGCTCGTGTAAGCGTCGATCTCTGCGCGTGCACGGCCTTCGACCAGCACCTTGACGGTGCCGTCTGGGAGCTTCAGGAGCTGCAGTACGTTGGCTACGGTGCCGACCCTGTGGATTGCCTCCGGGGTGGGATCGTCATCACTGGCATTGATCTGGGTGACGAGCATGATCTGCTTGTCCGACCCCATCACCTCTTCCAGCGCGCGGATGGACTTCTCCCGTCCGACGAACAGCGGCACGATCATGTGGGGGAAAACCACGATGTCGCGCAATGGCAATACCGGATAGGCAATGCTCTCATTTGCCGCAGACGTTTTCTTAGTCATGTCATTTCCTTTCCGTCGTCCCGTTCCCGGGCTCTCTGCCGGCGGGGGGATTAGCCGGCTCTCTCACTTGGTTTAGAAGTGGAGCTTCACATTATCTATTTCAAGTCGTGCAGGACGCGCCGTCAGACGACGGAACGCGCATTTCACGAAGAGGAACGCAACAACAAACACCGGACCCCGGCTACTCGAACACTGCCGGCAACGCGGTACCCGGAGGACCAAAGCCGGACACAAAATACATATTCGCCGAGGATACCCGGAATCACGCCATCATGGCCGCGGCAAACGCCCTTCACAACCGGTTTAGTCGGCGTTTCGATAGGCTTATCCCGGACTTTATCAGCAAACTGTACGATTTTTCAAATAGAAAGGGGCCCGTCAACGACGAGCCCCGGAATTAGACCGCAAATTGGGCGGTCAGGCGGTAGCGTTGGCCTTTTCTTCCTGCCGGTCGGCATAGATGTAGAGCGGGCGCGCGGAGCCGCGCACGACCTCTTCGGAGATGACCACTTCGCGAACACCTTCCAGCGCTGGCAGATCGAACATAGTGTCGAGCAGGATCTTCTCCATGATCGACCGCAGTCCTCGAGCACCGGTCTTGCGCACGATCGCCTTGCGGGCGATTTCGCGCAGCGCATCCTCGTGGAATGTCAACTCGACATCTTCCATCTCGAACAGGCGCTGATACTGCTTCACCAGCGCATTCTTGGGTTCCGACAGGATCTGGATCAGGGCATCCTCATCCAGGTCTTCCAGCGTCGCGAGGACGGGCAGACGGCCGATGAATTCCGGGATCAGGCCGAACTTGACGAGGTCTTCCGGTTCCAATTCGCGCAGCACTTCGCCGACGCGGCGGTCATCGGGCGCCTTAACGGCGGCGCTGAAGCCGATCGAGGTCTTCTCGCCGCGGGCGGAGATGATCTTGTCGAGACCGGCAAAGGCGCCACCGCAGATGAACAGGATGTTCGTCGTGTCGACCTGCAAGAATTCCTGCTGCGGATGCTTGCGGCCACCCTGTGGGGGAACCGAAGCGACCGTGCCTTCCATGATCTTCAGCAACGCCTGCTGCACGCCCTCGCCCGAAACGTCGCGGGTGATCGACGGATTGTCCGACTTGCGCGAAATCTTGTCGACTTCGTCGATGTAGACGATGCCGCGCTGCGCGCGTTCGACGTTATAGTCGGCAGCCTGCAGCAGCTTCAGGATGATGTTTTCGACATCTTCGCCGACGTAGCCGGCCTCGGTCAGCGTCGTAGCGTCAGCCATGGTGAAGGGAACGTCAATAATACGGGCCAGCGTCTGCGCAAGATAGGTCTTGCCGCAACCGGTGGGACCGACGAGCATGATATTCGACTTCGCCAGCTCGACATCGCCGTTCTTGGACGCATGTGCGAGGCGCTTGTAGTGGTTATGAACCGCAACAGACAGGATCTTCTTTGCCTGTCTCTGACCGATGACATATTCGTCGAGAACCTTGATGATGTCCTGCGGTGTCGGCACACCGTCGCGGGACTTAACCATCGAGGACTTGTTCTCCTCCCGGATGATGTCCATGCACAACTCGACGCATTCATCGCAGATGAAGACGGTCGGTCCGGCAATAAGCTTCCGGACTTCATGCTGGCTCTTGCCGCAGAATGAACAATACAGGGTATTCTTGGAGTCGCCGCCGTTGCTGCCGCTGACTTTGCTCATGTCATTTTCCTTCCAGCACGCCGCTGATTTCCAGATTGAAATCGCGGTCCACTCAATGCGCCCGCCGGACCTGCCCCTCGTTTCATCAGCAGATCGCGGCGCTCTTCGGGGTACTGAACGTAGCCCAGACACCCATGCCAGGGCTGCGGTGGCAACGAATCCCCCTTCGAATGCCGAATGCTATGTCATAAAAACACTACACAGCATTAATGCGTACTATTACCGTGTTCTACACCACATTAAACCCCTATTCGATCACAAATGGGATAGAACTGTGGCGTAGACGACACCGTCCGTGGATAAACTCAGGCGGCGGTTTCACCTTCCATTTCGGTACGAGACGTCAGCACTTTGTCGATCAGACCCCAGTCCCTGGCCTCTTCGGAGGACATGAAATGGTCACGATCGAGCGTCTGCTCGACCTCTTCGTAGGTACGGCCGCAATGTTTGACATAAACTTCGTTCAGGCGCCGCTTCATCTTGATGATGTCGCGAGCATGACGCTCGATGTCCGAAGCCTGCCCCTGGAAACCGCCGGAAGGCTGGTGAACCATGATGCGCGAATTCGGCGTGGCAAAACGCATGTCCTTGTCGCCGGCGGCGAGCAGCAGCGACCCCATCGACGCGGCCTGGCCGATGCAAAGCGTCGATACGGCAGGCTTGATGAACTGCATCGTGTCGTAGATCGCCATGCCGGCGGTGACAACGCCGCCGGGTGAATTGATGTAGAGCGCGATTTCTTTCTTCGGGTTTTCCGCCTCGAGGAAAAGAAGCTGGGCGCAGACCAGCGTGGCCATCTGATCTTCGACCGGGCCGGTCAAGAAGATGATACGTTCCTTCAGCAGGCGAGAATAGATGTCGTACGACCGTTCCCCGCGGTTGGTCTGCTCAACAACCATCGGCACCAGAGCCATAGCTGTATCGACTGGATTTCTCATGTGCGTCCTTTACCAAGCTTGCCCCCGACGGCAAAAACGCCGGGAATCGAATAAAAATCCTCTTACCCTACATAGAGTGTCACTGCCCTGTACTTCAAGACGCGCGAAAGGATAACGTCAAAAAGGCCTATGGCTCAGTAGATGTTGAGGAAGCGTTTCTACCGGTTGATTTCCCTATGCCAATAGACTTGATGACGCGATGCGCGCGGTCCACCGTTTTTCCCAACTGCAGGGTGAAGGAAGGATGAAGCACAGATGATGTTGGCACAGCATCAATCCAAGCGCAGGCAAAATTTACCACGCAATTTAAGGAACTGACCATCTTATTCGCCGATAATGCGTCCATTGCAGGCGTAACCGCGTGCTTTGCGCCGACGATATTAGCGCCGCGGTAAGGGAGAAACGCAGATCGTGCTTAATATCACGACGGGACTGACCATCTGGTGTTCGGAGGCGATTACACTCGCCACCGTACTTTTCTTTGCCTGGCGGCATGATCGCCAGACGCCTACCTATCTGATGTGGGCACTGGGATTTTCCGCCAGTGCCGTCGGATTTGCGCTTGTTGCGGCGCGAGGTCTGATTCCGGATATCCTGTCGATCGAAATCGGCAATGGCATTACTCTGTTCGGTGAAAGCGCCTGGATCGCGGGTTTTTGCCGGCTTGACAAGCAAAAGCCCGAATGGTCGGCACTGTTGCCGCCGGCCATCTGGGTTGTCGGCATCGAGCTGCCTTGGATTCACGAGAGCTTCGCCAATCGCGTCATTCTTTACGATCTTGCCGGCGCTGTCGGCGCTACGCTGCTCGCCTCGGCTGTTCGGCCGGCAGAGGGCAGGCGCGAGGCGGTGCGCGGCCAGCTCGGCTTTGTGTTCATGGCCCTCGCCTGTGTTTTTTTTGTTTCCGCCGTATCGATGACGCTTCTGCGCCCAGATCTCCAAGCGTCGCTGATCTATCGCGGTTACACTGCCCTCGGCAGCGCGCTGCTCATCACCACTGCCATTGCGCTGAGCGGCCGACTGCTGATGGAGCGGTCCGAGCGACGCTGGCGGGCAATCTCGATCACCGATACACTGACAGGCGTCCTCAACCGGCGCGGCTTGCAGGACTATTTCGAGCTTGTCGCAGGAACTTCCACTAAGGAGTCGCAGAAGATCGCTGCGCTGCTGTTCGATCTCGACCACTTCAAGGCGATCAACGACCGCTACGGCCATCAGACGGGCGATATCGTGCTTGCCGAATTCGCCCGCATCGGACGGCAATTCGTTCCCCGCGACGGCGCCTTCGGCCGTATGGGCGGCGAGGAATTCACTGCCTTCGTCATGGTCGACGACCAGGCCGAGGCCGAGGCGATCGCCGAGACAATCCGCGCGGATTTCTGCCGGGTGCCGCTTCTTGCGGGCCGCTCACTGGTGCCGGCGACAGTCAGCATCGGTCTGGCGATCATGCCGCGCGACAGCGCCAATTGGGACCGGCTCGTCTCGGCGGCCGATCGGGCGCTCTATGCCGCCAAACGCGCCGGTCGCAACTGCACGATCGTCTTTAGCGAGCTGGAGGCGACAATGGCGATGGACACACCGCCTGATCCAAATGGCGGCGAGCTCGTGCCGACGCTTGACGACCAGATCCATGCGCTGCGCCGCCTCGGCACGCTATCGAGGATGTAACGGTCTTTTCCCAGCCGATTTAATGGGATAATCCTTTAATCATGACCATATCTTCTGTCTTCTCCATCGATCCCGTCGCGCGTCGCGTGGCCCTCAATGGCCGCGATCCCGCCTTCTACAGCAATCCAAACGCCGTCTATGCTGCTTTGCACGCCGAATGTCCCACCTTCTATTGGGAGCAGCAGAAGCGATGGTATTTCATCGGCTATGACCATGTGAACGGCCTGCTGCGCGATCGCCGCTTTGGCCGGCAGATCCTGCATATCGCCTCCCGTGAAGAGCTCGGCCAGCCCGCGCCATTGCCGCATCTGAAAAACTTTGATCTTGCCGAGCAGCATTCGCTGCTGGAGCTGGAGCCGCCAGAGCACACGCGGCTTAGAACTCTCGTCAACCGGGCCTTCGTTTCCCGGCATGTGGAGAAGATGAAACCGGAGCTGGCTGAGCTGGCCAACCGGCTGATCGATAGTTTCGAGAAAGACGGCGAGGTCGAACTACTGTCGGCCTTTGCCGACGTCATTCCCGTCACCATGATCGCGCGGATGATCGGCATCCCGGAAGAGATGGGACCGCAATTGCTGGCGTGGTCGCATGCATATGTGCGTATGTATATGTTCGGCCGCACACGTGAGGACGAACTTGCCGCCGATCAGGCGTCCAAGGAATTTGCCGACTATGTGAAAACCGTCATTCGCGAGCGCCGCGCCAATCCGCGCGACGATCTCCTCACCCATATGATCACAACGGAGCACAAAGGCCAATATCTCACGGAGGATGAGCTGGTCTCGACGACAATCGTGCTGCTCAACGCCGGCCATGAGGCGACGGTACACCAGATCGGCAATTCCGTCCGTGTCATCCTGGAAAGCGGCTATGCACCGGCCGAACTTTTCAAAGACGAGATGACGACGGAACGCACGGTGGAGGAATCATTGCGCATCTGTGCGCCGGTGCATATTTTCGAGCGCTGGTGCCTGGAGCCGGCAGAGGTTGACGGCGTTTCTTTCCAGCGCGGCGACAAGGTGGCGTTGATTCTGGCTGCGGCCAATCTGGACCCCACGAAATTCTCTGATCCCCTCACCTTCAAGCCCGACCGCAATGAAGCGCCGAACCTCTCTTTCGGCGCCGGCATCCATTTCTGCATCGGCGCGCCGTTGGCGCGGCTGGAGCTGAATGTCGTGCTGCCGCTCCTGTTTGAACGCCTGCCCGGCCTGAGGCTTACGAACACGCCCGAGGTCAAGGATGTCTATCAGTTCCACGGCCTCGATAGGCTCGAACTGAGCTGGTGAGCTATGGCCGGCTTCTTGCCGAAATGAGATACCCGGCGGCTCGCGATTGGTCTGCTGATCGATTGCCCGTCACGCGTCGATGGAAGGACGATCCATTCGGTTCACTGATTTGCCCGAAACGCAAAAAGGCGCGCCCGGCCGGCGCGCCATCGCAAGATCGCTGGCAGTAGCCGGCATCCCCGCCATATCAGCCGTAGCGGCCGGTGATGTAGTCTTCCGTGCGCTTGACCTTCGGCGCCTGGAAAATCTGTTCGGTCGCGCCGTATTCGATCAACTCGCCGAGATACATGAAGGCGGTGCTGTCGGAGATGCGGCTTGCCTGCTGCATGTTATGCGTCACGATGACGACCGTGAACTCGCCCTTCAGTTGCGATACCAATTCCTCGACCTTGGCGGTCGAGATCGGATCAAGAGCCGAGGTCGGTTCGTCGAGAAGCAGCACGGACGGCTTGACCGCGATGGCGCGGGCGATGCAGAGACGCTGCTGTTGGCCGCCGGAAAGCCCAAGTCCGCTCTGGTGCAGCTTTTCCTTCACTTCGCTCCAGAGCGCTGTTTCCGTCAACGCCGCTTCGACGCGGGCATCCATTTCCACCTTGGAAATTTTCTCATAAAGCCGGATGCCGAAAGCGACGTTTTCATAGATCGACATCGGGAACGGCGTGGGCTTCTGGAACACCATGCCGACCTTGGCGCGCAAATCGTTCAGATCGACGTCCTTGGAGAGGATGTTGCGGCCGTCCAGGAGGATCTCGCCCCCAACCGTCTGGCCCGGATAGAGATCATACATCCGGTTGAAGGTGCGCAGCAGCGTAGACTTACCGCAACCCGAAGGGCCGATGAAGGCGGTGACCGCATTTTTGCGGATGCTCATATTCACACCCTTCAGGACGCGATGGCCGTTCTGATAGGTGAAATCGAGGTTCTTCACCTCAAGTTTCGCGACCATGCCGGGATCCGACGGGGAGACGGCGTCCTTTCCCGGCTGCGTTTTGACGCTCTGGAAATTGCTATCGCTCATGTTCATGGTTTCATTCCTATCGTTCGGCCGCTTCGTCAGTGGCGGCGCCCACTCAAGACACGGGCAAGAATGTTGAGGGCAAGGATGGCAACAGTGATGATCAGCGCGCCGGCCCAGGCCAGTTGTTTCAAATCCTCGCCGGCATCGGCGGCGAGCGTGTTGATCGCAACCGGCAGCGTAGCGATCGGACCGGTCAGGCCCGCATTCATGAATTTGCTGTAACCGGCCGTGAAGAGAAGAGGAGCGGTTTCGCCGCTGATACGGGCAACAGCCAGCAGGATCCCGGTGAGGATACCTGTCCAGGCGGAACGGTAAATCACCATCATCATGGACTTCCATCGCGGCGCGCCGAGCGCGGCGGTCGCCTCACGAAGCGCATTTGGCACCAGCAATAGCATGTCCTGCGTCGTGCGGTTGACGACCGGAAGGGCAATCAGCGCCAGCGCGAAGATGCCGGCGATGGCAGAGTTGCCGTGCATGGGCACGACCACGATGCCATAGACGAACACGCCGATGATGATCGATGGCGCGGACAGTAGGATGTCGTTAATGAACTTGGCAGCCTCGGCAAGTTTGGTGCCGTTCGCATATTCCACGAGATAGGTGCCGGCGAGAATGCCGATCGGCGCTGCGATCAGGATGGCGAGGCCAGTGACCACCAAGGTGCCGTAGATTGCGTTGACCAGGCCGCCGCGCGAGCCCTGGGCCGGGATCGACATGGTGAACACGTCGAGGCTGAGCGCCGTTATGCCGCGATAAAGCAGGGTCACAAGGATCACGCTGAGAAAGAATATGCCAAGGATAGCCGCGATAAAGCACAGGGCCATCATCACCCGGTTCTTCCCATAGCGCCTCGACACTAGATTCTGACGAATTGCATCTTCCATCGGTTTTCCCTCAAAGCGAGTCGACGCGGCCGATCATCCACCTAGCCACTGCGAGTACGCAGAAGGAAAGGATGAACAAGAGCAGGCCGAGCGCAATCAGGCTGGACAATTGCAGACCGTCGGCATCGCCGAAGTTGTTCGCGATCTGGGCGGAAATAGTGGTGGACGGCGAGATGATCGACGCTTGCAGACGGCTCACCGAGCCTACAACGAAGGTGACGGCCATGGTTTCGCCGAGCGCGCGGCCGAGGCCGAGCATGATGCCGCCGACGAGGCCGCGACGTGTATAGGGGATCAGGATGTGACGAGCCACTTCCCATGTGGTCATACCCATACCGTAAGCGGATTCGCGCAACATCGGCGGCACGGTGCTAAATACGTCGCGCGAGATGGCTGTAATGAACGGCAAGATCATGATAGCTAGCACGAAGCTTGCGGTCAACAAACCGACGCCCGGCGCCGGTGGTTGGAACAGCAGGCCGACCAACGGTACCTGGCCGACGGTCATCATAAGGAAGGGCAAAATATGAGTCTGCATCAACGGCACCAGAATGAACAGACCAACGATGCCGTAGATAATAGAGGGAACACCAGCGAGAAGCTCGATCGCAGTGCTGATCGGCTGTCGCAGGCTGCCGGGGCAAAGTTCCGTGAGGAAGATGGCGATGCCGATGCCCAGGGGAATAGCAATCAGCATTGCAATGAGTGAACTCACCAGCGTGCCGACCACGGCAGGCACAGCGCCATAGATATCGACGGGGGCGCTCCATTTCGTGCCCCAGAGGAACGAAAACCCGAAGGTTTCGAAGGTTGGCAAGGCATTGACGACAAGAACCGCAAGGATCGCCAGCAGCATAAGCACGACAAGAGCAGCCGAGCCAAGCGTCATAAAGTAGAAAATCCGATCCTGTGTTCGGAATTTTCTGGTGATGGCGGTGGTATCCATTGCCTGGAAGCCAGCCGTCTGACCAGCCGTTTGAGTCGCGTCAGCCATCGATTTCCCCTTGTCCTATCACAAAAGGCGGACAGGGCCGTGCCCTGCCCTGTCCGCCGCAACTTCTCATCTAGCACAAATTACTTCGCGCCAAAGTCCTTCTTCCACGATTGCTCGACAACTGCGGCAACAGTCTCCGGAACCGGCAGATAGGACAGGTCGGTCGCGTTCTTCTGACCGTTCTCATAGGCCCACTTGAAGAACTTCAACGCGTCTTCGTTGGCAGCAGGATCAGCCGGCTTCTTGTAGAGCAGAACCCAGGTCGAAGCTGCAATCGGCCAGCTCTTGTCGCCCGGCTGATTGGTGATGATCAGGTTGAAGTTCTTGGCATGGGCCCAATCGGCGTTGGAAGCAGCGGCCTTGAACGTGTCGAGGTTCGGCTCGATGACCTTACCGGCAGCATTCTTCATTTTCGCAAACCCGATGTGGTTGGCGACGACGTAGGAATATTCAACGTAGGAGATCGAACCAGCCGTCTGGTTGACGGTGGTGGAGACGCCTTCGGAACCCTTCGCGCCGAAGCCGGTCGGCCATTCAACCGCGGTTTCCGAGCCAACCTTTTCCTTCCACTCCGGCGAAACCTTCGACAGGTAATTGGTGAAGTTGAAGGTCGTGCCCGAGCTGTCGGCGCGATAAACGACGGAGATCGGCGTGGAGGGCAGCTTCAGGTCGGGGTTAAGGGCCTTGATGGCAGCATCGTCCCACTTGGCGATCTTGCCGAGGAAGATGTCAGCGAGCGTCTTGCCATCGAGAACGAGTTCGCCCGGCTTTACGCCAGTTATGTTATAGGAAACGACGATGCCGCCGGAGATCATCGGGAACTGGGCAATGCCGTGCTTCTCGAGGTCAGCGTCGCTCATCGGCTTATCCGAAGCGCCGAATATGATGGTCTTGTCGAGCAGCTGCTTGATGCCGGCGCCCGAACCGACCGACTGGTAGTTGACGACATTGTTCGTTGCAGCCTTATAGCCTTCGGCCCACTTGGACAGAACAGGCGCGATGAAGCTCGACCCGGCGCCCGTGACGTCGGCAGCCGAGGCCGAAACGGACATAGCCGCGATGAAGCCTGCAGTCAGGCAAAGCGAACGAAATTTTTGATTCAACATGATTGAACTCACTTCCCAGAGTGATGAAAGGATGGCGAGCAGGTGACAGCGTAGAGTGGCCCATCTGTTAGTCCCTCCACTTCAATCTCCTGGCGACAATGATGGCTCTAATGCCGCAGTGTTTCAGTTTGATGACAGTTTCGTGAAAGGCCGGTGACACAACCTGCGGCAAGGGAAACGGCCGTGTCGCGGGCCATGCCGCAAAGGCTAGGTGGCATCGGAAAGACACCGGCATTCAGGCTTTCGACAACTGCCGTCATGACATGATTCGAAGCGCCTTCAGAGGCGGATCACATAATCCTTTCGAGTCGTTTCAATGACTTCCCAGGTTCCCCTGAAGCCGGGTCTGAAGATCATCCGATCGCCGGCGCGCAGATGAAAAACCTCGCCGTTTTCGCCGGTTACCACTGAATAGCCGGAAAGAATGTGGAAGTACTCCCACTCGTCATAGAGGATTTGCCATTTTCCCGGCGTTGCCTCCCATATGCCGGCGTAAAGCCCGCCGCCGGCTTCATCGATATTCCAGGTACGGAACTTTGGCGCACCGGAAACAATGCGATCGTCGGCGGGAGCGCCGGCTTCCGGTTCCATGCCGTGGGTGTCCAATCGTAAATAGGCCGTCATAAATCTCCCATCCCGAACCCGGAATGCTCCCTTGTCAAACCTTCGCCAGCGCCTGTTCGAGGTCGGCGATGATATCCTTGACGTCCTCGATGCCGATCGACAGACGCACGACATCCGGGCCGGCGCCGGCGGCAATTTTCTGCTCGTCGGTAAGCTGCTTATGCGTCGTCGAGGCGGGGTGGATGACCAAGGAGCGTGTGTCGCCGATGTTGGCGAGATGGGAAAAGAGTTCCAGGCCCTCCACCAGTCCCTTGCCCGCTTCATAGCCGCCCTTCAACCCGAAGGTGAAGACGGCCCCTGCCCCCTTCGGTGAGTAGCGCTGTTGCAGTGCATGGTTCGGATCGTCCTGAAGGCCGGCATAGTTCACCCAGGCTACCTTATCTTGCTCTTTCAGCCAGTGGGCGACAGCGATCGCATTGTCGCAATGGCGCTGCATGCGTAGCGGCAGCGTTTCGATGCCCGTGAGAAGCAAAAAGGCGTTGAAAGGGGAGATTGCGGGGCCGAGATCGCGCAAGCCAAGGACCCGACAGGCAATCGCGAAGGCAAAATTGCCAAAGGTCGCATGTAGCACGATGCCGTTATATTCCGGCCTCGGCGTCGACAACATTGGATAGTTACCGGAGGCCGACCAATCGAAGGTGCCGCCGTCGATGATCATGCCGCCCATGGAATTGCCGTGGCCACCGATGAATTTGGTCAACGAATGCACGACGACGTCGGCGCCATGTTCCAGCGGCCGGATGAGATAGGGGCTGGCCATGGTGTTGTCGACGATCAGCGGCAGGCCATGCCTGCGGGCAACCGCTGCAATCGCTGCGATATCGACGAAGGTGCCGCCGGGATTGGCGAGGCTTTCAATGAAGATGCCGCGCGTGCGGCTGTCGATTTGCGCTTCGAAAGCGGTGGGATCGGCGAGATCGGCCCAGCGCACGTGCCAGTCGAAATTCTGGAAGGCGTGACCGAACTGGTTGATCGAGCCGCCGTAGAGCCTTCTGGCCGCGACGAAATTGTCGCCCGGCTGCATGATGGTGTGAAAGACGATCATCTGGGCGGCATGGCCGGAAGCGACGGCGAGGCCGGCCGTTCCCCCTTCGAGGGCGGCCACGCGCTCCTCAAGGACGGCCTGGGTCGGGTTCATGATGCGTGTATAGATATTGCCGAATTGCTGCAGCCCGAAGAGCGCGGCGGCATGGTCCGCATCCTGAAAGACGAAGGAGGTTGTCTGATAGATCGGCGTCGCCCGGGCGCCAGTCGTGGGGTCCGGCTGTGCGCCGGCATGGATCGCCAGCGTTGCGAAACCTGGATTGTTTGTCGGCATACACTCTCCTCCCGCCAATTATTATGACAGCAGGATCATAGCGTCCCAAGTCCGAAAGTTAACCGTGAACTTTGCCAAGCTTTTGCTCGCATTGAAAAAACCTGCCCACTTTCGGCAATATCGCGCGACGAATGGATAGGTTTGGCAGAAAGACGCGGCCGCCTGCATCAGGCGACCAGCCGCGGATATTCGATGGCCGGGCAACGGTCCATGACGACCTTGACGCCAGCCGCTTCCGCTCTTGCCGCGGCAGCATCGTCCCTCACGCCAAGCTGCCCCCAGATGACCGGTGGGCGCGGTTCGATCATGATCGTCTCTTCGACCACCGATCTCAGGTATTCCGGTGCGCGGAAGACATCCACCATGTCGACAGGTTCGGGGATATCAGCCAAGTGGCCAAAGACCCACTGGCCGAGGATCTCCTTACCGGCCTGTCCGGGATTGACAGGAATTACGCGATAGCCTCGCGCCAGCAGATAGGCCATGACACCGTTGCTCGGGCGCGCCGGATTGGGTGAGGCGCCGACGAGAGCGATGGTCCGTACGGATAATAGAATGTCAGCGATATAAGAATCGTCATAACGGTCATGGTTCATCACAAGGCCTCCCGTTCGATCACACTTGCGTTTTGCCACAATTCCGGAAACTTCGGCCGCGGCTTTTGCGTATATATATTGCATTATAACAATTTCAGGGAGGATTGCCCCGATGAAAAAAATCGTGCTGCTCGGCCTGCTGATTACCTCGGCCGCCACGCCCGCTTTAGCGATCTCGCGTTATAATTCCATGTCTTTCACCTGCGGCCAGGCCAAGGCAATCATTGACCGCGAACGGGCGGTGATCATGCGCCATCCGTCCAGCAGAGTACGCAACATGACGCTTTATGACCGCTTCGTTTCAGACAGCAATGCCTGTGACTCCGGATACTATGCCTATCAGGATTATTTGCCGACCAAAGACAGATCGGATTGCCCCGTCTATACCTGCCGGCCGTCGACGGACTTCGACCGTCATGATTTGCTGCTTATCCCGCATTGACGGCAGTCTGATAAGGTAGCGTGCCACCGGCGGTTATCTCGCATCGATTTTTGCGCCGGCTTTTTAGTCTGTGGTCTCAATGGCGTGTTTGATGGTCTTGTAGCGCCGAATGGTTTCTCCCGTCTTCCAAAGCGATTTGAAACGATGCCGTTCCGGACCAAGTGGCCAGGTTCTTATGAAATGCAATTTTTGTTCACTATTTATTCGGAGGTTAATTAGCGAGGGGGTAAGGAGATACGAATAAAAAAAGCCACTCGCGAGCAGGATCGCATACGCTTCCATATTGGATTCTCACACAACTACTGAGAGCATTGCTGAGAACGGCGAAGACCGACCAATTCTCCATTAGCAAATATCAGAGTGATACAAACGCCTCCGTGTCCGCAGAGTGCGCTGTAGGAACACGCGACTCGCCATTTCGTGCACACGATGGCTTGCGGCCCCCAGTAATACGAAGCGACGGCTCGGCTCCGCTGACCGTGCCGCTGTCCGAAAGGATCACGCCCGCAGAATGCGGTGGACGAAGATGACGAAGGGGGCTTATCGATAGCGAAACGCGTACCCATGTCGGCCGTTGCTACGGTATACCTTTTCGAAGCGGTGGTTCGATGCTTTGGGCGTGACGCCAGTCCCGCGCTGCTCTACATCTGATTGTAGATAGAGCTTTCACGGGGCGTAAGTATCGATGAACAACCTTACTGGTCTGCTTTTGGGGGCGGGTGCATCCTACGAGCTGGGAATGCCACTAGTATGGGAGCTGACGGGCGAAATCAAAACCTGGCTTACTGCGGACAAAATCCGCGCCTTTAACGCGAGCTGGCGTCAACAAGGTGGCGGATATTCTGACAGGGTCATCGACGACTTCGTTTCAATGCTGGGCCTTCCAGCAGTTCACTACGAAGCTATTCTTGGATATTTGGAGGCTCAGCGAGGTCGCCAAGCGGAATATGCCCACGAATACCATAACCTTTATTCCTGGCTTGTCGAATTAGTCTATCATCTGCTGTATGCCCGCCAAATCAAAAATACGATTTACCTCGACAAGCATTTGCCATTCTTTGACGGCTTTCGCGTCCTTGCCAACGCCAATTGCCCGCTGTGGGTGTTCACTCTAAATCACGATGTCCTGTTGGAGGCAATTGCTGCGCGCCTTTCTATCCCTGTACACAGTGGCTTCAGCGAAACTCTTGTGAGGCTACCTCGCCGCGACAATAACGGCAGGAAGCAAGGGGAAGTAAGAGCCGCGGTAATCAAGGGCTATGACCTTGAGCAAGGCAGCATGTTTTACCCAAACCCACCAATGCCTGGTGTCAACGTATTAAAGATACATGGAGCGTTGGATATTTTCACCTTCAATGACGGAAGGGATATACTAAAACTGCTCCCTGACGGGCCGGGTCCTCACGCCATTGTAGATGCTCTTCGTGCGACCAATGAAGAGCTGTTTTATCCCCTTGCTGGTGCACCTCAAGGGAAGGTGAAAACTACAAACGAAATCACCTATGCAGACGATGCTGGTGAGATGCAGTGAACCGCGTCGGGTTTGCCGGAGGCTCCAACTCGTGAGAAAGTGGAGCCGATATGAGCAAGACGACCAACAAATTTTCACCTGAAGTTCGTGACCGAG
>NZ_JARFYN010000181.1 GCF_030272695.1 Martinezella calliandrae
TCCATCTTGTTCATCAGGCCCGGCAACGCGGCTTCCGAAGACGACGTGCCGAGCACCAGCAGCAGTTCCTCCTTGATATACCGGATCAACGCCAGGATCGAGAAGCCGTTATAGCGCGCGACTGCGCCGAGCACGACGAGCACGAACAGTAACGACGTCAGGTAGAAGGTGCCGATCAGGAATGCCAAGTTGGCGATCGTGCCAATACCATATTTGCCGATCGTGAAAGCCATGGCGCCGAAAGCGCCGATCGGCGCGAACTTCATCAGGATCGACACCATGCGGAAGATCGGCGCCGTCAGCACCTGCAGAAAATCCAACACCGGGCGGCCGCGTTCGCCGACAGCGCCGAGCGCGATGCCGAAGACCACCGAGAAGAACAGGACCTGGAGAATATCGCCCTTGGCGAAGGCGCCGACGACAGTGTCCGGGATGATGTTCATCAGGAAGCCGACGACCGTTGCGTCATGTGCCTGTGCCGCATAGTTGTTGACAGCCTTTGTGTCCAGCGACGCCGGATTGATATGCATGCCGGCGCCCGGCTGCAGGACGTTCGAGACGATGAGGCCGACGATCAGTGCCAGCGTCGAGAATACGAGGAAATAGAGGAGCGCCTTGCCGACGACGCGGCCGAATTTCTTGAGGTCCGACATGCCGGCGATGCCGGTTGCCACCGTCAGGAAAATGACCGGCGCAATGACCATACGCACCAGCTTGATGAAGGCATCGCCGAGCGG
>NZ_JARFYN010000182.1 GCF_030272695.1 Martinezella calliandrae
GCGCATCTACATTCGAACATCCCTCAGAGAGCTGCTTGCCAACTTCGCCTTTGCCGGCCCCGGCGATGTCGAACCGCTGTCCAACAGCTTTCCCCGCTATAACGGGGCGCCACAGCAGGACTATCCGATCATCATCCGCGAGATCGTGCAGGAGCCCGACATCATGGGGCCTGTCTTCGCGACAGCGCGCTGGGGCTTCATCCCGGCGTGGGCGAAGGATGCCGGCCGGCCGATGATCAATGCCAGATCGGAAGGCATTTCGACCAACGGCATGTTCAAGCATTCCTACAAATCGAAACGCTGTCTGGTGCCGATCAATGGCTTTTTCGAATGGAAGGACATTTATGGAACCGGCAAAAACAAGAAGCCCTATGCTATCGCGATGACATCAGGCGAGCCCTTCGCCCTCGCAGGCATCTGGGCAAGCCGACGCGATCCAGAAACCGGCATCGAGCGGAAAACCCTCGCTATCATCACCTGTCCGCCAAATCAGCTGATGGAGACGATCCACGATCGCATGCCGGTCATCCTGCATCCGGAAGATTACGAACGCTGGCTTTCCTTTGAACTGGATCCGCATGACCTCATGAAGCCGTTTCCGTCTGAGCTGATGACCATGTGGCCGATCGGCAAGGACGTAGGTTCGCCGAAAAACGATCGGCCCGACATCATCGAGCCGATCGAAGAGCCGTCCGACGACGATCCGGAGCCAACATTGCT
>NZ_JARFYN010000183.1 GCF_030272695.1 Martinezella calliandrae
AGACCCCCGCGCCCTTGGCCTTACCGCACGCCATCTCGCCTATATCATCTATACCTCCGGTTCCACCGGAACCCCAAAGGGCGTCATGGTCGAGCATCGGGGGGTGGTGCGTCTCGTGGTGGGAAACGATTTTGTTGAGATCTCGCCGCAGGACGTCTTTCTCAACGCTTCCTCACCGACATTCGACGCGACGACGTTCGAGGTTTGGGGCGCCTTGGCAAACGGCGCCAGTGTTGTCCTCTATCCTAAACGTTACATCTCGACCGCAAAGCTGGCCCAGATCATCCAAGACCAAGGCGTTACCATCGCCTGGATGACAGCACGGTTGTTCGACCTCTATATCAGGGAAGGGCGGAGCACCGATCCGCTGCGGCACCTGCTGGTCGGCGGTGAAGAGGTCTCCCCCGCTTCCGTCAGCGCCTGCCAGAACCGACATTCAAAGCTTCGGATCTCCAATGGCTACGGCCCAACGGAGAACACTACCTTCAGTCTTTGCTATCCGACGCCTGCAAATTTCGATAACCGGCAGCGCGTCCCGATCGGCCGTCCGATTGCCAACACGCGGCTCTATCTTCTCGACGGTCATGGTCAGCCCGTGCCATTCGGGGCGGTCGGCGAGCTTTATATCGGCGGGGCCGGCGTTGCCCGCGGCTACCTCAACCGGCCGGAGCTGACGGCCGAGCGGTTCATCGCCAGTCCCTTTGTCGAAGGC
>NZ_JARFYN010000184.1 GCF_030272695.1 Martinezella calliandrae
CAGACCCCCGCGCCCTTGGCCTTACCGCACGCCATCTCGCCTATATCATCTATACCTCCGGTTCCACCGGAACCCCAAAGGGCGTCATGGTCGAGCATCAGAGTCTCAAGAATTTCCTATATGCCTTTTCGGATATATCGCGGATCTCTGAACGGGATGTATTCCTGGCCATCACAACCATCTCGTTCGATATCGCGGGATTGGAGCTATATCTTCCATTAAGCGCCGGAGCCACGGTCGTCCTTGCTAACCGCAAGGATGCCATGGATGCGGCGAGGTTGCAGCATCTTCTTGTCCACCACGCAATTTCCATGATGCAGGCCACTCCAGCGACGTGGCGCATGTTATTGAATTCCGGCTGGCAAGGAACACCTGACTTAAATGTGCTGTGTGGAGGCGAAGCACTACATGCAGATCTGGCGTCGTCTCTTGAAGGGTCGAAGTCTCTAAGGAACCTCTACGGTCCGAGCGAAACAACGATCTGGTCGTCCAGTCTTCTTATTGAAGCGAGCAGCGGTGAGCCCCACAACATGCCGATCGGCCGTCCGATCGCGAACACGCGGATTTACCTGCTGGACGGTCATGGTCAGCCCGTGCCATTCGGGGCGGTGGGCGAGCTTTATATCGGCGGGGCCGGCGTTGCCCGCGGCTACCTCAACCGGCCGGAGCTGACGGCCGAGCGGTTCATCGCCAGTCCCTTTGTCGAAGGC
>NZ_JARFYN010000185.1 GCF_030272695.1 Martinezella calliandrae
CCAACGTTCTCGTTCCGCAAGGACGGGCGTGTTGCGTCCGTGCGCATTGATGGCCAGCTCGCTATCACCATCAACGAAGGTGCCGTAGCAAGTGCCGTCATCGGGCTAGGGATCGCCGCGTCGAGTGAAACAAGCGCGCGCGCAGAGCTCGAGGCCGGAGTGCTCGTGCGGGTCCTGCCCTGATTGGCTCGGCAACTAGCGGGCGTCGCCGCACTCACTCACCGAAGCCGTTTACTATCAACGACAACTCTCACGCCTGCGCCGTCTACCTATGGAGCAGTTCCTCGGCGAAGCAAAACCGCCCCGCAGCATCACATTTGGCGGGGCGGCCGTGAGGTACTACGGAAATCTGCCGGTTACGGGAGGTTTTCGGTACAGCTGACGACCGGGTGCCAGAATTCCTAAAACGGATTAGGTTACGGCGCCTGATCCTTCTCTTTCCCAGGACGTGGAGTCAGGCCGCCGCGCCGCGCTTCGGCAGTTTCCAGCCAGGGCGCACGAAATGGCAGCTGTAGCCATTTGGAATGCGCTCCAGATAGTCCTGGTGCTCCGGCTCGGCTTCCCAGAAATCGCTTGCAGGCGTCACTTCCGTGACGACCTTGCCCGGCCAGAGACCGGAAGCGTCGACATCGGCGATCGTATCCAGAGCGACGCGCTTCTGCTCGTCGCTCGTATAGAAGATCGCCGAGCGATAG
>NZ_JARFYN010000186.1 GCF_030272695.1 Martinezella calliandrae
GAAGGCCGTCTGGTGGCTGAACATACGCCGGGTGGTCATCGCCGTTACGATCTTGCCAAGCTGCGGCCTGAACAGTTCCGTTCCGCTCAAGACGCCGCCGGCAAGACCATCGCTTACGCTCGTGTGTCCAGTCACGATCAGAAGGATGATTTGGAACGCCAAAAACGGGTGTTGGAACTCTATTGCGCCCGGCAAGGCTGGACCTTCGAGGTCGTGGCCGATCTTGGCTCCGGCATGAACTATAACAAGAAGGGCCTCAAAAAGCTGCTGTCGCAGATTATAAACGGCTCTGTCGGGCGTCTGGTGATCTCGCACAAGGATCGATTGCTGCGGTTTGGCGCGGAACTGGTGTTGGCGATCTGCGAAGCCAAGAACGTCGAAGTGGTTATCCTGAACCAGGGCGAGGACACGACCTTCGAGGAAGACCTCGACGAAGACCTCGCCAAGGACGTGCTTGAGATTGTCACTGTGTTTTCGGCGCGGCTTTATGGCTCGCGCTCGCATAAGAACCAGAAACTTCTGGACGAGGTGAAGAAGGCGGTGGAGGATTGGCAATGCTGATCGCCCACCGCATCGCGCTGGACCCGACCGACAAGCAGGGGACCTATTTTGCCCGCGCTTCGGGGACGGCGCGGTTTGCGTGGAACTGGGCGCTGGCGCAATGGCAACGCCAGTA
>NZ_JARFYN010000187.1 GCF_030272695.1 Martinezella calliandrae
AGCCAATGTTCCCGTTGTCATCGATGCGGAGCTGACGCGCGACCTGAAGCGGCTGAGCCGGCAGCATGGCACGACGCTGTTCATGACGGTGCTGACGGCCTGGGCGGCGGTGCTGTCGCGCCTGTCGGGGCAGGACGACCTTGTCATCGGTGTGCCGAGCGCCAATCGCGGCCGGCGCGAGATCGAAGACTTGATCGGCTTCTTCGTCAACACCCTGGCGCTGCGGCTGGACCTGTCGGGCACGCCGAGCGTCGCCGAGCTTCTGGACCGGACGCGGCGCACTGCGCTGGCGGCACAGGAGCATCAGGACCTGCCGTTCGAGCAGGTGGTGGAGATCGCCAAGCCACCCCGGGCTCTTGATCACACCCCGCTGTTCCAGGTCGGGTTGGCCTGGGAGAACGATGCCGGTGGGTCCTTCGACCTGCCGGGGCTGAGCGTCGAGGCTGCGGGGGAGGGGTTCGATCAGGTCAAGTTCGATCTCGAACTGAACCTTTGCGAGCATGACGAGATCATCGCCGGAACGCTGGGTTATGCGAGCGCGCTGTTCGATGAAGCGACGATCGCGCGGCAGCGTGGTTATCTTTTGACGCTGCTGCGGGCGATGGTCGCCGATGCAGGCCAGCCGATCGGCCGCATCGACATCCTGCCG
>NZ_JARFYN010000188.1 GCF_030272695.1 Martinezella calliandrae
GCCAATATAAAGCTCGCCCACCGCCCCGAACGGCACCGGTGCACCATGACCGTCCAGCAGGTAGAGCCGCGTGTTGGCGATCGGACGGCCGATCGGGACGTTTGCCGAGATGGCAGGCTCGGTCGGAATGTCATAGAAGATGCAGCCCACAACTGCCTCGGTCGGGCCATATTCATTCACCATCCTGGCCGTCGGCTGGATCCTGCGCCACAATTCTACCGTGGAGGACGACAGTGCTTCACCGCCGATGACAAACGTGCCGACCTGACTGTCGGTTGTTTGTGCTAGCAACTGCTGGCCGAGCGCATCCAGGTGGCTCGGGGTGATATTGACCAGCCCGCACGGCGCGCCGATCTTTGTTTTGAGTTCTTCGACTTCATCTCCATCGTTTACAAGGAGAGCATGGCCTCCACGGAGCAAGGGTGCAAACAGGCTGTTAACCGTTGCATCGAAGGCGAGTGATGAGGAGACCACGGAAGAGGATCTGGGATCATAAACGTCGCAAGCCCAGAATAGATAATTGGCCATCCCGCGATGCTCGACCATGACGCCCTTTGGTGTCCCGGTGGAACCGGAGGTATAGATGATATAGGCGAGATGGCGTGCGGTAAGGCCAAGGGCGCGGGGGTCTG
>NZ_JARFYN010000189.1 GCF_030272695.1 Martinezella calliandrae
CCTTACCGCACGCCATCTCGCCTATATCATCTATACCTCCGGTTCCACCGGAACCCCAAAGGGCGTCATGGTCGAGCATCGCGGGATGGCCAATTATCTGCATTGGGCCTGCGGCGCTTATGAGCCGAGGTCATCCTCCCTGGTTTCCTCTTCCCTCGCCTTCGATGCCATCATCACAAGCCTGTTTGCGCCTTTGCTATGTGGTGGCCATGCACAGCTTGTCAAAGAGGGAAATGAGGTCGATGGGGTAAAGGAAAGGATCACCTCGGATTGTCGGGTCATTGATATCACCCCAAGCCATCTGGATGTGCTTGGGCAACAGATGCTGTCGCACTCCCTCGTCAGCCAGGTTGGACTGTTTATCATCGGCGGTGAAGCACTGACGTACCCGACGATCGAGCTTTGGCGCAGGATCCAGCCGACGGCCAGGATGGTGAATGAATATGGCCCGACCGAAACGATCGTCGGCTGTCTCTTCTATGAGGTTCCGACAGGGCCAGCAGTAGCCGCGAACGTCCCGATCGGCCGTCCGATTGCCAACACGCGGCTCTATCTTCTCGACGGTCATGGTCAGCCCGTGCCGTTCGGGGCGGTCGGCGAGCTTTATATCGGCGGGGCCGGC
>NZ_JARFYN010000190.1 GCF_030272695.1 Martinezella calliandrae
GCCAATATAAAGCTCGCCCACCGCCCCGAACGGCACCGGTGCACCATGACCGTCCAGCAGGTAGAGCCGCGTGTTGGCGATCGGACGGCCGATCGGGACAATGGTTGAGGTGGCGAACTCGGTCGGAATGTCATAGAAGACGCAGCCCACAACTGTCTCGGTCGGGCCATATTCGTTCACCATCCTGGCCGTCGGCTGGATTCTGCGCCATAATTCTACCGTGGAGGACGACAGCGCTTCACCGCCGATGACAAACGTGCCGACCTGACCGTCGGTTGTTTCTACCAGCAACTGTTGGCCGAGCGCATCCAGATGACTCGGGGTAATCTTGATTATGCCGCACTCTGCACTGATTTTTACCCGCAGCCCCCCGATCTCGTCTCGCTCCGTTAGAAGCTGTGTATGGCCACCACTCATCAGAGGAGCAAACAGGCTAGTAACCGTTGCATCGAAGGCGAGTGATGAGGAGACCACGGAAGAGGATCTGGGATCATAAACGTCGCAAGCCCAGGATAGATAATTGGCCATCCCGCGATGCTCGACCATGACGCCCTTTGGGGTTCCGGTGGAACCGGAGGTATAGATGATATAGGCGAGATGGCGTGCGGTAAGG
>NZ_JARFYN010000020.1 GCF_030272695.1 Martinezella calliandrae
GCCCCAGGCCTTCTTGTCGTTGTTGAGATCGACGCCGATGATCATGTCGGCGCCGGCAAGCTTCAAGCCCTGGATGACGTTCAAACCGATGCCGCCGAGACCGAAGACGATCGCGGTTGCCCCCATCTCCACCTTGGCGGTGTTGATGACCGCGCCGATGCCGGTCGTCACACCACAGCCGATATAGCAGATCTTGTCGAAGGGGGCGTCCGGATTGACCTTGGCAACGGCGATCTCCGGCAGCACCGTGAAATTGGCGAAGGTCGAGCAGCCCATATAGTGATGGATCTTGTCCTTGCCGATCGAAAAGCGGCTTGTGCCGTCCGGCATCAGCCCCTGGCCCTGGGTCGAGCGGATCGCGGTGCACAGATTGGTCTTGCGGGAAAGGCAGGACGGGCATTCGCGGCATTCGGGCGTATAAAGCGGAATGACATGATCGCCCTTCTTCACCGAGGTCACACCCGGGCCGACATCGACGACGATGCCGGCACCCTCATGGCCGAGGATCGCCGGAAACAGGCCCTCCGGATCGGCGCCCGAGAGCGTGAAATCGTCGGTATGGCAGATGCCCGTCGCCTTGACCTCGACCAGCACCTCGCCGGCCCTTGGGCCTTCGAGCTGAACGGTCATGACTTCCAGCGGTTTTCCAGCGGCAACGGCAACGGCGGCGCGTACATCCATCGTCTCATCCCTTCTAAAATTATGATTTGATTAGCGCGACATTGCCATGGTCGCGCCGGACGGCTCAAGCGAAAAAACCGGGATTTGGTACCCGAAAACGGATTAGGCGAATTCCATGATCACCGCATCGACGGCGAGGCTTTCACCGGGCTTGGCGTTGATCTTGCCGACAATAAGGTCTCGCTCGGCCCGAAGGACGTTCTCCATCTTCATCGCCTCGACGATCGCCAGCGTCTCGCCGGCCTTGACTTCCTGGCCTTGCGCGACGGCAATGGCGACGACGAGGCCGGGCATGGGGCAGAGCAGCAGTTTCGACGTATCCGGCGGCATTTTGATCGGCATCAGCTTATCGAGTTCGGCCTGGCGCGGCGTGAATATCTTCGCCTGGACCGAGAGGCCCTGCCAGTCGAGGCGCAGACCGTTGAGGAAGGGACGGATCTGGGCCGTCATCTTCCGCCCGCCAAGCGTTCCGGCCCAGATGGCATCACCCGGGCGCCAATCGGTCGCGACCGTAAGGGTCACGCCGTTGATCCGCATGTCCATCTCGAATGGGATGGTCACGAGCCCGTCCTTTAGCGTCACGGGAATATAGTGCGCACCGAGCTTGACGATCCACTCCTCTCGCAGCGGTCCCGTCGCCTGCCGCAACCGATCGGCGTAGCGTTCGCGGCGGTTGGCATCGACCAGGCCGCAGGAAAGAGCGATGGCGGCAAGCACGGCGGTCTCGCCGGCATCCGGCGTCATCGGCGCAAAACCGTCCGGATATTCCTCGGTAATGAATCCGGTGGAGAGACGGCCCTCGCGCCAACGCGGATGCTTCATCAGCGCCGACAGGAACGGCATATTGTGTGCGATGCCGTCGACCAAAAAGCCATCCAATGCTTCACTCATCGCGTCGACCGCTTCAAGCCGCGTCGGTGCCCAGGTGCAGAGCTTGGCGATCATCGGGTCGTAATACATGGAGATTTCAGCGCCCTCGAAGACGCCGGTATCATTGCGGACAATGGTATTGCCGTTCCGACCCTCGCGGGGCGGACGATAGCGTTTGAGCCGGCCGATCGAAGGCAGGAAATTGCGATAGGGGTCCTCGGCATAAAGGCGGCTTTCGATCGCCCAGCCGTTCAGCTTGATATCGTCCTGCACAAAAGGCAATTTTTCGCCGGAGGCGACGCGGATCATCTGTTCGACAAGATCAATGCCGGTAACGAGTTCCGTAACGGGATGCTCGACCTGAAGGCGGGTGTTCATCTCAAGAAAATAAAAATTGCGGTCGCGATCGACGATGAACTCGACCGTTCCGGCGCTCTGATAATCGACTGCTCTGGCGAGCGCGACGGATTGTTCGCCCATGGCCTTGCGCGTGGCCTCGTCAAGGAAAGGCGAGGGCGCTTCTTCGGCAACCTTCTGATTCCGGCGTTGGATGGAGCATTCACGCTCACCGAGATAGACGACATTGCCGTGGGCATCCGCAAGCACCTGGATTTCGATGTGGCGCGGATCGATGACGAATTTCTCGATGAAGACGCGATCGTCGCCGAATGAGCTTTTCGCCTCGGAGCGGGCGCGCTCGAAACCATCGCGCACTTCGTCGTTGCTCCAGGCGATGCGCATGCCTTTGCCGCCACCACCGGCCGACGCCTTGATCATGACCGGGTAGCCTATCTCGGCGGCAATCTTTTCGGCGTGGTCAGCATCGTCAATCACGCCGAGATAGCCGGGCACGGTGGAAACCTTGGCGGCATTGGCGAATTTCTTCGATTCGATCTTGTCGCCCATCGCCCTGATCGCCTTCGGCTTCGGACCGATGAAGATGATGCCTTCCTTCTCGAGAGCCTCGCAAAATGAGGCGCGCTCCGAGAGGAAGCCATAGCCTGGGTGCACCGCTTCGGCGCCGGTCTCCTTGCAGGCGGCGATGATCTTTTCGGCAACGAGATAACTTTCGGCCGCCGGGGCAGCACCTATATGGACGGCCTCATCGGCCATTTCGACATGCAGGGCGTCACGATCAGCGTCGGAATAGACCGCAACGGTCGAAATCCCCATCCGGCGCGCAGTCTTGATCACGCGGCAGGCGATTTCGCCCCGGTTGGCGATCAGGATTTTCTTGAACATGGAAACTCCGCCTAATGCATAGCCCTATCAGCGTTTTAGCCATAAATCGCACCGGCGGTCCATGCGCAAGATGGGACTATTCAGGCCGATTTCATCGATCGCGACTGAACACGCTCACGCCAGATGATAAAGAGGCCAGATCCAACGATGATCAGGATACCGATCCATTTGGAAAGATTTGGAAAATCGCCGAACAGCGCATAACCCAGAATGGTTGCCGAGATGATCTCGAAATATTGGAAAGGCGCCAGCAGCGACAGTGGCGCCAGCCGGAACGCGCGGACGACAAGCATGTGCGCATAGCCGGAGATCGAGCCGAGAATCAGTAGCAGCACGAGACCGAGCCAGGACGCGGGCAGGGACGGCGCAAAATCGGCGACGCCAGCCGATGCCCCTATCGAGAGCGCCACCGCCATGAAGATCGTACCGCCAATGCCGGCCATGGTCTGCATGGTCAGCGGCGAATCCGCCATCCCGACCGCCCGGTTCATGAAAAGATAAACCGCATAAAGAAAGGCGCAGGCGACGGGCAGCAGCGCCTTCCAGCCGAAAATCTCGAAACTCGGCTGAATGACGATCATAGCGCCGCCGAAGCCGACGACGATTGCCAGCCAGCGCCGCCAGCCGACCCTGTCGCCAAGAAACAGCGCCGAGAGCGCCGCCAGCATGAAGGGTTCGACGAAATAGATCGCGAAGACATCGGCAAGCGGCATATATTTGACGGCCACGAAGAACAGCAGGCTTGCCGCGCCGTGCAGCGCGCCGCGCAACAGGTTCACCCAGGGCCGCTTGGCCGAAAGCGCGGCCCAGCCAAAGGCGGCAAAGAGCAGCGGCAGCGTGCAGACGAGTTGGAAAAAGAAGCGGTAAAAGGTCACCTGTCCCGGCGACATTGCCTCGAAGGTCGCCATATATTTGGCGATCGCATCCATCACCGGCAGCACGACCATGGCGCTGGCCATGATCGCCATGCCTTGGAGCGGATTCTGATTTGTGGAAGAGGCTGATATATCGGACATGACCGGCCATCAAACACACGAACCTCGTCCGTTCAAGGCATGGTATCAACATACCGTTGCCAATTCATCACACCATTCGCCGCAAACCACTGGACTTTGCCAATTTGGCCAGATCGCGGTGGCGACATGACGCCCTTAGACCTATGTCTCACTGGAAAAACCGCTAAAAAATAAGCGCGCCGCTCAGAAATTCATCGGCGTGAGCAAAATAAGGATCGCACCGATGTTGAAGACGGAACAAGAAACGACCGTTTTTTCGGATGAAGGCGACGATACTCTGGGTGGCCGCCTTTCCATGGCCCGTGACGCCGCCGGCATCAGCCTCGAATCACTAGCAAGCCAGTTGGGGGTAAGGCAGGAGACGATGATCGCCTGGGAGTCGGACCGTGCTGAACCGCAACCATCCGTTCTGGTCAAAATGGCCACGATGTTCGGTGTTTCGCCGGCTTGGCTGATGACCGGCGCCGGCGATGGACCGGGCGAGGACAGCGATGAACGGGCGCTGGAAGCCGTCAAGATCGAGCTTTCGCGGTTGCGCTCCGCCCATCAGGAAATCGGCCGTCTGATCGAGACGACCACACGCCAGCTCGAAAGGCTGGACCATCAAATCCGGCTGCGCAATGTCAGCAAGGACGTTGCACACTAAGTCTCATCGAGGTTCATTGGCGGTTTCGCCAAATACCTGCTCGAAAGCCTCCCGCAGGCGGATATCCACATCCGCCATCATCACCGGCAGGCCGAGGTCGACGAGGCTGGTCACTCCATAAGCGGAAATGCCGCAGGGCACGATGCCCGAGAAATGGTCGAGATCGGGATCGACATTCAGCGACAAGCCATGAAACGTCACCCATTTGCGGACGCGGATGCCGAAGGCGGCGATCTTGTCTTCGGCCATGGTTCCATCCGGCAGCGGCGGTTTCTCTGGACGGCGCACCCAGACGCCGACGCGATCCTCGCGCCGCTCGCCGTGCACGTTCATCGAATCGAGGGTCCGGATAATGACTTCTTCCAGCGCGGCTACGAAGGCGCGGATATCCTGGCGCCGGCGCTTCAGATCCAGCATGACATAGGCGACGCGCTGGCCAGGGCCGTGGTAGGTATATTCGCCCCCGCGACCGGTCGCGAAGACCGGAAAGCGATCGGGTTCGATGAGGTCATCCGCATTGGCGCTGGTGCCTGCCGTATATAAGGGTGGATGCTCGACCAGCCAGACGAGCTCCGGCGCTTGCCCCTCGGAGATCGCGGCAACCTCCGCCTCCATGGTTGCCACCGCCTCGTCATAGGGCACCAGACCATCGGTGATGCGCCAACGCACGGGCGGGGAGCCGGCCAGCGGAAACATTTGATGTTGGAGATCGGTGCGCAGCATCATCGGCAAGTCCTTTGCGCCTGTTCGGCAGAGAGCTCACTTGGAAATTTGGCGTGCCGACGGGTTATCAACATATGGAGCCATTTGGACAATAATTCAAACATCTACGGGGCCGATCTCGCAAATCCCAGGGCGTCGGCCGAAGACCTGTGTGCGAATGTTAAAAAATCTGACACATCGCTCTTGTGCCCCCCGGATGCTTTTGCTACATGCAGCCGCGCCAGAGCAATCCGGCCCTACCACGATGCGGTCGTGGCGGAATTGGTAGACGCGCAGCGTTGAGGTCGCTGTGGGGCAACCCGTGGAAGTTCGAGTCTTCTCGACCGCACCAGTTTGATTAAGAAAAGCTCGCGTTTGCGGGCTTTTTCTTTGATAAGTGTCCGACGTCAGAACCATGCCTGGGAGACCTTCACTCACTCCATTGCTCCAAGTGCCAGCTCCCAACGCCCTACTCGACGGGTATAGACCTCGCTTGTCTTCGCCTCCGAGTGGCCCAAGATCGCCATGATTTCGTATTGGCTGCACCTGAGTTCCAGCAGCAACTCGGCCCTTGCGAACGCCGTGGGCCGACAGATGCCCAAGTTCAGCATCCTGGCACCAGCGTTTGAACATGGCCGCCATGCTATCCCCACTCGAGAACGCCTTTCCTACACGGGCTAGAATGTAGGTGTTGCCCCGTACCGTCGGCGCCCGCGTAGCCGTTCTGAGAGGAGCAAGCGGGGGCGATGGAGACCTCGGTCGATCTCTTTTTCAGTGGCTGCCAGCGCAGCGCTTCGAACTCGACACGATCTCCGTCGATGATCTCCGTAATGATGCACTCATGCGGCCGCCCCAGAATGGTCAGATCTTCGATTCGGCATCCGGTCCACAACAGCAGGGACATCATGACATGCGGCTTGCTTCCCGGCTAGGAAGCCACTGGATTGGAAATCAATCTCGCGCATCTGGCGAGGCACTTGACCTTGCCCCGTTGAAATAATCCATTTTGATTGAAGCGCAGTCCGCTAACGCTCTTGCAGTGTACAAATAAGGTAATTGACATTAAGGTAATATGGATTACGTTAATCGCGATTACCTTGCTGGAGAATCAAGTGGACTTTTTAGGTCGTGATCGAGAACTCAAATTAGTGAGAAACGAACTAGATTCCTCACGGCCTTCCCTCATTATTTTGTTTGGTCGACGCCGCATCGGCAAGTCGCGTTTCCTGCGTGAAGTAGCCAAAGGTCGCGACGAAATTTACTTTCAAGCGACACGCGTTTCATCACTTTTGAACCTCGAACAATTCAAGGCCGAGGTCGGAAAGACAATCGGCCTTAAACCACAGCTCAATGCGCTATCCAATTGGGAGGGGGTGCTCCATTACGTGGCGGAACATGCCGCAGAGCGTCAAGGCCTGATTATTACAATCGATGAGTTTCCCTATCTTCTTGATGATGAACCAGCGCTGCCGTCTATTCTGCAAAAATTCTGGGATTCCGGCGTGCTTGGCCAAGGGGCCATGAAGCTGATCCTTTGCGGTTCGGCTATCTCGCAAATGGAAGAATTGCTGGCAGAGCGAAATCCACTTTACGGGCGCAAAACTTTGTCGATGGACATGAAACAACTGCCACTCAGTGATGTCGCCAAGTTCTTCCCAGAGTATCGCGCCGAAGATATCATCAGGGCTTATTCGATTTTCGGCGGTATTCCTTACTATCTCCAACTCTGTAATTCGAGTGAATCCCTCAGAGACAATGTCATCAATCTATTGCTGACAGAGACGGGTACGCTGATTGACGAACCGAACACGCTGCTACAGACGGAGCTTAGAGAACCAGCCTTTTACTCCAGTATACTTGCGGCCGTTTCCAGTGGATGCAACAGCAAATCCGAGATTGCGAATCGGCTGGGTGTCAAAGCAGACAACATCGGACCATATATGGCAAAATTGCTGACACTCGATCTCATAAACAATCCCAAGTCGCTGGATGCCGATGAGAAGGGTCGAAACCGACGCTATCGCATTGCAGACAGTCTGATTTCGTTTTGGCATCGCTTTGTGCGCCAGAACTTGACTGCGATCAGCAGCGGTTTTGGCGAAGATGTTTATGATCGCATCGTGGAACCTCAATTCTCCGACTACATGGGCATCGAATTCGAAGATATTGCGCTTGAATATGCCAAACTCCACATCCAAGAGATACTTGGAGTACCCGCTCAGGAAGTTGGCCAAATATGGGGTCACGCCGATTTCGACATTGATGTCGCAGGTCGATTGTTGGACGGCGCATTTTTCTATGGGGAGTGCAAATGGAAATCACGAACTATCGACCTTGGCCACGTACGGGTACTACGTGAGCGGTCCGAAAAAACCACTTACGGGAAAGGTGCCGTGGTTAAGCATTTCTTACTGTTCAGCAGAGTCGGCTTTTCAAGCGACGTAATCGATTTAGCAAAAAAAGGAAACCAGCTCCACCTGCTGACACCGGAAATATTGGTAAAACCGCGTGGATAGCTTGTTTATCAAGCGAAGATGACGCGCTGTAGGTCCATCCGGATCAACGGCAAGTCGAGCCGCCACTTAGTGGCATTTGCTCCATAAGCGGCAGATGTCGGGATCCGGGAATAGTGCTTTCGCCAGCCACGGCGGGACTAATGTCGATGAACGTATCTGGGGCACGTATGCCGAGGCTACCGGTTTGTCGCGCTTGATCAAAGGAGAGCTCTGGTCGTCATATCGATTGAAACCATGGGGCTAGCGCGCCTTCAGATATACGAGACTACCCAGAGCTCCCGCTGAGAATCTTGGAGGAGAATACTGCTTTAGCAGCAGCTCGCGCCAACGGGGTCAAAAACAGTTGGGTGCAGACCTTTCGCGGAGAAACTGCAAGACCACGGCTCTTAGGCGCAAACCTTTGCGGATTCGCCATCCGCCGTTTCCCTTTAGAGTTGCATGGTTGGAGCAAAATGCTCCTTTTGGTCGTTATTTCCGTACAGTTGCCGTTCATGTTCTTCCCCATATGGTGTCGTTGATCGCTCACGACTCGTGCGTCAATTGACAATCGAAAGGGCGGGGATGATTAATTGTTTCGACACTCGTCATAGAGCGGAGGATTTGCCAATGACCAGTCGTGCCATCCTGTTGATGTCTTTTGCGTCTCTAGCCGTTGTGGGCTCGATGGCCCTCTCATCGCCGGCCTCAGCGCTGACGATGAAGGAATGCAGTGCCAAGTATCAGGCTGCCAAGACGGCAGGCACCCTGAACGGTCAGTCGTGGAATGATTTCCGCGCCTCCCAGTGTGCCGCCGACGCAAGTGCTACGACGACGACCACGCCGACGACCACAGCACCAGCCAAGACCGCCACCACAGCCAAGACGACGACTGCGGCCAAGGCCACCACCGGAGAGCCCGATGCCGCAAACCCGCCGGCCAAAGAGCCGCCGAAGGCAACGGCGGCTGCGCCGGCCGGCGTGACCTTCCCGAAGGCAGTCGATCCCAAATATGCGAGCGAAACGCCCGGCAAAGGCCGCTTCCATACCTGCGTCGATGCCTATAACGACAACAAGGCAAAGAACACCCTTGCAGGCCTGAAGTGGATCCAGAAGGGCGGCGGCTATTACAGCCTCTGCAACACAAAGCTGAAGGGCTGATCTGCCACTTCAAGAGACAGTCAGGCGGGCGCTGATGAGGCGCCCGCATTTTTTTTTGCGAGTGCCGTATCAGGCCTTCACCTTTTCCCATTTTTTGACAAGCCGGTCGCGCTTCAATTTTGACAGACGCTGCAGCCAGAACAGACCATCGAGTTGGTCGACCTCATGTTGAATGCAGACGGCAAGAAAGCCCTCGGCTTCTGCTTCATGGGTCTGACCGTCAATTTCCTGGTAGCGTAAGCGAATTGCCTTAGGTCTGACGATCTCATCCGTGAAACCGGGCATGGAGACGCTGCCCTCCATGTGCCGCATGGTCTCCTCGGAAAACCAAATGATCTCCGGATTGACGTAGGTGCGCACACCGTCCTCACGACTAAGTTCGATCACGGTGACACGCTGGAGCACGCCGATATGGGCGGCGGTGATTCCGACGCCGGGAGCGGCGCGCATGGTGTCCAGGAGATCGATGGCAAGCCCGCGCAGGCCGTCGTCGAAGGCTGTAACGGGCGCGCATGCTGTTTTCAACAACGGGTCGGGGAAACGGATGATGGGACGGACTGGCACGGCTCTCTCTGTTGATGGGACGAGATATTCGCCGCTCAAGAATAGGGGCAAGACGAGGTTTGCGCCACAGTCTTGCAGACACGACACAAAATGTCAGCATTTCCGTCTATCCAATTGTTGACAATCAGCTTTTTGCCGTCATTCTCCAAGAGGAAATCTCGAATTTCCATGAGCGGAAGCAGGAAGCGAGGCCGCAAATGACGACCGACGAAGACGAGCGCGTTCGCAAGGCCTTAGCCGAGACCCGTCCTGATATCTACAACGAGGACGGCGTCGTTCGCTCCGATTTCCTGACCGAAGTCAGCGATGCGATCGAGCGGCGCGATATTCCATACCTGCACCAGAATGTCGTCCGCCTGCACGAATCCGAGCTCGGCGACCTCCTGGAATCGCTAGAACCCGAGCAACGTCTGGCGCTGGTGCAATTGCTCGGCGACGACTTCGACATGACGGCGTTGACGCAGGTGGACGAGGCGATCCGAATGGAGATCGTCGACCAATTGCCGAACGACCAGATCGCCGCCGCGATAGGCGAGCTCGATTCGGACGATGCCGTCTACATTCTCGAAGACCTCGACCAGGAAGACCGCGACGAGATCCTGTCGCAACTGCCGTTCACCGAGCGGGTTCGACTGCGACGCGCCCTTGACTATCCGGAGCAGTCGGCCGGTCGCCGCATGCAGACGGAATTCATTGCCGTGCCGCCATTCTGGACGGTCGGCCAGACGATCGACTATATGCGCGAAGAAGAGGAGCTACCGGAATCCTTCACCCAGATCTTCGTCATAGACCCGACTTTCAAGCTGCTCGGCAGCGTCGACCTCGATCGTATCCTGCGCACCAAGCGGCAGACGAAGGTCGACAGTATCATGCGCGAGACCTCGCACCCGATTCCGGCCGTGATGGACCAGGAAGAGGCGGCGCAGATCTTCGAACAATACGACCTTTTGTCTGCCGCCGTCGTTGACGAAAATGAACGCCTCGTCGGTGTGCTGACCATCGACGACGTGGTCGACGTCATCCACGAGGAGGCGGATGAGGACATCAAGCGCCTCGGCGGCGTAGGCGACGAAGAGCTTTCCGATAGCATCCCCTCGACGGTGCGCTCACGCTTTGTCTGGCTGGCGATCAATCTGATCACGGCAATCTTGGCTTCCAGTATTATCAATATTTTCGATGGCGCAATTGAGAAAATGGTTGCGCTCGCGGTACTGATGCCGATCGTCGCCTCGATGGGTGGCAATGCCGGCACGCAGACGATGACGGTCACCGTGCGTGCGCTCGCAACCGGCGACCTCGATATCTACAACGCCTTTCGCGTCATCCGAAAGGAAGCGAGCGTCGGCTTCCTCAATGGCATTCTCTTCGCCATTATCATGGGCGCGATTGCCACCTTCTGGTTCCATGATTTCCAGCTCGGCATCGTCGTCGCCGCGGCAATGATCATCAATCTCGTCGCAGCCGCGCTTGGCGGCATTCTTCTGCCGCTGGTGCTGCATCGGGCCGGCGCCGACCCGGCCATCGCTTCGTCGGCATTCGTCACGACGGTCACGGATTGTACGGGATATTTCTCGTTCCTGGGGCTGGCGACCTGGTGGTTCGCCATTCACTAAGGCATAGATGCGCTCATCGGAACCTAGAAGGGCTGCTTTAATCTTTTGAATCTAAAGCCCTTGTCCGAAATGCGAAGGCTTAGCGCCGTCCTGCGCAAATTGACTATTACGTAAAAGTCAATATGATGCGCCTTGCGAGACAAAGGCGGACTATTGTTGGATAGATATTATAGCATAACGGAGCTTACGCGGGAATTCGGGGTCTCCACCCGGACGCTGCGTTTCTACGAGGACGAAGGTCTTATCCACCCGGAACGCAGGGGGCGTACGCGCTTGTTCCGGCCAGCCGACCGCCGCCTGATTCAGGAAATCCTACGCGGCCGCCGCATCGGCTTCACCATTGCCGAGATTCGCGAGATTATCCAGGTCTACAAGGAGCCGCCGGGTGAGATCGGCCAGTTGAAGCTCCTGATGAAGCGCGTCGACGAAAAGCGCGAAGAGCTGCGCCAGAAGCGCAAAGATATCGAAGACACGCTGACCGAACTCGACAATGTCGAAGAGGCCTGCCTTGGCCGCTTGGCCGAAATTGGCGTGGGCACGTAAAGACTTAGATCCAACGCCGCGTGCGCCTGCAGTAGAATTCGAATTCGCAGCCGAAGCGGGAGAGCAGGTGCATCTCCTCGCAGCGAATGACCAGCAGCGTGGTCAAGGCCGCCGCCACTGCGGCCATGGCGACGAACCAGACATTGCCGATCATCAAACCAAGGCCCGCCATAAGAAGCGTATAGCCGAGGTAGGTCGGATTGCGGGTAAAGCGGAACGGCCCCTTCGTCACCAGATGCGCGGTGCAGCGCTGCGTCAGCACGGTCGTGCGGCTCTCCAGCAACGTCTTTACTGCCCAGACGTTCAAGGTGACGGCCACAACGGTCAAAAGAGCGCCGATGCCCCAGGCGATGATCGCCCAAGGATGCGGTAAGTACACAGGATAATCCTGTTTCAGATAAAGCGCCGTTATAACTGCAAGACTATAAACTAAAGGCGGCCATGGAAAACTCAGCGACTTGGAACGATAGGCATTCATAGAATAACCCTGTCATTGCGCTTGCTCCGAACATTGTAACGCGATTCGGTTTATTCGCTCATCGCTATCTGCTTTGATTGCCCTTGATTCCAGGGATTCAAAGAGGTTTTGCGCCTGTAATTTATCGAGCGTGCACTGGCAGAAACTGTGGCACATGGCTTCGGTGCCGGACGGGACGCAAGACGCCTGGCATTGCCTCATATAAGTGAGCGTAGGGTCGGGCGGCGGCGGGGGTGCGACCAGCGAAAGGAGATAGACGAGGCCGAAGAGCACCGGCTGGTGCACGAGATAGAAGATCAGGCTGTGGCGGCCGGCACGGGCGATCAGGTTGCGACCGGTACCGAGCTTTGCCAATGACCGAAGCCATCCAAAAGATGTCGCCAGCTGCGCAATACCCAGGCCAAAGAGGAAGGGCGTCAGCCAGGGGAAGAGCGGCACATAATCGTTCGAACGCGGCAAATTCTCGGACAAGCCCACCCAATAGAGCCAGGGCGCATCGAAGACAGCCGAATGCAGCGACAACGGTGCGAATATATTGTCGACGAGGATGCCGACGAAGAGCAGAACAGCAATCAGCAGCGTTGCGAACGCGGGCAGGCGTAGGAAGAGCAGGCCGATGATGCTGGCGGCGGCGATGCTGTGCAGGATGCCGAAGAATATCCACTCGTCGCGCATGCCTATGAAGGTGACGATAGAGATCGCCGCAGCAGCGGCTGCGATCATGCCGAGGCGTTTGAAATAGGGCCGCCACCGAATCTCGGGCGTATTGGCAAGCACGAGGCTGAATCCGGCCAGAAACAAGAAGGTGCTGGCGATGGCGCGGGCATAGATTTTCAGCCAGCCGGTCTCCGCCGTACCCGGTTCGAGATAGCCGAAGAACTCGAAATCCCAGGTGCAGTGATAGCTCGCCATCGCCAGAAGCGCGATGCCACGGGCCGTGTCGAGAATGCCGATGCGCGGCGCTTTCTGCAGCACATCGTTGCTTTCGGCGATAACGGCCATCGGCGGGTCCTTCCAGGCATGAATTCTAGGCGGCGGCGACTTGATTGCCGCCGGCGCCGCGATGTCATGACATATCGATATCCATGATGGCCAGACGGGCATCGGAAAAAAACTGCCGGCGGATCAGAACGATGATGATGAACATCGTCGTGACCATGAATACGTAAGGGCTCAAAAACCAACCGAGATAGCCGATCGACAGGAAGATCGCTCTTAGCCCAGCGTTGAAGTTGCGTGCGGCGATAACATTCATGCGGATGACGCGCTCAGCGGCGCGTTCCGCCCTCAAGGGGTCGAGTTCTGCATCCTCTCGCATCGGCAAGGAGCCAAAGAGGATGGTGCAATAGTTGAACAGGCGATAGGCCCAGCCGAATTTGAAGAAGGCGTAACCGAACAGACCGGCAAGACCCGCCACCTTGATCTCGAAGGCGCCGCGACCGCCGTTGAAGACAAAAGGCATATCGGAGAAGAAGGCGTTGACTTTGTCGGTGGCGCCGAGCAAGGCGAAGCAACTGCCGATGGCGAAGATCGAAGTAGACGCAAAGAACCCCGTGCCGTTCTGCAGGCCAGACAGAATCTGAGTGTCGATCATCTTCAGGTCGCGACGCAGCGAATTGTAGATCCATTCGCGCCGGCGCTCGTTCATTGCCAGCGACAGGCTGGGACGGTTGAAGAAACGGGTGCTGCTGGTGATCCAGTTCAACGCGACCCAGAGGAGAACAAAAAGGGCGAGGGCGACATAGTCGGCGGTCGTCATGAAGGAAGATTCTCCAGGTCCATATGCCTGTCGACTGTAGCGCACGCCCATTCGGGCGCAATGGTCTTATGTTTGCGCCACAAGATGCCTAGATGTAATGTCGCAGGGATGAAATCCGATGTCGGTCGATCGCCGTAGAGGGTCGCGTTGATGGCGTAGCCTTACTGCTGCGCGATTTGCCGAGGAGGCACCAAAGGTCCATGTTTCTTTCAGTTTTCGATGTTTTCAAGATCGGCGTCGGGCCTTCCAGTTCGCACACGATGGGTCCGATGTCGGCCGCGAATCGTTTTCTGGACCTCGTACTGTCGAACGAGTGGCCGCGGCCCTCGTCGAACGTGCATGTCGCTTCGATCAAGGTCAGCCTGCACGGCTCGCTCGCCCATACCGGCATCGGCCATGGCACGGGCAGGGCGGTTATCCTCGGTTTGATGGGTGAGCGGCCTGATGCGGTCGACCCCGACCGGATGGATGCCATTATCGACGAGGTGGAGCGCAGCGGGCACATCACGCCACCGGGCCATCCGCCCTATCAATTCCAGCCGAAAACCGACCTGATCTTCGACAAGAAGGTGCCGCTGCCGGGCCACGCCAACGGCATGAGCTTTTCCGCCTTCGACAAGGACGAACGCCTGCTCGTCAAGCGCATCTATTATTCCGTCGGCGGTGGCTTCGTCGTCACCGACACCGAGCTTGAACAAATGCGCGCCGACAAGAAGAAGGCTTCCTCCGGCGAGCGAATCCCATTCCCTTTCGCCACCGCCAAGCAGATGCTCGACATGGCCGAGCGCTCCGGCCTCTCGATCGCGCAGATGAAGCGTGCCAATGAAGAGACGCGCATGAGCAGCGAAGAGCTCGACGCCGGCCTCGATCGCATCTGGGCGGCAATGAACAGCTGCATCGATCGCGGCCTGAAGGTCGAGGGCATCATGCCAGGCGGCCTGAAAGTACGCCGCCGGGCGCGCGCCATCCATGACAAGCTGCAGGAAGAATGGCGCAGCAACCGCATCAATCCGCTACTCGCCAATGATTGGCTGAGCGTCTACGCCATGGCGGTCAACGAGGAAAATGCCGCCGGCGGACGCGTGGTCACCGCGCCGACCAATGGCGCGGCCGGCGTCATTCCGGCGACGATCCGCTACTACCAGCATTTCCATGAGGATTGGGACCAGGACGGTATCCGCAACTATCTGCTGACCGCGGCTGCCGTCGGCGGCATCATCAAGCACAATGCCTCGATCTCCGGCGCTGAAGTCGGCTGTCAGGGCGAGGTGGGCTCGGCGGCCGCGATGGCGGCTGCGGGACTTGCCGCCGTCATGGGCGCAACGCCGGAGCAGATCGAAAACGCCGCCGAAATCGCGCTGGAGCACCATCTCGGCATGACCTGCGACCCCGTCGCCGGCCTCGTGCAGGTGCCCTGCATCGAGCGCAATGCACTCGGCGCCGTCAAGGCGGTGACCGCCGCATCACTCGCCATCAAAGGCGATGGCCAGCATTTCGTGCCCCTCGACGCTTGCATCGAAACCATGCGCCAGACCGGCTACGACATGAGCGAGAAATACAAGGAAACGTCCACGGGCGGCCTCGCGGTGAACGTGGTGGAGTGCTGAACTGCCAGGGCTCGTCCGATCGCCCGGAATTGACGATCATTTGGTGATCGGCGTGGTCAAAGGAATGCCTATCGTGCGACTGGCGAGAAGCATGGCCTGCAGCTGCTCGATCTGCTCGTCGCGTGGACCGTTATCGGGCTCGGCGACCCTGTGAACCATGACCGTCCCGATGGCCGGAAAGACCATGACGTACTGGTGGCCCAAGCCCGAGGCCCAGTAAAACTGCTTCTCTTCTTGAGACTGGCGCACGAGCGTTGCCGTCGACCGCACTACGTAGCGCCCGGTCCACCAGCTATAGCCGAAGCCCACGCCGCGCCCGAGATCCGTATAGGGGTTGACGCTTCGGCGAACCCATTCCTGCGCAATGAGCTGCACGCCGTCCCATCGCCCCGAAATTCATAAAGAGGAGGCCGACGCGAGCGAGATCGCGAGCCGACACTTTGATCTTGTAGGCAGGATGCACGGATTGGGGAATTTTCTTGAAATAGAAATGCTGCGGCTGAAAATCCTGCATCTCATAAGCATTCACCAAAGCGGCCCGAGACCATCCAATGTCGTCCGGCTCGTCCGCCATTATCCATTCACTGTTGGGGTAGTTGTCGGCACACCTCATCGACATCTCCGAGAATCGTTCCATCTACGGACAAGGATGATATCGAGTTTGTGGATGTCGATGGCGAAATGCTTGACGCTGCGGGCCAAAAGGACTTCAACGACACTATGGCTTTGCATCTCATCAAATTGTGCGTCGGCGCCGACTCTCTTGAGGACCTGCGCGAATGGGTTTCCGAACGGGCGATGAGCGCCATCGCCGCCGGTCTGGAGCCGCATACGACCCATACGACACGCATGGTGCCGAAACGGATTGCAGAGCTACTGGATGGCGGCTCGCTCTATTGGGTGATCAAGGGACAGGTGCAGGCAAGGCAGAAGCTCCTCGGTATCGAGACATTCACCGATGTCGACGGCATCCAGCGTTGCCGCCTCATCCTCGACCCGAGCATCGTCGAAACCGCCGGCCAGCCGCGCCGTGCCTTCCAGGGATGGCGGTATCTGCCGCAAGAGGATGTTCCGCGTGACCTCGACAGCTTGGGGGGCGTTGCCGAACTCCCGGCTGATTTGAGACGGGAGCTTTCTGAACTTGGCTTGCTGTAGCCATCCGGGCGGGCGCTGCGACGATCTTCGACAGCACCGCTATTCTTCATTCAGCGCAGCCGCATTAATACCGGGGCTTGGCCGTTCGGCGACGTGATGTGCAGATGGATGTGGGCTTCCGGCTGAGAATAACGCCAGGCGCGAGCACCGTGGCAGAGCAGGATAGTGATCAGGTCTTTCGTCTTGTTGCGTGAACGCGAGCGGTTGAGGCCTAGATCGGCCAACCGCAGCGCTGCTTCATGCAGCGGATGAAGAGCAAAGCTCTTCGGTTTCGTCTTTCCCGCGCCATCGAGCGAGAAACCTGGGAAGTTCTCGTTCATCGCCATGTTCACATCCCCGTAACACATTACAAACTCAGGGCCGACCTCATAGACATCTGAGGCCGGAAAAACCGGACGCTGCGATGCAAAACCCGGTAAATCTCCGCATGAGGCAGCACGGAAAACCGCGGCCGCGCTCCTATTCCAAACTCGCCCAGCACTTCACGCCGGCCTTTTTAAGTGCTTTGCAGGCATTGACAGCCGCATTCTGGTCCGAAAAGCCGCCGAAGCGAGCGCGATAGCCGCCATCATAGGCAACCGCATAGGGCGTCGCCGAGCGTAGCGCCTTACCGCCCTTGCTCTTGGCCGTGTCGAGCAGATCGCTGGCGCCGTCCTTGCTGGAGGAAATGCCAATCTGGACGACCCAGCCGGTCGGGCCAGCCTCCGCCTTGCTGGCCTTGGTCACCTTCTCTGGCTTTTCGGCGGTCTCGATCTTTTCCGCTTTCTCAATCTTTTGGGTCTTGACGACCTTGCTGTCGGACTTGGGGGTCGAAGCCGTCGTGACGGTGTCGACTTCGTCCGTATCATTGTCATCCGCCGAGGCAGATGAAGGCTCGATGGAGGCGACTTCGTTGGCTGCCGCGCTTTGCTTCGATCTGGTCGCAAGCAGTGGATTTTTCGACTTCGGCGTTATCGCGGCAAAAGCCGCAGCGCTCGGCGGCTGACGATCGTCGTCGGCCTCGGCGGTTTCATCGTTCATCATTTTCGCGCTGCCGGCAGCCGCCATGCGAGCGCCTGCAGCCTGGACATTAGGCGCTTCCGTCGCTGTCTGTGCGACAACGTTGGAGGCAATATGCTTCGTGGACGCTTGCGGCAGGTAGGCGGCGATCAACTTGCGCATCTGGTTGTCGCGAGCGGGCGTGGAGGCGCCGCCGAGCACGACGCCGACGATCGACCGGCCGTCGACCTTCACCGACGTCGCGAGATTGTAACCGGCAGCGCGGGTATAACCCGTCTTGATGCCGTCGACGCCGCGGATCGCGCCGAGCAGATGGTTGTGGCCCGGAATGACCCGGTTGCCGAGACGGAAGCTCGTCTGGGAGAAGAAGCCATAATACTGCGGGAAGTGCTCGCGTAGCGCGACGCCCAGACGGGCCTGATCGCGCGCCGTCGTCATCTGCGCGGTATTCGGCAGGCCGTTCGGGTTGCGATAGGTCGTGCGTGTCATGCCGAGCGCATGCGCCTTGTTGTTCATCATGCGGGCAAAATTGTCTTCCGAGCCGCCAAGCATTTCGCCAAGCGCCATGGCCGCGTCATTGGCGGATTTGGTCACGATCCCAAGGATCGCCTCCCGAACAGTCACCGACCGGCCGGTACCGATGCCGAGCTTCGTCGGGGCTTGCGAGGCGGCGTTTTGCGAAAAGACGACGGGGGTATCGAGTGTGATCCGACCGGCCTCGAGGGCCTCGAAAGTCAGATACAGCGTCATCATCTTGGTCAGCGAGGCGGGATAGTGAAGCGAATCCGCATTTTCGCTGTAGAGAACATTGCCGGTGTTCGCATCAATAACGATGCCCGCATATTTTGGGCCGCCGGCTGCATTCGACGCATCGACCGTAACCGTCACCGTCGCCGTCGTGATCGCTAAACCGAACAGCACCCTCGCCAGCAACTTGCCGGAGTGCGATGAGGATACGGAGAAAATTGATCTGGACACTACTTCACTCTCTGCTTGCATTTACGTTCTCAATTATCCGGCCGCCGCCTCCATGAACGCCCGTTGGGGTTTAAGAGTAGGGGCTTAGCGTTACCAATCAGTTTATGATGAACAGTTGGTTTCAAGTTTCCGGTTCATTTTAGTCATCACTTACCGAGATGCCGCCGGCGCCCGGCGCGTCGACCAGGCGAGTGTCGACGAAGCTCCGGACGGCATCATCCATCCTCTGCCAGTCGCCCAGCTGATTGCTGGAAAAGCGATAGAGCACACTGAGATCCTTGCCGACCTTGATATCTCTCTGGCAGTCTCCGCTGGTCGCCTGATCTGGCGAAGAAGGCAGGATGCAGCGCACGACATAATCCGGCTCGCCAACGCGCGGCGCTGTTAGAAGCACCTCGCCGCTATAGCCGGCATCTGCGCGCAGGCGATGTGCCGTCAACCCATGCGGACCGGCGAAGGCTTCACCGTCCATCAGATGCGAATAGATCGGCTCCAGCCGGCCGGACATGTCGCGCGACATCGTGCTCTGGCTGAGCTGCAGGAAAATCAGCGAGGCGGACTGCGATATATCGTCGAACCGCAGACGGTCGGCATCGCTGTAGCCCCGCATTTGCGGCCAAGTCAGATAGAGATCGACGCGCTCGGCGACACCGTTTACCCGCTCGCTCGGGAAGCGGATGGTATTGGCGCCAAGACGCAACATATCCTCGCCGATCGTCACCGTGACCGGCGTGATACTGTCCGTATGGCCGGCCAGCGAGATCTTCTCGCCGACCCAGCGACCGCCGATAGTGATCGCCACAGTGAGGGCAGCGAGCACCGCAACGCCGGCCGTGAGGCGGTAAACCAGGCCACTGGATATCAACGGCTGTTCGTCGATCGTGGGGGCGGACGACAGAGGAGGGGTCATGCTCTTGCCTTCGGTTTCATTCCGCCTTGGTAACCATCGTCGATGACGTACCCGTCGCGGCTCAAGACCCCTGATGAGTCTCGCTATGTAATGATTGCCGCCACGATGGTTAATGGTTCATTAAGAATGCATGGGTGTGCATATTTATTGGCGCACATACCTTTCGGAAAATCGGGGCAGATTTCGGGCCAACCCGGTCGCGATTTTCATCGCATGCCGGAACCGCACAGTTTTTTCCCAATTCCGGACGAAGAAGAAGAGCCAGGCACTCTTTCTGAAAATCACTCAACGCCCACACCCGGAAACAAAAAGAGCCGTTCCCGGGACAGCGGGAACGGCTCGAAGGCGCCGGTCGGGACAGAAATGCGGGGACAGACCGGAGCCCTAGACCCAGACCGCCAGCGCTTTCTCACTGGCGATCGCGTGGAGGAGTGGCGACTTACTTCAAGCTGCCGACCGCGACGGCGCGGCCATCCTGTATCTTGACCCAGCGGGCCGGATCGTCGGCGGACTGACGCTTCAGGAAGGTATATTCAGTATCCGACCAGAGCTTCACCTTGTTGCGCATGTTGTCGAGAATGAAGTCGCCGCGATCAGTGCGTACCGTCAAAACAGCATGACCTTCGCCATTCGGCTGCAGCACGACGGTCATCAGCAGATCGGAGACGGAAAAGCCGGCTTCGATCAATTCCTTGCGCTTCAAGAGTGCATAATCCTCGCAGTCGCCCGCGGTCGTCGGGATCGCCCACTTTTCTTCAACGCCATAGAGTTCCATGTCGGTCATCGGCTTGATCGTCGTATTGACCGTATAGTTGATCTTCAGGATGGTCTTCCACCGCTCGTCCGTAAGGATGACGGGACCGGCATCGCCACCGGCATAGGCACACTCCTTCGGGTTTTCCTTGCAGAACTCGTAATGACCGATCGGCGGCGCAGCATCGCCGGTGAGCGTCATATTGGCCGGCGTCGCATGGGCCAAGCCGAGACAGCCGAAGGTGAAGAGGGCCATTGCGGCATAACCACGAAGAAGGAATTGAAAGCGCATGTCCGTGTCCCTGTTTTATTGGGATCACAATGACACGCAGGCTTTTATCCCGCGCAAAATTACGCAGTTAAATTAAGGACTTAGTTGATTCAAATGCGGTTCGAATTGTCATAAAATGAGAGCAAAACTTAAATCAAACTGTCGGAGAATTCGATTAAATTTTGAATGTTTTCCGATGCGAAACAGCGCATTGGGGTTCCTCATATCCTTTTGTTTTCAAATGATTTTGTTTCCAACCGCAGAAATCGGGGGCAGCAGGGCACTTGCCAATAGCTGAGCCGAGACGAGACACGCGCTTCGGCCGAGCGCGTCGTCGCAATCGCGCCGTCACGCGAAATTCGCCGTTCGCTGTGCCATTTTGGGAAAATGGCGTTCAAAAAATTTTTTGATTTTTTTTGCCGTCGGCAATCGTGCGGAACTCGTTCGTCGCTTCAATAATGGCCGCGGCCATCTCCAGCGTCGACGGCGAATGGGCGCAATTGGGAACAATGACCAATCTGGCGGCTGGCCATGCCCGTGACAGCTCCCATGCTGTGACAACGGGCGCCTCGAGATCGAGCCGGCCTTGGATCATCGTGCAGGCAATGCCGGCAAGCCGGTGGATGTCCCTCAATATCTGCAAATCTTCCAGCCAGCCGCGATGGTGGAAGTAATGCGTGATGATGCGCGCTCTTGCGATAAGATATCGGGGATCTGACCAACGGCTGGACAAAGCCGCGCGCGGGTCAACGAGGATCGACGCCGATTCCCAGTCGTGCCAGTCCTTCGCGGCTTTGAGATGGATAGCCGGATCGGGATTGCGGAGGAGGTGACGATATGCAGCAATCAGATCGACGCTGCGCCCACTCTCCGGAACAGCTGCACGGAACCGCTGCCATTCTTCGGGAAAGAAGCGAGCCAGACCCTCATAGAGCCAATCGATCTCGGATTGCCGTGTCATAGTCACGCCAACGACAATCAGGGCCGCAACTCGTTCCGGATGCGCCTCAGCGTAGACCAAGGCCAGCGTACAGCCCCAGGAATTGCCATAGACCAACCAGCATTCGATACCGAGGAAAATCCGGAGCTGCTCGATGTCGTCAACCAGATGCCATGTCGTGTTGGCGCAAAGATCGGCCTCCGGCTCGGACGCATGCGGCAGGCTCCCGCCGCAGCCGCGTTGGTCGAATTGAATGATGCGATAGTGTTGCGGATTAAAAAACCGGCGGGTGCCGGCGGAACTGCCGGACCCCGGACCGCCATGCAGGATAACGACGGGAACGCCGTTCGGGTTTCCCGATTGCATCCAGCGGATATTTTGGGCATCACCGACGTCGAGCATGCCGTGATCATAGGGCTCGATTTCAGGAAAAAGCGTCTGCATAAGCCATCACGCAGTCAGAGGGGCGAAAGGCTGCTATTTCCAGTTTCGACGTGACAGAAAAATGGCGCGACTAGAGGAATTCGCGTAGCGTCTCGCGGGATTGCACCGAGAGAAATTCGATCGCGACGCCTTCCATGAAGTGGCGCACGATACGGCCGCGCATATTGCCGAGACGTACCGGCGTTCCGATCGACGGGCGCGCCTCGACGTCGATGGCAGCACCCGAAAGCGACAGATCCATAATGCGGCAGACATAACGCGTGCCGTCTTCCAGCGTCAATTCGCTGACGCTGGTGCGCGGTGTCAGGCGATCGTGGCGACGATCTTCCGGCAGGCCGAGTTCATGCTTGTTGGCGAGCCAAGTCAGCTGAGCGGCGAGCTTTTCGCGCTTGCGGTCGGTCGCGTTGATCGACATGCTGAAGCCACGGCCATCGATAGCGACGACATAGCCCTCGACACGGCCGAGATGGTCGATATAGGCGACGACACGCTCATTGGTGCGCGGACGGCCCTGGCAAGCTACATACATGTCTCCCGGCGACATGTCGGTAACCAGGCATTCAAACTCTTCGTAATTGGCCAGCATCAAGCGGCCCTGCATATTGATCGGAACCCGCTGAAAGGTCCCCTGATCCCTGCGAGGCGCATTCCCTGCCATTTGGTTTGGCCGCATCGTTTGGGCTGCCTGGAATGAATGCATGAATGGGCTTCTTGAACCAATTATGTTTCACGCAATCACTAGCCCAAAGTTATTAAGGTAAGGTTGTCTTCCCTAAGGGAAAACTCAGAGACGACGGCCGAAACTGTGTCGCAATGGGTCAGCCGGTCCCTGATTTCGTGCGCCGGTGTTTGGATGCAGCATGCGGGCCATGAGCGCACCGAGCCCGACGCCATCGTGACGTGAGATCAGATTTGCGTGTTCAGGATCGGATGGCGGTTCGACGAGATGGGCAGGACGCTCATAGAGCATGCGGCTGCGGTCGAGCGCCAGGAACTCGAGACGTTCGCTACCGAGCCATGGCGTATGTGCCGTCGGCGTCAGGCAGCCAAGCAGCCGATCACAGACATCGCCGGCGGAACGCAACGGCATCAGCACCATTTCGAACGTCACGTGGCGACCGCCGATGCTGTAACCCGTCGCCTTTATCAGAGCAGGAACCACATGCTCCATCACGCCGGCGGCAATCCGCACGGCATCATCAGGCTGGCCGCCGGCCCACAGCGCGGCAAAGCTTTCGAAGCGAAGCTCGCGCCCCATCAGACTGCAGATCGCCGTCCCGGCCAACCGAAAGCGTGGCGCCTGATCTCGCACGGCCTCGAGAATGAAGAGCTCAGGCAGAATATGACGGACCGCCGAAGGCTCTATCAAATTGCGCAGGGGCGCATCCGCATTGCCGCGAAGCTGTTCCCAATAGGTAAATATCTCTACGCTGTTTTTCTGCCGCATAACGCGTCCATGTCCCGTTTCAGGTCAAATGCCGGGGCATTCATTGCCCTTGCGCAATGCCTTGCTTAAATCGTGCCAACGCCGAGCCATTAAGGTTAACAGAGGGTTTCATTTGCCTCATGCGGTTGTGAGTGAGAGACATATCAAATCACTTCACGAAGTGACCTTCAGCACAGACTATCGGGCGTTGGGACATAAACCATTGCGGCAAATCCCAAAGAGGGGCGCCCGAGCAAGCCGTCCACCGGGGTTGGACGGCTTTTTTTTTGATTTTTGCTGCTGTATGTCTCGAGTCCCTTCTCAAGAGATCCGAGCAAGACATGGATGATGCAGAGCCACCGCGCCATGAGCCCGAGGAAAATCGGCCGCCGCAGCGCGTTCCTGCTTTCAACGTGCCACCCGTCATCCTCGCAAGCCTTGGGCTGTTGATCGTCGTCTTTGTTATTCAGAACCTGCCCTGGTGGTCCGACGATACACTGAACTGGCTGTATTTCACCTTCAGCTTCATTCCCGCCCGCTATGCCTTCCCGCTGTCGCAGCAGGGGTTGGAATGGCTGTGGACGCCGGTCACCTATTCCCTCCTGCATGGCAGCATCGAACACATCGTCTTCAACGGATTGTGGCTGATGGTCTTTGCCGCACCCGTGGCGCGTCGCATCGGCGTTGCGCGCTACGTGATCTTCTGGGTTCTTTCTGCGGCGGCATCCGCTTTCCTGCATGCCGCCGTCTATTGGGGCGACCAGAGCTTGCTGATCGGAGCTTCGGGCGTCGTTTCAGGATTGATGGGGGCGGCCTGCCGTTTTGCCTTTCCCGCCATGGACGGCCGCCGCTTCGCCATACGCCAGGCGCATCTCAATCCGCGGCTCTCGATCGCGGCTTCACTGCGCAGCCGCACGGTCGTTGCCTATATCGTGATGTGGATCGCCGGTAATGCACTCGTCGCGTTCGGCATCACGATCGTCGGCGACAGCGCCCAGCCGGTCGCCTGGGATGCGCATATCGGCGGCTTCCTTTTCGGGTTCCTGCTGTTTTCCCTGTTCGACCGGCAACCTCGCATTGAAGTCGAAAACCCGGCTCCACCGGCGGAATGAAGCTGTTGCTTTCTCGTCCTCGCTAGCGCACCATCCCCCGGTCGGCCGTGATGGGAAAGAGACCGGAACGGTCCCGACCGGAGCAGCGGTCCGAAACCTTGGGCGGTTTCGGAACAAATCCGTGGCTCAGTTGTTCATTGAGCTTTCGAGATGGGAGGATCGAATGTCAGTTTCCGTAAAAGCCATACTTGATGCCAAGGGTCGCAACGTCGTTACCGCCGCGGGGAACACGACCCTCGCGGAAGCCGCCAAAATTCTGAACGAGAAGCGCATCGGCGCCATCGTCGTCGTGGGAATGGCAGGCAAGATTTCCGGCATCTTCACCGAGCGTGATGTCGTCAACGCGGTTGCCAAGCATGGCCAGGACAGCCTCAACCAGCCGATCGCTTCGTTGATGACGGCGAAAGTGCACCGCTGCAAGGAAGATACCACCACCGACGAGCTGATGGAGCTGATGACGCACCGCCGCTTCCGTCATGTCCCCGTGGAAGACAAAGGCAAGCTCACCGGCATCATCTCGATCGGCGACGTCGTCAAATGGCGCATCCGCGAAATCGAGCTCGAGACTGAACAAATCAAGGCCTATATCGCAGGCTGAGGAGCGGTTCGGCGGGGCCGAAGCAATCGACCCGGTGGGTCGATTGCAGCGGCGAACGCCCCGAGCCCAAAGCGAAGGGCCGCATGGTGCGGCATTTTGGGAACTATCTCATCGCCGCGGCCGATATCAGCTCGCACCCACACCATATCGGCATGGATTTACGCCTAGCGCGCAAAGGCTTCCTGCATGCGCCTGATTTCTGTCAGCCGGGCAGATGCCTCCTCGTAGCCGCGGTCGATCGCTTCGCCGGCACGATGAAATTCCGAAAGACCGATGTCGCTGAGACGCGGATGCAGCGCCAGATCCGGCGGATCGCCGGCAAGGCGGGCACGGGAAATCCGATCCTGGATGATGTTGAATGCCTGGACCATGACGCCGGTCATACCGAGCCTGGTATAGGGCGCTTCGTTACGCCGTAGTTGCTCACCATGCAGCGCGCCGGCAGTGTGTTTGACGACGGCGGAGCGGCCGAAAAGGTCATAATGCAGATTGATGGCGACCACGAGCGGCTGCTCGTAGGCGCGGCAGACAGAAACGGGCACGGGATTGACCAAAGCGCCGTCGACGAGCGTGCGGCCATTGGTGCGAACCGGCTCGAAAATGCCGGGTAGGGCATAGGAGGCCCGTAGCGCCGTGATCAGCGAACCATTGGCGATCCAGACCTCATGGCCGGTATTCAGTTCCGAGGCAACGGCAACGAAGGGTCGGTCGAGTTCCTCGATCGAAAAGCCTTCAAGATGTTCCTGCATGCGCTTCGTCAGCCGCATGCCGCCAAAAAGGCCACTGCCGCCGATCGTCAGATCGAGGAGGCTTGCGATGCGACGCATGGTCAGCGAGCGGGCAAAAGCCTCAAGTTCGTCGAGTTTGCCGGCGAGATAACAGCCGCCGACCAGTGCCCCGATGGAGGTGCCTGCGATCATGCCGACCTCAATGCCAGCCTCATTGAGGGCACGCAGCACACCGATATGCGCCCAGCCGCGGGCAGCGCCACCGCCGAGTGCCAGAGCGATCTTTACTTTTTTGGGAGGAACAGGGGCAGCGAGTGCGCCAGGAATGTTGGGCGAGATAGCTGGACCCGAACCCACAGGAGCCTGTCCGGCGCTTTGGCGAATCAACCCCCAATTCAACATGGTATGCCACCCTCCGAGGCGTATGCTTGCCTCTTGCTGAAATACTGTCCCTTTTTTGTTTCCAATTCGTATATTTGTTATTGCTTACTCAGTCGGCATGCGGAATTTAGTGCCCATAGACCTCGCCGGGATCGAAATTCAGGTGATCGTCAACAACGTTCAGCACCGGCTTCCCATCCTCAAGCTCGACAGTGCGATAGAAACAGGAACGTCGTCCAGTATGGCACGTCGCGTCGTGACCGGCGACCTCAACTTTCAGCCAGATAGCATCCTGATCACAATCGGTACGCATCTCCTTCACCGTCTGCAGATTTCCGGAGGTTTCACCCTTTTTCCATATTTTTCCGCGCGAACGGCTGAAGTAGTGCGCCGTTTTTGTCTTTATGGTCAGCGCCAGTGCCTCGGCATTCATATGCGCGACCATCAGCAGCTCACCGTCATGAGCGTCGGTAACGATCGCGGTGATCAAGCCGCGGTCGTCGAAACGGGGGGTGAAATCCCCCGCATCCTCAAGTTCCGATTTGTCTGCGGAAGGCTCGTTGAATACCAGGTTCATCTCCGGTTCTTTCCCTTAAGCCCTATCAGCGGCTCCGGACCATCGTCATGAAGCGGACTTGCTCAGCCGGATCAGCCTTGAAGGCGCCGGTGAAGGTCGTCGTCAACGTCGACGAGCCTTGCTTCTGCACACCGCGCATCGCCATGCACATATGCTCGGCTTCGAGCATGACGGCGACGCCGCGCGGGCGCAGCGTTTCGTCGATGGCGTTAGCGATCTGGGCGGTCATCGCCTCCTGCGTCTGCAGGCGGCGGCCGAAGATTTCAACGACACGAGCGATCTTCGAAAGGCCAAGAACGCGGCCACTCGGGAGATAGGCGACATGCGCCTTGCCGATGATCGGCACCATATGGTGTTCACAATGGGAGAAAAACGGAATGTCGCGCACGAGGACCATGTCGTCATAGCCCGAAACCTCTTCGAAGGTGCGGCCGAGCACATCCTCGGGGTTCATATCGTAGCCGGCGAAAAGCTCGCGATACGCCTTGACGACGCGTGTGGGCGTATCGAGCAGGCCTTCGCGCTGCGGATCGTCGCCCGCCCAACGAAGCAAAACGCGAACGGCGTCTTCGGCTTCCTTTTGGGAGGGACGGTCCAATTCCGGATTGGATTCAAGGGCCTGCGGAAAATTCTTCACAATGGCGTCCATTACCTGTGGTCTCCTGATCCGCGCTGCGGATCTTATTTTGTCGGACTCGCCACTGGCATTCCCCTGAAACATGGAGAAGTATGCACCTTTGGCGGGCTCCGGGGCGTTCTGGCTGGCGGACAAGCCTGCCGTCCTGCACGGTTTCCCATCAAACTTACAGAAGACCATTGCAATTTCGTGGCCTTCAAACGACATACATATAGTATGGCATTGTCCCTGTGAAAGTGTCCTGGCGCGACACGCTGTGTTTTTTGTTTTGAAACGCATAACGGGTACATCGGAGCAAGATCGATGATGGACGACATCTATAACAGCAAGATTCTGGAATTTGCCGGCAATATCGAACGCATCGGCAGCCTTTCCGACGCCGATGCAAGCGCTCAGGCCCATTCCAGACTGTGCGGATCGCGCGTCAAGATCTGGCTGAAAATGGACGGCGATGTCGTTACCGATTTTGCTCATGACGTCAAGGCCTGCGCCCTCGGACAAGCCTCGTCCTCCATCATGGCCCGCCATGTGGTTGGCGCCACCGCTGCCGAATTGCGCAAAGCGCGCGAAGATATGCTGGTGATGTTGAAGGCCGACGGCGATGGGCCGGAGGGGCGCTTCGAAGACATGCGTTATTTGAAGCCGGTTAGGGATTACAAGGCACGCCATGCCTCGACGATGCTGACTTTCGACGCCGTCGTCGATGCAGTGGGACAAATCGAGGCGGCGCGCGCGCCCCTCGGGTCCGTCGCGGCCGAGGCGGTTTGATCAGAGGCTGCGAGCGATGTGCCATCTCTGCTCCATGCAAGATGACGAAGACGAGGGCGCAGCCGCGGCTCGCCCCAAAAGGCTAAGGCGCGACAAAATACCGCCCCGCAGCAACAGCAAATCACTCCATTCCCGCAACTATTCAGGTCCCTTCCAAAAGACGCCAGACCGGCTCCTCGGCATGGGTCTCATCCGCCTCTACCAGTTGACCCTCTCCGGTTTCATCGGCAATTCCTGCCGCCATATCCCGACCTGCTCGGAATATGGCTACGAATCGATTGCCCGTCATGGCCTGTGGGCCGGCGGCTGGATGACCTTGTTTCGGGTGGCGCGATGCGGGCCAGGCGGCACCAGCGGGCTCGACCCCGTGCCCGAGACGCTGGAAATGCGCTACCATTGGTGGACGCCTTGGCGCTATTTCGCCATCGGCCGCAAGCCGGCCGGAGCGGCATGAAGACTTACGTAGCACTACTCTACAGCATCGTGCTCGGAGCCGGGCGCAGGGTGGTCATGAGCGATCTCCGGGCAATGACCGAGGAACTCGGCTTTTCCAACGCCAGAACCCTCGTTGCGACCGGCAATCTCGTTTTCGAAGCGGAAGAACGGCCGATCACGGAGATCGAAACTCAGCTTGAAGACGGCTTCGCAAAAGCCTTTGGCAGGTCAGTCGATATCATCGTTCGCGATGCTGAGGCATGGTTGAAACTTGCCGCCGGCAATCCGTTTGGCGATGGCGAGGGCAGCGAGATCATTGTTCGCGTCATGCGCAGACCGCTTCAATCGTCGGTGATAGAAACACTCGGCAGGCATAGGAATGGCCCGGAACGTTTGGTTGTGGTCGATGGCGACCTATGGATCGATTTCGGCGGGAAGGCGAGCGAAACCCGTCTGCTCTCCGCGCTCACCACCAAACGCCTCGGCGTCGGGACGTTGCGGAACTGGAACACGGTGCGCGGATTGGCCGAGAAGATTGGGCCCTAGAGCCACTTCTCCTTTACTAAATCACCAAATATCGCTATCAGGCGACCGCGTTCAAAAACACTGGTTGACCGCTTCCATTAAACCACCCGCATTCGTTGGCGGGACTGGACAAGGAGAATTTCGATGTCCCAATCCGTTTCCCTGACATTTCCCGATGGATCCGTGCGCAGTTACGATGCTGGCGCAACCGGCCGGGATGTCGCCGAATCCATTTCCAAGTCGCTTGCCAAGAAGGCTGTCGCCGTTGCGATCGACGGCACCGTGCGCGACCTCTCCGACCCGGTAACCGAAGGCAAGATCGAAATCGTCACGCGCAACGACGACCGCGCGCTGGAACTGATCCGGCATGATGCGGCGCACGTCATGGCGCAAGCGGTGCAGGAATTGTGGCCCGGCACGCAGGTAACCATCGGCCCCGTCATCGAAAACGGCTTCTACTACGACTTCGCCAAGAACGAGCCTTTTACGCCCGACGACCTGCCGGTCATCGAGAAGAAGATGCGCGAGATTATCCAGCGCAACGCGCCTTTCACCAAGCAGATCTGGTCGCGCGAAAAGGCAAAGGAAGTCTTCGCGTCCAAGGGCGAGCGTTACAAGCTTGAACTTGTCGACGCCATTCCGGAAGGGCAGGACCTGAAGATCTATTACCAGGGCGATTGGTTCGACCTTTGCCGTGGGCCGCATATGGCCTCCACCGGCCAGATCGGCCAGGCTTTCAAGCTGATGAAGGTGGCAGGCGCCTATTGGCGCGGCGACAGCAACAATCCGATGCTGACCCGCATCTATGGCACGGCCTTCGCCGAGCAGGCCGATCTCGATAACTACCTGCACATCCTCGCCGAAGCCGAGAAGCGCGATCACCGCCGTCTCGGCCGCGAAATGGACCTGTTCCATTTCCAGGAAGAGGGTCCTGGCGTTGTCTTCTGGCACGGCAAGGGCTGGCGGATGTTCCAGACGCTGGTGTCCTACATGCGCCGGCGGCTTTCCGACGACTATCAGGAAGTCAACGCGCCGCAAGTGCTCGACAAGTCGCTTTGGGAAACCTCCGGTCATTGGGGCTGGTATCGCGACAACATGTTCAAGGTCACCGTCGCAGGCGACGAGACCGATGATGACCGCGTCTTTGCGCTGAAGCCAATGAATTGCCCTGGCCACATCCAGATCTTCAAGCATGGCTTGAAGTCTTACCGCGAACTGCCTATCCGCCTTGCAGAATTCGGGGCCGTCCATCGCTATGAGCCCTCGGGCGCATTGCATGGACTGATGCGCGTGCGCGGTTTCACGCAGGACGATGCACACATATTTTGCACAGACGAGCAGATGGCGACCGAATGCCTGAAGATCAACGATCTGATCCTATCGGTCTACAAGGATTTCGGGTTCGACGAGATCACGATCAAGCTGTCCACCCGTCCGGACAAGCGCGTCGGCTCCGACGAGCTCTGGGATCGCGCCGAAAGCGTGATGATGAATGTGTTGGATACGATCAAGCTGCAGTCGAACAACATCAAGACCGGCATTCTGCCGGGCGAGGGCGCATTCTACGGGCCGAAGTTCGAATATACGCTGAAGGACGCTATCGGTCGTGAATGGCAATGCGGGACGACCCAGGTCGACTTCAATCTGCCGGAACGCTTCGGCGCCTTCTATATCGACCAGCATTCCGAAAAGACGCAGCCGGTGATGATCCACCGCGCCATCTGCGGCTCGATGGAACGTTTCCTCGGCATCCTGATCGAGAACTTTGCCGGCCATATGCCGCTCTGGGTGTCGCCGCAGCAGGTGGTGGTTGCGACCATCACTTCGGAAGCCGACGATTACGGCAACGAAGTTGCCGAGGCGCTGCGCGAAGCGGGGCTCAATGTCGAGACCGATTTCCGCAATGAAAAGATCAACTACAAGATCCGCGAGCATTCGGTGACGAAGGTTCCCGTCATCATCGTCTGCGGCAAGAAGGAAGCCGAGGAGCGCTCGGTCAACATCCGCCGTCTCGGCAGCCAGGCGCAGACGGCAATGTCGCTCGACGAAGCCATTGCCTCGCTTGCGCTCGAAGCCACGCCACCGGATATCCTGCGCAAGCGCGAAGCCAAGCGGGCCAAAGCCGCTTGATACCAGAAACTATCTGACGGCGTCTCAAGGCGCCGTCAGATAAGTGACATAGAACTTTAATATATCTGTTAAATCAGAGTGTTGCTTCGTCGCTGCACGCCCTGCCTTACATGCGGCCCTATGAGATCGAGGAGCGGGGAAGCCCGTCGCGCATTTGGATTTCAAAGAATTATCCTACGCCAACGAACGGGATACGCGCATCAAGCGCTGGCTCATCCGCTCCATCGAGGGTCTGTCGGGCCGCGATCGCTATGCCCGGCTCTACGATATCTGGCGCAGCGACATTGTCGGCAAGAGCGAGCGTGTCTTCGGCAAGATGCTCGATCTCATCGACGTGCGCCTCACGGTGAAAGGCGATTGGCCGCTGGAGACTATCCCCGATGCGCCGATCGTCATCGTCGCCAATCATCCCTTCGGCATCGGTGATGGCATCGCAATCCTGGCGCTCGCAGAGCAGCTCGGCAGACCCTTCAAGGTGCTGATCCACAACGAATTGCTGAAAGTGCCTGAGATGGCCGATTATTCGCTGCCTGTCTCCTTTGAAGAGACCAAAGAGGCGATGGCGATGAACATGAAAACGCGCCACGAAGCGGTTCGCCTGTTGAAAGAGGGTACGACGATCATCGTCTTTCCGGCTGGCGGCGTCGCCACAGCCAAGAAAGGCTTCGGACGCGCCGAGGATCTGCCGTGGAAGATCTTTCCCGCCAAGCTCATCCAGGCAGCACGAGCCAGCGTCCTTCCGGTCTATTTCGAGGGGCAGAACGGCCGGCTGTTCCATCTCGCCAGTCGCGTGTCGCTGACCTTGCGCTTATCCCTTTTGATCCGAGAATTCCGTCGTCTTTCCGGTAGCACCATCACCGCACATGTCGGCAGGCTGATGAGCTGGGAGGCGCTTAACGAAGGCAATGATCGCAAGGATCTGTTATCGAAGCTCTATAGTGCGGTGTTTGCGATGGCGCCGCCGAAGCGGGCGCTGCGAAAGAAGGCCAGCTAGCCCCCTAGCCGAGTAAGACGGACCGGCGCTTGCGATAGCGTCAATCCATGCTGTCGCCATCGTCCCCGCCGGCGGGTGCCAATTGTTCGTAAGTCGGCAACGGATGCTTTTGGCTCGTAGCGGGCGCCTGCGTCTGCGGCGCCTGGTTGCGCGGCACTTGCGGCGGCGGAACGGGAAGCTGTTGCGCCGGCTGCTGGTCGTTGGCGTCCTGCGGCTGCTGTTCCTTCATCAGCACTTCGATATCAGTATTCGTGCCGGCCGCGACGGTGAAGTCGCGTTGGTAAATCTTGTCCTTGTTACGGGCAACGGCCGTGTATCGGCCTTCCGCAAGCACCATGGTCGGGAAGGCACTAAGGCTTTCTCCGACGATATCGCCGGCAGAGGTCAGGATCGACCAGGCGGTATCGGCTATCGCTTCGCCGCCTTTGTCTGACACCAGCTTGAAAGTGATCTTCGCCGCCCTGTGCTGAATCGTCGCTTCGGTCACCTTGCCGGCTTCCACCTGGATATCGGCACGGATGACGGCGTTGACGGCACCATATTCCGAGACGACGTGATAGGTTCCGGCGCTGAGGCCTACCAGGGTGTTCGGCTTGACGTCGGACATGACGAGGCCGCGCTCGCCATCTTCCTTCGCATCGCTGGAATAGATCGAAAAGCTCAATTCGTCCGGCGGAATGCGCACGTCGGAGCCGGAGACGGCATTCAGCACCATGCCGCCGGCATCGAGCACCATCGTCTGCTTCTGCTGTAGCCCGCTTTCGGGGACAGTCAGCTTTTTGGTCACACCGGCGCGGCCGAAGGAGACGTTGACGAAATAATCGCCGGGCATCAGATGAAAAGACGCCGAGCCGCCCTTCGAGCTCGCAACCAGCGGCAGCTTACCGTCGGCGCCAGCAAAGGGGCTGAAGACGTACCAGGAAAGGCCCTGCAACTGCGGTGCGCTGTCGGCTGCGAGCTTAGCCTCGAGCGAGACATCGCGCAGGGTTTTAGCGGATGAATTTTCTGTGCCTGGCGCGATGAAGGCGTTGAGCTTCGGCATCTTCACGCTGCCGTCGAGCTGTCTGAACTCCTTGAAGGCATCTTGCGCCGAGGCAACGGTGCCCAGGCTCGAGAACATCGCGAAACCCGTGACCAAAAGGCGTGCGGATGAAATGCCTGACATGAGTTCCCACCCGATTGACTTCCGGTAAAACACAGGCCACTTCAAGACCAATGCCGTGGCAAATTCAAGACCCACGTCCTCCCCGCGCATGAAAATGAAAGCAATCATTCCATGAAAACCGATATCAAGCTGGTCGATTACCTGGCGGTCCGCCGATCCATTCCTGCTTTTCAGATGACCGAACCCGGCCCAGACAAAGCCGAAATCGAGGATATCCTGCGGCTCGCTTCACGCGTCCCAGATCACGGCAAGCTGGCCCCCTGGCGCTTCATCGTCTATCGCGGCCAAGAGCGGGCGCGGATCGGCGAGGAGTTGTTGCAGCTGGCGCTGGAAGCCAAGCCGGACCTGTCAGAAGAGATGATCCAAGTCGAGCGTACGCGTTTTACCCGCGCTCCAGTCGTCATCGCCGTCGTCAGCAAGGCGGGGCCGCATTTCAAGATTCCGGAATGGGAACAGTTGATGTCGGTCGGTGCGCTTTGCCTCAACCTGCTGATCTCGGCCAATGCGCATGGCTGGGTATCAAACTGGCTGACCGAATGGTTCGCTTATGACGAGCGCGCCTATCCGCTGCTTGGTGTCCAACCGGGAGAAAAGGTCGCTGGCTTTATCCATATCGGCTCGTCGACCTTCCCCTCGACGGAACGCCCGCGACCGGAACTGACGGAGACCGTGACCTGGATCGGCGGCGAGGACAGCTAATGTTCTACACGACAGACACCAACCGGCATGGCTTGGCCTATGATCCCTTCAAGGCCATCGTTGCGCCGCGGCCAATCGGCTGGATAGGCAGTAAGGGTATAGACGGTTCGCTGAACTTGTCGCCGTATTCCTTCTTCAACGCGGTCAGCGACCGGCCGAAGCTGGTGATGTTTTCGTCGATGGGCCGCAAGGATAGCGTTCGCAATGTCGAGGAAACCAACGTCTTTACCGCCAACCTCGTCAGCCGCAACCTCCTCGAAAAGATGAATCATTCATCCATCGCCGTGCCTTATGGCATCGATGAGTTCTCGCTGGCCGGACTGACCGCGAAACCCGGCAGGCTCGTCGACGCTCCCTATGTCGCCGAAGCCTTCGCCGTACTTGAATGCCGGGTGACAGAAGTGATGCGACCGAAGGGCCTCGATGGCGAGCCATCGGAAAATATCATGGTCTTCGGACAGGTCGTCGGCATCCATATCGATGAGACCATCATTCGAGATGGCCGCCTCGACATGGCGCTTGCACGGCCCGTCGCGCGCATGGGCTATATGGACTACAGCGAGGGCAGCGACGTCTTCGAATTGCGGCGGCCGACAGCGCCATGATATCGGTCCCGTCTCGTTGTCGCATTAGTGGTTAATAAATAAGGTAAACGACCCGTAAACCTTTCATCGCTAACGTATTTGATGTGAGTTTGCGGGTCGGGAATCGTCCCGCCGATATCGGGGCGTTACGTGATCATAGAAGCATTTCTCCGTTGGGCCGAGACCGCCAAGGCAGAGGGTAGGGCGAGGGCGGCCAATGCTCTTGGTCGCGCCTATCTGCAATCGGAAATGCCGCGACAAGAGCGTGCCGCCGCCGAGATGGCGATGACGTATCTGCTCGACGATCCTTCGCCGCGTGTGCGCTTGGCACTGGCCGAAGCCGTAGCGCGTTCTCCGCATGCCCCGCGCAACGTCATCCTGTCTCTGGCCGAGGACCAGCCGGAGATCGCCGGGCAGGTCATTCTTTTGTCACCGGTGTTCACTGAAGCCGATCTTGTCGACCTTGTGCTACGCGGCAGCAGCGTGACACGTGTCTTGATCGCCTCGCGCGGGCGAGTGTCGCGATCGGTTTGCGCCGCACTTGCTGAAATCGGTGGCGAAATCGAAACCCTCTGCCTTTTGGAAAACGATGGCGCCTCGTTGTCGCGCGCCGCGCTGAAACGGCTTGCCGAACGCCTTGGCGACAGCGCCGAGATCCGCGGCCTGCTCCTTGATCGCGAAGCTTTGCCTTCCGATGTCCGCCACCTGCTGATGCGACATGTCGGCGAGGCATTGGCCGGCTCAAATCTGGTCCAGGCCACGATCGGCACAGCGAGATTGCAACAGGTAAATCGCGAGGCCGGCGTGGCTGCCACGGTTTCCATGGCCGGGACAGTGCAGCACGAAGATATTCCCGATCTGGTCGAGCACCTGCGGCAGGCGGGCTGGTTGACGCCGGCGTTCCTCATGCATGCGCTTTGTTCCGGCAAAATCGACTTCTTTGCCGGCGCGATTACCAACCTTTCCACCTGCGACGAGCGGCGCGTCCGCTCCATCCTTTCCAGCGGCCGCGTCTTTGCCGTCCGCGCGCTTTATGAGTCTGCGGGCTTGCCGCGCGATATCAGCACCGTCTTCGTCGAGGCGACATTGATCTGGCGTGAGGCGTCGCGCACCCATGGTGGCGCCATGTTGGAAAATGTCTCGGCGCGGCTGAGGTGTAAATTCCGTTCTTCTCAACAATCTCCAACCGCTGCAGTTCAACTGCTCGATATGGTGGAGAAGCTCGCCAATGCCGAGCGGAGGCAGACGGCGCGGACATTTGCCGCGCTGGCGGCTCTTGCCGCAGCGTGATATCTTTCGTGCATGTGTCTTTTGGGATTTACCTTGCCTCTGACCATTACCATTGAATCACCGCGTCAGGACGGTGTCATGCGCCTCCTCGATATGTCGAGTGCTTATGCACAATCGCTCTATCCGCCGGAAAGCAATCACTTGTTGGACCTCGAGTCACTGGAGAGGCCCGAGGTGACCTTCTGGGTCGCACGGCTTAATGGCGATATTGTCGGCTGCTGTGCGCTTGTCGAGGCGGACGATGGCACCGCGGAGATCAAACGTATGTTCGTCGACCCACTTGCCAGGGGGCGCAAGGTCGCGCAGATGCTGATGGAAGCGCTGGAAGAGACGGCGACAGAAAAAAATCTGACGGCACTTCGGCTCGAAACCGGTGTACTCCAACCCGACGCAATCGGCCTCTATCGCAAGGTCGGCTACACCGAGATCGAACCGTTCGGCAGCTACGAGGAAGATCCGCTTAGCCTGTTCATGGAAAAAGCGCTTCCGAAAAGCTGAGAGCCTGGCTTTAAAAGATTAGAGCGGCTGTTGCGCGTTCAAATTTTGATCAACCGTCCGAACCATCCCGGATCCGCAGTTGCAGTTCCGGCTCCTGGGCGTGCTGTTCCTCGGTCAATTCCGCCTCACGTATCCATTCACGCCAGATGGCGACGATGATGGCCATAAGCACGGGACCGATGAACAGGCCGAGGAAACCCATGGTCTTGACGCCGCCGACGAGCCCGAAAAAAGTTGGCAGGAAGGGCAGCTTGATCGGACCGCCAACGAGCTTCGGCCGCAGTGTTTTGTCGACGACGAAAAGCTCGACCGTGCCCCAAATAAACAGCCCAATACCGGCCCAAAGCGAGCCGCTGGCAATCAGATAGATCGAGACCAGCGACATGGACAGCGGCGCGCCGCCAGGCACCAGCGCCATGACCCCGGTCAGAACACCGAGGGTAATCGCCGAAGGCGCCCCCGCAATCCAATAGGCAACGCCAAGCACGACGCCTTCGCCGATCGCGATCAGCGTCATACCCATGACCGTGGAACTGATCGTCGCCGGGATGACGCGGGAGATGCGCTCCCAACGATTCGGCAGGATACGTTCACCCAAGAGATCGACCTGACGGACGAATTTCGCCCCATCGCGGTAGATGAAGAACAGGGCGATCAGCATGAACAGCAAAGTCAGCACGACATGGAAGGCACCGCCGCCAGCGGCGAGCACTGCTCGGTAGATATTGCCGATGTGGGCGCCGCTGACGAGCTGTGCCAATTCTCCGATGGAACCGGGACTGCCGACATATTGCGTCCATTGATCGCCAAGCCACGAGCCGACGATCGGCAGTGCCAGAATCCACTGCGGCGGCGGCGCGCCATCGCGATTGACATGCACCGCCCAGGTAAACCATTCGCGGACTTCACCAACCATATAGATGGCCGAGAGCACGATCGGCAGCACCAGGAAGGTGACAATGAAGGCGATGGCGATGGTCGCCGCAAGCGTCGTGTTGCCGTTGGTGCGGCGTACGAGGTCACTGAAAAGCGGCCAGGTGGCGAAGCCGATCACCGCGGCGGCCAGCACCGGGACGAGAAAACCGTAGAAGAAATAGATGCCAGCGGCCGCAATCAGGATCAGCAGCCAACGCGCCGCCGAAATCGACGGAATAAGGGCTATGCGCGCGGGTGCGCTCGGTCCCAGCCAGCGCGGTTCCCTCGGCTTATGACGTTCAAATACACCCACCGGACTTGCTTCACTCTTTTTATTAGATCAACCGGTTATGGGGTATGATCTAGGCTGTTTCAAGGGCCAGCACCCGAAAGCCTATATAATCCGTTGCCATGACAGCCGGACGACTACCGACGCGAGAATAGGCCGCTGATCATTGAGGGCGACGGATCACCTTGAAGGCAAAAAACTGCGTCTTCTGCGTCGGATTGAAATTGTTGTCGGCGACGAAGATCAGTACATCCGTGCCATCCTTCGCCTTGCCGAAGGTGACACCCTCGATATTGTCGGGTCTAAGGCCAAGCGCTCGCAAATCCATCACCTCACTCTTGCGCACCGGCACGATGCGCTGATCGGTCTTTGCCAGGGAAGGAATGTTGGAAACATCGGTTGCACCCTCGAGATCGAACATGTTTATGACGACCGAATTGCCGACATCCTGCGCATAGCCACGTTCGATCGACAGTGCGTGCCGGTCGTCCAGCGCCAGGATTTCCGCCATGCCGAAATCACTCCAGCCGCCGGGTTTGGCGGCCGCCTGCGGGATTGGCGAGACCGGATAGACATATTGCGCCTTTTGCTCGCCTGTCGCCACGTCATAGCGGATGAGGCGGGCAAGCGCGCCATTGGTCAGCGTCGTCATCGGTCCGTCCTGATAAAGCGCGGATTCCATGCCAACGAGAAGATCGCCACCCAAGAGAAACGTCAGGCTTTCGAAGGCAAGGTTGTCGCGGATGCCTGTGCTCTTGTCGACTGTCGGCGCAAAGCCCGCCGGCAGCGGCAGTTCGCGCACGAAGCTGCCGTCGCGATTGGCGACCCGGACGAAAGGCGGCAAAAGTGCCTTGCCGTCGCCTTCGCTGCTCCAATAGATGCCGTCCTTACCAATGCGGATCGACTCCGAATCAACCGTGCGGATAGCGAAAGGCTCGCCGTTCTTGTCCTTCAGCGTCACGTGATCGAGAACGGTCACACCCTTGAGGCCTTCGGCGCTGACATCGATGTCGAGATCGTAGAAGCGCGCCTTCGCTTTTTCCGAGCGGTCGTCGCTGATGGAGATGTAGTGGCCTGTCGAAGGATCGAAGTCGATGCCTGAGAGACCACCGACTTCAACGCCGTTTTCCATGAAACCTGTCGGAATGTCATATTCGCCAAGATAGGAGAGGCTGATGCCCGCCTTGCAGTCGCCGAAGGGGCAGGCAACGTCGATCACCGTGCCGATATCTGTGGCACGGGCAGCCGAGTCGACGAGAAGAGCGGTGGCGGCAGTCATCAAAAACAGCTTCAACATGGCGATGTCGTCACATCCGGGTTAACGAGTTGGCGGGCTCACGAATTGGGCGGTTCGCAGAGATGGCGCATCTATGCATCCGCCCGTGACGCTTTCGTTACGGGTATCGATCAATTCGATAAAAATATCGCCTAGTGGTTCAATAATCCTCCCCGCGAATAATGCGGCTTCAAAAATAGAATTTTCTCGGCAAGATGCTCGAGGAAATTTTGATGTAGAACAGTCGATGATATTCAGCGTCTCGGTAAAGTAAAATTCGTGGTAGCAAAGAAATTTCAAATATTGTGGGTTGAACCCACGAGCAGTACTGTCGGGGCTTGCCGACAGGGACCAGTCCTTCACGCTGACCCTTACACGAGCCGATCACTTTACGCATGGGGGCGGGCCGGATCCGAGAGAGAATCCAAAGCGCACCGCGATACCGCGGGACCTCGATGTTCCGGGTTTACACATCGACACGCTCAAGGTGAAGAGTCGGAACTTTCATTGAGGTTAGGCTCTCCACTCAGCCTCAGACTGGGAGGCTTCGACCGGCCTTGTCGAGTCGGAGCGGGAGTTTACAGAGACTGACCGCCGGTCGTTGCCGCAGGGTTACTGATTGGCATCGAACGCCGCGCCAAGATCACTGCTAGCGTCAGTAGTTGCGGCGGCCGGCTCATTCTGCTGCTGAGCCGTGCTTGGCTGCTGCGCAGGTAGGTTAGGTTGCCGCGGAGCCGCGGGCACGCTTGGCGCTGTAGTCGCCAGCGAGATCATGCAGAAGCCATTCGGTCGCGAAATCTGCCTGTTGTCCACGAAGAGACCTGCGTTCCAGCTATCAAACTGGCCAGATTGCAAGCTGACGCGCTCAGGCGATCCGGGTGCGACCGATATAACGTAGCGGGGATCGGGGCCATAGTGTAGTTCCGGCCACCGTTCGGCGACTTCGAGATGTACCAATACGGCTGACCACCGCTCAAATGGCGGATTTCGTCATTGTCCTTGTAGAAGGCAATTTCGACTGCTCTGGCATTTCCAGGCTCAACGGCCAGATTATAACCGATCGATGCGCCATTCTTCTTTGATACGAAACCACAGACTATTGCGCCTTCGGCGTGAGCGATACTGACGCCACCCGCCACTACGACGGCAGCAACGAGCAAGGTCCTGATCAATTCAAAGCTCCTTTCTTAGTTGTTAGGGCTCCGAGCCCTGGAACGGGACGAGAATTGTATTTTCCCAACTTCTTAAATCGCTGGCATCAAGCCGCGCGCCATCGCGCGACCCGGTCAGCAACAGTTTGGCAAGCACAGCGCTTGGCGTGCCGGCTTCCTTCATGACGCGCGCAAGTTCGACTGACGCGGCCATGGTGGCAGTGGTTTCTGTTCCGTCGATTGCCAGCGTATGAACGTACAAGGCACCAGAAGGAATGTGCTGACCACCCCTTGTGCCGCCGACCTCCACCACACGTTTGGTGGCGGCTGCGAACATGACCACGCAGGCCGATGCACAGACCGACCCAGCGCGAACCACTATCGTCGTGGGAATGCCTTTGGCCTGGGCAGAGAACATTCCCGCAGCGATCTGCCGCGCGGCATAGACGTTGCCTCCAGGTGTATCGACAAACAAGATGACGCCACTCCCATTGAAAATCGCTGGCTCAGAAGGTATATAGGAATGGTGTATTTCTATAGGAGTCTGCGATGTCCTCTACAGTTTCGGCGAATGTCGATGGCAGAACGGCCGTGAAATTGAAGGCGGTGGCCTCGATGGAAAACAGGTCCATATCGAATGCGGTTTCCAGCGCAATCACAGTATTCGTTGGGCTACCCAAGGGTGTCCGTGATTTCCTACTCGAGTTAAACGCACAGAACGACCAGGACACTATCAACAGGCTTGGCCGTGAAATGATGGCAGCGGCGGCGCGAGTTCGCCTTGAGAAGGCAACCACCGACCTAGCATCCGAGCACCGCTTCGGCGGGCCAGAAGAAGTGTCCCGCGAGATCGACATGTTGGAAGAAGCGACGGCCCTCGCACGTGCCGCAGCGCACCGGAAGTAAGACATGGATCGTCCTGTCCGAGTGCTGCTCGATGTCAACGTCTTCGTCGGCAACATAATGGCGCACGACCGTGGTCATAAAGGGACTGCAACCCAAACTCTGGTGTCGATGGTTAGCAGCCAAAAATGGGGCATAGATGACAGAGCTCAGCTAGTCATCTCGTTCGAGATGATCGAAACCCTCGAGACGGTTCTCCGTCGGCTGCAGTTCACGGAAGACCGAATTAAGGCGTATACCAGCTCCATTATCGACATCATGAAATATGGGCCAGATTCGCTCGATCCCTATCTTATTTTGGGCGGAGAAGAGCGCTTCGCCATGTCTGACGCAGAGGATGCAGGCGTGCTAGCTACGGCCTTTGGCGCCAAAGCCGACATTCTTGTTACGGACAATTTGAGGGATTTTGCGACCAAGGACGTTTCTGTCGTAGACACGCAAGTGGTGAACACTACTCATTCGGGCCAGCGAACCCTTCAGGCTTTAAGATATGAGATCGGCAGTGCGGATCTCATTGTCGCGCACCCGTTCGATGTAATGCAATGGATGCGCTCGGGCTATGATTTTACGCCGGCCACCCTCTGGAACTCCATTCACCAGCCCGGCAATGAACCTGGCCTATGATTGTGGGCAGCGTTCTTACTCTTGCAGTTCTGGTGGCACTTGCTACGTAACCTCCGATCAAACTGCTCCAGCGCCGTGAGCGTACCGGCACGATAGTACCTGCACGACAAGGCAAACCGCCAGGCAGTGGAAAGCTATCCGCCTATCGGGATTTCCTGGTCGCGCAGCGGGCTTACCAAATCACGACGAGCGCCACGGCGAACAATCAAGCTTACTAGCGCATCCCGCGACAGACGAACAGGTAACATCGGACTTCGCATCGGCACCTTACTCTTCGGCTGTACTTGGGCGCGATCGACCTCGCGAGATTCCCCCTAGTCGGATACTCGCCGTCACTGGCAGCAGAAGATCTCGGCTCGTCTTTCAATAAATCCCAGGCACGTCGAAGGTACCTGGGATTGTGTTTTATGTAGTTGGCCAGTTTTGCCTTTAAGAATGGCCAGTTTCAGCGGTATTTGGCCAGGACCAGCTTGGGTTTCTCATCAGATATCCAGGTTCTCTGCAAATGCCGCGCGCTCCTGAATGAACCGGAAACGCGCATCGGCCTTGGTGCCCATGAGATTGTCGACGGCTTCACGCGTGCCCTCGAAATCCACTTCGTCGATCTCGACGCGCAGCAGCGTGCGTCTTTTCGGATCCATCGTCGTTTCCTTGAGCTGGGCGGGAAGCATTTCGCCAAGGCCCTTGAAGCGGCTGATCTCGATTTTGCCTTTGCCCTTGAACTCGGTCTCCATCAGCTCCAGCCGATGGGCGTCGTCGCGGGCGTAGATGGATTTAGACCCCTGCGTGATCTTGTAGAGCGGCGGCACTGCCAGAAAGAGATGGCCGCCGCGGATCAGCTCAGGCATTTCCTGATAGAAGAATGTGATCAGCAGCGAGGCGATATGGGCACCGTCGACGTCAGCATCGGTCATGACGACAACGCGCTGATAACGAAGATCCTCTTCGCGATATTTCGAGCGCGTGCCGCAACCGAGCGCCTGGATGAGATCGGCGATCTGCTGGTTGGCGGACAGCTTTTCGCGCCCGGCGCTGGCCACGTTGAGGATCTTGCCCCGTAGCGGCAGAATCGCCTGGTTGGTGCGGTTGCGCGCCTGCTTGGCCGAGCCACCGGCCGAGTCACCTTCGACCAGGAAGAGTTCGGCGCCCTCGGCGATATTTTGCGAGCAATCGGCAAGCTTGCCCGGCAGGCGCAGCTTGCGCACAGCCGTCTTGCGATTGACTTCTTTTTCCTTGCGGCGGCGCAGGCGTTCCTCGGAGCGCTCGATCACCCAATCCAGCAGCTTTTCAGCCTCGGCCGGATTGTCGGTGAGATAATGATCGAAAGGATCGCGCAGCGCGTTTTCGACGATACGCTGCGCCTCGACCGTCGCAAGCCTATCCTTGGTCTGGCCGACGAATTCCGGTTCCCGAATGAAGATGGAAAGCATGCCGACGCCTGAAATCATCACGTCGTCGGTGGTAATGCCGGCCGCACGCTTGTTCTGCGTCATCTCCGCATAGTTCTTCAGCCCCTTAGTCAGCGCGATGCGCAGGCCTGCCTCGTGCGTGCCGCCTTCCGGGGTGGGGATGGTGTTGCAATAGGAATGGATCTGCGGATCGCCGCCATACCAGGTGATCGCCCATTCCAGCGAGCCATGGCCGCTGGCCTTCTCCGACTTGCCGGCGAAGATCTCGCGCGTGACGGTGAACTCGTTGCCCATCGTCGCCTTGAGGTAATCCTTCAGGCCACCGGGGAAATGGAAGACGGCCCTTTCGGGAAATTCGGCGCCCGCCGGCACCAATTCGGGATCGCAGCTCCAGCGTATTTCGACGCCGCCGAACAGATAGGCTTTGGAGCGCGCCATCCGGAAAACACGGGCCGGATCGAATTTGGCATGCTCGCCAAAGATCTGCGGATCGGGATGAAAGCGGGTGCGGGTGCCGCGGCGGTTATGGACATCGCCGAGTTCCTCCAGACCGCCCTGCGGGATGCCGCGAGAGAAGCGCTGGCGATAGAGCTTGCGATTGCGCGCCACCTCGACTTCGAGATCGTCAGACAGCGCATTGACGACGGAAACGCCGACGCCGTGCAAGCCGCCGGAGGTCTCATAAGCCTTGCCGTCGAATTTACCACCGGCATGCAACTTCGTCATGATGACTTCGAGCGTCGATTTGCCCGGCACCTGCGGATGGTTTTCAACCGGGATGCCGCGGCCGTTGTCGGTGACGGTCAGATAACCCTTCTGGTCAAGATAGACTTCGATGAAATCGGCATGGCCGGCGACGGCCTCGTCCATGGAATTGTCGATGACTTCGGCGAAGAGATGATGCAACGCCTTCTCGTCCGTGCCGCCAATATACATGCCGGGGCGCATGCGCACCGGCTCCAGTCCTTCGAGGACGCGGATTGAATTGGCGCCGTATTCGTCTGCGGCCGAGGTTGTCGGCGCCGTACGTGGAGGCGAGGCGGCCCCGGGCTTTTCAGCCTTGACGGCCGGCTTGTCCGCCGCTTCCGGTTTCGGCGAAAGGGGCAGTGCGGAAAAGAGATCGTTGCTGTTATCCATGGAACTGTTCAGATTTGTCCTTGACGGGGTCATACCCCAAAATCACCGCATTTGCCGTCAGTTTCGCGAATCACCGTGATTCTGCCAGAAACAATGCGCGAGCGCGATGGCGCCCCTGTGACGGGGCAAATTCGGAAAAAAGATTTGCGTTGCCGGGCTGCGAATGGCAAGCCCGTGGGCCTAGCGAGGGAAGTGTCCGCATGCGAATGTCCACAACTCATTTGTCGATTTTAGCCGCAATTGCGGCGTTTTTGCCATTGGCGGTCGCCACGGGCGCCGCCGCCGAAGTGCTAAAGCCCTTCAAAGATGATCTTTTTTCCAATCAAACGGTCCTCGAAAGCCATGACAATGGCGCATTCCAGACGATTGACTACCAGGAAATGCGAGATATAAACGGCCGCGACGAGGTGCCGGAGCGGCGCGTCAAGCCGGCCTATGTCGCAACCGGCGTCAGTTGGAAAGCGCAACAGGACGAGACCTTGCCGCTCGGCGAGCGCAAGCTCGACGTCACCCGCATCGGCCCTCTATCCGAGCAGGCTTTTACGGTGATCTTCATCCACGGCCGCGGCGGCGACCGCAGGCTGGGGTCGAACGACTATGCGTTCGGCGGCAACTTCAACCGGCTGAAAAACCTCGCTTACAACAATGGCGGCACCTACTATGCCCCAAGCGTAAAAAGCTTCGATAGCGACGGCGTCGCCGATATCGCGGCCCTGATCCGCTATTCTTACGAGCAATCCGGCGGCAGACCAGTCATCCTCACTTGTGCCTCGATGGGTAGCTTCATCTGCTGGGGCATCACCCGCGACGCCGAAAGCGTCAAGCGCCTGAAGGGAATGGCGATTTTAAGCGGGGTGACCGATCCGGATTTCGTCAACAGCCCTTTCTACAAGGCGAAACTGCCGATCTGGTTCACCCATGGCAGCAGGGATCCCGTCTACGCCGCCACCAATCAGGAAGCTCTGTTTGAAAGGCTTTACAAGGCGAATTACCCGACGCGGTTCACGCTGTTTGCCACCGGCAACCATGGCACGCCGGTTCGCATGACCGACTGGCGGAAAGTGCTGAATTGGATCATTGATCCACAGCCGTCATAACTCTCTTCGAAAAAATTTCGAATTATTTTCGGAAAAGCGATTTTTCAAACGATTTGAACTCCTTCCGGCCGCTTTCGACAACTTTTCTTTCCGCCCTAGTTTTGTTAGTGCGGCACAGAGGTGACGGGGGAAACGCGGAATGACAAATAAAATACGGCCGCTTTTGGCTGGAAACTGGAAGATGAATGGCACACGGGCGAACCTCGACCAGATCAAGGCGATCGCCGAAGGCGTCAAAGCGCCTCTGTCCAAACAGATCGACACTCTGCTCTGCCCGCCGGTAAGCCTGCTCTATGTCGCAACAGCACTCTGCGACGATAGTCCGCTGGCGATCGGTGCACAGGACTGCCATCAGCAAATCAGCGGCCCGCATACGGGCGATATCTCCGCTGAGATGATCGCCGACTGCTTCGGCACACATGTCATCGTCGGTCATTCCGAGCGGCGCAGAAACCATGCCGAAAGCGATATGTTGGTGCGCGCCAAGGCGGAAGCGGCTCATGGCGCGGGATTGATCACCATCATCTGCATCGGCGAAACGGCCTATGAGCGCAATAGCGGCCAGACGCTGGACGTCCTGAAGCGCGAACTTAGTGCTTCGGTTCCAGAAAGTTCGACGTCGCAGACAACCGTTGTCGCTTATGAGCCGGTATGGGCGATCGGCAGTGGCCAGCTTCCCACTCGTGCCGATATCGAGGAGGCGCATGACTTCATGCGCAACGAGCTCATCGAACGCTTCGGCGCGGACGGCGAGCAGATTCGCCTTCTTTACGGCGGCTCGGTCAACGGCGACAATGCCGCCGAGCTGCTCGCGATCCAAAATGTCAACGGTTTGCTCGTTGGCGGCCACAGCTTGAAAGCCGTCGACTTCCTCGCCATCTATGGCGCATTCGAACGGCAGTTCGCCTGAAGGTTTAACTTGCCTGGGTTCCAGTCTCAAAAGGACTTGGAATAGGCGAAAGCCTCATGTAAAGAGCCGCGAGCTTTTCTTTTTAATGCCCGCGCCGGTGGGCAGGACTGGACCTATGCAAACCGTACTGCTTGTCATCTATCTCATGGTTGTCATCGCCCTGATCGGCGTGGTGCTGATTCAGCGCTCGGAAGGCGGCGGCCTGGGCATCGGTGGCGGATCGGGCTTCATGTCGGCACGCGGCACGGCCAATGCGCTGACCCGCACGACGGCTATCCTTGCGGCGTTGTTCTTTGCATTGGCGCTGGGGATGAATGTTTACTCGCGCTTCGAGGGACGTCCGACCGACATTTTGAACCGTATCCCGAGCACGGCGGGTCAAGGCAACGGCATTCTCGATTCGCTCGGCGGCCAGAAGGGCACAGCGCCGGCAGGCGGCCAGTCAAAGCCGGCCAATAGCAACGGCATCCCGAACAGCGGCGTTGTTGCTCCGCAATCTCAGACGACGACGCAGCCCGCGCCGACGACCACTCAACAGGCTCCGGCCGCGACCACGACGCAGCCGGCTCCGGCGACTAGCGGCCAGGAGACTGCGCCGGCCACTAGCAGCCAGCAGGCGCCTGCAGCCACCGGCCAGCAGACGGCGCCGACGACGACAGCGCCCGCCCAAAGCGGCAACGGCGTTCCGACCGGCCAGTAAGTCCGGTCAGCTACTAAAATCCTCCGGCAGGTCTTCGGATCTGCCGGTTTTGTTTTGTCAACATTCCGCGTTCTATCTCCAAAATTCCGGAAACGAATTTTAGGGCTGGCGGAATCATTCGTGAAAAGGTATCCGGTGACTCCCATGGCGCGATATGTATTCATCACTGGCGGCGTGGTTTCTTCCCTCGGAAAAGGAATTGCGGCCGCGGCTCTCGGAGCGTTGTTGCAGGCCCGTGGTTATCGGGTCCGCCTTCGCAAACTCGACCCCTATCTGAACGTGGACCCGGGCACGATGAGCCCGACCCAGCACGGCGAGGTCTTCGTGACCGACGACGGTGCGGAAACCGACCTCGATCTTGGCCACTACGAGCGCTTCACCGGCCGCTCGGCCACCAAAACGGACAACATCACCACGGGTCGCATCTACAAGAACATCATCGACAAGGAACGGCGCGGCGACTATCTGGGCGCAACGGTCCAGGTCATTCCCCACGTCACCAACGAGATCAAGGATTTCGTCACCGAAGGCAATGACGACTATGATTTCGTCATCTGCGAGATCGGCGGCACGGTCGGCGACATCGAGGCCATGCCATTCATGGAGGCTATCCGCCAGCTCGGCAACGACCTGCCACGCGGCTCGGCCATCTATGTCCACCTGACGCTGATGCCGTATATCCCGGCCGCCGGCGAGTTGAAGACCAAGCCGACGCAGCATTCCGTCAAGGAGCTACAGGCGCTCGGCATTCATCCCGACATTCTGCTGGTGCGCGCCGATCGGGAAATTCCCGAGGCTGAGCGCCGCAAGCTTTCGCTGTTTTGCAACGTCCGCCCGTCCGCCGTCATCCAGGCGCTCGATGTCGCCAACATCTACGACGTGCCAATGGCTTACCACAAGGAAGGCCTCGACAATGAGGTGCTGGCCGCTTTCGGCATCGAGCCGGCGCCAAAGCCGCGGCTCGAACAATGGGAAGAAGTCTGCAACCGCATCCGCACGCCGGAAGGCGAGGTGACCATTGCCATCGTCGGCAAATATACCGGCCTCAAGGATGCTTATAAGTCACTGATCGAAGCGCTGCACCACGGAGGCATCGCCAACCGCGTCAAGGTCAAGCTCGAGTGGATCGAGTCGGAGGTCTTCGAAAAGGAAGATCCGGCGCCCTATCTCGAAAAGGTCCACGGCATCCTCGTGCCCGGCGGCTTTGGCGAGCGCGGCTCCGAGGGCAAGATCCATGCGGCGCGCTTCGCCCGCGAGCGCAAGGTGCCCTATTTCGGCATCTGTTTCGGCATGCAGATGGCCGTTATCGAAGCGGCTCGCAATCTCGCTGGCGTCGATCAAGCGTCCTCCACGGAATTCGGTCCAACCAAGGAGCCGGTCGTCGGCCTGATGACGGAGTGGCTGAAGGGCAACGAGTTGCAGAAGCGGCAGGCATCCGGCGACCTCGGCGGCACCATGCGTCTCGGCGCTTACAGGGCGGCGTTGACGAAGGGCTCGAAAATCTCCGAAATCTATGGCTCGACTGACATTTCCGAACGGCATCGCCACCGCTATGAAGTCAACATCGACTACAAGGAACGGCTGGAAGATTGCGGTCTTGTCTTCTCCGGCATGTCGCCGGACGGCGTGCTCCCGGAAACGATCGAATATGCGGATCATCCGTGGTTTATCGGCGTCCAGTACCATCCGGAATTGAAGTCCCGCCCGCTCGAACCGCACCCGCTATTTTCGAGCTTCATCGAAGCGGCGACGGAGCAAAGCCGACTGGTTTAAGGGCGGCAAATCGCTTGCGGTAGTCACTCGGGCTGACCGCAAGCCTTTCACGAAAATGATGGCGCATGGTGGCGAGCGATCCAAATCCGCTCGCCACCGCCACATCATCCAGCGAAATGGCGGTCCGCTTTTCGAGCAGATCCCGGGCGCGTCGCAGCCGCTCGCTTAATAGCCATTCGCCCGGCGCCATGCCGGTTGTCGCCTCGAAACGGCGCTGGAATGTCCGTACGCTCATGCCGGCACGCGCTGCAAGCGCAGCAATGGGCTGTTCCTCCTGCAAACGCTCGCGCGTCCATTCGAGCAGAGGACCCAAGCGTGCTCCCTCGCGCTGTCTTAGAACCGGCGTCTCGATATATTGCGCCTGACCGCCTTCGCGATGGGGCGGCACCACAAGCCTGCGCGCGACACTGTTGGCGATATCAGGCCCGAAATCCCGGCGCACCACATGAAGGCAAAGATCGATGGCAGCGGCGCTACCGGCGGCGGTCAGCACGCTGCCTTCGTCGACATAGAGAACATCGGCATCGACGGTGATATCGGGATAGCGCTCAGCGATGGAGCCGACATAGCGCCAATGAGTCGTCGCCTTTTTGCCAGCAAGCAACCCTGCAGCGGCTAGGACCGCAACGCCCGAACATAGCGACTGATACGTACGCCCCGGCGGCTGGCCGCCTGCAGCTCTATAATCAACGCAGCCGGGACAGGTGTTCCAATGCCGCGCCAGCCGGGCACCACAATCAGATCGGCGTCGGCAATGACCTCGAGCCCGTGGTCTGCCTTAACGGTAAGCCCACCGGCAGCGCGCAGCGGCCCGTCCTCGATCGCGCAGGCGCTAAAGCGGTACCAATCGGCGCCCATCTCAGGGCGCGCGAGACCGAAGATTTCGTAGGCGACGCCGAATTCGAACGTGCATAGCCCGTCATAAACGAGAGTGACGACATGTGGGCCGAGAAGATTGGGGCTAGCGGAATTTGGCATGATGTTGACGCTATATGGCATTCCGGCCAATTTCAACGGTGGGTTCACTCAGACATGAATGCGTTGAACCAAAGAAGGAGCGTTCTATGTCCCTAGTCAGTGAAATCCCCGCCGCTGCGGCGAGCCTCGTTGCCGAATACTATGCCCAAAAGTTAGCCTTCGAGACCGATTGCTCCGACGTGCGCCAGGCGATGACGTCGGGTAATGCGGACTTCGTGCTGATCGACGTTCGCGGGCCTAGCCTGTTTCAGCAGCGGCATATCCCCGGCTCGATCAACCTCCCGCATGGCAAGATGACCGCGCGGTCAATGGCGCAATGGCCTGACGATACGCTGTTCGTCGTCTATTGCGCCGGACCGCATTGCAATGGCACCGACAAGGCGGCGCTGCGCCTCGGCAGGCTCGGCAAGCGCGTCAAGGTCATGATTGGCGGCATCTCCGGCTGGAAAGACGAGGGCAACCCGTTCGAAATCGGCTGACAGATTGACAAGGCAAACCCGGCATCTGGCGGGTTTGCCCATTTTGCAGCAGCGCGAAAAACCTTGGAAGCTACGTTACTTGACTGTCGCGCCGCTTCCCGTTCCATGGCACTGTGCGCGTACGCATAACGGGAACCAAGGTATGACCCTCAATCCATTTGACGATCGCGTGGAAAGAGCGACGGCCAAGATAGCCTTCACTTTCATGCTGCTGATCGCATTCAATGTTGCCGCATGGATCTCGGCATGGGCCGCCTTCGCTCACAGGCCGTCGCTTCTGGGTATCGCTTTTCTCGCCTATATGTTTGGGCTTCGTCACGCCTTCGACGCCGATCATATTGCCGCGATCGACAACGTCGTGCGCAAGCTGATGCAGGAAAGGAAACAGCCATATGCAGTCGGCTTCTTCTTCTCGCTCGGCCATTCCTCGATCGTCGTCATCGCATCGATCGTCATAGCCGGGGCGGCGGCTGCAATGCAAAGCCGGCTTGTTTCATTCCACGAGATCGGAAGTGTCATCGGCACGGCGGTCTCGGCCGCTTTCTTGCTTCTGATCGGCATTGCTAACCTGTTCGTCCTCAAGGGTGTGTTGTCAGCCTTCAACCGCGCGCGAAGGGGCGAGGGGATTGCCGACGAAGACCTCGATGCTTTGCTGGCGGGCGGCGGTTTCCTGGCGCGCGTCTTCCGGCCGATGTTCAAGGTGGTGACGCGGTCCTGGCACATGTATCCGATAGGTTTCCTCTTCGGTCTCGGGTTCGACACGGCGACGGAAATCGGCTTGCTCGGCATTTCGGCGGCCCAGGCGGCGCAAGGCATGTCCTTCTGGACGATCCTCGCCTTCCCGGCGCTCTTCACCGCAGGCATGACGCTGATGGACACCGCAGACAGCATATTGATGACCGGCGCCTACGGCTGGGCTTTCGTCAAGCCGGTGCGCAAGCTCTGGTACAATCTGACAATTTCGGCGGCTTCGGTTGCCGTCGCCATCTTCATCGGCGGTGTCGAGGCGTTAGGGCTGATCTCGGACAAGCTCGGTCTCGAAGGAGGCGTCTGGGGCTTCATCGGTGATCTCAATGACAATCTCGCCAATTTCGGCCTTGCGGTCGTCGCCATCTTCCTTGCGAGCTGGGTGGTTTCGACCATCCTCTACAGAGCCAAGGGCTACGACAGCTTGCAGATCAACCGCTCCTGACGCATCATTCATCGATTTATATTGCAGCGGCAGGAATTTATCGCCCGTGGCCACAGGCTATATTCGTTGAGGGGGCACAAGCCATGATCCAGACAACGAGTTTTCTCGGCGCCGCCGTCGTCGTCGTTCTGTGCGCTGTCGAGGCCAATTCAGCGCTTGCGCAAACCACGGGTTGTTCGCTGCGACCAGCCGTCAGTGCCCAACGCCAGACCCTGAATTGCGAGCCGGGCCTTATTATCACCATCGAACGCGGAGCAAGTTACCAGCTCTCCGACCGCAATCGCGATGGCCGGGTCGATGCCATCGTGCTCAATAGCAGGGCGGCGCTGGTCGATGTCGATAGCGCCCGCATTCGGGGCGGGTTCGAAGTGGTGACGCCGCAGGCAATTGCTGCCGTGCGCGGCACGCGATGGGCGGTTGATGCACAACGGGGCAAGACATCCGTGCTGGTGCTGCGCGGCCGCGTCGCCGTCAACAAGATTTCGACCGGGGAGGGCGTTACGCTTCGACAAGGGCAGGGCGTCGATGTTGATCGCGGCCGTAGTCCCCTACGCGTCACTTCCTGGGGACAAGCTCGTATAAACGCACTGATGGGCCGCCTCGGCCAGTGAGATCCTGACGTCCATGCCAAGACCACCGCTGCACACGCTGATTGCGCTTGTCTTGGCTGCCGCTTGGGGTGCAGGCCTCGGTGTTGCCCATCTGCGCGGCGACATTCCGCTTATCGACGGCGCCGAAGCGACACTGACGAATTTCAGGAATGTGCTCGTCGGCGGCCGGCCAGCGCCCGATGTCGTTACCATCGTCGCTATCGACGATGAAACAGCGCGTCAGGCCGGCCACTATCCTCTGCCCCGCGCAACCCTCGCGAAGATCGTCGATGCTATCGCCGCGCAAAAGCCGAAAGCGATCGGGCTCGACATGCTATTGGTCGATCCCGGCACGGAGGCGGACGATGCGGCGCTGGCGCAATCCCTGAAACGGACCAATGCCGTGCTGGCCGCCGCCGGCGTCTTTCCCGAGAGCCGTCAGCGTGTTGCGGAAGACGGCAACGAGCCTCTTGCGCGCGTGCCCAGCGCCCTGCAATTCCTGGAACCACAGGAGCGCTTCGCGCAAGCCGCGACCTATGGCGTCGTCAATGTCCAGACCGACAAGACCGGGACGCCTCGTTACGTGCCCATGTTGTTTCGCAGCGGCGAGCGGATCGAACCGTCCTTCTCGCTGCGCCTCGTCTCTGCGGCGACCGGTGAGCATACAGCGGTCATCTCCGACCAGATCAAGATCGGTGACCGTTCGGTGCACACCGATACCGGCTATCTCATGCCGCTATTGTTCTACGGTCCGCGCGGCACGATCCGCACCATCGGCGCCAATGCGGCGTTGAACGGGCAATTACCGGAGGAGACGATCAAGGACCACATCGTCATCATCGGCGCAACCGTCACCGGCGGTGGCGATGTCTTTCCCACGCCCTTCGATCCGGTGTTGCCGGGCGTGGAGGTCATCTCCACATCGGTTACTCATTTGATCGCCGGCGACGGGTTGATCCGCGACCGCGGCGTGCGCCTCATCGATCTCGGCTTTGCCATTGGCCTGCCCCTCGTACTCGTTGGCCTGATTGCCTGGCGGCGCAACACCATCGGCCTGATCATGGCGCTCTGCGTCATCCTTGCCTGGCTGTCGATCAACCTCAGCGCCTTCAAACACGGTATCTGGCTAAGTGCCGCCATGCCGATCACTGCGGTCATGCCGCCGGCGCTGCTGTTCGGCGCCGCGCAGCTTTGGCTAGGCCGCAAGCAGGCCAAGCATTTTGAGCAGCAGAGCGAACTCTTGCAGCGCATTCAGGCGCCGGGCCTTGCAGAATATCTTGCCCGCGACCCCGGCTTTTTGGCTGAGCCGGTCAGGCAGGAGGCCGCTGTCGTCTTCATCGATCTCAACGGCTTCACGGGCCTTAGCGAAGCGATCGGCCCAACGGCGGTACGCGAGCTGCTGAACGGCTTTTATGATCTTGTCGATGAAGAAGTGACGGCCTGTGGCGGCGCCATCACCAGCTTCATGGGCGACGGCGCGATGATCCTCTTCGGCCTGCCGCAACCGAGACGGCACGATCCCGCCGATGCGGCGCGCTGCTGCATTCGCCTTGCAGACCGGATGAGGGGCTGGCTTGGAACGCTGCCGGAGGCGATCGTCTCTCGCATCGGCTTCAAGATCGGCGCGCATTTCGGCACTGTCGTCGCCTCGAGGCTCGGCGGCAGAGGCCGTCAGCAGATCACCGCGACCGGCGACACCGTCAATGTCGCCAGCCGCCTGATGGAAGTGGCCGCCCGCAATAAGGCCGAGATCGCGATCAGCAACGACCTGCTGCTATCGGCAGGACCCGACAGCGAGCCCCATCTGGAAGGCAGGCTCGATGGTCCGATCGAGGCAAACTTGCGCGGTCGCACAAGATCGCTGGCCGTCTGGCTGTGGCGCAGCCAGAGATGATTTGGAAAAGCAAACAGCGTTAGCACAGCGCTTTATCTTCGTCGGCTACTCTCTGCTCTTCCTCGGCGTGATCCCGCGCGAACACCTCGAACATTTTCTGGAAACGCGGCAAACCGCGCAGCGAATCCAGATCGGAATCATTGCTGAACCAGAGCACCTGATAGGCAGAACTCAAAGGCAGCAATCTCTCCAGCAGATCCAATGCCGCGTCGTGATCGCCGAGCACGGCGAAGGCGCAGGCGACATTGTATTGGGCACAGATGTCGTCCGGATCGATCGTCAGGGCACGCGCCGCCCATTCCCTGGCACGCGCGGCCTCGCCAAGATGCGCCAGGGCGATAGCGCCTCGGTGGGCGGGGCCGGAATTTTCCGGGTTGAGATCAAGCGCCCGCTCGGCGCGTTCGATGCCGATCCTTGCCCAGTGCTCCAACTCCTCTGTCTTTCCCAGCGAACGGAACGCGCTGATCAGATGCACGGGTGACAAATAGTCGTCGGTGCGGATGTTCGCCGCGCGCTCGAAATACCGCACTGCTTCCTCGAACCGGCCATGCATAAACAGGAAGCGGGCATAGTGGAAATTCGTCTCGTAGAGGTTTGGCTGCAACGCCATAGCCCGGGCGAAGGCGGCAGTTGCCGCCTCGTTCAGGCCGCTCTGATGCAATGCCAGACCATGCGAAGCATAGGCCTCTGCCAAATCAGGATCGAGTTCCAACGCCTTGGCGCTCATTGCCATGATGCTTTTCAGCGGGTATTCGCGCGGGCTCCAGTCCCTCAATGCCGAGTCGCAATCGGCGATGCCGGCATAGGCACGGGCGTAGTCCGGATCCAGCTCGACAGCCTTCAAGAACATCCGCCTTGCCAACAGCAGGTAGGACCGCGTCCAAGCATGCGAGAACTGTCGGCCTCGAAGATAGTAGGTGTAAGCTTCGATATTGGCGGTCGGCTCGCTCTCGATCGCCTTCTTCTCCTCCGGCTGCAGCTTGATCTTCAGTTGATCGACGATCGCATGGGTGATCTCGTCCTGGATGGTGAAAATATCGGTCAGGTCGCGATCGAACCGGCCGGCCCAGAGATGCGCGCCGTTGCGGGCGTCGATCAACTGACCGGTGATGCGGACGCGCTGTGCGGCCTTACGGACGCTGCCCTGCAGAACGAAATCCGCGCCGAGCTCCTGCGCGATCTGCTTCACCTTCACCGACTTGCCCTTGTAGGTGAAAACCGTGTTGCGGGCGACGACGTTGAGGTCCGAGATCTGCGAGAGGTCGGTGATGAGATCCTCGGTAATCCCGTCGGAGAAATATTCCTGCTCCTGGTCGTCGCTCATGTTGACAAAGGGCAGGACGGCCACCAGCCGCTTGCGGTCATCGCGCGCAGGCAAAGCGACGACCGACGAGGTCGTTGGTGCATTGAGAGACACTGTATAAACGCGAACGCTATGGGCGATGTTCTTGAGGGAATGCTCGCCGCGATCCTCGAAGGAAACACCCAGACGGGAACCGACATGATCGCGCACCGAAGCGGAGACGGCGATCCCACCAGGCTCGGCAATGGCTTCAAGGCGGGCCGCCAGATTGACGCCTTCGCCAAAGATATCGCCGTCCTCGACAATGACGTCACCGAGGTTAATGCCGATACGCATTTCGATGCGGCGCTCCTGCTGTACATCCTCGTTGCGCGTCAGCATGTCGCGCTGGATTTCGGTGGCGCAGGCGACCGCGTTCACCACGCTTGAAAATTCGACCAGCATACCGTCGCCGGTGTGCTTGACGATGCGCCCCTTATGTTCGGTGATCCTCGGGTCCAGAACTTCGGCACGATGCTGCCTCACCGCTGCCAGCGTACCGGCCTCGTCCGTTCCCATCAAGCGGCTGTAGCCCACGATGTCGACAGCAAGAATGGCAGTCAGTCGGCGCTCCAAGTGCCCCCCGAATACATCCTGTGGTCTAAGGCTACAGTTTACGCCGATATTGTCACAATGTCGTGCGTAGCGTTCCATATTGCACCATGGCAGTTGGAAAACGATTTTGGGCGCGGCAAATAACACCGATTGGGGTTCGGAGGCGAGAGGTCTTTCTGGCTAGTCAATTCGTAGTAAGGGCTATAATTCCACTTTTTTCACTAGCCCAAACTACGCAAATTCCCACACATTATGGGCATTTTCGCCATTTTTGACGTTATCCAAGCCACATCGGGACAATGGAAATAATCAGCAGGCAAGCGAGAAAAAAAATTGAGCGCGCGCCATTGCGACGCCGTTTTCAGCAATCGACCGAGCAATTGCCCAAGAGCACACCAAATAGCCAGCGAAAATGCAGCGACAGAACCAAATGTCAGGCCAAGCAAAATGGCGAGATTAGCCGGGTCGCTCGCCAAAGCGGCGAAGGAGGCGGATGCGCCGATCGTCATCGCCCATCCCTTGGGATTGTACCAGAGCATCCAGACCCCAGCTGCAAAGCTTGTTGGCCTCGCCATTTCGCTATCCAAGCGCGGCGGGCCGCTTCGACCAATGCGCACGGCGAGCCAAGTCAGATAGAGCGAGCCAACCGTTTTCATCGCGATCTGCAGTGCGGGGAGCGCCATCAGCAGGCTGCCAAGCCCAGCCGCTGCCGCGCCTGCGATGGAGCCGAGACCAACTGCACAGCCGACGATGACGGGTATCGATCGGCGAAAACCGAAATGTGCGCCGGAGGCCGCGGCAAGCGTCGTCGCGACGCCCGGCGTGATTGTCGAGACGAGTGCATAAACGATCAGGGGCAAAAAAGCTGCGATGGTCATGCGGGCCGATCTCCATTTTTTAACGAAGACATAGGCGAGTGACGGCCATCAGAAAAACGAATGTTGAAGGATCGGTGCATTAGCGTTTATAATGGCGTTATGGCTAGAAACTTCGATATAGCGCTGATCAGGACCTTCGCTGCCGTTGCCGATCACGGCAGCATGACGGTTGCCGGCAATATGCTGCACATGACGCAGGGTGCCGTCAGCCAGCAGATCAAACGATTGGAGGAGATGCTCGGCTGTGCTCTGTTCGAACGGGAAAAGCGCGGATTGCGGCTGACCGATGCCGGCGAACGACTGCTCGGCAATGCCCGCCGCCTACTGATCCTCAATGACGATATTTGGGCCGACATGACGCAAACCACCATAGAAGGCAGCGTGCGGCTCGGTGTGCCCCATGATCTTGTCGGAACGGTTCTGGCGCCGGTTCTCAGATCCTATGCCGAACGACATCCGCAGGTAGAGATTTCGCTGGTCTGCGGCTCATCGCCCGAGTTGATGCAGGCGCTCGACAATGGTGCGATCGATCTCGGCATCATCGAGGAGCCGCTCGGAACGTCCAAGGGCGAATGCCTGGCGATCGACCGGCTTGTTTGGGTGGGTGCCAAAGCGGGCAGCGCCTACCGCAAGAATCCATTGCCGATTTCGATGGTGGCCGATACCTGTGCGTTCCGGCCCTCGGTCTTCGCAGCATTGCGCGACGATGGTAGGCGCTGGCGCACTGTATTCGAGAACGGCAATATCGAGGCGACGACAGCCACGGTTCGCACCGACCTCGCGGTCACCGCCTGGCTTACGTCGACCGTACCCGCCGACCTCGATATACTCGGCGCGGGCGACGGTTTGCCGGACCTGCCCGTCTTTTCCGTCAATCTCTACTTGTCGAAAAGCGAAGCGGCGCCAGCGGCAACCGAACTGGCCCGCCATATCCGCGAGGCGCTGATGCGGCCGCGACAGGTCGCGGCCGCTTAAAAGGTCGATGCACCTGGCCAGCTGTTACTATGCAGCCTTCGGCAACGGTCCGACATAACGCGACTGCGGACGGATCAGGCGGCCGTCGAGCATCTGTTCGCGCGCATGGGCAATCCAGCCCACCGTGCGGCCGATGGCGAATACACCGGTGAAGGCATTGCGCGGAAAACCGAGGGCATCGAGCAATAGGGCGGTATAATATTCGACATTGGTTTCGAGCGGACGGTCCGGCTTGCGTTCCCTCAAAAGCGCTAGCGCCGCCGCCTCGATCGCCTCGGCAAGCGCGATGCGGCCGGCGTCTGCCTGACCACTCGCAAAAATCGGCCGCAGTGCCGTCTTGAGTGCATCGGCACGCGGATCGCGGACGCGATAGACACGGTGGCCGAAACCCATCAGCCGCTCACCGTGATCGAGTGCCTTAGACAGCCACGCGCGGGCATTGGCCGGCTCTCCGACCGCATCGAGCATATCGAGCACCGGTCCGGGCGCGCCACCATGCAGCGGTCCCTTCAAGGCGCTGATCGCCGCCAATACCGACGAGGTCAGGCCGGCATGGGTCGACGCGATGACGCGAGCGGCGAAGGTGGACGCATTCAGCCCGTGATCCGAGATCGTCACCAGATAGGCGTCGAGGCCCGCCGTCTGCTGCGGCGTTGGAGCCTTGCCTGTCAGCATGCGCAGGATGTCTGCAGATTGCGACAGGGACGCATCCGGTTTGATCGGCTTTTCACCATTTTGAAGGCGCAGCAGCGCAGGCAGGAACACGGCTGGCGCAGCCATCAAGCCGATAGCGGTGCCAAAATTTTCGCCGTCTTCGATACGAGCCAAAAGCGCCCTCATGGCTTCAACTGGCGGCAGGGCCAGCAAAACCGCATCCGCCGCATTGACATGGGCGAACAGGTTCACGCGTGCAGCACCCAATTTTGACCTGATGCTTGCGGCATCGGCATGTTCCTCGAACAGGCCATCGAGCAGCAGCGCGGCAACATCCTCAAAGCGGCTGGTAGCGACCAGATCGTCCAGCGACACACCGCGAATGATCAGCCGGCCGGCGGCGCCATCCACATCGGACAGCTTGGTTTCGGCGGCAACAATATCTTCGAGACCACTGTTCATTGTCATTCTCCTTTGACTATGCACTTAGATGAGTCCTATTTTTATTGACGTCAATCTTGATGCAATTGATCAATATGAGGGACTATGAGCTGGCTGACGGCGGAGCAGGCATTGAACCTGCTGGGCACCAAATCGCAGACGTTGTACGCCAATGTCAGCCGTGGCCGCATTCGCGCGAAGCCCGATCCGAGTGATACGCGGCGGAGCCTTTATTTCACCGATGACGTCAAGCGCCTGGCGGCCAGGAACGCCGGACGCCGAAGAACTGAAGCCGTGGCGGCCGATGCCATCCAATGGGGTGATCCGGTGCTGCCTTCGGCGTTGTCGACCGTCGCGCAAGGACGGCTGTTTTATCGCGGGCAGGATGCGGCCAAGCTTGCCGACCATGCGACGCTCGAGGAAATCGCACTACTCCTATGGGACATGAGGCGACCCTTGCGGCGGCCGGAAGGGCAGGGCGGCAATGGCAGGCCACCCGCCCTAACGGCGGCCTTTTGCGCTTTGGCCGAGCGCGCCAGCACCGACCTGCCATCACTTGGACGATCGCTACCGGCGCTGCAGACCGAAGCCGAAAGCGTATTAGGTACCGTCGCCAATGCGTTGGCACCGGGGCTACCTCATTTGCCGCTGCATCAGCGCCTCGCGGCAGCCTGGAACCGGCCGGACGCCGACGAACTCATCCGTCGCTCCCTCGTGCTCTTCGCCGACCACGAGCTCAATGCCTCGACCTTCACCGCGCGAATCACCGCGTCTGCCGGTGCGACACTATCAGCCGCAGCGCTCTCCGGCCTGTCGACGCTGACCGGGCCGCTGCATGGCGGCGCGTGGCAAGGCGTGCGTTCGTTGATTGCCCGCGCCGCCGCGATCGGCGCAGAGGAGGCGGTACGCAGTTACCTTGCCGAAGGGCGGCCGATACCGGCAGTCGGTCACCCGCTCTATCCCGACGGCGATGCGCGCGCCCGGGCTCTGCTTGCCTGCTTTACGCTGCCGCCTTTGTTCGCAGAGGTCAGGGGCGTGGCCGAAGAGCTGGTTGGAGAACGCGTCAACGTTGATTTTGCGCTGACAGCTATGACTTCGGCCTACCATCTGCCACAGGATGCGCCATTGATCATGTTCGCACTTGCTCGCACAGTCGGGTGGCTGGCGCACGCCATGGAGCAATCCACGAGCGGCCGCCTTATCCGGCCACGCGCACGCTACGTCGGTCCGCCGGTCGAATAATCAGCGCCCTACCTCGAAGGGGCATGCGACTTATGCGCAGACCTAACCCACCGCCAAGCGACAGACAGCCTCGATGTTATGTCCGTCGAGTCAAGAACAAAAGCGCCTTGGTAGTCGGGGTGATAGGGAGACCGGATGCCTGGCGCTCCATTGTCCAATCCACCTGCCGCCAGCGCCGCTTCATAGAACTGATCAACGACGGCTCTGCCTTGAGCAGTGAAAGCGACGTGAACACGCGTTTGTGCTGCGTCCCGATTTCCTATCCAGAAGCAGGCCCTCGGCCTGATCCCATATCCCGCAATAACCACGCCCTGCGCATATCAACGCTCGATACCGAGCAGGAGCAAGGTCGCGTCGTAAAAGGCCTTCGACCGTTCCACATCGCTCACCCCGATTGTAACGTGATCCAGCATGTCTGCTCCCGAACTCTCCGGCGCAGCGCGCAAAATCGGCGCTATCGCACGGCGGCGGTATTTGCGCGCGACAAATCCGCCCAGCCGATGGTCAGTTTGCGATTGGCAATGAGCCAGATCGTGGCGATCGCGATCAGCCCGACGGTGATATTGGCGGCGATGAACAGGATCGGCGCCAATTGCGCAACCGGGCCGACGTCGCTGCGCTCGATCAGACGCAAAGGCGCTGTCGCCAGCGCAGTCACGCCGAAGGTGAAGGCCCAGTAGGCGGGGCTAAAGCCATCCTTGGCGATCCACGGCAGCAGGCGCAGCATAATCAAGGCCTGCAGGATGCCGTAGCCGATCATGGCATGCACGATGAGGTCGGGCGGCCCCTGCGTGACGCTGATATAGGCGACCGCCCCAACGGCCGGCGGTGCAAGTTGGATACCCAGCGTTGGGCGCAGCGGCCCAGCCAATGCTGGCGCCGTCAGAAGGCGGTGCAACAAAGCGGATTCAAGCGCCAACCAGGCAAAGAAGGCAGCACCGAAGAAAAGCTCGCCCCAATCTGGAAAGCCGAGCGCCGCCGCAACGGTGGCCGTTACGAAACTTCCGGCGACACCAGGCAGATAAAGCACTGCCGTCGTGGCGGCGACATCGCGCTCACCCTGCCATAGACCGCCGGTTCTCCAGACTGCGAAGGCGAGCGTGTAGATTGCCCCAAGAATGAACAAAGTTTCAGCGCCGACGCGCGAGTAAGGCAGCAAACCGCCGGCCACCAGCATGGTGGCGACGCCGACGAGGCCGACGAAGCAACACTGCACGGGATGGAACAATTCCTTCAGCGCCTCTTCGCGAGCCGCCGCCCATTTCAAGGCATAGAGCACGATCAGTACCGCCCAGACGGCGACAGAGACGAAGGTAATCGCCTCACCGATCGCCGCAGGTAAGTGCCAAACACGCGTCGCTGCGCGCCAGGTATTGCCGAGACCGGAGAGACCGAGCACCATCCCAAAGAATGCTGCCGGAACGAGCGGCAGTTTCAGGCGAGCAGTCATGGTGCCTCCTTTGAGCAAATAACGTTAGACGCCTTCATGGACGTGCTGTGTGAAGAAACTCAGATCGATGACGAACTTACCCCATTTCGCATCGAATTTCGCCGACCGTTTTACCGCGACGACCTCGTCAAGCGAATGGCCCTTCTTCTTCAGCTTGGCGACATCGTCGCGCACCGCCTTCAGCATGTCACGATAGGCAATCAGCTGCTTCTTATCACCAATCGGTCCATGCCCCGGGATGACGATGGTCTTGTTCGTCGTCGCGGCCACATTGGCATCGGCCGCCTTGATCATGCCGTCGATTATGAAGGACATCAGATTCCTGGAAATAAACGGAGATGTCGCCGTCCGTATGGGCCCCCTCGTAGTGCTTCAGCGCGATCGTTTCATCATTCAGCTTGACCGTGCGCTCGTTGTTCATCAGGTCGATGGTTCGGTCTTTGGTCCTAATGGTCGGCATGATAAAGTCCTTTCCGAAGTTCAAGTGATCTGAAACGTCCATGATCGAAGGATCGGATTGGCGGCTCAGGAGAAAGAGCCTTGGCGGTAGAGAAGGCAAACACGCGCTCGCCGGAAATGCCACTTTGAACGCGCGGGCGAAACTATGCACGCGACTGGCCACGGTGGATTCTTGAATTTTGATGGCTTTGTTGAAATAGCCGTTTCTGTTCAAGCCTAAGAAGCACGATTTGTGCTATCAAGGCGGTTTAGATGCCCGGCTTATCGGCAATTGCGCAGACGCGGTTGCGAGACAAAGCAGGAATAGTGACGGCGAAATATCACAGATGCGTGAGCTCGGTATTTTCTGTCCGGTCCCGCGCACCTGCATAGCTCGCCCGTCATTTGTTCATTGGCAAATGCTGCGAAATGTCTTTATGGACTTTTCAAAACGATTAAACCCCTCCTAGGAGACTGACATATGCAAATCGGAATGATTGGCCTCGGCCGCATGGGCAGCAACATGGTGCAGCGCCTGCTGAAGGGCGGCCACAGCGCCGTCGTTTTCGATGCGCGTCCGGAAAGCATCTCGGCGCTTGAACAGCTCGGCGCCACCGGCAGCACGTCGCTCGAAGATTTCGTATCGAAGCTCTCTCGTCCCCGCGCCGTCTGGCTGATGCTGCCGGCTGCGATCGTCGACAAGGAGCTGGCCAAGATCGTTCCGCTGCTCGAAGAGGGCGATATCGTCATCGACGGCGGCAACTCCTATTATCATGACGATATCCGCCGCTCCGAAGAGTTGAAGCCGAAGGGCATTCATTATGTCGACGTCGGCACCAGCGGCGGCGTTTTCGGCCTGCAGCGCGGATATTGCCTGATGATCGGCGGTGAAAAGGCCACGGTTCAGCATCTGTCGCCGATCTTCGCAACGCTCGCGCCGGGCGTCGGCGATGTCGCTCCCTCCAAGATGCGCTCCGAAGCGGCCGCAAGTGTCAGCACCGCCGAGCAAGGCTATCTGCATTGCGGCCCGTCCGGCGCCGGCCATTTCGTCAAGATGGTCCATAATGGCATCGAGTATGGCCTGATGGCCGCCTACGCCGAAGGCTTCAACGTGCTGCGTCACGCCAATATCGGGCTGCAGACGACCGAAGCCGACGCCGAAACCGCGCCGCTGTCGCATCCGCAATATTATCAATACAACCTCGACATCGCCGAAATCAGCGAAGTCTGGCGCCGCGGCAGCGTCATCACCTCGTGGCTGCTCGACCTTACCGCCGACGCGCTACACGGCGACGCAGCCCTGTCGCAATATGCCGGCCGAGTTTCGGATTCGGGCGAGGGCCGCTGGACCATTTCGGCTGCAATCGACGAAGGCGTCCCGACGCCTGTCCTCAGCGCCGCCCTTTACGGCCGCTTCGCCTCGCGCGGCAATGACGACTATGCCAACAAAGTCCTCTCGGCCATGCGCGCCGGCTTCGGCGGCCATCACGAGAAGCCGGCGAAGTAATTTCTCTTCGAATTTGACGAATTTGATGCCGGGCGGGTCAAACTGCCCGGTTTTTTCATATCCGGCTTAGATTAGCTCAGCAACTCCGGGCGCAACAATAGAACCGGGCATTCGGAACCGGCAGCAAGCTCGGGCGCCTGCACCGGGCGGATGATGAGGCAATCGGAGCGGGAAAAGACCTTCATCATAGACGAATCCTGCTTGAAAAAAGGCTCGGCGATCCATACGCCATCTGCGGATTTCGTCAGTGTCGCGCGCACATAGTCCTGGCGCTGATCGTTGGCGGTGAGCCTAACGGCCGTCCGCGCCATGCTTTCCCGCTTCACCGGCGGCAGTGAGGCGAGTTTGCGGATCAGCGGCTCCAAGAACAACAGGCCGCAGACGAGGCTCGAGACCGGGTTGCCGGGAAGTCCGAGGACATGGGTTTCGCCGAGGCTGCCGACCATCAGCGGCTTGCCGGGACGCATGGCGATACGCCAGAAATCGAGCTGCATACCGCCTGCGATCATGGTCGACTGCACGAGATCATGATCGCCGACCGAGGCGCCGCCGAGTGTAACGATGACATCGGCCTTCGCCACCTGCGCTCGGCCGATGGCGGCGGTAATTTCCGCCCTGTCGTCAGGCACAATGCCGAGATCGAGCACATGAGCACCGGCACTGCGGGCAAGCGCGGCGATGCCGAATGTATTCGAGGCAATGATCTGCGATGGGCCGGGCTTGCTGCCCGGTGTTACCAACTCGTCGCCCGTCGCGAGGATCGCCACCAATGGGCGGCGATAGACATCGAGCATCGGATGATTCATAGCGGCGGCTACCGTCAGCCGCGAAAAATCCATCACCGTGCCTGCGCTGAGCACCGCTTCACCTTCGGCGAAGTCCTGTCCGCGCGGACGGACATGCTGTTTTTTGCGCAGGGGATAGGTGGTGCGGATGCGGCCGTCCTCCAGCCCTACGGTGTCTTCCTGCAACAGCACACAATCGGCGCCGGCGGGAACTGGCGCGCCCGTGAAGATGCGCACTGCTTGGTCTTTGCCGACGCTACCTTCGAAAGCGCGGCCCGCGGCGGAAACACCGATCACTGTCAGCAGCGCGCCGGGCTCGGCGGCGTCTTCGAAACGCAGTGCATAGCCATCCATCGCCGACGCATCGAAGGGTGGTTGCGTCAAGCGTGCGGTCAGATCCTTGGCCAGAACCCGGCCTTCAGCCATGTCGAGTGGAATGCTCTCGACGCGATGGAGCGGCGTTGTGCTATTCAACAGACGCGCCTGGGCATCGGCAACGGGTAAAAGGCTCATAGGTGTCAGACCTCCGGGTGACGGAAATCGCCGGATTTGCCGCCGGATTTCTGCAAAAGCCTGATACCGCCGATCTCCATCATCCGGTCGGCAGCCTTGGCCATGTCGTAGATCGTCAGGCATGCGACGGAGACGGCCGTCAGCGCCTCCATCTCGACGCCGGTACGGCCGGTGAGTTTAGCGGTAGCAGTCACGCGCAAGCCGGGCAGGGCAGCGTCTTCGGCGATATCGACCGTCACCTTCGTCAGCATCAGCGGGTGGCAGAGCGGGATGAGATTGGCGGTTTGCTTGGCGGCCATGATACCGGCGAGCCTGGCGGTGCCGATGACATCGCCTTTTTTGGCATTGCGTTCACTGATCAGCGCCAGTGTTTCCGGCTTCATCTTCACATGGCCTTCGGCGGTGGCAATGCGGATCGTCTCGGCCTTGTCGCCGACATCGACCATGCGCGCCTCGCCGGACGTGCCGATATGGGTAAGGCCGGCTTTCTGCGCGCTCATTTCACTCGGCCGCCAGAACGTCGGTTTCGCCGGTGAGCAGCAGCCGCGTCGCAGCCGTCACATCGTCCCTGCGCATCAGGCTCTCGCCGACGAGGAAGGTGGTGATGCCGGCAGCCTCGAGACGCTTGCAGTCGGCATGGGTGAAGACGCCGCTTTCGCCGACCAGCAGCCGGCCTTCGGGAACCATGGTCGACAGGGTTTCACTCACCGCCAGGTTGACTTCGAAGGTGCGCAGATTGCGATTGTTGATGCCGACGAGGGGCGAAGACAGCTTCAACGCCCGCTCCATCTCTTCGGCGTCGTGCACTTCGATAAGCACATCCATGCCGAGGCCGAAGGCTTCATCCTGCAGACGCTCTGCATCACTGTCGGAAAGCGAAGCCATGATCAGGAGAATGCAATCAGCACCCCAAGCACGCGCCTCGTGGACCTGGTAGGTTTCGAACATGAAATCCTTGCGCAATGCCGGCAGGGAGCAGGCGGCGCGGGCAGCGGTCAGGAATTCCGGCGCTCCCTGAAAACTCGGACGATCCGTCAGCACCGAGAGGCAGGCTGCGCCGCCCAATTCGTAGGCCTTCGCAAGGGCGGGCGGATCGAAATCAGGGCGAATGAGCCCCTTGGAAGGGCTCGCCTTCTTAATCTCGGCGATCAGGCCGAAAGCACCGGCATTCTTCTTGGCGACGAGCGCCTTATGGAAGCCGCGTGGCGCCGACTGCCCGGCCTGCATTGCCTTGAGATCGGCAAGCGATATCTTGGCCTTGGCGGCTGCGATCTCTTCACGCTTATATGCTTCGATCTTCTGGAGGATATCGGTCATGATGTCCTGATCCTATCCTTCGTCATTGGAGACGGCGATCAGCTTTTCCAGCGCAACGGCGGTCGCGCCGCTGTCGAGCGACTGAGTGGCCAGCTTCATGCCATCATGAAGCGTTTCCGCCTTGCCGGCAATCACCAGGGATGCCGCAGCATTGGCCAGCGCGATGTCCCGGTAGCCGTTCTTCGCGCCACTCAGCACGTTTCTGAGCGCGGCCGCGTTGGCGACACCATCGCCGCCCTTGAGGTCAGCGAGTTCGGCGTGTGGGAGGCCGAAATCGGCAGGTGTCAGCTCGAACGTGCGGATCCTGCCGTTTTCGAGGGCCGCCACCGAGGTGGTGCCAGTCGTGGTGATTTCGTCCAGACCATTGCCGTGCACGACCCAGACGCTTTCGGCATTCAGATCCCTCAGCACCTCGGCGAGCGGCACGACCCATTGTGGCGCAAAGACGCCGAGCAGTTGCCGACGCACGCCGGCCGGGTTCGACAACGGCCCCAGCAGGTTGAAGATCGTGCGCGTGCCAAGCTCGACGCGCGACGGGCCGACATGGCGCATGGAGGAATGGTGCAACTGCGCGAACATGAAGCCGATGCCGGCCTCGCGGATGCAACGAGCAATCACCTCAGGCCCGATATCGAGCTTGATGCCGAGCACGGATTGCGTGTCGGCCGTGCCAGCCTTGGAGCTTTGGGCGCGGTTGCCGTGCTTGGCGACCGGCACGCCTGCGCCAGCCACAATGAAGGAGGCGAGTGTCGAAATATTGTAAGTGCCGACGCCATCACCGCCAGTACCGACGATATCGATCGCATCTGCCGGCGCTTCCACGGGCAACATCTTAGCGCGCATCGTGGTGACCGCGCCGACGATCTCATCGACCGTCTCGCCACGCACCCGCAATGCCATCAGGAAGGCGCCGATCTGTGACGGCGTCGCCTCGCCCGACATCAGGATATCGAATGCCTGGCGCGCTTCATCACGTGTTAGCGCCTCGCGGTTGGCGACCTTGGCGAGGAAAGGTTTCAATTCAGCCATCGGCAATCGATCCTCCCAACCGGGCCTAGCGAGACATCGCCTGCTCGGCGAGGCTCTGGTTGACCGTGACGCTATATTTGGACTGCAGGTCGCTGACGATCTGGTCGAGAATGTCGTCGCCGGCGGCGTTGGCAATCTGGGCCGCCTGCTGATCCGCATTGTTCAGCGCGTCGGTCGTCGGATTGTCATTGACGTCGGTGACCTTCAGCAGGATTTGCGTCGTATCGTCAGCGCCGACGGCATTGGCGACCGTGTCGACAGGGCCGGAGAATGCGCCAGCGACGCCGCCACGGCCGAGAACCGGGTCGTCCGTGGTGCGGGTGACCTTCGTCTTGCTTTCGACAGCGATGCCAAGGGGTGCCGCGATGTCAGCAAGCGATTTACCCTTCTGCGCCTCCTGCTTCAGTTCGGCGGCCTTGGCGGCGAGCGCGACCTTCTGCTGCTCGGCGGTCCAGTCGGCAACCGCCTTCTCATGCACCTCGGAGAGCGGGCGATCGTGATCGGGCGTGATGTTCAGCACGTCGTACCAGACGTAGCCGTCGTTGCCGATGGTCACGGGTGCGGTATTGCTGCCCTGATCGGCCTTGAAGACCTCCGCCAGCAATCGCTGCTTGGCGGGCAGGTCCTTGATCTCGTTGCCACTCTTGTCGAGGCCGGTTGCATCGATCGCATCGATGGTCACCATCTTCAGCTTCATTTGCTGAGCAGCTTCCTGCAGGGAGGCACCGGAGCCGCGCAGGTCTTCGAACTTGTCGTGAACATCGTTGATCTCATTGGCGGCGTTGTTGAGCGCGATCTGCTTGCGGATGTCTTCCTTGACATCGTCGAAGTTCTTCGCCGTTTCGGCCTTCACGTTGGTAACGCGCAGAATGACCGGGCCAAACGAACCGTCGACGACGGGGGTCGTGCCGCCTTCCTTGGCAACGGCAAAAGCAGCCTCGGCAATGTTCTTATCCGGAACCTGATCCTTGGTGAAGGTGCCGAGCAGCACATCGGCCGGCTTCTTGCCCTGATCGGTGACCAATTGATCAAAGGTGGTTCCGGTCTTCAGCGCGTCGGCGGCGGCGTTGGCGAGGTCCTTATTGGCGAAGTTGAGCTGTTCGATCGTGCGCGTTGCCGGCGTTGTGAAGCTATCCTTGCGCTTCTCGAACTCGGCACGAACCGCGTCGTCAGTCACGCTTGAGGGATCCGCAACATCCTCGGGCTGCAGTTTCACATAGGCGATCTTGCGGTATTCAGGCGCACGGTACTTCGACTTGACGCCATCGAACCACTTCGAGAGCACGTCCTCGGCCGGCGCCTTGATGGGGTCGATATTGGCATTGGTCAACAGCAGGTAGTCGATGCTGCGGTCTTCGTCATGATATTGCTTGACGGCGTCGACCAGAACCTTCGGTGCGGTAAAGCCATTGGAAACCGCCTCGACGATCTGGCTGCGGACGGCAACCTTGCTGCGTTCCTTGATGTAGTCGTCAGGATTGATGCCGCTGTTGCGCAGCAAGCTCTCGAACTTCTGCCGGTCGAAGCCGCCATTCAGCGCCTTGAATGCCGGATCGTCGCCGATAAGTTGGGCGAGGCGATCCTGCGACAAGCCGAGATTCATATCGCTGGCAAGCTGGTCGAGCGAGGCGCCGGCAACAAGCTGGGCGACCGTCTGCTGTCCGACGCCAAAGGCACGCGCCTGCTCCGGCGTGATCTGCGTTCGCAGTTGCTGGCTGATGGCCTGGATCTGACGACGATAGGCGAGCCGGAATTCGTTGGTACCGATCTGCTGGTCGCCGACCGTCACGACAGTGCTGCTACCGCTGCCGCTGATGAGCGATCGTTCGACCCCCCATATGCCGAAGGCCGCCGCCAGAATAAGCATCAAGCCCTTGGCAACCCAGGTCTGGGCGATTTTTCTCAACACATCGAACATCGGTAGGCAAACCTCGTCATCAACACCATCTTCGCCCACAGGCAAAGCAATCGGAGTTCCTTAGAACAATCCGAACCGGAATTGAAGTGCTACCGAGGAAATCACGTGGAAGGGAGTAATTGCTCCGGAACCTTTACCCAGGATTGACGTTGAAAGCTGAGGTAAATGAAGGAGCCGACGATGGCCGAAACGAAATCCGCTTCCGCCCAATCCGCCTCAGCACAGGCGCACGCTGAAACCGCCGTCGAAGATCTGACCGCCCAGATCGTCGCTCTTCGTGAGGATCTGACGAAACTCTCCCGCAGCATGGCCGCGGTCGGGCAGGGCGCAAAGTCCGTCGTCACCGAGGAAGCGCAGGAACTGACCGATCAATTGCGCGACAGGGTTCGCCAGGAGCCGATCTTCATGATCGCGGCCGCAGCCGGCATCGGTTATCTGGTCGGCCTTCTCAGCCGCCGCTAGGCGCGCCGGAAGCGACCTAAAGCTCGTCATGAAACGTCGGGCTCGCGCGAATGAAGATCCAAAGCGCCTTGCTGATCTCGACAATCTCCTTGATCGAGTTCTCCAGCCTCTCGATTTCGCGTAAGTCCAGTTGCTCCACCTTGCCGTATTTGACGTGCCGGTCGTCCTCCACCAGGCGCATGAGCTGTGTGCTGGAGATTTCGCCGTTTTCGTCGAAGGAATAGATGCAGTGATTGTATTTGTTGCGCATCTTCGATTCCCGCTTCAGCCGGCCCATCAACTCGAGCACAGCACGGCTGTCTTCAACCGGTGTTGACGACAGTTTCGCCAGACGCTCGACCAAATCGATACGCGCGCGCGTGGTGTTCAGTGTCAGAAAGACGATGATGGCCGCGTCCTTCTCCACCTTCAATAGATGCGCGATGATGTAGATCAACAGGCTTTCGGTATTGGTCCAGACATAGTTCAGGCGGCCGACGCGAAGCAAGATATCGGACATTGCAGGCATGGCGCGGTCCTACGCTGAACTGGTCAAAGGCAAAAACACACTCACCGCTCCCTGAAGGCGCGCGACATACTGTCGACCACGGGCTTGGAGAGATATTCGAAAAAGGTGCGTTCGGACGTCTGGATCAATATATCCGCCGGCATGCCAGGTACAGGCTTGAAGCCGGGAATGCGTTTGATCTCCGCGCTCGGGATCTGGACGCGAACAACATAGACATCGCGCTGCGTCGAACCGGAATTGTCCTCGATCGAGTCGGCCGAGACATAAAAGACCTTGCCGTTCAGGACCGGCGTGGTGCGCCGGTTGAGAGACGACAGACGGATGGTCGCAGCTTCTCCTTCACGCAATTGGTCGATCGAGGTGCGCAGCACCTGCGCCTCGATGATCAGCGGGACATTGTTCGGCAATATTTCCATAATCGGCTTGCCCGTGGTGATGACACCGCCGGCGGTATGATAGTAGGAGCGGATGACCGTACCGCTGACCGGCGAGCGAATGACGGTGCGGTCGAGAACGCCCGCCGCCTCACGCACCTGTTCACGCACGCTGTCCAGATCGGATTCAGCCGTTTCCAAAGCGTCGAGCGCCGCCTGCTTGTTGGTGTTGATGGCAATGATCGATTCCTGGCGGTATTTGGCCACCTGAGCTTCGTTCTCGTTCAGCTCTGCATCGATGCGGGCAAGCTCGCCCATCGCGTCCGCCACCGCGCGCTGTACGGCCAGAAGGTCGGTACGTCTGACGACGCCCTCCTTCGCAAGCTTCTCTTTCGAATCCTGTTCGTCGGTCAAAAGGCCGAGCTGCGTCACGAAGGCCTGCCGCTGACCCTGATATCCCTGTGTGCGATATTCGAGCGAACGGATGTTCTTTTCGATAAGGTTTAATTGTTCCTGCAGTTTGGATTGTTTGCTGTGAAAGACGACAACCTGGCTCTGGATCAGGGAGGTCACATCCGGGTCGTCAGCCTCCGCCGTCACGATATCGGGGACCTTGAATTCCTGACTGCCCTCGGCTTCGGCTCTCAACCTTGCAACCACGGTTTCCAGCCTCAGCCGTCTCAGCTTCAGCGCCCGATCGTTGGCAAGGGCTGCCGTCGGATCGAGAGTGAGCAGGATATCTCCTTCTTGCACCACCTGACCTTCGCTCACCATCAGGTCCTTAATGATGCCGCCCTCGAGATGCTGGATGATCTTGTTGTTGCCGGTGGCGACGAAACTGCCCTGGGCAATGACGGCAGAGGCGATCGGCGCGGTGGCGGCCCAATAGCCGAACCCCCCGAAGGAGGCGAACAGAATGGCCAGACCGGAGATGCTGTAGAGCCTGATGGATCGCGGCACCTCGCTGTACCATTCGAGTTGCCCTTGTTCGTCGATTTTGTTCTTTTTGCCTTTGTCGCGCGTGAACATGGCGCTCACCCCTCGATCCCCGATGGCGGCCGGTTTCCAATCTCGTGTTTCGGCTTGCCACTCAGCGTATTCAGTACTTGGCTGCGCTCACCGAACATGGCGACCGATCCGTCCTTCAGAACCAGAATCTTGTCGACGCACTGCAGCAGGGCAGGGCGTTGGGTGATCGTCACCGTCGTGATACCCTGTTTCTTGGCGTGGAGGAGCGCGCGGGCAAGGGCCGCCTCGCCGGCGGTATCGAGATTGGAATTCGGTTCATCGAGGACGACAAACTTCGGATTGCCAAAGAAGGCGCGGGCAAGCGCAATGCGCTGCTTCTGGCCACCGGAAAGCGGCGCACCGTCGGCGGCGACCACCGTCTCATAACCCTGCGGAAAAGTGGCGATCAGTTCGTGCACATCGGCAAGGACGGCCGCTTCGTAGATCAGCCGATCTTCGACGTCATCGCGCATGCGACCGATATTGGCCTTGATCGTGCCTGGAAAGAGCTGCACGTCCTGAGGCAGGTAACCGATGCTCTCGCCGAACTGGCGCTGGTCCCAATTGCGAAGGTCCATAAGATCAAGCCGAACATTACCGGAGGTTGGCAGGATCGAGCCCACCAGCATTTTGCCGAGCGTCGTCTTGCCGGAACCGGAATTGCCGATGACGGCAAGCGATTCCCCCTTCTTCAACGAAAAGGAAATGCCGTTCAAAATGACGCGCTTTTGCGGCGGCGGGACAAACAGAATACGCTCCACGTCCAGCCGTCCCTCCGGATTGGGTAGGCGCAGTCGCGGGAAATTCAGCGGCGAATTCAACAGTAACTGCTTGATGCGACCATAGGCGGCGCGGGAGTGATTGAACTGATTCCATCCCTCTATCGCCCCTTCGACCGGCGCTAGTGCTCGGCCGGAGATGATCGAGGCGGCAATCACCATGCCGCCCGTCAACTCGCCGGAGAGCGACAGATGCGCGCCCCAGCCGAGCAGGGTGACCTGGGTGATCAGGCGGCAAGCCTTGGTGAGACCGGAAAAGATGATGTTGCGGTCCTGGGCGGCCACCTGCGACTTTAGCGAGCCCGCAGTCTCTCGGCCCCACATCTTGACGGCTTCGGGGATCATCGCCAGCGCATTGATGATCTGCGAGTTGCGCGCCATCGAATCGAGATGGAAATTGGCGCGGCTGACGAAGGCGTTGGCTTCGGCGAATTGTTTCGCCGTCATTTTCTGATTGAGATAGGCGATGCCGAACAGGACGGCGCAGCACGTCATGACGATTATGCCGAGATGTGGATGCACGAGATAGACGACGACGACAAAAAGCGGCATCAACGGCGCATCGAGGAAAGCAAGCAGCGTGCCCGAGGTCAAAAAGGAGCGGAGCTGCTGCAGATCGGCAAGCGTCTGGTAGTCCCGACCATTGCCGTTCAATGACGCACGCGCGGCCGCGCTCAGGATCGGCGCGCCGAGCTGAACTTCTAGTTCGACGGCTGTGCGCATCAGGATAAAGCGGCGCACGGCGTCTAAGATGACCTGCAGGAGGATGGCGCCGATGACGGCGATGGTCAGCATGACCAGTGTATCGATCGAGCGGCTGGTCAGCACCCGGTCCGAAATCTGGAAGAGATAGATTGGGATTGCCAGCACCAGGACATTGATGGCCAAAGTGAAGATCATCACGATCAGTATGTTGTGCTGGACGACGGAAATGCCCTTATTCAGGCTAGCGGCGAAATTGATCGGCTGGGTGCTGCGCTTGTGGAAGACGCTGCCGCCATTGCCTCCTCCGCCGCTGCCTTTGGTCTTGTCACCATCATCACCATGACCGTCGCTGGCAGGCGCCCGGCGCTCGTTCTCACGAACTGGACCGGGATCGTTGTCGATCGTGCGAGGTAGCGGCTGAGCGTGGCTCACCTTTATTTCAAACTTGGGTGTCTCGGGCTTGGGCATTTCTGCTTGCCGCGGCTCGCCTGCCGGAGCGCCCTCGGGTGCTATATCGATCACAGAGACCGGATCGATGTCCGAAGCAGGCGGCACCCGCCGCATCTCGAGGTCGGTCGCAGATGCAGCGGGGGCCCCATCAGCCTCCGTCACCACAGAAAGCTCCACGGAGGCGAGGGCGGCTGGCGTGTCCACCATGCTTACGGATGGTGCGTCCAATTTCGCCGGTTGGGCGGGAAAGGCTGGCGCTGGTGCTGCCGCGATCTTAGGCCCGCGCCGCAGCCGCTTCAGGCTCTCCACGGCATTCTCGATGGCCGCCATATAGGACGCTGTGTCGCGCTCGACCACCTGTTCATCCTCCCCAGCAGCCAACGATTTCAGGTGCATTGCCCGGCTTTCCGCCATGCTCAGCTTTGAAATCTGGTTCATCGAAGCACCTCTCACTGTCTCCGATTACGTTACAGTTTGCATGACGTCGCCAACGGCGCCGTTGTGCCAAGACATGTCGTGTCCGAGATCGATGGTTCCATCCTGCGTTGTTTGCGCCTGCGTCGTTTGCGCATCGTGATTGTCCAGAAAGGCGATGGCTTCGTTGGCCAGCGGGTGACTTTGCTGGTTCGCATCCGTGTGGCCATGGTCGACCAGCCCGCCCTGGATGAGGACGGTATCGGTGTAGAGATTGCCGGCGAGATAGGTCGTATGGGCGGCACCGGTATAGTCGGTAATGTTTGCAATATTGACTAGGGCATCGTTGCCGGTGTCGATCGATACCGTGGCGTTCTGATTGTTCGCCACCACGTCACTTGCGACCTTGTGCACGATGTTGGAATCACCGACGACGTTGATCTGCTTGATGACGTTGAGGTCGAAGAAGTTACCGGTGACGTAAAGAACATTCAGCGCCGCTTGACCGGCAAAGCTTGAGTTGTGGGCAAGCCCGTCCGGTATCTCATTGTCGTGATTCTGGATGCTCTTGACCGTGTCATTGACGAAATCGGGCATCGAAGCAAAACGATCGGACAGCCCGACATTGTTGATCGAAGCCAGATTCCAGAGCAGGTTGCCGCCGGTTTGAACATGGTCGCCGGCTTCAGTGCCCGACACCACGTCGTTGTTATAGAGCACCGATATCTGGCTGATCGAGTTGATGTTGAACGCATGGCCGCCCACGATCATCAGGTCGTACTGCGTGCCGAGACCAAAATAGGAGGCCATGTTGACCAAGGTATTGGCGCCGGTCACCAGCGTTGTCTCGGCCCCGGTGGTCGTCACCCGCATCGTGTCGTTGTCAGAGAGGAAATTATATTGCTCCGTCCAGTGCAGGAACGAGACGTCGCCCTCGACGACGCTGACGTGCCAGAAGCTCGGGAAAACCGAATTGCTTTGATCGGTGTGGTCGGGTGTTGAGGTCTCCTGATACTGGCTGTGTTCGAAACCGGCAATGTTCCTGCCGATCGTCAACGCGCTCTGCGAGGACTGGTCACTATTGCCCAAGACGCCATCGACTTTATCGTTGTCGCTGTAAACATAGCTCTGTGAGATCGCGTTGACGGAATGATAATCGCCCATGACGGCCATGACGTGCGCAATGACATTCGTGTCGATGATGTTGACGAGGTTTGCAACGACATTGCCGCCGGCCACGATGTTGAGAGAGTTCGGACCCGATCCCGTCTGATGAACAGCTCCATCTGTCGCTTCGACCTCCGATTTTGGCGCGGCAAGGCCGCGAGCGGGCATGGAGTCTTCGAGATTTGGGACGCTGGTGACCTGTACACCGTTGATAAATATGCCGTCGAGCTGATTGCCGGCAATCGCGAAGTAATGGCTTCCGTCGGGGGCTTGAATATCGGCGCCGCCGTTTGCCTCGATGGTTTTGGCAAAGCTGTGCAGATCGTCGTTGATCTTTATCACGCCGTCAGTGCTCTCCGGCTGCCGGATGGCGGAAAACGGTGAGAGCTCCTCGCCTTTTGCGGTCGCTTGCCCGAGCCAGTTGTAGACGTCGGAGACATCGCGAACGATGTGATGGGAAGAATTCGTCATGTCGAGCACGTCGTCGTCGCGCAAGACGTTGGCCTGCACCAAATGGTCGGTCTCCGAACCTGGCCCCATGTGGATGTCAAGCTTCCCCGGCAGGCCCACAGGCTGGAGCTCGATGGCGGCGGGGCGATTAATGACGGGGCCCTCCACCGGGGCGCGGCTTTCGGGATCGCCTAGGCGTGCGTGATAAGGTTCGTGGTGCAGAGGTGAGTAGCTGTAACGGAACACATAGGGCGCAGAGATATATTTCACCTCGGGCGCATACTCGACTGTCGTCAGATCGGAAGAGAAGTCGTCTTTTGCTACAGTCGGGTCCGTCTGTTCTTCCGGTTTGTCCTCCGGCAATGTCGCATCCGTATAGCTGAGGCGCAGACGCAAATCCTCGATCGGCGTGTCGAAGAGCCCGATGAAGTGGGCGATGATCTCCGATATTTTTTCCACGTGCATGACATGCCCCCCAACTTTCGCAAACACCTGGCTTATCCGGGTCGATGCCGCCGCCGACGGCTTGCATTTCATGGAAATCCAGGTTCAGCCACAGCATGTGCACCGGCCTGTCCTCCGGCCGGTGCACAAAATGCGCGGCTCTCGCTTCGAAATCAGGAATGGCCAGAGGTGGTCACGTGATGATCGCCGCCGACGGCTATATCCGCTGTGTTGGTGAGCAGATTGGCGCCTTGGACCACTTCCTGGTGGAAACCGGAATTGCTGATGATGGCGGTAGAATCCGATGTTGCCGTGCCCGTCATGTCGTGACCGACGCTTGGGACCCCGATCCAATTGAAGGTCGGGTCGAGAGCGAGACCGTCCGCATGGGAATGGCCACCCTCGGCTGTCAGGTTGATGCTGGCACCTTGGTTCTGCATCCCCACATTATAGGCCTGATCCTGATCGGCGAGATTGTTGGCTTGAACCAGACTGAATCCGGTATCATTGCCGCCACCGAGCGCGTTGTTGAGCACGCCATCAATATTGAGATTGAAGGAGTAATCATCCCCGAGATTGAAGGTCAGATCATGGCCGGCGACGCCTAGATTGCCGACATCATGGACATCGCTGATCGTTCCAAAGTTATAGTTGGAATGCGTGCTGGAGTCGCTATAGGAGTAGTTGTCGCGGTTGTCGCCGTTATTGTTGGCCTCGGTGTGGACATTGGTATCGGTCTTGGTAATCGCTTTGTAATCATAATTGTAGCTGTTGTCGCGATTATCGCCATTGTCCTTGATATTGGTCGTTACCTGATTGTCGTGGTTTTGATCGGAGCTGTTGCCACGATTGTCGCCATTGTTGGTGTTGTCGCGATTGTCGCCGTTGTTTTTCACGTCGACACTCGTATCGGTGGTATTGGTACTGGTATTGTTGCTGTTATTGGTATTGGCGACGCCGACAAGACCGGTCGAACCATCATCCACCTGCGTCGAATTGACGGCACTGGTCGCGAGACCATCCGCCAGCGCGCCGGCCTTCAGGTCGTCCTCCGCGCTGACGTTCGCGATATCATAATTAGGAGACATCTTCCATTTCCTCCGAATGAGGAGGCCGTCCCGGAAGTCCCTCTCATCTAAACGGGATCTGCTCGCGACGGCCCCAACTCTGTTAACGTTGCGGCAGGTTTACGCACTACATGTCTACCGTCAAACCGGCCTGTTGGTTCAGACCTGGCCCATTGGGATCTGCGGCTACGCAAAACAAAGGCGCAAATCCGCCTTGGCGCCCCGTGTGGGCGTCAACGCATTCTGCTCTCGACTGTCTCTAGAAATTTGGGGGGAGGAGGTTGACCGGGAACGCGAAACAAGAAACCGGATTGCCGTTGCCCCAAAATTCCGCGGTTGGTGCGGAACAGTGGGATTTTGACCGAAAATGCCACAAGCTCATAGATACCAATTCGGGCTACCGCCCTGTTTCGGTTTCATAAATCGGATCTCGTCGGATGAGCGCACAGGATTTAAAGTGCTGTTGTCACTCGATTTTTCGGGATTTCACGAACCACCTGCCGCCCTGTCCGCCTCACGCAGCGTATCGCCCACTCGTGCAGTCTTAACCCATCCGACTTACACGCGCCGAAATGTCGCGATGCACCCAAGTAATATATTTTAGAAATCTAACTAAGTCTAAAACCGTTGCAAAAATGGATCATGTCCATGAAATTTCAAAATGTAATAAAAAGTATATCGACGCTTACTATGCTTTGAGCCACTCTTCAGTGCATAGAGTCGTCTATTGATAAAGTAGCCGCGATCGGACGGATTGGACCGCGACCTGGTTGTAGAGTACAGCTACCTGAGGTTGGCCAACTAAACGGAAATGTCCGAAAATGTGCAAAACTAAGCACTAAAGCGGTACCCAATTTACCCAAATTCCCACATTCGTGACAATTTTTAACGCTTTTGCCGCAAAACTAACCCCTTTGGGCAATTTCCAATTACGATCGCATGGATTAATATAGTCTTACATTAATTAAGAAGACTGCATAAACAGTCCTATCAGGGCACGATGCTCATAAAAAAACATTCCGGCAAAAAAGCGGGTTAACAAGACATGGCTGCGAGCTTTGGGGGATGCACAAATGTACATCGCAAGCGTAAGAACAGGGGATGCCGAAGACAATCATAATATCATAAACCTGAGACAGACTATCGTCGTACTGGCGGATGCCGATCTCTTTTCCGAATGCCTGGTGCAGACTTTGGGTGCCAGGTTTGAGGCATATGACATCGTTAGCATTACTGACTCGAAGGCACTTCAGGGCAATGTTCTGGAGGGCGTTAAACTGATCCTGCTATACCATCTTCAATCCGAGGAAATGCAGGACACCTTGCATGCAATAAGGGCAAACTCACCCGGAATATCGATCGGGCTGGTCGTCGAAACCATCGATCTGCACGATCCATACGTCGCCAGACTTGTCGAGGGGCGAAACATACACGGCGTTCTGCCGCTCAATCTGCGTCTCGACGTGTTCATGGCAGCGATCGACCTGCTGATGAAGGGTGGCGAACACTTCCCCTCGGCGCTGCTGCGCCGGCTCACTGGGGACGGGCCACATGCCAGCCAGCCGCTCTATCAGGCACAGACCCGTTTTGCCAACGGCCATAGACCCTATGAGGACACTATCGCCATGCGCAGCGGCAGCCTGCAAGCGCTGACCACGCGCGAGGTCCAAATATTGGATCTCATTTGCAAGGGGACACAGAACAAGATCATCGCGGACCAGCTCAGCCTGTCCGAGAACACGGTCAAAGTTCACGTCCGCAACATCTACAAAAAAATGAACGTCCGCAATCGAACGGAAGCGGCCTCACGCTTCTTCAACTCGGACAATGGGCTGGATCGCGATCCGTCACGTCGTTGGCGAAACTGATCCACATCTTTGAATTGAGAGGGGACGGCCGTTCGCGATATCGCGGGCGGCCGTTTTCTGTCTGTCCCGTTCGGGCCGGACATCTCGCCGCGCCAATTAGCCGGAGGTGTGACCGAAAGCGCTTAGGTCGCGCCATCCCCTCGCAAATGCACCCACCCCGCCACGCAGGCCGCTGATGAAAGCGGACTACGTTCCATGAACTAGATCGCCAATACCTCACCTGCGAAATAGCTATTTAGTATATTTTGCCTAATCATTCATCAAATTTCCGTTGACGTAGCGTAAAGTCGTTTTATCATCACTGCATAAACTAAGTTAAGACGCGATTCGATACTCAGGAAAATTGGAGATCTACACGAATTATTACTGCCAATAAATTTGCGTTACTCTTCTCAATCAAAGTATTTTCAGTACAGCATGCGGCTCCATAAGAACCGTTAGTTGAGTAAGGGCAAGGGAGGTGTTGTGCGTAAATTTGTTCCCGTGGATGGCGATCCCCACTCCTCGAAAGGGTTGCCATCCGCCCCTGCGCATCATTGAAGTGGCTTTTGTCAGCGGTGGGGCACCACCACACTCTCTTTTGGTCTGGAGGTGACGCCATGAGCAAAAACCGCGCTGCCAAAGCCACTGCAATCGCCATCAACGCCATGCGTCAGCCGTCGGTCAAATCGGTCGATATCGGTCCGGCAACGCAGCAGGTATTCGAGGGCAGGGTGCGCTTTGCCAATCTGATCGCCATCGCCCTCTGGACGGCGACAATGACCTTCTTCTGGCTTTGGTGGCTACGCAGCGATCACGTCATCGGTTGGCCATCCTATCTGCTCGTCACGCTGGTCCTCGCCTGGATCACCGGCCTGCCGGCCTATTTCATCTTCATCATCCACGATGCGCGGCGGATGCCGCAGGGTGGCGGGCCGTTGCCAGCAGGGCGCATCGCCGTGGTCGTCACCAGAGCGTCCCATGAACCTCGCCCCGTTGTGCAGGCGACATTGCGGGCTGCGCTCGATCAGGTCGGCTGCGATTTCGATGTCTGGTTGAGCGAGGCAAATCCCGACCTGGATATGATGAAATGGTGCATGGAGCACGGCGTCTTCACCTCCACGGCGCCCAAAGGCGTCGAGGCTCCATCGCCTGGCAGGAATGCCATGCTCACGTCCTTCTACGATCGCTTCGGCTACGAACGTTACGATTTCGTCGTGCAACTGGATGCCGACCACGTGCCGGACGAAAACTATCTGCGCGAAATGATCCGACCGTTCCGCGATCCCGGTATCGGCTACGTCTCGGCGACGGGCATCCCTGACACGAATGCAGCGTCGAGCTGGGCGGCAAGGGGCAGGCTCTTTGCCGAAGCCGGCATTCGAGGCTTGTTGCAGGCTGGCTATAACAATGGCTGGGCAGCGCTTTGCGCCGGCCCGCATTGCGCTATTCGCACGACGGCTTTGAAAGAGATTGGCGGGCTCGAGCCGGAGCCCGAGGGCGGGCATTCGACGACACTGGCAATGAATGCCGGCGGTTGGCGCGGTGTGCACGTGCTGGACGCGATCGCTCATGGCGTCGGTCCAGCAACCTTCGCCGATCTCATGGCACAGGAATTCGACCGGTCACGCAGCCGGGTGGCGACCGTGCTGCAATATTCATGGACCTATATGCCGAAACTGCGCGGATGGTTGAAATTCCAGTTTCTATTCTCTCAGCTTTGGTATCCGCTATTGTCCTTAAGCTTGGCTGTCATCTTCACGCTGCCGGTCATAGCGCTTTTGACAGGCCATAGTTTTGTCGATGTCACCTATCCCGCCTTCCTGCTGCATTTCCTGCCGATCGTCGGCGTGTTGATCGCATTTGCCTTTGTCTGGCGCGCCACCGGCACATTCCGGCCCGAAAACGCCAAGATCGTGAGCTGGGAGAGCATGGCGTTTCTGCTCCTCGTCTGGCCCTGGTCGCTGATGGGCTCTGCAGCCGCGGTTCGCGATCACCTTACGGATTCTCCAAGTGATTTACGCGCGATGCACCTGACGACGGCAGGACGGGTGCTGCCGCTTCGCGTCGTTGCGCCCTATTTCGTGCTCAGTTTCGCCTCTGCGCTGGCAATGGCCTTCGCTGTTGATCGCGAAGCCGCCAAAGGCCTCTTTATCTTCGCCGCAATCACCACATTGATCTACGCGGCGCTGATCACGCTGATCACCATCCGGCATGCAATGGAAGACAGAGTTTCCCGTTAGCGCGCCGCGTGTTCATCCGAACGCACCAAGGGCGCTGGTTTTTAAGCCCGGAGCTTGTCCTGTTGCGGGATGATTTCCACCTGCAAGCTTGCGTGCAGCCGCACCCAACGGGCATCCACCACGCCACTGCGACATCTTTGCGACACCCCTGCGACATTTTCGACGATCCGCACAAGATCGTCCTTTAGCCCCTTGTATCACGTGCCCCCTTACTATATGTGACGCCATTATAAGGTTGCTTATGAATAGCAGGCTTCTCATATCATGAACGCGACACCAACTCTCGGCTTTCTCCTGCATGACGTTGCCCGGCTTCTTCGCAAGCGGTTCGAGCAGCGCGCTAAGGATATGGGATTGACGCGTTCGCAGTGGCAAACGCTCGCCTACCTCTCGAACAATGAGGGGATCCATCAGGCGGGCCTTGCCGAAATATTGGAAATCGAGCCGATCACGCTGGTGCGAATCCTCGACAAGCTGGCCGAACGCGGCCTGGTCGAGCGTCGTCAGCATCCAAGCGATCGGCGAAGCTGGCTACTTTATATGCGCGAGGAAGCTCGGCCTTTGCTCGACACCATGCGCAGCATCGGTGAACAAACCCGCAAGGAGGCACTAAACGGGGTCTCCTCCGAAGATCACGATCGCCTTTATCAAGTGCTTACCCTTATGAAAACGAACCTGGTCCAGGCCTGCCGCGCGACGGTGGCCGACAAAGAGACAAACCATGGCTGACGCATCCAATTCGCTTCGCGTACCCGCAAACGCAAATTCCGCCAACGAACAGACCGCAATCGAACAGAGCCAGGGCGCTGTCGCAGAGGCACCGTCTTCCAATCCTGCGCCGGCGCCGGCTGCAGCCGCTCCTGTTGCCACACCCCAGAAACCGCGCAAGCGCCGCAGTCCGACCCGGCCGGTCCTCTTCGCGCTGCTGCCGGTCGTCCTCGTCATAGGTGGCTACTCCTACGTCACCGGCGGTCAGATCATGTCCACGGACAATGCCTATATCCAGGCCGATATGGTCGGTGTTTCGACCGATGTTTCCGGCACGGTGATTTCGGTCGACGTGCATGACAACGAGGTGGTGAAGAAAGGGCAGGTGCTCTTCCGCCTGAAGCCAGACTCATTCCGCATTACGCTGGAAGGCACGAAGGCACAGCTTGGCGCCGCCCGCAACCAGATCCTGAACCTGCAGGCAAGCTACAAGCAGGCGGTCGCCGAAATCGCGCAGGCGCAGGCAGATATTCCCTATTTCCAGACCGAATTCGACCGTCAGCAAAACCTGATCAACAGCTCGGTCGCCTCTAAGGCTGCCTATGATCAGGCCAAGCACAATCTCGATGCTGCTCAGCAGAAGGTCTCCGTCGCCCAGGCGCAGGCAGCAACGACACTCGCCCAGCTTGGCGGCGATGCCGACCAGCCGGTAGAGCAGAATCCGCTTTATTTGCAGGCCAAGGCAGCCGTCGACAACGCTCAGCGCGAGCTTGACGATACAATTGTGCGCGCGCCGTTCGACGGCATCACCGCAAACGTGCCTTCGCTGCAGGTCGGTGCCTATCTGAACGCCTCGCAACAGGGCTTCTCGCTGGTTTCCACCACCAATATGTGGATCAATGCCAGCCCGAAAGAAACCGAGCTGACCTATGTCCGCCCTGGCCAGAAGGTTTCGATCTCCGTCGACGCCTATCCGGGAGTTACCTGGAAGGGAACCGTCTCGAGCATAGCACCGGCCTCAGGCGCCAGCTTCTCGCTGCTGCCGGCACAGAACACCACGGGCAACTGGGTGAAGGTCGTGCAGCGCATTCCGATGAAGATCAGCATCGACGACATGAATGGTAAGCCGCCGCTGCGCATGGGCATGAGCGTCGTCGCCGATGTCGATACCGGTCACGCCCGCGGTCTGCCGGATGCGGTCGCAAGTCTTCTGGGCAAATCCCACGGTCAGGACAATGAGTAACGCTGGCGCAGCTTCACCCTCCGGCCCGATCGCCAATCGCGGCGCTATCACCGCCTGCGTCATCTTGGCCGTCATCATGCAGGCGCTGGACACGACCATCGCCAACGTCGCTCTACCCCATATCCAGGGCGACGTCGCGGCCAGTGCCGACCAGATCAACTGGGTTCTGACATCCTATATCGTCGCCGCTGCGATCATGACGCCGCCGTCGGGTTTCCTCGCGGCCAAGTTCGGCCGTAAGCGCGTACTGCTGGTCGCGATCGCAGGCTTCGTCGTCGCCTCCGTGCTCTGTGGTCTTGCACAGTCGTTGAACCAGATCGTCGGTTTCCGCCTGCTGCAAGGCCTGTTCGGAGCAGCTCTCGTGCCGCTGTCGCAAGGCATTCTTCTTGACATCTACAATGTCGAGGAGCGCGGCAAGGCCATGGCGCTGTTCGGCGTCTCGGTCATGGTCGGTCCCGTGCTCGGGCCGGTCATCGGCGGCTGGCTGACGGATAATATGACCTGGCGATGGGTGTTCTACATCAACGTTCCGATCGGCGCGCTCGCCTTTGCCGGCATCGTTGTCTACGTGATGGAAACCAAGCGCGACGCGCTCGCCAAGCTCGATCTCTTCGGGTTCGGCATGCTGTCGATCGCCATTGCCGCCCTGCAGCTCTTCCTCGACCGCGGCGAACAGCTGGACTGGTTCCACTCCGGAGAGATCATCATCGAGGCCCTGGTTTGTGCCTGCGCCTTCTATCTCTTCCTGGTGCACACATTTACGGCGGAACGATCCTTCGTGAACCCGAGACTGTTTCTGGACCAGAATTTCACCGTCAGCATGCTGTTCATCTTCATCGTCGGCGTCACCTACCTGGCTTCGCTTGCGCTGATGACGCCCTACCTGCAGACTTTGATGGGCTACCCGGTCGTTACCGCCGGCATCGTCATGGGTCCGCGCGGTGTCGGCACGATGGTGTGCATGTTCACTGTCGGGCGGCTGATCGGCAAAATTGATACGCGCTGGCTGCTATTCATCGGCCTCGCCTTGACCGCCTGGGCAATGTACGAGATGACCGGCTGGACGCCCGACGTCTCGCAATGGACGCTGATTTCGGTCGGTTTCGTCCAGGGAGCAGGCCTCGGCTTCCTGTTCGTGCCGCTGACGACGATCGCCTTTGCGACGCTGCCGGCACATATGCGCGGTGAGGGAACTGGCCTCTACAATCTTTCGCGTAACATCGGCTCGAGCGTCGGGATCTCCGTCGTCTCGGCGCTGATCACCGAAAACACTCAGGTCAACCACTCCACGATTGCCGCCTATGTGACGCCGTTCAACCACGCTTTCGATGCGACGGTCGCCCAGGCCGTCAGCCCGCTCACGATGGCAGGTCGCGCCGCGCTCGACGGCATGATCACCACGCAGGCGACCATTATCGCCTACATGGACGATTTCAAATTATTGATGCTGATGTCGATCTGCGCGATGCCGCTGCTTGTGCTGCTGCGCAAACCGAAGGCCCCACCGGCGGTCGACCACAGCATCGCGATGGAGTAACCGCGTAGCCTTTCCAGTTTCACTACGCGGTAGCATGACCGCCGGGCACCACCCCGGCGGTCTTTTTTTAGAGCAATTGCTGGAAATTTGCACCGCGGTTTTCCGTCTGGAATTGCGTAACGCTCTAGGGAAACCTGCGGCTGACGAAGCGCGAGCCGACCGCGCCGAAACGCCATAGCGGCTCGACGTTCTTCGTTATCCCGATCCGCTTGCCCGCGACCACGGGCACCGGCTCGGCCATGCCAATCTCGAAGGGGGCCGCGTCCAGCGCCAGCCCGTTCAGGCTAATATCCACGCCCAAGGCCTGCGTCAGCTTTCCCGGTCCGTTGCAAAGATCGATGAAGTTGGCAACGCCTCGCCGCCGGATCATGTCCTCGATGCCGCTCTCCGGCTCCAACGCCCGGATGAGCACGGCGCTGGCGGCCTTGCAGACGAAATTCAGGCACCAGTGAATGCCATAGGACCGGTAGATGTAGACACGCCCCGCCGGTCCGAACATTGCCGCGTTGCGCGCTGTCGGTCCGCGAAAGCTATGGGATGCCTCATCGTCAGGCCGATAGGCCTCCGTCTCGACGATGCGACCGCCGGCGCCCGCAATTGTGAGGCGTGAGCCGATAAGATCGGACGCAACGACAACTGCATCACGGGAGAAGAATGCGGCGAGGGCAGGGCCGGTAAGGGGTGGCGAGCCGATGGATAAGGGCTGGTCGTTAGGCGTCATAGGCGAGGGCTGTGTCCTTTTTAAAATTCGATGCCGTTTGGTTGACGTGGTGGCCTGGGATTTCACCCTCTTGATTTCCTATCACTCCTTTATGCGGGTTCAGAAATGAAATGTTCTCTGATAGGGAAGGGACCATGTGAGACTCGGATTGGAAGAAAATGGCTGCGCGGGATCGATATTCAAGAAAGCTCGAATGCTCTCGTTGTGGCAATAGCGGTTTTGCCGAGGTCTCGGAGGATGACAATCCTCGCCGTCAGAACCCTGGCTTTCTCGTGGACGAAATGCCGGCGGGCTTTTTCGACGAGCGCAAATCGAACGATCCGGCGAAATATATGATCCGCTGCCAGTGCGGCAGCGTCTTCCCGTTCAAGCAGAGATCTCACTATGCGCCCGGCGGCGAGCCGAGAGCATAGCCATCTGGCAATTCCACCCGACGAGGCTTATGGCAAATCGGGAACGGTTCCCGATTTGGGCGCGAAAGCTCTATACGAACTAGCCAAGCCCTCACCCCCCCAACAAATTCGTAACGCCGTCGAAGAACTCCTCGTCGACGGCCAGAAGGTAACGGTAGCCGACATCCGCAGGATGAAGGTCGAGGCAAATCTTGCGCACTTGCCGTACGGGCAACCCGGTTTTGAGTTACCCGCCGATTGCCTTCCGGAGATCATCATTCATTCGGCTCTGCCATCCTTTTCCGGTGGCCTTGTATCGATCGACGATATCCTGATCCAGGCGAATGGTGACAGGCGTTTTGGTGACATCCGCCTTCGGCCGCCCACGCCTGGCAATCTCTTTATCGATGCTTGCAGCCAGATCGGGGAGAACCTCCCGGAGCGGCTTCAAACTGGCGATCTGCTCATCGGTGAGTTCCGGGTTATCTGGATCGGATGCAATCATCTTCTGAATTTCGGCCTCCTCCTCATCGGTGAGTGGGCGCTTTGAGGAAAACTTGATAGCCATCATGCTCTCCTTTCCTTGGAGCTTGCTGGACGCATGGAAATTACGGAGATCGCTTCCGAACCGAGCGGCTTGAAGACGACAGCGATAACCATCTGGCCGTCCAATTCGCCAACGGCTACGAAACGGTCGGCCTTTGCCGGGCCAATCTTGGCATCACGGAAGAACTCGAGGGACAGATCAGCGAAGTCCAGACGGTGCTTGGTCAGGTTCGTTTCGCGCTTCGTTTCGTCCCAGATGATCTTCATATATTGTATGTACGATAACTGCCTGCGACCCGCAATAAAGTAATTGTATGTACGGTAATTATTTTCGTACGTACGGCAACTTTCGGAGCCCGATCGGCGTAACCGCTGGTCGGGCGCCACACACTTAGGCGTGCGTGCTGAAGTAGTAGAGCAGGACGAAAGAGCCGACAAGCATCACGAGGCTAATTGCGAGGCTGCGTAGTGGAGCTCCCCTTCTTCCAACCTCTGGCGCGAATTGTATTATGAACAACGAGGAGGATGCCGACACGCGAAACTCTTCCCAAAGCCATTGCGCCAGAACGCACAGACGCCAGCGAACAACGCCGTCGAGATAGGGTGTAGGCCCGCGCTCCATGGCCTGGGCCAGGGCCGCACGGTGCTGATCGTTCAACCGAGACTGCTGACCGGGAGGCTTACCATTGATCAGGCCTTCGGGACCGCGCGTTGAAGCGCATGACCCAGTCCCGAACGATCTGGAGTGTGACATTGCCAAGCCGGGAGGCATCGGGACGCGAGGCTCCATCATAGATCGATGCAAGCGCCAACAACCGCCGCGCCTGGGCTGCGTTCTTCGTCTGCCGCGCCAGCCGCCGCAGACCCTCTCCATCAAAATCCTCACGTAACGAAATCCCTGATCGCATCGCAGACCTCCGGTTTGCACCAGAGATTCAGATTCACGCCATTTTGGGAAGCCTAAAAAGTCGGCCTCAGCGAGACGCCGTATTAGGCGACAATAGGCGTATGCTGTCGATCAGAGAGAGTGCAGAGCAGACGAAGGACAAGGTCCGATACAAAGAACCGAAGGCCGGCAGGTCGCACGGTGGCATTGTCGTCGATGATGCTGAAAGAGCTGAAGGCGCATCGGGCGCGACAGGCGGAGGAGCAACTGAAAATCGGCATTCAGGCCCGACGATGATTCCTTCGTCGTCGCCCAGGTCGACGGGCGCCCGCTGAAGCCGGTATCTCTCACCCATGAGTGGACGAGACTCCTCGCCAAGACGTCATTGCCGCGTATCCGCTTCCATGATCTCCGGCACACACATGCATCGCAAATGCTTGCCGCAGGCGTCCATCCGAAGGTTGCCAGCGAGCGTTTGGGGCATTCTACGATCGGGATCACCCTTGATCTGTATTCTCACGTGATGCCGGGAATGCAGGCCGATACCGCAGAACAGGTTGACGCCGCGTTGCAAGCCGCTATAAGCGCAAGTCGAAAACCGAAATAGTTGCAAACCGCGTAGAAAACTGCATTTTCGGTTTATGATGTTGAAGAAGAAACCGCTTTAATATCAATGACATGGAAGAGTGTCCGAGTGGTTTAAGGAACCGGTCTTGAAAACCGGCGTGCGGGAAACCGTACCGTGGGTTCGAATCCCACCTCTTCCGCCATCTGCGTTCATATCTGCGAACTCCTGGAACGCACGGGGATCGAAAGTTAACTGCCATTTGGGACGCATTCATCGATGGATAGGGCGCGGCCCGTCCGATAACCCCCGAGGACTTCGAGGCCGCCGTTCGGTTTGTCATCGTCCGCCACTTTTGGCTGATGGGCGAGTACGCAAGCCGGGCAAAAGAATGAAGAAGTGGCGCTGTCGGTTGGATTGCGGGGGAAGCGAACTTTCTCAGAGCGTGGGAAAGCGAGCAATTTGTCGATCGCCTCTTCTGAGTTCAGCGTTCAGTTGAACCGGGAGCGGATGCTTGTCGCGTCTAATAAGGGGAGGGCAACGGTGACAGAACGCCAGCCATTCGACCTCGATGCTTGCTTGGATGGAATTGGGACAAGGCCCTGCTTCATCTGCCGTTGTGTCGCCAATGCCCCAGCCTTCTTTCATCATCGTGTCTACGAAGATGCTGAAACGATCATCTTCCTGAGCAAATATCCAACGCTACAGGGGTATTGCCTCGTATGCCCTTGTGAACATCGCGAGGACCTCTCTCACGACCTTTCAAAAACTGAATACCTTCACTTGCAGGAACTGGTGTACATCCTATCCCGCGTGTTGAAAAACATGTTCAACGCGCAGCGCATATATATTCTTTCACTTGGCAGTCGCCAGGCTGCGGTGCTGCTCTGGCCGCGACCGTCCTTGAGACCGACACGAGGGCAACGGGTAAAAAACTACGTTGAGGAGGAACCACGTTGAGACTTGAGAACAGGGTAGCAGTCGCTACGGTCACGGCTATCTCCAAAGGCTTGGACAAAACAATCCGACGATCGAATTCTGCCGTTTCCAAAGTCCACTCGAACCGGAGAACCGCCCGTGGCCAATCAGCATCACGTTTCTAACCCTCCCTGGAGTTGGGCGATACCCGTGTTCGGTGCTGGCCTACTGGTAGTGAAGCTCGTCGGCGTCGTTCAGCCTGACGCTGTGGCGTTAGTCGCGCTCGCCGCAGTGCTGCTCTTTGGAACGGTTTTTGCGGCCGTCCATCATGCCGAACTGTTGGCGGTCAAACTCGGCGAGCCATTCGGCTCAATCTTGCTTGCGGTCGCGGTCACCATCATTGAGGTGGCTCTGATCGTGTCGATCATGCTCTCGGATGTCGAGGGTGGTGACGTGGTCGCGCGCGATACCGTGTTCGCGGCATTGATGATCGTGCTCAACGGAATTGTCGGCCTCTGTCTGGTCTTGGGCGGACGGCGGCATTTCGAGCAGACGTTTCAATTGAAGGGAGCCTCGTCGGCGTTGGCAGTGCTGGGCACTCTGGCAGTACTTACGCTGATCTTGCCAAATTACACCTTGGTCGCAGGTCCCTCGTACTCGAACACACAGCTCATCGTCATCGGTGCCGCATCGTTTTGCCTGTGGACCGCCTTCATTTTTGTTCAAACTGTTAAGCATCGCGACTATTTTCTCGATCTGCCACTGGCCGACGATCCATCGTCCGATGTCGCCGAGATCGAGTTCGAGAAGCCGACAGATGGCGTTGCGATGGTGAGCCTAGCGTTGTTACTCGTTTCGCTCATCGCCGTCGTGTTGCTGGCGAAACTTCTCTCGCCGACACTGGAGCAAGCTGTCGCGGCCGCTGGATTGCCCTATGCCTTCGTTGGTGTCGTGGTCGCCGCCGTTGTTCTGTTGCCCGAAGGAATCGCGGCCGCGAAATCGGCGCTCAAGAATCAATTGCAGAACAGCATCAACCTGGCGCTTGGCTCTGCCATCGCCTGCATCGGGCTCACTATTCCGGCAGTGGCGGTCGTCTCGCTGCTCCTCGGCCACCATCTTGCCCTTGGCATCTCGACAGGCAATATGACGCTGCTTGCGCTGACCTTGTTCGTCGGAACCTTAACGCTCGGTACGGGGCGCACTACGGTGCTTCAAGGACATATCCATCTGGTGATATTCGTTGTCTTCCTGCTCATGTCGGCTGCTCCCTAAGGATGGCCAATGGCATGAACCAATGTCCACACAGGGCGCATAGTTGCCACGGCTCTCCACGGTTGGTGGCATTGATATCAGGTACCGGAATCATCATCCCGCCCAAGTGTAAGCGGCACGCGAGAGTCGGACATCCTCGCGAGGATCAACGGCTTGCCCGTGGCAGCATGATTTCATTCGCTAGTTTCGATGCCGCTTTCCTTAGCTGCGGCTATGAGTGCACGTCGTACATCTTCGGGCTCGGCGACTTCGTTCATGACATCGAGAACAAGGCGTTCAGCCTTCTTAGCCGCTGGAGTTTGAGCGGGCCAGTCATCCAGCAACGCGTTTCCAGCCTGAAGGACTGTCCTGAGCGTTTTCGTCTTGCCGGCGATGGTAATTTTCACCGGTTTGAATGTCCTGCGCGAATTCATGGCAAGTCGCCTCACGGTTTCGCATAGTTTCTGCCGCATACTGGATTTCAGGCAGCCACTGCCGACAATACCTCATGCCGATGGGATCAACAAATTTTGCCGACCGGCAGAATGCCGGCGAAGGACGTTGCGAATCTCCACACAGGTTAAAGGCCCGTCACTTGCCGGGATACCGGCATAGGCGGGAAGTCACCGGATCAGCGGCTACTCCATCGAGTTTTCGACGATATCGGTACAAAGCCGAAAAGTGTCCCCTCGGTTACTCGCGGCACAGGCGGTCATTGCAAGGAGGGCCTTCCATGCGGTAAAAAGTTCGAAAAGCATGGAGGCTAACCATTGCCATACGTCAAGGTTGAGATCGCGAAAGGCATCGCTAGCGTTGATCAAAAGCGCGCTGTCATTCGAAGGATGACCGAGGTTCTTGTTGAGGAGTTGGGGCGCAATCCCGAGTATGTTTTCGTCGTGATCGATGAGATAGACACCGACAACTGGGGAAGAAAAGGACTCTCGCTTACCGATCTGTGGCAACAGGACAAGGCGGATAAACCCTAGAAAAGGCCGACTCACTGGTATCGAAGTAGGCGCACGAAATTCGTGCCACCGAGCAGGTAAACGTTCCGATCGGAGCCAATCTCCAGCTGCTTTGCTTGCTGTCTCGACCATAGCGTTTCCTGAGCTGAACCGAATGATCGAGCTTTTGGACGTCCGTAGTGTCGAGATAACCTCGTCGACCTTGCGGGATGGAGCCTGCGCCCGCACTCGGCAGAGTGGGAGGGATATCAATCATCGATTTTCTTAAGGCGGCTGCAACTACGGCGACGGTATCATCATCGACGATGAGCGGACAGGGAATTCCCAGCGGTCCGCCAATATCTGAGTCCTTTATCTACATCGTCGCCATCCCCCACTCATGGCGGGCGCTTGCCTGTCGGCACGGCAACGCAACGAGTAAAAACTCGATTGCGAAAGCAGCCCGATTTTAAACATTCATTAACCATAATCTTCGGAAATATCCGTTTCAGCTCAAATCCAATCGCAAATTCGACAACATGCAATCATGATTAAAGTACCGTTAGGTGATTAAAGCGTAGCAGAGTACCGGGTGAGGGATATGCCGGTGCATGCCTCTGCCATAGTAATTTGATTAACGGCGTGGGACAGATGAAATCTGATAATCGTGCGGTGACATACGCAACGGGTATGCGTTGGTTTGCTCTCTCTTTGATGTGCGCCACTGTTACCGCCTGCGGAACCTCGCAACAGGTTGCAACGAAGCGTCAGCACGGCAAGGAATATTTCTCCGAAAAGGAATACGGCGTTAAGGCGAGCCCGCGGGTTGCTTTCAACGGACCGATCCCGAAGGGCGGCGGCCGATTCATGGTCGGCAATCCCTATGAGGTCAAGGGCAAGTGGTATTATCCCAAGGAAGATTACTCCTATAACAAGGTCGGCATCGCCTCCTGGTACGGTTCGGCCTTTCACGGGCGCCTGACCGCAAATGGCGAGGTCTATGACCAGCAGGCGCTCACTGCCGCGCATCCGACCTTTCCGCTGCCGAGCTATGCGCGCGTCACCAATGTCGAAAACGGTTCCTCCATCATAGTGCGCGTCAACGACCGCGGACCTTACCATCCCGGACGCATCATCGACCTGTCCAATAAGACGGCGCGAATGCTCGATCTTCAAAACAGCGGCACCGGCGAGGTGCGCGTGCAGTATGTCGGCCGCGCCCGCATGGATGGTCACGACGACCCCTATCTGATGGCCTCCTACATTCCGAAGGGCTCGCGGCTTCCGAGCATCAATCCTGGCGGCCAGATCGCAACCGGCGTGATGGTCGCTTCGAATGGCGGCATTACCGCCGATCAACTGCCTGAACCGGATAATGTCGGCCGGCCGAGCCGCCAGCAGCGCAGCTTCAATACCCTAAATGCCGCGCCGGCGTTCGCGCCGATCCCGAAGCCGTCGCCTTATTCGGCCACCGCCTTTGCCGGTTCGACCCCGACGGCGTCCTATAATGGCACTAAGCGCAACAATCCGCCGCCAATGACCTGGAACGGCGGTGCCATGCCATCGGTCGACCCCGTTGAACCGGCACTGGTCGTGTTGCCTGCCATTGGCCCCATTCCCTATGAGCGTCCTGATTTCGCACCCGGCATGGCGAGCCTCGATGCGCCATCGCTGGCCTCTACCGTCGCCGCCTATCAGGAGGCGCCGGTTAAGACGGTCTATGTCAATCTGGCTTTCGATGCGGTCATGGTGCGCAATGACGGCCTGACGCAGGAGTCGATCCTGTCGGCCTATCACCGTCAGCATCAGAGTCAGGCGCTGGTCGATTGAACCGCGTCATTGCCTGAATCTTCACCTCTGACTAAAGTGATTATGAGGGTCGTTGGGATTGCGGAGCCGGCATGTTAAGAGGCCTTTTTCTCGCGTTTTCCTTCCTTATCGGGGTTGAATGCCTGCCGGCCGCGGCGCAACAGGCACCCCCTCCCGCTTTCGACACCAAGGCCGCACAGGCCTTCATGATTGAAGCCTCCACCGGCACGATCCTGCTTTCCAAGGATGAGAACCAACCGATTTCGCCGGCGTCTCTCGCCAAGCTGATGACCCTGGACGTCGTCTTCGACGCCGTGGAGCGAGGCGAGATTTCGCTCGACACCGAATACCCTGTTTCCGAAAATGCCTGGCGCAAAGGCGGAGCACCGTCGCGCACGTCGACCATGTTCGCGGCGCTGAAATCGCGCGTCCGCGTCGGCGACTTGTTACAGGGCGTTGCCGTGCAGCAGGCCAATGACGGCTGCATGATCCTGGCCGAAGGCATGTCCGTCAATGAAAACGAATTCGCCCGGCGGATGACGGCGCATGCGCGCGAGATCGGCATGCCCAGAGCGGTTTTCACCAACTCCACCGGCCTCCCGGACCCTGACGATCCCAACGGCGGCAGCAAGATTTCCGTGCGCGAGTTGGTAACGCTGGCAGCCGACCTGCAGGAAAAGCACGCCGATCTCTACAAATATTTCGGCCAGGCGGATTTCACCTGGAACAAGATCTTCCAGCGCAACCGCAATCCGCTGCTCCTGTTGAACATCGGCGTCGACGGCCTCGGTACGGGCTTTGCCGAAGGTGAGGGCTATTCGATCGTCGCCTCCATCCAGCGCGACGGCCGGCGGCTGTTCCTGGCGCTAAGCGGCTTGAAATCGGACAAGGAACGCACCGAGGAAACCCGCCGTGTGCTGGAATGGGGCCTCAGCAACTTCAAGAGCCAGCGCATCTTTGCCGATGGCGAAGTGATCGGCGATGTCAGCGTCTATGGCGGGGCGAAATCCACGGTCGGCGTGCTCGCCAAGATACCGGTCGATGTCTATGTGCCACTCAACAATCCCGATCGGCTGTCGGCACGCATCGTCTATCGCTGGCCGCTGACGGCGCCCGTCGCAGCCGGCTACGAAGCGGGAACGCTTCGCGTCTTTTCAGGCGCGCGATTGCTGCGCGAATTGCCTCTCTATACCAAGGAGGGGGTCGCCCAGGGTACGCTTGGCAGCCGCGCTTTTGATGCCTTTCTGGAGTTGACGGAATCCTTGCTGTTCTCCTGGCTCTGGGACACGCCGACGTCGACTTGATTGTTTTCCTGCCTCGTGAAATCCCTGTTTACGGCCTATATAGAATGTAAGGCGCGGATACTTGCGTGGTTTCGCCAGCGCACATCTTGGGTTAAACAAGGCACACGTCACGCTACGGCACAAATGCGTAAAACAAGGGCAGGACATGATCATTGGCTGATGCAACCGGATTGTTCGTGAGCTTCGAGGGCGGGGAAGGGGCCGGCAAATCGACCCAGATTCGCCGCCTGGCGGAACGGTTGCGCGGGCTTGGCCATGACGTCCTGGTGACGCGCGAACCGGGCGGCTCGCCAGGGGCAGAGGCCGTGCGGCACGTGCTGCTCTCCGGCGCGGCCGAGATGTTCGGCACGCGGATGGAAGCGATCCTGTTTGCCGCGGCGCGCAACGATCATGTCGAAGAGGTCATTCGCCCGGCTCTTGCGCGCGGCACCGTCGTACTTTGTGACCGCTTCATGGATTCTTCGCGTGTCTATCAGGGCGTGACCGGCAATCTCGAACCCGATTTCATCGAGGCTCTGCAACGTGTCGCCGTCAATGGCGTCGTGCCGGATTGCACGCTGATCCTCGATATCCCCGCCGAGATCGGCCTTGAGCGCGCACGCAGACGCTCTTCGGCCGCAGCGGCGCCGGATCGTTTCGAGAAAGAAGAGATGCAGACCCATGAGAAGCGTCGGGAAGCGTTTCTCGACATCGCCGCCCGCGACCCCGGCCGTTGCCACGTCGTCGACGCGCAGCGTTCGGAAGACGCCATTGCCGATGAGATTGCTGGCATCGTCGAAGAGCGACTGACATTGGCGGACGATATGCCGGCCTCCAGCCCGGAAGTGGCGCAATGAGCGACGAGCGGCCCGGCGTTCTGGATGGCGCGATTCCGCCCCAGGACAATATCAAACTCTTCGGCCATGAAGACGCGGAAGCCTTCCTGGCCCAATCCTATCGTTCCGGCAAAGGCCACCATGCCGTCCTAATCGAGGGGCCGGAAGGTATCGGCAAGGCGACGCTTGCCTTCCGCTTCGCCAATCATGTTCTGTCCAATCCAGATCCGGCTTCTGCGCCTGTGACGATCGGCGATCCGGACCCTGCTTCCGCCATCAGCCGGCAAATTTCCGGCGGCGCCTCGCACAACCTGCTGCATCTTGCCCGTCCCGTCGACGACAAGACCGGCAAGGTCAAATCGGCGATCACCGTCGACGAGGTGCGTCGCGCCGGCAAGTTCTTTTCGCAGACCTCCGGCACCGGCAACTGGCGCATCGTCATCATCGATCCTGCCGACGATCTCAATCGCAGCGCCGCCAACGCAATATTGAAGATCCTCGAGGAGCCGCCGAAGCGGGCGCTGTTCCTTGTGCTATCGCACGCGCCGGGCAAGCTGCTGCCAACCATTCGATCGCGCTGTCTGCCGCTGAAATTGGCGCCGCTGAGCAACGATGCTTTGGAGAAAGCGCTTGGACATCTCGGTATCGCCCTCACACCGGGGAAGGGCGCGGAGTTGCTGGCGTCGGCCAAGGGCAGCGTCAGTGAGGCACTGAAACTGCTGAACTATGGCGGCGGCGAAATCGTCGCGGCCTATGAGCAAGTCATCACAGCGCAAGGGCCTGCCGCGCGCCGGGCAATGCATCGGCTTGCCGACGCGCTGTCGGCCAAAGAAAGCGATACGATCTTCGGCTTCTTCGTGTCCCATATCGGCGACGACATCATGGCCCGGGCGAGGGCGGCTGCGCTGGAGGGGCACCTTAGCATGGCCGAAAGGCTCGCCCGCCTCTACGGTGATGTCACCGAGCGGCTCAGCATATCTCAGGCCTACAATCTCGACCGCAAGCAGACGATCATCACTATTCTCGGCGATCTGAAGCAGCAGCTTTCCGTTTAAGGAAAGAGCAATTTCCAGGCAACGATCATCAGCGTGACAGCCAAGATGATCCGGATCAACCGCTCGTGCAGGCGCGGCGCAAGAAGGCTGCCCGCGACGATGCCGGGAATCGAGCCGAGCAGCAGTGCAAACAGCATCGCCCAGTTGATCTCGCCGATAAACCAGTAGCCCATGCCGCCGATCAATGTCAGCGGCACCGCATGCACGATATCCGAACCGACGATCTCCCGCACATCGAGACGCGGATAAAGCACGAGCAGCACGGTGACGCCAAGTGCGCCGGCGCCGACGGACGTTAGGGTGACGAGCGTACCGAGCGTTAGGCCGAGGAGGAATGTCAGTAGTGAGATGGTGCGGGGCTTCAGCGTCCCGCGCTCGCCTCGCCATTTCCGAATAGCTTCCAAAATCTGGCCGCGAAAAATCAACATCAGCGACGTTAGAAATAGAAGGCAGCCGAGAGTCAGAGTGATCGCTTGGGCGACGGCCGGGCTCTCACGATTGACGCCGGCCATGATCCACAACATGAGGAGGGCGGACGGTACGCTGCCCGAGGCAAGCAGGCCCACCACTTTCCAGTTTACCCGTCCGTGCATGCCGTGCACCGCAGTGCCGGCCGTCTTGGTGATCGCCGCATAGAGGAGATCGGTGCCGACGGCAGTGGCCGGATGAACGCCGAACAGCAAGACCAGTAGGGGCGTCATCAACGAACCGCCGCCGACACCGGTAATACCCACCAGCATGCCGACGAAGAAACCGGAAAGGGAATATAGGGGTTGGAACGAAGCCGGAAAACTCAAAGCCACGGCCCCTTCAAGCCGTTGGACAGGTTATGAAAATTGGAAATCGTATTCACGGCGGCCCCTGTCCTGCGCTTTGGTTTCCTGAAGGGGTAAAGCTGAGGTTGGACCGAGTCAAGCGAGGACGTCTACGGAGCGCGCAATGCTGCGAGCGCGAATTGGTGTTTCGCTCCCAGCAAACATGCGCTAAAGCGAGCTGGTGCAAGAATAACAATGACGAAAACCGTAAAGCGGACCATTGCCTGATATGACCGATAAGACCCCGTTCTACATCACCACCGCGATCGCCTATCCCAACGGCAAGCCGCATATCGGCCATGCCTATGAGCTGATTGCCACCGACGCCATGGCGCGTTTCCAGCGGTTGGACGGGCTCGACGTCTTCTTCCTGACGGGTACGGACGAACATGGCCAGAAGATGCAGCAGACGGCGCGCGCCGAAGGCCTGACGGCACAGCAGCTCGCCGACCGCAATTCCGATGAGTTCCAGGCCATGGGCAAGCTGCTCAACGCCTCCAACGACGATTTCATCCGTACGACGCAGGCCCGTCACCATGAGACCTCGCAGAACATCTGGAACCTGATGGCTGACGCCGGCGACATCTACAAGGATTCTTACGCCGGCTGGTATTCGGTGCGCGACGAGGCCTACTACCAGGAAAATGAAACGGAGCTTCGCGCCGATGGCGTCCGATACGGGCCTCAGGGCACGCCGGTCGAATGGGTGCAGGAAGAAAGCTATTTCTTCAAGCTCTCGCAATACCAGGACCGATTGCTGAAGCACTATGAGGAGAACCCCGATTTCATCGGTCCCGCCGAGCGCCGCAACGAGGTGATCTCTTTCGTCAAATCCGGCCTCAAGGATCTGTCGATCTCGCGTACGACGTTCGACTGGGGCATCAAGGTGCCGAACGATCCGGCGCATGTCATGTATGTCTGGGTCGATGCGCTGACGAACTACATCACCGCGACCGGCTACATCGAAGACCGGAACAATCCGCGGGCGAAATACTGGCCGGCCGACGTGCACATCATCGGCAAGGACATTATCCGCTTCCACGCCGTCTACTGGCCGGCCTTCCTGATGTCGGCCAAGCTACCGCTGCCGAAGCGCGTCTACGCCCATGGCTTCCTGCTCAACAAGGGCGAGAAGATGTCGAAATCGCTCGGCAATGTCGTCGATCCTGTCAATCTGGTGAACCATTTCGGCCTCGATCAGGTGCGCTATTTCTTCCTGCGCGAAGTCTCCTTCGGCCAGGACGGCAGCTATAGCGAAGAGGCGATCGGCACGCGCATCAACTCCGATCTTGCCAATGGCATCGGTAACCTCGCCAGCCGTTCGCTATCGATGATCGTCAAGAATTGCGACGGCAAAATACCGGAACGCGGAGAGCTGACCGACGAGGATAACGCGCTTTTGGCGCAAGCCGATGCTCTGCTTGCGTCCACGCGCGAGGACATGGGCAAGCAGCTCATCCACCGCGCGCTCGCTTCGATCATCGCCGTCGTCTCCGAAAGCGACCGCTATTTCGCCAGCCAGGAGCCCTGGGCTCTGAAGAAAACCGATCCGGCGCGTATGGCAACCGTGCTCTACGTGACCGCCGATGTCGTCCGTCAGATCGGCATTCTCCTGCAACCCTTCATGCCGGGTTCTTCGGCCAAACTGCTGGATCTGATCGCCATTCCCGCCGATAAGCGCGATTTCGCGGCACTCGGCGAGGCCGGACGGCTTGTTCCCGGAACGCCCTTGGAAGCGCCCAAGCCGGTCTTCCCGCGCTATGTGGCGCCGGTAGTCGAATAAGAGGCTTCGCTGCCATGTTGATTGACACGCATTGCCACCTGGATTTTGCCGACTTCGCGGAAGAACGGGACGCGATCGTTGCGCGCGCCCACGAGGTCGGCGTCAAGCAGATGGTCACCATCTCGACCCGCGTGCGCAAGCTCGACGGGCTGCTGGCGATCACCGAGCAATATCCATCCGTCTTCTGTTCGGTCGGCACGCATCCGAACAATGCCGACGAGGAATTGGATATTCAGACCGAAGATCTGGTGCGGCTCGCCAAGCAGCACGAGAAGATCGTCGCGATCGGTGAGGCGGGGCTGGATTATTTCTACGATACCGTGAAGCCGGAAGATCAGAAGACCGGCTTCCTGCGCCACATTGCGGCCGCGCGCCAGACGCAGCTGCCGCTGGTCATCCACAGCCGCAGTGCTGACGAGGATATGGCCGCGATCCTGACCGAGGAAACGGGGAAGGGGGCCTTTCCCTTCATCCTGCATTGCTTCTCCTCAGGCCCAGCCCTCGCCCGCACCGGCGTCGAGCTCGGCGGCTATGTCTCCTTCTCTGGCATCCTGACCTTCCCGAAATCCGAAGAGCTGCGCGAGATCGCCAAGACTGTCCCGCATGACCGGCTGCTGGTCGAGACCGATGCGCCATATCTCGCGCCGAAGCGGTGGCGCGGCAAGCGCAACGAGCCGTCCTACGTCGTAAATACCGCCGAGGTGCTGGCGGATACAATCGGCGTCAGCACGGACGAGATCGCTGCGATCACCACCGAGAATGCGTTCCGCTGCTTCTCCCGGATGACAAGGGTCTGACGGCGTGACCCACCGGCGGCGCTTCACCATCTTGGGCTGCTCGTCGTCGCCGGGCGTGCCGCGCATTACCGGCGATTGGGGTGCCTGCGATCCCAAGAACCCGAAAAACCGGCGTACGCGCTCGGCGTTCCTGATCGAGCAGATCGCGCCGGATGGCGGCATTACTACAGTTGTCGTCGACACCGGCCCGGATTTTCGCGAGCAGATGATTACCGCCGGCGTTGGCTCGATCGACGCCGTGCTCTACACGCACGCGCATGCCGACCATATTCACGGCATCGACGATCTGCGCGGTTTCTTCCACAATTCGCATGAGCGCATTCCGATCTATGCCGACCAGCCAACCATGGATCGCATCCGCGAGGGCTTCGGCTATTGTCTGGAAACGCCGCCGGGCAGCAACTATCCGCCGATTGTCCGGCCGATCATCATCGAAAACCTGGATAAAAGTTTCGTGGTCGAAGGGCCGGGCGGTCCGATCAGCTTTTGGCCACACAAGCAGCAACATGGTGACATCCACTCTCTCGGCTTTCGCATAGGCGCGCTCGCTTATTGCAGCGATATCAGCGACTTCCCGGCAGAATCTGTCGAGCGAGTTCAAAACCTCGATGTCCTGATCATCGACGCCTTGCAATACCGGCCGCATCCAAGCCATCTCTCGCTGGAACAATCACTCGCCTGGATCGAGCGGCTGCAGCCACGGAACGCGATCTTGACGCATATGCACACTCCGCTCGATTATGCGACCGTGCTTGCAGAAACGCCCGACAATGTCGAACCCGCCTACGATCAGATGCGGATCGAACTCGATGTGGAGGATGATGATCTATGAGCGAGGACAGCAAGAAGCTTTCAAGCCTGGAGCGCGTCGAACAGGCCGCTCGCGATCTCGGCCTAGACATCGCCATCAAGCGCATGGAGCAATCGACCCGCACGGCTGAGGAAGCCGCCAATGCCGCTGGCTGCGCCGTCGGCCAGATCGTCAAATCGCTGGTCTTTGTCAATCCGGAGACACACAGCCTGACCTTGCTGCTCGTTTCCGGCGCCCACAATGCCGATACGGCATATATCGCAACAACTTACGGACTGCTCTTGAAGCGCGCCGACATCGATCGGGTCCGCGACGAAACCGGCTTCGCCATCGGCGGCGTCGGCCCGATTGGCCATCGCGTCAATTTGCCGGTTTTCATCGACGAAAGCCTATTGAGCTACGAGCGGGTCTGGTGTGCTGCGGGACGGCCGGATAGTATCTTCGCCTGCGATCCGAAGATCTTGGCGGACAAGATCGGAGCAAAGATTATTAGCGTAAAGCCGAGCTGAGGTATCCGAAGCGGTTGGAAAAGGCGAAGCAAGGCAAGGGCATTGCGAGGCTAAACGCAGCAGCTTCCATATTGCCGATAGTTCCATAATCTATCTTATCTGACATATGTGTGTAGCCGCGGTACATTCTATCTCGAACTGCAACAAAGGCGCTAAGCTGCCTGCTTTTCGGGAGCCATGGTTTGAGCCGTACCTTTTCGCATTTGAGTTTTGACGAAC
>NZ_JARFYN010000191.1 GCF_030272695.1 Martinezella calliandrae
CGTCGGGCCGGAGGCAATCCCGCCCGACGAGTGGTTGCCGGTTATCTGGGGCGAGACCGCGCCTCAGTTTGATGATGAGAGCCAAGCCCAGGCTGTCCTCGGGGCCATTATGGGCCGTTATGACGAGATCGTCCGGCAAATCGACGACGAGATCGTCGAACCTATTTATTGGCAATCAGGCAACACAGTCATCGCCTGGGACTGGGCTGAAGGTTTTGTCGAGTCGTTCGCGTTGCGCCAGCGTCACTGGACGAAGATGGTCAAGTCTGAAGCCGGGATGCTGCTGGTTCCGATCATGATGCTCTGTGATCCCGAAAACCAGCTCGATAAACTTGAAATCGAGGAGAAAGAACAGGCTATCGACGACGCAATTGAGGCCCTTCCCAACACCGTTTTGGCGATTGCCGCCTATTGGCGCATGTCCGAACAAGAAAGGAAACGCGTCTCCGCCGACCTGCGCTCCCTGGTCCGGACCGGCCGAAATGATCCCTGCCCATGTGGATCAGGAAAAAAGTTCAAGAAATGCTGCGGAACTGGCTCCTGAACAACCCATGGCGAAACCGCTGACAGGCCGAGGTACATCGCAGACCCCGACCTGCACCAAATATG
>NZ_JARFYN010000192.1 GCF_030272695.1 Martinezella calliandrae
TGAAGCATGTTTACGAACGTGCGCCGCAGCTTTCGGTTGCCGGGCATCTTTCTCGCCGATTAGCCGCAATATTGCGGGGTGATGATGCCTCCCTCCTGGAGGGCTGGATCGCTGGGGACGGGGACAGCGAACTGGCCTCTATGGCTGCCGGAATTAGCCGCGACATCGAGGCCGTCCGTGGCGCGATCAATCATCGATGGACGACCAGCCCCGTCGAGGGTCAGATCAACCGTCTGAAGACACTGAAGCGGCAGATGTATGGCCGTGCCGGCTACGCACTGCTGCGCAGTCGCGTTCTAATGGTGGCATAGTTGATAGTCAGAATGCCGGGGACGGAAACCATTTAGCATTGCCTGTGGCGGAGCGTCGGCCTTAGACTTATTCGACGTTCAACAAGGATTGCGATATGGCTGCGCATCAGACGTCCGTCACCGAAGCAATGAGCCTTGATGATCTCGATGATTATCTCATGTCCGACAGCTCTCCAGCGGAGAGTATGCTGCTGTCCGATCTCGATGGCTTTTTGACCGGCATCGCCGTCGGGCCGGAGGCAATCCCGCCCGACGAGTGGTTGCCGGTTATCTGGGGCGAGACCGCGCCTCAG
>NZ_JARFYN010000193.1 GCF_030272695.1 Martinezella calliandrae
CGTCGGGCCGGAGGCAATCCCGCCCGACGAGTGGTTGCCGGTTATCTGGGGCGAGACCGCGCCTCAGTTTGATGATGAGAGCCAAGCCCAGGCTGTCCTTGGGGCCATTTTGGGCCGTTACGACGAGATCGTCCGGCAAATCGACAACGAGATCGTCGAACCTATTTTTTGGCAATCAGGCGACACAGTCATCGCCTGGGACTGGGCTGACGGCTTTGTCGAGTCCTTCGCGTTGCGCCAGCGTCACTGGACGAAGATGCTCAAGTCTGAAGCGGGGATGCTGCTGGTTCCCATCATGATGCTCTGTGATCCCGAAAATCTGCCCGATGAACCCGAGGAGAAAGAACAGGCAGTCGACGACGCAATTGAGGCCCTTCCCGACACCGTTCTGGCAATTGCCGCCTATTGGCGCTTGTCCGAACAAGAAAAGAAAAGTGTCTCCGCCGACCTGCGCTCCTTGGTCCGGACCGGCCGAAATGATCCCTGCCCGTGTGGATCGGGAAGAAAGTTCAAGAAATGCTGCGGAACTGGCTCCTGAACAACCCATGGCGAAACCGCTGACAGGCCGAGGTACATCGCAGACCCCGACCTGCACCAAATATG
>NZ_JARFYN010000194.1 GCF_030272695.1 Martinezella calliandrae
CTGAGGCGCGGTCTCGCCCCAGATAACCGGCAACCACTCGTCGGGCGGGATTGCCTCCGGCCCGACGGCGATGCCGGTCAAAAAGCCATCGAGATCGGATAGCAGCATACTCTCCGCTGGAGAGCTGTCGGACATGAGATAATCATCGAGATCGTCAAGGCTCATTGCTTCGGTGACGGACGTCTGATGCGCAGCCATATCGCAATCCTTGTTGAACGCCGAACAAGTCTAAGGCCGACGCTCCGCCACAGGCAATGCTGAATGGTTGCCGTCCCCGGCATTCTGATTATCCACTGCCGCCATTAGAACGCGACTGCGCAGCAGTGCGTAGCCGGGACGACCATACATCTGCCGCTTCAGCGTCTTCAGGCGGTTGATCTGACCCTCGACGGGGCTGGTTGTCCATCGATGATTGATCGCGCCACGGACGGCCTCGATGTCGCGGCTAATTCCGGCAGCCATAGAGGCCAGTTCGCTGTCCCCGGTCTCAGCGATCCAGCCCCCCAGGAGGGAGGCATCATCACCCCGCAATATTGCGGCTAATCGGCGAGAAAGATGCCCGGCAACCGAAAGCTGCGGCGCACGTTCGTAAACATGCTTCA
>NZ_JARFYN010000195.1 GCF_030272695.1 Martinezella calliandrae
GGATTATGTGCACCTCGTGATTATGCGCAGATTGCTGAGGCAGGAGGCTTTAACCGTCGGATTCTCGGACGACTTCCGGCTGGCGAACTGCGCATAATTTCAGAGACTCATCAGGAACTGCATGAGCTGGTCCGGCGGACGATATCGACCTTGACTGGACGTCATGGGCTGCAGTCGGTTGAGTGTACGTTCCTTCATCGCGAGATCTGCTTGAAGGTACATATGCGTCGTCGCGGAACTCTCATGACCGAGCCACAGCGCGATGACGCTGATATCGACGCCGGACTGCAGGAGATGCATCGCCGTGGTGTGGCGGATGGTGTGAGGCGAAATCGAGCGGCTCGCGAGTTGCGGGTAACGTTCCGCCGCAGCCGATACCGCAAGTTCAAAACGCTGGGTGACGTTTGAACGCGCCATGCGCCCTCCGCTTCGGTTCGGAAACAGGAAGTCCTCCTCGCTTGTGAAAGCCAGCCGACGTTTCCAGTTGCGGATCAAGCTGACTGTCGTACGCCAAAGCGGCACGCTACGGTCTTTACGTCCCTTACCATGCAAGTGTGCAACCGCCGCGCCATCGACGATAACCTCG
>NZ_JARFYN010000196.1 GCF_030272695.1 Martinezella calliandrae
GTCCGCCTGGGTCTGCAGCCGTTCCCCCGACAGCCATTGGCGTTGCCAGGCGGCATAGTCGGGATATTGGATGGCGAGCGGCGGCAAAGGATCGTCCTGCCCGGCGGCGAATGCCCGGTAGAGGCTGCTCAGTTCCCGCATGAGCACACCCATCGACCAGCCGTCCGAGACGATGTGATGTTGGGTCAAGAGGAAGACGTGCTCCTCGTCCGACATGTCGATCAGCCGCCCGCGGATCAGCGGCCCGCGCGAAAGATCAAACGGCGTACGCGCTTCCTCCTGGCACAGATCCAAAAGCGCGGCTTGCGCATCCGCCCTGCCCTTGAGATCGTGCTCGAGCACCGGCAGCCCCGCATCCGGCGGCAGGACCTCGACCCGGGGCTTGCCCTGCGGCGCGACAAAGATGCTGCGCAGCGCCTCATGGCGCGCAAACAGGCGGTCAAGGCTGCGCTGCCAGGCGCTGCGCTCGAGCACACCAGATAGCCGCAAGACCAGCGGAATATGATAGTTGGTGCTCGCCTCGTCCAGCTGCGCCAAGAACCAGAGCCGCTGCTGGGCAAACGACGGTACAAGCGGCTCTTGA
>NZ_JARFYN010000197.1 GCF_030272695.1 Martinezella calliandrae
TTCGTCAGCATCATGGTTGAGACCGCCGATGTTGTGGCCGTAGAGCAGCCTCAGGCCAGCGTGGGCGTCGATCTGGGCATTGCCACGCTGGCAACGCTTGTCGATGGCAGCACGATTCCTGGACCCAAGGCGCATAGCGCATTGCTCAAACGGTTGCGGCGGACGAGCCGTAGCCTGTCTCGCAAGCGAAAAGGCTCGGCCAATCGCACCAGACAACAAGGCGGCTGCGTAGCTTTAATCAGCTATGCGCTGGTTTGTTTAGGTTCTGGAGAGCGGTGTTGAAGCCAATCAGCAGGCTGATGCCCCTCAAGACTATGGTCATTCATCGCGATGATTGAAGAAACGGCTCTGTTGCAAAATTTCCATTGATGCCCGAAGGAACGCCGAAGATTTTGAATGAGAGTTTTGACGAGCGATTTCAAGTGGCGCCATTTTCAGGGTGATATTAATCTTTGGGCGGTCCGTTGGTGTTGCCGCTAACGGGCGGTGCGGTCGCGTGGCCATTTCCCGGGTGACGACGCTGCCATGAAGCTGCTATATCTCGTCCTCGACAACGCGGCCGAGCAGTGGAAGCGCGC
>NZ_JARFYN010000198.1 GCF_030272695.1 Martinezella calliandrae
GGGAAAGCGAGTTGGAACTCGCCGAACATGTCGAACTCGCCGAGTTCTTTCGAAAGACCTATGGGCCAACCGGGGCCTTTAATGCAAAGCCGTTCGAGGGCAGTCAAAGCTGGGCCGGAGCAAGACCTGAGCTTCGTGCCATCGCCTATGACGCTAGTGGCGTCGCCGCTCACATGGGATTGCTGCGCCGGTTCATAAAGGTTGGCACAACCGATCAGTTGGTGGCTGAGCTCGGACTATATGGTGTGCGTCCGGATCTTGAGGGTTTGGGGATCGGGCATTCGATCCAAGCCATGCTGCCGGTGTTGCGCGAACTGGCTGTTCCATTTGCTTTCGGCACGGTGCGGCCCGCATTGCAAAAACACATTGAGAGGTTCGGCCGAAACGGTCCGGTGACTGTTGTGTCGGAGATTAGCGTACGATCCACGCTGCCACACGCGCGTACAGACCTGCCGCCCACGCGCGTCGAGGACCCACTTGTCATTATTCTGCCTGTTGGACGGCCAATCTCCGATTGGCCAGCTGGTACGACAATCGACCGGAACGGACCGGAGTTATGACGCACCTCGATTGCT
>NZ_JARFYN010000199.1 GCF_030272695.1 Martinezella calliandrae
CTGGCGGGCTGGAGCCCGAACTCTCCATCGTTCTCGACACAATGTTTCCGCAAGGTTTACTGACCAAGGTCGCGCGGGAATGGGCGGCCGCGTTTCCCGCGACGCCGCTGCGCGTCTATTTCGAGGCTTTGGGTGCCGTCCCCCAGGCGGTGCTCGACGGCCGCTGCAGCGTCGGGGTGATCGGAACGCTCCAGCGCGCGCCGCCGGATCTCTCCAAGGAATGGCTGTTCAACCTGCCGCTGGTGACCGTCGTGGGGGCGAGCCATCCACTGGCGGATCTGCGTAGCCCGATCGCTGCGAGCGCCATGGAGCGCCATGTTCAAGTCGTCCTGACCGATCGCTCGACGCTTACCACCGGCCAAGAATTCGGCGTGCTCGGCGGTCAGTCATGGCGCGTCGCCGAACTTTCCACCAAACACGCCTTCCTATGTGCAGGGCTTGGCTGGGGCCATATGCCCTATCCCGCCGTCGCCGACGATATCACCGCTGGCCGACTCGTCGTCATCGAGCCAGAGGGAACGCCAACCGGCA
>NZ_JARFYN010000200.1 GCF_030272695.1 Martinezella calliandrae
GGACACTTTTCGATTGTTGCTTGGCTTCGCCGAAGCGAAGATTGGCAAGGCGCCCACCCGGCTGATCTTGACCGATCTTGATGCTCAATTGATCCTGGACTTCCTCGACCATCTGGAGAAGGAACGGAGCAACGGTGCGCGCACGCGCAATGCCCGCTTGGCGGCACTTCGCTCCTTCTTGAAGTATGCCGCCCATTACGACCTGACTGCGCTCATCGTCATCCAACAGGCACTGGCCATTCCGATGAAACGGTTCGACCGGCCGGTCCTGGGATTTCTCTCGCGCGAGGAGATGCAGGCGATTCTTGACGCGCCGGATGCGCGGACCTGGGCAGGTGAACGGGACCGCACGCTGTTCAGCCTGATGTACAACACTGGCGCCCGTGTGTCCGAAGCCATCGGCCTGCGCGTCGGCGAGGTTATCGTCGATGGCGCGGCGGTTGCACACTTGCATGGTAAGGGACGTAAAGACCGTAGCGTGCCGCTTTGGCGTACGACAGTCAGC